>CAZZEX010000001.1:0-139416 GCA_964653285.1 uncultured Anaerolineales bacterium
GGGTCCACCGGCCGGTAGCCCCACTCGAAACTGAGGTTGGGTTCGTTCCATAAGATGATGTGGTTCACACGCCCACGGTAGCGCGCAACGAAGGCCGCCACGAAATCGGCAAAGTCGTCGTAGTGGTCGGCGTCCAGGCAGGTGAGGGTGGTCTCCTGCCCGTTCTCTTGGGGGTCAGGGCGGGCCCATGCCGGCACCCAGCCCAGCCGGGCGATCACGGTCAGCCCCTGGTTCTCAGCGTGTTCAATCACCACATCGCTGTGTCCCCAGGTGAACTCTCCCTCTGCGGGTTCGATGTAGGGCCAGGGGAAATACTCGACGATCCAGGGCACTCCCAATTCGCGCACCATCTGCAGCGTGCGCTGGATCTTCCACGCTTCCACCTCATCGGTGAGGCGAGTGTGGACGCCGACGATGGGGTTCGTGGTGACCACCTGCTGGGGCGGGCCAAGGACGACCGGGACGTGGGGTGAGCGGACGGCCCACAGGATGAAAAGCACCAGCGCCGCCCGGACCAGGTGGACTGGTCGAATGCGGCGCAACGAGGTGGAGACCCTTTGCCCTACGGGGGTTGCCAACGTTGACCGCAGGAGCGCAATCAGGTGCATCGCCGTAACCCTCGCCAGGCTCGTCCGGTAGGGATAAACAAAAAGGGAAGCACTGCTTCCCCGATCAGACATCCTGGCTCCTCGGGCGGGACTCGAACCTGCAACCAACCGGTTAACAGCCGGGCGGTGAGGTAGGGGAACCGGGGGGCTTACGGGTGGGTGGTTGGGGGTGACCGGGAGGTTGGGGGTTGAGGTGGATGTGAGGTAGCTGTAAGGTTTGCGGTTGGTGGGGTGTTGTTTGGGCATCGTAGTGGGTCTATGGCAGGGACTCGCAGGCGATGCCGTCGTTGTCTCTGTCGAGGTTGTGAATATCGCCACGGCCTTGCGCTTTGCAGTATTCATAGCAGGCTTGGGCTGCTCTGTGGGTTAAGAAGTCGGGGCAGTTGTACAGGTCGCCTGAGCAGGTGCAGATAGGGGTGGGCGGTGGGGTTGGGGCGGGGGTATTGGTGGGAGGTGAGATTGGGATGGGGATGTTGGTGGGGGGGACGGGGGTAGCGGTGGAGGTGGGGGCGGGGGTATTGGTGGGAGGTGAGATTGGGATGGAGGTATTGGTGGGGGGGATGGGGGTAGCGGTGGAGGTGGGGGTGAAGGTATTAGTGGGCGTGGGGGTGCGGGTGGCGGTGGGGCGTGGGGTGCGGGTGGGTGTGTGGATGTGAGTGGGTGTGGGAGTGTGGGTGCGGGTGGGTGCAAGGGTACGGGTAGGGGTATCGGTTAGTGTTGGGGTAGGAGTGGATGGGATCAGGGCTGAGGCACTCAGGCAGCAGGCGCAGGAGCCGAGGATGGTCAGGGCAATGATGGCGATGATGGAGAGGGCGCGGTGTTTTTGCCATTGTTGGCGGAGCCAGGTGATAATTTTTTTCATTCGCCGGTATCTTTCTTGGCGTTGTATTCGGCGCGCTGTTCGTGGAGGGTGTGGGCGATGGCGACGAGGGTGTTGCGGCTATCAGGGTCCAGGGCGTCGAAGTAGTCGAGGAGTTCGTGTTTTTGCCCTTCGTGGTCTTCTCCGATGATGCGGGGGGGGAGGAGGCCAGCGAGTCGGAAGATATGCTCGGGGGGGACTTTCAAGGCGCGGGCAAGTCCCAGGCACATATCAGGTCCGGCTTGTCTCGTTCCATTTAGGACGCGGCTTAATGAAGCGGGTTTGATTCCAGCCTGACGTGCCAGTTCTGAGACATTCCAGCTTTTATCACGTCGTCGTTGTTCCAACCAGTCTGGTAATGTTTCCATCAGGATAAGTATACCTTTCTTTCGTGTTCCTTTGGGAATTGGTCTTGTAACCCCTTGACAAAAGATATTATTGGGTGTATAATTGTTCCTGTAGGAACAGAGTTGGTGGCAAGTGGAATGATTAGGAGGTGGACAGATGGATAAGCAAACGGGTGTGATGCGGCAAAATTGTTGTTTTAGGCCGGTGGACTTCGCGGCGGTTCAGGCGCTGGCGAAGGATGCGGGCCTGTCGTTTTCGGGCGGGCTGCGGATGATCATCCGGGAGTGGGCGACGCTGAAGCAGTTACAGGTGATAGGCCAGGCTTACGCGGCGGGGTTGATCACGGGGGCGGAGGCGGTGGAGCGGCTGGCGGTGCTGACGGCGCGGGAGGTGTGAGGGTGTTCGTAACTGGATTGATCGTGGGTCTGCTGACCGGGGCTTCGCTGGGGGCGTTGGTGATGGCGTGGGCGGTGGCCGCTGGCAGGAGCGACGTCGAGATGTGGGCCGAGGCTTACAGCGATCCCAGTTATGGGCCGGGAATGGCAGAGGAGTCTGACGATGGATCAGGCGAATGAGTGCCGGATGGATACCTGGAGTCAGTCATTGGCCGAGGCGTACAGAGCGGGGAAGGTCAGCCGCCAGAAGTATATAGCGACTGTGGCTCAGGCGCGCAGGATAGGGTCGATCACGGAGGCGCAGGCGATAGGGCAGTTGTCGGTATTGATGGAGGAGGAGGGGAAGGAGTAGGTGGACGGTGCGCGGTCGAATAGACGGTTGGATGTGAATTACCGTGGCTTCTCTGCGGATACGACCGAGGAGGAGGCGCGGCGTTTGTTTGTGCAGCGATTTGGTGCGGAGCCGGTGGAAGTGTTCCGGCATAGCGTGGTGTTGGTGGGGCCGGTGCCGGTGCCGGAGGCGTAGGAGTGTGGGGATGTGGGGGTGAGGAGTGAGTACGCGGGTACTCGTTGATCATATTGGAGAGAGGAGGGAGGCGATGGAGGCAAAGTGGGTGACTGATCAGGGTACGGATCTGACATTGATGAAGGCCCTGGCTGGGCTGGATGACGAGTTGGTGAGATTGCTGAATATCCTGAATCCGCCGGGTATACCACCATCAGATGCACCGTCACAAAACAAGAAGAGATTGGTGGATAGGCCAAGACCTCTTTCTGCGGTGGATTCCCTGGCCAATGCCATTGAGTGGGTGGAGAGTATAGCCCAGGGAGTAAGGGAGATCAGGGCTATGGTCGAGGTGCTGGTGGAGAAGATCGGGGTGTGAGGAGGAAGGCGATGGAGCAGACGGGATCAGCTCAGCGGCTGATGGATACGATTGTGCGGTGCACGGTTCCATATTCTCGGAACCGGGTGTTTGACCGGATCGCGTGGGTAATGCGGCGGGGTAAATGTCGGGTGGTGACCGGCCGGATGGTGGAGCTGGCGCTGGGGGAAGAGGCGCGGGGGGAGCCGGTGGAGGGGTTGTAGCAGGACTGATAAGTGTGATTATGTGACCTGGAGAGGATGATGACGTACGCGACAGGTAGTTCAGGGTTCCTGGGATTGTTCAAAGCCTTGTTCCTGTGTGCAATTGTGGGAACTGTTGGCTTAGTAGCCCTGGCGGGCCTGGGCGGGAGCGGAGCGACCCACCAGGAAACACTTACAGTGTTGAAGGCTCCTCCATTCGTTGATACCCTACCGCGCGCAAGCGTTCATATTGGCACAGACCACCAGGGAGCAACAGAGAAAGCCTATGAGGTGCTCGAAACTTGCGTCACAGAAGGGCTGGTATTCGACTGCCAGCAATCCACGAACGGCAATCCCCCTGGGTGGTTGTACATCTGCCCCCTCGATGACACCCACGTGATGTGTGCTGTGGGTTATGTAGGCTATGGACTTTCCCGCCTGACTGGGTGGGTTATGTCTTGCGCGGAGGCCTACGAGGATGCCGCTGTGTGTAAACTAACTACCATAGAGGAAGGAGATTAAGTTTATGCCTAAACAAGCACCTCGACCGGATAAGTGGGTTAAAGGTAAGAGTCTCATCGCTTTCCTAAACCCTGAGGATAAGTGGGGCAGTGAACTGCCCGCATATGCGCAGAACCTCCTATGGGCGGCACAGTGCCTTAGCGCGATGGGAGTCTTCGAGGATGAAGCAAGGACCAGGCGGGCCGCAGCGTTGGTGATTCGCAAGGTTAAGCAGTTCCTGGCTAGTGCTGAGGAAGGAGTCTACCAAAGTGAAGAAAGTGAAGTTGCCTAAATGGTTGCGGCGTTTGCCTGTGAAGGAGGCGGGGGGTGCCAGTAAGCAGAACGCGGGCGAAGGCGGCCGAAGCGGTATAGGAAGAAGCGTAAGGCGCAGCGACTGGCACGAAGGGCACAGCGTGGCAAGTGATAGTGATTGAGTAGATTCGTCGAGGGGAAAGGGGAAAAGGGAGGTCGAGATGGGATTGCAGCAGGTTGTGGTGGGGTCCAGGATGCCGGTGCCGATGGTGCCGGTAGGATGGGCCAGGGGAGCGGGTCTGGCGAGTCGTCCACACGAGGAGCGGGACCAGCAGCGGCGGGAGGAGTTGCTGCAGGGATGGTGGGATGAGGCTGCGGCGGCGTGGATTGAGACGAAGCTGGCGAGGTCGGGGAGTAGACATACGCGGCGGGCTTATGAGTCGTCGGTGCAGATGTTTTTCGAGTTTTGCCAGGTGCGGCCCTGGCGGGTTGGGGGTGCGCAGGTGATCGCGTGGCAGCAGGCAATGCGGAAGCAGGGATTGGCGGAGACGACGATCAATTTGCGGTTAGCAGCGTTATCGTCGTTTTACGCTTTCTGCTGCTATAAGTATGTAGTCACCGACCCGGCGACGGGAAGGGAGATTCCGTTGATGGAGTATAATCCGGTGATGCGGGTGGAGCGGGCGAAGGTTTCGCCTTACGGGAGGAGTGTGCACCTCAGTGTGGACGAGGTGCGCGCTCTTTTGCATTCTATCCCGCGCAACACGGTAGTGGGGCTGCGGGATTATGCTCTGGTTGTGGCATATGTGTACACGGGGCGGCGGTCAAGTGAGATCCGGACGCTGCGGTGGGGGGATATCCGCCAGGAAGGGGGGCGGGTGTGGTATGACTGGGAGGGAAAGGGGAAGAAGCGGACGGATGAGTTGCCGCTACCGGCATACAACGCGATTGCAGCATATTTGAAGGCGGCGGGGCGGCTGGAGGGGATGGGGGAGGAGGATTGTATTTTTGTGGCGCTGAGTGGGGTGGCCACCCGGCTGCCGGGTGTGGAGGAGGCGGGGAGTAGGCCACTTTCGTCATCGTTCGTAAATCGAGTGGTGAAAAAGTGCGCGCGGCGGGCGGGGTTGAAGTGGAAGCGGATTCACACGCATACGTTGCGGCACACGGCGGCGATGTTGCGGTACGACCTGAGCGGTGACGTGAAGAAGTTGAAGGATTTTTTGAATCATTCGAGTTTGGCGACGACGCAGATTTATCTGGACCACAACGAGAAGAGAACGGACACGTTGTGGGCGCAGGTGGAGGCGTTGATCGAGACCGGGTAGGCTGCGGGTGGCAGCGGTGAAGTGTGGCCTCCGGTTGAGCGAGCCGGAGAGACGAGGGGCGCCTGGGACTGTGGCCACTACTGATGGTCCCCTGGGGTTCGACTCCCCGCCCGGTCAGTGTCAACGTAGGATAAATGGATAACGGATAGGAGGAGGCGGGATGAAAGCGGCAGTGATGAAGCAGGTGTTGGAGAGCTCGATCAAGGATGATTGGGACGACGGGCGGGATTACCTGGGGATGAGTGCGATCGGGCAGTGTCCGCGAAAGTTGTACAACGACCTGGCGAAAGGGCGGCGGCGGCCGAAGGATCGAGGGATACGATATTGTCACGAGGGGTATTTGCACGAGCGTGACGTGATCGAGCGGCTGGAGGCGGCGGGGGTGCCGGTGTTGAATCAGCAGCGGGAGTTGGTGGCGGGGTTCGATGAGCGGTTCCGGGGGCACATTGACGGGGAGGTGGACGGAGACCTCCTGGAGATCAAGAGTGTGGAGGATTACGACGCGCTGGACAACATCCGGGACAAGGGGCCTCGCAGCCGGGACCGGGCGCAGGTGCAGATGTACATGCGTTACGGGGGGTATGACCGGGCGCTGATTGTGTACAAGGTGCGGGCTAACGGGGAGTTGTGGGTGGCGTGGCTGCGGAGGAATGACCTGGCGGGGGAGGAGTTGGAGAGGAAGGCGCATGAGGTCCTGGAGGCGGTTGACGCGGGGGAGGTGCCGGAGTGTGAGTGTGGGCGCTGTAGGGAGTAGTGCGCATGGCACAGCGGACGGATCGAATACACGAGGTGGCGCCGGAGGTGCTGGCCGCGTTGCAGCGGTGGCGGGGGTCGTCTCACGTTTTGAGCCGTGAGGAGTTGTGCGGGATGATCAGGTGTTCGGACCGGGTGTTGCGATCGGCGATTGTGGAGTTACGGAAGGCGGGTCACTTGATTGTCGCGGATGAGGCGGGGGGTTACCGGTTTGCGCGGAGTGCGGAGGATGCGTACCGGTATACGATGTCGCTGAAGACGAGACTTCAGTCTATGCGCGAGGTGATCGAGTTGATGGAGGAGGCGGTGGTGCGGGAGTTCGGGGCACCGGGCGGGCAGTTGGAGTTATTTTGATGGCTGGTCGGGGGTTGGATGAGGTGATCATCCTGGAGATGCAGCGGCGGGGGCACTCGACGGTGACGGCCGCGCGGGTGATGGGGATGTCATACGAGGCGCTGCGGCGGTTTTTGCGGGGGGATGTAGTATTAGGCTTTGGGAGTAGGAACTGTGAGCTGGTGGCGGGGTACCTGGGATGGACGGTGAGGGCGGTGGTGCTGGCGAATCAACTCATCAGGGGCCGGAGGAAGGGGTGGAAGCGGGGGGGGGAAGGTGATAGGTATGGCGGGGGAGGGAGCGCTGCGGACGTATTGGGGGGAGGTGCAGCAGCCGGTGATGGAGCGGCCGGGGAACGGGAAATGCGAGGGGTGCACGCATCGGGCGGAGTGTCGCGCGGCGGTGAGGGCGGGGCGGCCGCTGCCTTGTGAGCGGTTCCTGGAGCGGGAGTTGGTGGGGCAGGTGTGAGGGTGATTGGGTGACTGGGTGATTGGGTGACTGGGTGACTTGATAAGGCTCATTATCGGACGTGAGGCGTGGGGGGTGAAACGTGAGGAGTAAAGTGGCCCGGGCAATGAATTTGTGGCGGACGGTGCGGTTTTCGCTCGATGGGCAGAGGTTCGAGCGGCGGTTGGTGCACCAGGTGGATGATTTGGCGGAGTTGAACGCGGGGAGTCCGGTGGGGCGGGCACTGGTGACGGGACGACCTGGTGATGAAGTGGTGGTGAAGGCGCCGGGCGGTGACGTGGTTGTTAAGGTGCTGGAGGTTCTGTAGGTCATTATATCATCGAGGGGGAGGTTTGCGTCCAATGATTGTCACTGGGATTTGGTGGGAGTTGGGGACGTTGGTGGCCGGGGCGTTGTTGGCGGCGTTGGTGCTGGCGGTGGGGCATTGGTTTCCGTGGGCGTGGCGGTTGTCGCGGATCCAGGCGTATGTGTATGGGGTGGTCAGCATCTGGCTAGGGTTCGCGGCCTGGCGGTTGTTGAATGGGGATTGGGTGACGGTGGTGGGGTTGGGGGTGATCGCCGGGGCCGGGGGGGTGACGGTGGTGCTGGCCTACAGGTTGGACGGCGTGGTGCGCATGGTGCGGCAGGCGCGGAAGGCGGAGGGGAGTGATGATGAGCTTGCCGTCTAGGTGCCAGGGGTGGGAGCGGGTGCGGACGCTGGAGGATGTGCTGGCGTTGTTGTCGCAGGTGGATGACCGGCGGCGGGTGATCCGGGTGCAGGCGTGGAATGAGGGGGATTGGGGGACGGTGTATGAGGAGGCGACTGCGATGAGGGAGGAGTTGGCGTGGTTGAAGGCGACGTTGTCGGTGCGATGGAAGGAGTTGTTTGACGATGCCAGGGAATGAGGTTTTTCGGGCGGCGTTGGTGAGGGCAGGGGGTGTGTTGGAGCATCTGGCTGAACATGCGCCTGATGCTGTGACGCGGGAGCAGGCGCGGGATGTGCTTGCGGCTCCGGTCCGGGCGGAGGTGGAGCGGATGCGGGTGTTGGAGCGGATGGCGGAGGCGGTGCGGGATTTCGTTGAGTGTAAGGCCAACGACGTAGGGGTGCTGCTGGAGGCGCTCGATGAGTTGGCTGAGTTGGAGCGGGGGATTACCACGGATGGGGAAATACACGATGAGTCGGGCGGAGGTAAGCGATGAATGCGATTGAGGCTTTGAGGGAGCAGGTGCGGGTGAAGGAGGAGGCGCGGGTCGAGCGGGGGCGGGAGAAGGAGGCGCAATTGATCGCTGAGATGCGAGAGCGATGGGTGGCGGAGCTGAGCGAGGAGGTGCTCGAGGAGCTGGGAGCGGAATTGGGGGTGGGAACCGTCAGGCTGCATTATCGTGGCCGGGAATACACGGGACTCTATCCGAAAGGGGCCAGGGTGAAGGTATTGGATTGGATCGAGAAAGTGGATCGGTGGCACGAGAAGCGGGAGAAGGAGCGGGTGTTGATCGTGCCGAAGCTGGAGGAATGCCAGTCTGATTATGAGATTCGACAATTGGAGAGGAGAGAGATTAAAAAGTATCAGTTAATGGATTTCGAGGATGTACGGCGGGTGTTGGAGGCGGCCAGGGCGCGAATCGCGGAGAGGGAGGCGGAGGAGACGCGGCGGGGGGTGGAGGAGCGGGAGGAGCGACGGAAGATGCTGTTGAATAAAGTGCGGGCGGCGGCATCCTGGGCGGAGTGGAGGGAGATACAGGATACTGGCCTCCGGATTCGGAAATTTTTGTCCGATGACGAGTTTGGCCAAGCGCTGGAGGAGCTTGAGAAGCGGCTGGTGGCGGCGGATGAGGAGAGGGAGGCATTGCGGGAGCAGGCGGAGAGTAAGGTGTTTTGGCCGTTCCGGTACTATAAGGTCACCTACGGCGTGATAGCGGAGGATGAGGATGCCGGTGGGGAGAGGTATGTGGATACGGTTGTGTTTTGTTCGTTGTCCGATGGGCCGGGGAAGGATGGGTGGTGGGTGACGGTTGGTGGCAATATGATCCGGCCGGTGCACGTGGTGATGGTGGAGATGGAGCCGGTGTTGGTGGCGGAGGATCTGCCGTACTGGTGTCCGAGGCGGGACACGAAATGGGGCGAGATTCGGGTGCCACCAGAGAATGCGGAGCGGGTGTAGGGGTGCTGCTGGAGGCGCTCGATGAGTTGGCTGAATTGGAGAGAAGCAAGGAGGGATGATGAGCGAGTTTAGGAGGCAGTGAATGGTCATTCAGTTTGTAGAGTTGGATGAATTGCTGGCGGAGTTGCCGAAGGGGCACGTGGTGCGGGTGGAGGTTTTGCACATTATTGAAGGGGTCAGCAAGGAAGGGATCAGTCAGGTGGGAATTGGGGTGCACGTGCGGGCTTTCGCTCCTGATGATAGTAATCACGTGTTGGTGTGTTATATTTGTATGGCCAGGAGGATGCAGAGCGGCAATATTGTGTTGTCTGGCCCGGGCAGCAATGGAAAGAAATCAGCCGACAAGAAGGTGATGGAGGTGATGGAGCAAGTACGGACATATTTGGCTAAGCGGCAGTTTGATGTACGGCCTGGGGTGATTGAGATTGGGGATGCCCGGCTGCTGGACGGGGGATGGAAGGGGCTGAAGTCGGGAAATAGTTGAGTTTTCGCATAGCGATAGGAAAGATAGGAGAAAGCAGACAGCAGACAGAATTGGTATACAATGTCGTCTGCTCCATCTCTCATTCTCTGAATGCTTAGCCTGACAAAGTGGACATTTTATTATGGATTTCAATGCACTGTGGCAAACTGCGCTGGGCGAGTTCTCATTGCAGATGACGCAAGCCACATTCGACACCTGGTTGCGGGGTTCCAGGTGTGTGGAGTGCGAGGGTGGTAAGTTCGTCGTCGCGGTCAAGAGCGAGTATGCGAAAGACTGGCTTGAGAGCCGGTTGGAGGCGACGATCAGGCGGACGCTGGCGCGGTTGACGGGGCAGGCGGTGGAGGTGCAATTTGTGGTGGAGGATGACCTCTCCCCCAGCCCCTCCTCTGCGAGGGGAGGAGAGCAAGGGGATCTCTCCCCTGGGCCTTCGTCCACGGAGGGGGCCTCGACATCGGAAGCGGTGGCGGTCGTGGAGGCGGGGTTTGTGGTGCCGGAGTTCGATGTGCGCGAGGCGGGGTGGTTTCCGGTGAGTGAATACGAGTGCCGGTTTTGGGCACCGCTTTTGGGGCGGGTGGGGTGGCGGGTGTGGGAGATTGTGCGGAAGGCAGACAAGCGGAAGAAGAAGACGGATTGGACGCCGGTGCAGCGGTGGACGGCGCCGGCACTGGCGGAGCAGGTGCCGTGCGGGCGGCAGGCGCTGGTGGGGATGAGGCGGCGGAATGGCGATGGGTGGCATCATCATCCTGGAGCATTCGAGCGGTTGACGGCGGAGAGGGTGGCGACGGTGGAGAAACGGGGTCAGCAGCGGTGTACGACATATTGGATCAATGTGCGGACCGGCCTGGGGTTGTTGCGGCCAGATCAGGTAGCACGGTTGGCTGCACGGTTGCAGGTGCAGCACGACCGGTGGTTGACCGAGCACGGGTTCGATGCACAGGAGTGGGACTTTGTCGGGTAAATGTGTTTTCGGTGTAAATCACCGCGTGACGAGATGAAATCACCGCGTGACGAGATGAAATCACCGCGTGACGAGATGAAATCACCGCGTGACGAGATGATTTGCACAAGCGATACACCACATAGATTTTTTTTGATGATATAACAGGTGATTTGCACGAGCATATCATTGCGTGACGAGATGATTTGCACAAGCATATCACCGCATTATCAATGTAAATCATCTCGTGACGCGGTGATTTGCACCTACGGGGGGGGGTAATAAAAGAAAAGAAGAAGGGCAAGAGTAAGAGGTATCCACTTTTAAGAAAGGAGGCGCGATGGTCATCATCACAGTGGCGAACCAGAAGGGTGGAGTGGGGAAGACGACGACGGCGGTCACGCTGGCGCACGGGCTGGCGCTTAAGAATAATGATACGCTGCTGGTGGACCTGGATCCGCAGGGACAGTGTGCATCGCACCTGGGGATGGAACGGGAGGATGGGGTGTTCAGGTTATTGGTAAATGGATCGCCGGTGCGGGACGTGGTGCGGACGACGGGGCGGGCTGGGTTGTGGTTGTTGCCGGGGAGTAAGCGGACGAGGACGGCTGAGTCGGTGATGGTGATGGAGCGGCAGGGGGTGGAGACGGTGGGGGCGATTTTGACGGAGCGGGTGGATGGCAACCGGCTGCATTACCTGGTGCTGGATACAGCCCCTTCGGCCGGAGGATTGCAGGAGAATGCGCTGTTTGCGGCGGATATGTTGATCATCCCCTCGGCGGTGGATTACCTGAGTTTAGAGGGGGTGGCGGAGGTGCTCAGGACGTTGAAGGCGTTGCGGCGGCCTGTGGCTCCGGTGGTGCGGATTCTGCCGACGTTTTTCGATGAGGTGACCAGGGAGAGCCAGGCGAATTTGGAGCGGTTGCAGGAGGCGTTTGGAGAGGAGATTGTGTGGGAGCCGATGCACCGGGCGGCGGTGTTGCGGGAGTGTCCGGCGGTGGGGGCGACGATTTTCGAGCACGGGCCGGGGAGCCGGGCGGCGAAGGAGTATGCGGCGGTGACGTGGGGGGTGCTGGATGCGACACGGACAGGATGAGAAGAGGCGGCAAGATCCGTTTGGGGATATGGGCAACGAGCCGGTGGAGGAGTTGGGGTTGGTGAGGACGCCGACAGTGCTGGCCAAGCGGCCAGCGGCGGGGGGACGTAGGACGCCGGTGCGGCCATCCGAGAAACGGCGGCGGGGGCGACGGGTGGGGGTGACGTTTGGGGATGGGAGTGTGCCGGGGCGGTTGCGGGAGTTGGCGAAAAGGTGGGGGTTGGTGGCGCCGGATGGCCGGAGTGCTAACGTGTCGGCGCTGGTGGAGTATTTGCTGGTGCCGCAACTGGAGGCGGCGGAGGCGGGGGAGGTGGAGGCGCCGGGGGAGGCGCCGGGGGAGGGATAGGGGATTGGGGCGGAGTGGAAAAGAGGGGGGTTGTGGGGCGTGGGGTACGGTAGCGGTACGGTAGCGGAGTACGGTAGCGTACCGGTGGCGGTACGGTAGCGGATACGGTAGCGTAGGGTGCAGGAAGTGATGGTGTTCAAGGTCTTATGGTATCTGTAAGCGATTTTTGATTTTTAGCGGCGAACTGGTAGCGTGGGGGTGGGGAGATGGGGACAGGTCTGATAATGACAATTATCGGTACAGTATAAGGTGAGCGCCCGGGGTAGGGCCCCGGGCGCAGGGCGGGCAGGAGGTGCTCACCTTGTCCCGCTCTGGCAGGAGTATAGCACAAAAGTGGAGGTGCTCAAATGATGAACTTGGTCGAGGCGGTTGTGGAGTTGGGGTGCGTGCTGACTGATGCGTGGGAGGCGGCGGATCTGGCGGTGCGGTTGCGGGAGTGGTGGTGGGTGGTGAGGCATCCTGGTTTGCTGGATGGTCCGCCTCCATCTCCGTCTTCGTCTCCATCTCCACAGGATGGATTTGCTCCGGTTTTGACTGAGCGGCAGAGGCAGATATTGGCTTTGGCTTATGCATGGAGTGGGGTGACGAACGGGGATGTCCGCAAGGTGTGCTTTTGGCATACGGAGACGATCCGGCGGGATATGGTGCACCTGGTGCAGTTGGGGTTGCTGGAGAGGCGGGGGGAGAAGAAGGGGACGTATTATGTTCCCGTCTTCTCTGTCGGGGATTAGGGGGAGCGATGGACGATGAGCGGGCGGAGTTGTTGGTGCAAACTGCCCAGGGGCTGGTACAGATCGCGGGGATGGGGGTGCTGACGAAGGGTGAGCCGGTGCAAGTGTTCCGGGTGGAGACGGTAGCAGGGCCTCGGGCCGGGGCGGTGCGGCTGTATGCGGGTCTGGCGACGGGGACGTTGTTCCGGGCGCTGGCGTCGGATAATGCGGCGATGGCCAGGCAGTTCATTGGCTGGCATTTCACGGGTGACCCGTCGGTGTATCTGGATGGCCGGACTATCCGGATCGAAGCGCCCTGGCCGACCGAGCTGGCGCAGGCGAGCGTGCGGCTGCGGTCGGTGTGCCGGCAGCCGAAGGGGGACGGGCGGTGGGTGTTGGGTGTGAATGAGGTGGGGCAGACGGTGGTGGCGAGTCTGAGTGACGAGACGCCGTCGTGGTTGTTGGGGGGGACGACGGGAAGCGGCAAGACGGTGGCGCTGTTGTCGGCCGGGTTGCAGTTGTCGTGGGATCCATCTGCGCGGCTGGTGTTGGTGGATGGGAAGATGGGGGCGGGGTTGGGGCCGCTGGTGAATTTGCCCGGGGTGATGGGGCCACTGGTGACGGAGGTGGCTATGGCGCGGGAGGCGCTGGGGTGGGTGCACGGGGAGTTGCAGCGGCGGTATCGCGTTATTGTGAGCGACGGGGAGAAGGCGGCGCGGCGGTTCCCCCGGCTGGTGGTCCTGTTCGACGAGTTCCAGGAGTTCACGGGGGATGCGGTGGTGGCGGAGTTGTTGCGGCGGATCGTGGGCCGGGGGCGGGCGGCGCGGGTGCATTGTTTGCTGGCGACGCAGCATCCGACGGTGAAGACGTTCGGGGACGAGGCGGTAAAGCGGAATTTGCCCGGGCGGGTGGCATTGAAGGTGCTGGACGCGAAGGCGAGCGAGGTGATCGTGGGGGCGCCGGTGCCGCGAGCGGACCGGCTGATGGGGGCGGGGGATGCTTACGCGATTGGCAATACGATCCACCGGACGCAGTTGGTGTTGGTGGATGAGCGTGATCTGGACGAGGCGGAGCGGCAGCCGACTGAGTTGGCGGAGTGGCCGGGGTTTGAGCCGGAGGACGTGGGACAGGAGCCGACGGTGCAGTGGCGGTACTCCGGTGAGGAGTTGGCATACGGGTTGGCGGGGGCGTGGCGGGGGGAGGGGCGGCCGAGGTTGCAGCGGGCGTTGGAGCGGGCGGGGTTGGGGCGACCGGGGTCCACCCGGGCTGAGCGGTTGTTGCATTTGTGCCGGGAGCAGTTCGAGGTGCTGGAGGAACTGGGGGTAGGGTTGGCGGAGGTAGTGCCGAAGGTATTTGCGGAGAGCGAGGGGACGCGACCAGGTCAGATTATTGATGTTCCGTTGTTGGGTTAACTGCCTGCCCGGCCGTCGAGCATATACGTGCTGGTGGCCAGGCCGGTAGCGGGGGCGGGTGTGTGTATATGCGAGGTGGGCAGGCAAGGAGGCGATTATGAGTGCAAGGGAGCGGATGTTGTTGGGGATGGCGGCGCTGGTGGTCGTGCTGGCGGTAGTGGGGGGGCTGGTGTATACTGTGGGCCAGGCCGATGTGACGGCGTTGCGGTGGTGGGCAGGGGTGGCGACGGTGGTGGTCCCGCTGGTGGGGCTGGCCGGGTATTCGCTGGGGAGGATGGAGGCGAGGGGGCACGTGGCCGGGCTGGCGGAGGGGATCGAGGCGGTAAGCAAGGCGGCGTATAAGGCGGCGGACGTCCGGGTGATGACGACGCGACGGATGAAGGAGCGTGCACCTGTGCCGACGGTCCAGCAGATGTTTCTGCCGGGCGGGGGTGCTGGGGGGGCGGGGGTGATCATTCCGCCTCGGCGGCGGGATGAGGATGTGGAGTTATAGGGGTAGGTCGGATAATAGCGATTATCGGTTGATCTCAACGAGTGGGGAAAGGGGAGAAAAGCGTTTCGGTGTGAAACAAAAGTGGGCAAATGCTTGACAAGCGGGCGATTATCAACTATAATATAGATAGTTGGGCGGTGATAGCTAAGAGGAAAGGGGAAAGAGATGATTGTTTATCACGGAACGCGGATTGGGAAAATAAACAAATTGCTTGACGGCAAGAGTAATAGTTTTCTCGGTCTGTATGTTACCGACACGCCGGAACGGGCGCAACTATATGCGGACGCTCAGGCGAGTGGCAGCGTAGAAACGACATTGCGGCGTTGTGCAGGCAGTGCGGTCGTAATGCTGGAAATTAACAAACAAGTAAAATGGTCGCGTCGGGGTAGTAACCACCCGACGCTTGATAAATGCGAGGCGACGGTCAAGACGTGGCGGGTCGTGAGAGCTGAAATATTCACCACAGAATATGATCTTCATCACTCAGTGACGAAAGTTGCTGGGCGGTACGTGCATATTTACGAGTATCTCCGGGAAAAGCTCGGGGACAGGTTGAACATAAATATTGTATAAAGGAGAAGGAAATGGGACCGAATGTTGAATGCTCAGGATGTGGTGAAGAGTTCGATCTGGCGGAGGAGGGTTGGATCGAGACGGGCGATGGGGACGTGTGCCCGGCCTGCGCGGCTGAGTGGGAGGCTGAGCAGGAGCAGGAGATTGTGTGGCAGGAGGAGGGGTTGGCGTGAAGGTTCTCGTTAATCTTGATCACCTCGGGCCGGAGGAGGAGCGGCAAGCCCGGTACCTCGCGGCGGTGGCGAGGTACCGGGGGTTGGCGGCGGAGTTCGCGGCTAAGGGGCAGGCGGAGTTGGCGGAGATCCAGGCGGCGGCGGATGAGGTGGCGCAGTGGGAGCCGACGCCGGAAGAGCGGATGAGGCCGATTCGGGAGGTGGCGGAGGCGACGGGGGTGCCTGTCTCCACCATCCGGCGGTGGGCGGCAGAGGGCCAGGTCGCGGCGGAGAAGCGGTTCGGGAAGCTGTGGTACGTGGACCCGCTGGATGTGGAGTTATTGGTGGCGGGGGAGGAGGAGTAATGACAGCATTATCAGGAGGTCGAGGAGGGATCGGAACGTTTCTGGCTATGGGGGCTTGCATAATAGCGGTGGGGCTGATGGGATTGTTGATGTGCGCCTCGCTCGTCACGCCACGTCACGCTGTGTCACCTGCCTCCGGCTCCGCCGGAGCCAGGCGGGCAGCGGAGACGATGGGCAACCGGGCGGAGATACAAGCGGGTCTGACGATCCGTGATCACGCTGCTAAACATAATGGCGAGACCGAGCGCATTTACCAGGCGTTGCTTGCGGGTAAATGTGCGGGGTCAATGACTTGGTGCGGTGGTTCGGATCTGGAAAAGCTGCATATCTGCGTAGACCCGATGACCGGCGCCGTCGGCGCGGTCATTCAGTTTGGGATGGAAATCACGACGGGATACTACGAGCAGCGCGACGGATATTGGTTGAGGCGGGTGGAAAAGGAAGGTTGGGAGGTGTGCAAATGACCGACGATTTGTTGGCGAGGATGGCAGGGGTGACAAGAATGGAAGAGGTCGAGGAACTGTTTGAGTCAATCGTACTCGATGTCCAGCATCGTTGTTATGGTCCAGGAACCGCGGGACCGCAGCACTTGGAGGTGTTGGTGCGAAGGACGTTGCTTCAAATTGATCTGCTGCTGTTGGAGGAAGATGAGTAAGTTAGTTTGATAGGTAAGCAGACCCTTCGGGTTGCGGAAAACCCGAAGGGTCTTTTTGTTTGTGCCGGAAGGTTCGAGGTTCTTGACAGGGAGGTAAAAGTGTAGTATAGTAGAGGCGTCTGACAATAGAATAGGGCCCTGGTAATCCACGGCGCACTTTTCTCCTTCGGGGGAGGGTGCGCCGTTTTGTGTTTCTATATTTAATAGGAGGTGTGAGATGATCGAAGAGGTTCCTGGTTTGGTCGAGATCGTTACGATGTTGGCGTCCGGGGTGGGGGTGGGGGCGGTGCTCGCGTTTCTGTTCGAGCACTTTTCTTTTTTCCAGCAGCTTTCGCCGGATGCGAAATGGTGGCTGGTCTTCGGTGCGAGCCTGGGGCTGCCGTTGGTCGCGGAGGTGGCGTTGCAGTTTGTACCAGCGGAGGTGTGGGCGGTGCTGCAGCCGTACTGGCAGGCAGTGGCGTTGGGGTTTGTGACCTGGGCGGGGTCGCAGGTGGCGCATAAGGCCTTCAACGGCAAGTAGCGGGGCGGGATATGACTGGTGAGGGGAGCCGTACAATCACGCTGGCTCTAATTGATGCCAAGCTCGACACCGTGCTGGAGAGGTTGGCGGAATTCCGCCAGGAGCAGAATGAGCAGGAGGAGCGGATCCGCAGTCTCGAGCAGGATAATGCACGGAATAAGGAGCGGCTGGGATTGGTGGCCGGTGCACTGGCGGTGTTGCAAATTGTGGGGTCGGGGATAGCCGCATTGGTTGGAGCGAACAAATGAGCGATGAGTGGGGGCAAATCCTGGACGACTTGCGGGTAATCGAGGCCGCGGTGGGGCGGATCAGGGCACAGCTGGTGCCGAAGGCGGAGGGAATGGCGCGGTTTTCGCAGAATGATCCGCGGTGGGCACGGGAGGTTTACGCGGGCGGGAAGACATTTGCGGAGGATGGGTGCCTGGTGTGTGCCGTGGCGATGGTGGCAAGCCAGGTATACCCGGAGGTAACGCCGCTGGAGGTGGCGACGAAGTTGCGCGAGGTCGAGGCATTCAAGGGAGCGCTGCTCTCGAAGCCGGCACGGATTCCGCGCGCGTTTTCGCTTTTGCGGTGGGATGGGTACCAGCACTGGCGGGTAGTGCCGGCAAACATCTCGCGATTGGCGGTGGAGGTGGCGGTGCGCGGACCGACGATTATCGAGCTGGTGTGGGATGTGTGGGATTCGCGGCCGCCTCAAAAGGGTAACCAGCATTTCGCGGTGGTGGTCGCTGTTTCACCGGCAATGGATGACGTGGTGATGGTGGATCCGTTTGACGGAGAGGAGAAGTCATTGGTAGGAAGCCGGTACGCGAAGCCGACGGAATGGAGCGCGGCGCGGGCAGTGCACGGGATGCGGTTGCTGCGGGTGGCTGGCGCAGGTGTGATATGATAATGCATATTATCGCGTGATGAGTAAGAAGGATGAGATGGTACAGCAGGCGGAGTTGTTTGAGGAAATTGCGCCAGCGAGGGAGCGGGTGTTGCTGGCGGAGTTGTTGCGGTGGATGAAGGAGGAGGCATCTCCGGCCTGGCTGGAGGGGTATTTGTTCCTGAAGGCGCGGGGGGTGCGGTACCGGGACGCGATGTTGGCGGTGTGGTTGTCGCTGGCGAAGGATGACCGGGGGGAGGTGGAGACGCGGGAGGAGTTCGCGCGGTTGATGGGGGTGGCCAGGGCGACGACTTACGGGTGGGAGGCGCGGCGGCCGGAGATCCGGCAGTGGGCGGAGTTGTTGCAGGTGATGCGGATGCGGGGGATGCGGCTGGCGGAGGTGGACGAGCGGACGTATTGGGCGGCGGTGAATGAGGAGGGGTCGGCGACGGACCGGAAGTTGTACTACCAGCGGGCGGGGGTGTGGGAGGAGAGCGTGGGGGTGATGTTGCAGGAGGAGGGGGAGTCGCTGCGGGATTTGGTGGGGCGAGGGTTCGAGAGGGCGTTGGACAGAGCGTACGGCGATGGTGGAGGGGATGACGCCGATTGAGCGGTTTATGGCGCAGGCCCGGGCGGCGGGGTGTCCTGCTAATCAGGTGCGGCGGTTCCGGGTGGCGGGGTACGCGGCGCAGCCGAAGCAGTTGGCGTTTCACGCGGCGGCCAGGGCGTGTGATGAGGCGGATGGGCCGACGCAGGTGGGGTTGGGCGGGGCACGGGGCGGGGGGAAGAGTCACGGAATTATGATGCAGGTGGCGGCGGATGATTGTCAGCGGCGGGAGGGGTTGAAGTGTTTGCTGTTGCGGAAGGTGGGAAAGGCGGTGCGGGAGAGTTTCGAGGATATGCGGCAGCGGACGTTATTCGCACTACCGCACAAGTATAACCGGGTGGAGGGGGTATTGACATTCCCGAATGGAAGCCGGATTTTTCTGGGGCACTTCAGGAATGAAGCGGATATTGATGCGTACCTGGGGTTGGAATACGACGTGATCGCGGTGGAGGAGGCGACGACGTTGACGGCGAGTAAGTACCGGGCGATCCGGACGTGCGCGCGGACGAGTAAGGCGGATTGGAGGCCACGGATTTACAGCAGTACGAATCCGGGGGGGGTGGGGCACGTCTGGTATAAGAGATTGTTTGTGGAGCCGTTTGAGGCGGGGCGGGAGGTGGATACGCGGTTTGTGCCCGCGACGGTTGACGATAACAGGTTTGTTAACCGTGATTATCGTACAACGTTGGAGGAGTTGACGGGGTGGCAGCGGCGAGCGTGGCGGTATGGGGATTGGGACATCGCGGCGGGGCAGTTTTTCACGACGTGGCGGCGGGACGTGCACGTGGTGGAGTCGCGCAGGGTGCCGCGAGGCTGGCGGGTGTGGTGCGCGATGGATTATGGTTTCGTGCACTGGAACGTGGTGTATTTGCTGGCGGAGGATGGGGACGGGATGATGTACGTGGTGGACGAGCACGCGGCGCGGGGTTGGTTGGTGCCGAGGCACGCGGCGGCGATCCGGGCGATGTTGGAGCGGAATGGGTTCAAGGTGCCGGATTTGTGGACTTTCGTGGCGGGGAGTGATGTGTTTGCGAAGTCGGGGAAGACGGAGTTATCTATCGCGCAGCAGTACGAGGTGGAGGGTATACATCTTTCGCGGGCGAATATGGACCGGATCAACGGGGCGGCGCGGGTGCTGGAATTGCTGGGCGACGTGGAGGCGGGAGTTCGACCTCGGCTGTGTGTGTTCGACCGGTGTGCACGGTTGGTTGAGTGTTTGCCGCAGTTGCAACACGATCCGCACCGACCGGAAGATGTGATGAAGGTAGATGCGGATGAGGATGGGGTGGGCGGGGATGACGCGTATGATGCATTGCGGTACGGGTTGATGGAGACGGCCAGGCCGGGTCGGGCTTACGTGTTTGCATATTAGGAGTGTTGGATGGGCATCGCGGCTGAACTGGCATATTTGAACTGGCTGGCGGGGGAGGAGAGGACGCGGCAGAAGAATGTGGTGCTGGCGCAGGATTACTTTGATGGTGATCATGACGTGCCGCTGACGGAGCGGGAGAAGAAGTTTTTGGGGTTCAGCGATGATGGGCGTTTCGCGGTGAATTATTGCAGGATGGTGGTGAGTGCGGTGGTGGAGAGACTGCTGGTATCGGGTTTCAAGAGTACGGATGAGGAGCTGGCGGGGGTGGCGTGGCAATGGTGGCAGGGGAACCGGATGGATGAGGTGCAGCAGGTGGTGCACGAGGGGGCGGTGCGAGACGGGGAGTTTTTTGTGATGGTGGATTGGGATGGGGAGGCGGGGCGGCCGCGATTCATCCCGCATCCCCGGTATACGGATGCGCAGGTGAGGGGGACGGGATTCGGATGTAAGGCGTTTTATCCGAATGATGATCCATCGCAGCCGATGCTGCGCGCAAGTAAGCGATGGACGGAGTCGGTGACGGATAGCCAGGGGAAGCGGCGGACGCAGCAGCGGATGACGGTTTACTACCCGGAGCGGATAGAGAAGTACGTGCTGGCGACGCGGGGCGGGAACCAGGCGGGGTGGAAGGAGTACGCGGAGGAGGATGGAGTGTGGCCGCTGACGTGGAGGGATGGGGCGGGGCGGGAGCTGGGAATCCCGGTGGTGCATTTTCGGAATCCGGGTTTGAGGACGGAGTTGTGGGACGCGATACCGTTGCAGGATGTGATCAACAAGACGGCCCTCGACATCCTGGCGGCAGCGGATGCGTGTGGATTCCGGGTGCTGGTGGCCAGGGGGTTTATTCCGACGACGGACGGGAAGCCGCCAGAGAGCGATGGGGGGAATTATCTGCAGATTTCGCCGGGGTGTTGGATCGCGGTGCCGAATGAGGGAGGGGTGGACCCGCTGGAGGCGGCGGACTTGCGGCCGATGTTGGAGGCGTTGGATTCGTGGATTATGAAGCTGGCGCAGGTGACGGATACGCCGGCAGGCCGGTTCCGGGTAACGCGGCAGGTGGCGGCAGAGGGGACATTGAAGCAGCAGGAAGGGCCGCTGCTAGCGAAGGTGCGAGGGAGGCAGACGCGGTTTGGGAATTCGTGGGAAGATGCGGTGTATTTAGCGCGCCGGCAGGCAAATGTGTTCGGGAACGCCGGACTGGATGAGGAAGCGCTGGTGGAGACGCAATGGTCACCGGCGGAGACGCGGGACGAGAAAAAGCAGATTGAGACGATTGGGTTGAAGGTGGAGAAGTTGCGGATTCCGCTGGAGGTGGCGTGGGCGGAGGTGGGATATAGCCAGGATCAGATCGAGGAGATGCAGGGGACGGACGAATACCAGGCGCGGGTGGCGATGCGGGAGATGGCGAAGGTGGGGTTGGGGGCGATGGGGGGGGAGGAGGGGTAGGGGTGATAAGATGGATTATGTGACCTGGTGGGAAAGGTGATGGCTGATCCACGGGTGACTTCGGTCCGGGCGGCAGTCCGGACGTCGCGGGAACTTTACCAGTTGTTCGGGCGGCTGGGGACGCGGGAGCATCCCCGGGGGCGGGTGTTGGGGGCATATCGGAATGCTTACCGGGGGTTGCGGGACGTGTTCCGGCGCCAGGGGGTGTTGCTGCGGTTCGAGGTGGAGGAGGTGCTGGGAGGGTTGCGGCGGGAGGTAACCTCGGTGGCAGTGGAGACGTTGGGGCAGGCGGCGGAGTTGGGGCGGGTGCAGGCGCGGGCGGAGTTGGAGGCGCGGGGGATTGAGGTAGGGCCGGGGCCGGTGGTGCCGGATTTGACGGCGGCGCTGGGAGCGTGGCTGGGAGAAGTGGACCGGCAGGTGGCAGTGGTGCGGGGAGTGGTGGCCACGGAGGGCGGGGTGGAGTTGATCATCGGGGATGAGTTGCGGGGAGGGGTGTTGCAGCCAGGGCCGGTGGTGCGGGAGGGGACGCGGTGGTTGGCGGCGGTAGCGATGGGCGGGTGGCGGGGGACGGTGCAGACGGCGACGGCGGCAGGATTTGAGTGGATGAAGCAGGCGGTGGCAGCGATTGATGAGCGGACGACTGACTGCTGCCTGCGGGTGCACGGGCAGGTCGTGAGGTTGAACGGGAAGTTCAGATTGACGGGGACGCCGCGCTTTGCAGATGAATTGGAGTGGTCACCGTTCCACTGGTATTGCAGGACGAGTGTAACGTTGGTGACGGCGGAAGAGGCGGGGGATGATTTGACGGAGCGGATGCGGGCGGTGGCGGAGGCGGAGATGGCGAGGAGGGCGGCACTGCAGGAGCAGATTGACGCGGTGAAGGCGGAGTTGGTGGGGTTGGGAGCAGCGCCGGATATCCGGCGGAGGGCGGGGGATTCGGCGGAGGTGCGGGGGCTGCGAGATGAGCTGCGAGAGTTGCGGGAGGAGTTGGAGAGGGAGATTCATCCGGCCAGTGGGGTGGGAGGTTAGATTGGGTGGCTGAACAGGAGGAATGAAATGGATGTCAAAGTCACTGTTCCAGAACGAGAGGTTGAAATCAAGATGCCGCCCATAGAAGTACCGGCGCAGGAAGTGATACTTACCATCCCTGCCACAGTGGTACCGTCGCTGGCCTTTACGGCCACGCTGCCAGCCTACACCGTGACAGTGGCCATTCCCGAGGAGCCTCCCCTGCCCAAGTGGATGCGAGGTGTCCGTGTTCAGGCTGGCAGCTGCTCTGATGCGGCGGAGTGTGGTAAAACGCTGGCCTGTATGGAGCGGGCAGGAGCCAACGCAGTCTATTATTCCGTGAACACAAACACGGAATACCTCGGCAGGCTCAACTTTGTTGGGCCCGAGGCGCGGCGGCGTGGGATGCAAGTATATGCGCTCCTGGTCGGGGCGCGCTTGGGCTGGCCCAGTCATCCGGAATGGAACGCGCGCCTGAATCATCCCCAGGTGACGGACGACTGGCTAGACTTCACGCTCCTGGCGGCACGGGAATACGTGGCCAATGCGGCCAGGGAGATCGTGACGAACTACGACGTGGATGGTATCTTGCTGGACCGTACCAGGTGGAGCGGATCCTGGATCAAGAAAGCCAACCTTTCCGCCGACGAAATCTCAAAGACCGTCCAAGGTGTGTACGACGCGGTGAAGGCGGTCCGGTCGGATATTTTGGTCGCGGCCAGTCCTAGCGCCGACCACAACTTCGCTGTGGAGTGGTGGGGCCAAAGGTGGCACGATTGGCTCGATGATGGGTACGTTGACTACGTAACGCCAATGGCATACGCGCCCAACGAGGCCGCGTTGCGCCGGATGCTGGCGGAGTGGGATGCTACCGGTTACTTTCCGGGTCGCATCATCCCGCGTCTCGCCGTGGTTTGGTTCGATCCTACCAAGCCCAAGACTCCCGCTGAGATGACTGGCTGGATTCAAATCTGCTACGGCGCTGGGGCTACCGGAATGACGCTGTGGGATGCCCGCCACCTGTGCCGGAACTCGGCGCTGGTGGAAGCACTTGGGGCCGGAGGGTGGTAAAGGTAAATGATATATCTGATTGGAGAAACGGGGGCAGCAAAGACGAACGATTTTGCAATGGCAGAGGCGATGGTAACCGTCGGCAGATATTGTCGTTGTACTGAGGAGCAGTATTGGCAGCGGATGCGTGAGATAGAGGCTGTGGATACTGCTGCAGCGGAATGGGAGGTGAGTGATGGCTGATAAACTTCCGAAAGGATGGGTGGATCGGGCGTGGGATGGGAGTGCGGGGCGGTGGGAGACGGCGGAGAGGTATTGCAGTGCTTGTCTGATTGATTTGAACCCGAAGGGGAAGAAGAAGGTGAAGGATTTGTGTCATTTGCCGGTAAAGGAACCGAGCGGGGAGACTAACCGGAATGCGGTGCACGCGGCGGCCGGGGGGCGGGGGATCGCGCGGTTGAAGGGTGTGCCAGCGGCGGCAAAGAAGAAGGCGGCGCGGGCATTGGTGCGGTTGTACGGGAGGATGGGGGAGGTGGCGCCGGAGAGTGTGTACAGAATCGCGGGGGAGCGGCGGCCGCGAGGCTGATTTGGAGTTGACGGGCGAGAGCCCGATCGTGAAACGTCATAATCTTGATGGGAGGTGCCGAGATGGCAGAGGGAAAGAAGGACGGGATGTCCGAGAAAGGAACGGAAGGCGAGAAGCCTGAAGGGACGGAAGGGACCGAAGGCGAGAGGCCGGAGGGAGCGTCGGAAGAGGGTCAGTTGACGGTGACGCCGGAGGAGGCGCAGGCGGAATTAACGCGAGTCAGGGCGGCGCTGAAGAAGGCGAATGCGGAGGCTGCGGAGCGGCGCAAGAAGTTGAAGGCGTTCGAGGAAGCGGAGCAAAAGCGCAAGGACGCGGAGTTGTCCGACAAGGAGCGTCTGGAGAGGCAGTTAGTAGCGGCTCAGCAGGCGCAGGAAGAGGCTGAGGCTATGGTCAACGACGTCTTGCTGAGGACGGCAGTGGACCGAGCGGCGGCGAAGGCGGGTTTCATTGATCCGGAGGTGGCGTATCAGTTGGCCGATCTGTCAGGTGTCGAGATCGGCGAGGACGGGGAAGTGGCGGGGGTAGAGAAGGCATTGAAGGGGCTGGCGAAGGATAAGCCGTATTTGCTGAAGCAAGAAGGTAGCCAGCAGCTGGACATCAACGCGGGGAAGGGCGGCAAGGGAAAGGGTGGCCAGGCCGATCTTGAGGCAATTAAGAGGCGGTTTGGTCTGTAGGTTAGGTTCGATAATACAAGTTATGTGACGTGGGTCACTATCAGATTTCAGGAGGTAATGGAGATGGCTGATATCAGTGTTACTGTTGCGGATGTGCGGCCTCTGCCGGGCGCGGTCATCGAGCGGTATGATGCGGGTGGAGCGCTGGCGGCGGGCGATTCGGTGTATATGGCGAGTGATGGGGACGTGGAGGAAGCGGACGCAAGCGCGGCCGGGACGACTTACGTGATCGGGGTCGTGGTCAGCGGGCCGGAGGGGAAGACGAGTTTCGCGGCGGGTGACCGGGTGGACGTGGTGACCTGGGGACGGGTGACCGGGTTCAGCGGGGCAACGCCGGGGGACGTGTTGTATCAGAGTGACACGGCGGGGGCGCTGGCGGACGCGGCCGGGAGTACGTCGCACAAGGTGGGACGGGTGCGGTCGGCGGCGGTGGTGTTCATCTGTCCGGCGATTACTGAGGCGTAGCAAACGGATTGGGACAACAACGGATTGGGAAATAAACGGAAATACTTAGGAAAGGAGCGGAAAGATGGCTACTTTAGGTTTTGCGGATCTGAAGAATACGGAACTCCCGTCTCTCTGGGATGAGGGGGAGATTGTCAAGGCGAAGTTGGCGGACGGGCAGACGTTCGAGCAGATGGTGGCGGACCTGCTGGCAGGGCTGAGGGTGCTGAACGGGACGCTGCTGGATATGCCGCATTATGCGGGGCTGTTCGCGATCCAGGATGAGCCGGAAGTGGAGTATCACATCGGGGTGGACAATGGTTTTGAGGAGGCGACGGAGTACACGTCGCCGGACCCGAAGCGGGGGGCAACGACGGGGCACATGCTGCCAGTGGTGGCATACGACCGAGGGATGGGGTGGACGATGATGTACCTCCGCAAGGCGCGGGCGATTGCGCTGGATGCAGATGTGCGGAGCGCAGTGGCGGACGCAAAGGATCTGTGGCAGCAGAAACTACTCACCCGGCATTTCAAGATGGAGGGGGAAACGGTCGGATCGACCAGCAATGCGAGCGTCCCGTTCGCGGACGGCGGGAGTACGGATTTGGCGTACGTGCCGCCGAGGTCGCCAGACGGGGAGACGTTCACGAGTTCGCACGATCACTTCCTGCGGCAGGCGGCGATCAGCGACGCGAACCTGAACCTGGCGGCGGAGACGCTCCAGGAGCACGGTCACCAGTCGCCATTCGACATCATCGCGGCGCGGGCGGACGCAGCCTCCTGGACATCTCTGACGGGATACAAAGCGCCGAATTGGCCGGGGATCGTGTACCACGCGAGCGGTGTGGAGCGGGCCGAGGTGTCTGAGGTGAGCGATTACTTCGGCTACGTCGAGACCGACCACGGGATCGGCCGCCTGTGGCTCACGCCTCGATTGCCGACCAACTACTACTCGCTGTTCAGGAGCTACGGGCCAGGGGATCCACGTAACCCGTTGCGGGTGCGGATCAGTCCGCAGGTAGGATTCGGGTTTAACCTGGTGCCGGGGAGCTGGGTGAACGCGCCGAGCCAGATGGCGGTGCTGTACGTGGAGTTCGGGGTCGGTGTGGGGGAGGACCGGACAAACGGTGTGTGTGTGTACATCCACGGGAGCGGGGACTATGTGACGCCGACGATTTCGTGACGAAGACAACAACGGATTGAGAAATAAACGGAAAGGCAGTACCGGTAAGGTTGATTATCGGTACTGCCTGATAACGACTGAAGTCGTTACTACGATGGTGTGACAGGAGGAAACGATGAGTAGAGAACAGAAGCAGTGGGTTGCTTATGGGATTTTGATGGTGGCGGTTGTGGTGGCGGGGTTGATGGGAGTGCGGTATCCGATGCCGGAGCCACCGGCGGCGGGGATTCCGCCGGTTTTCCCGACGGAGACGGCGGAGGAGGATCTCAGTTTTGGGGTGGGGGCGCGGTATACGCCGTTTGATTCGGTGCGGGTGTATCACGAGCTGAATGTGCAGGGCCCGGCGGACTTTGATGGTGCGATGAATGTGGATGAGGCGGCGACGCTGGCCAGCGTGACCTCCACGGGGGCGGGTGATTTCGACAGTACGCTCAATGTTGATGATGATGCGACGTTTAACGATGATATGATTGTGGCAGCGCAGACCGCTATCAGTGTGACAGCCGGGGGTCTGATCACTCCCACGGGATCGTACCAGCCGCTGGAGTCGGGTGGTTATGTTTCGGCTACGTTGGCGATCACGAACGCGGCTGGGGCGGCCTACTCTGCCGGTACGTTGGTGGTGTTGATCAATACTGTGACGTACACGATCGAGATCACCGACACGGGGACGACGATACTGAGCGGTAATCTGGCGCTGGACCAGTACGATTCGGCGGTGCTGTGGTTCGACGGCACGAACTGGATCGAGGTGTCGGAGACGAATAACTGAGTACGCGGGTACTCAGGGGGGGCAGGGCAGGCAAAGTTGTTGACCTCCTTGGCTCACCTGCTCTGCTCCCTCGATAGAATGGAGGATGAAGGATGGAGAATAAAGAATTGAAGTTGACGACAGCGGGGTTGCCGAATACGTGCGCAGGGTGTGGAGGGGATCCGGGGCCGGAGTGGTATGCGGTGAATGATGAGCAGGCGGTGGCGGGACAGGGGTTCTGTGAACGGTGCGCATTTGCGGAGACCTCGGATTCTGACGTTGAGCCTACCTGGGTAAAGGCGCTGGAAGAGGCTGGCTTCAATACGCTGGAGGCGGTGCGGGCTGCGAGTGATCAGGAATTGGAGGCGATTCCTGGCATTGGCAAGGCGACGGTTCGGAGTATCCGGGAGTGGCTCGAGGATTAGCAATTGGCAAGGTGATGTCACCGTGACGTTACCTTGCTTATTTCTTTTGGAGGCTGGTGATGGCGGCGGTTACTTACGTTGGGGATTTGTCTACGGACCGGGATAAGGTGCGGTTTTATCTGCAGGATACGGTGGGGAGTGGGCCGAAGCCGAGCGGGGGGAATTTCACGGACGCGGAGGTGGATGGGCTGATCATGGTGGAGGGGGGCTGGCAGGGGGCGGTGGGGGCGGGGTTTGAGGCGTTGGCGGTGGCGTGGGCGAATTACGCGGATTTGACGGTGGGACCTCGGAAGGAGTCGTTGTCGCAGATCGGGAAGCGGTATGCGGAGTTGGCGGAGGAGTGGATGAAGCGGTATGGGAGTGCATCGCCGGTGTACGTGGCGGGGGTGGTCCGGGTGGATGGTTACAGTGATGACGTGGCGTCGGATGATGTGGATACGTCGTCGGAGTATGGGTTGGATTTTGAGTATGTGAGGCCGGGGGGATGAGTGTGGGGGTGTGGGAGTATGGGGGTGTGAGTAGATGACGAGCGCTGGGTTCACGCGGATGGCGACGGTGTCAGCCTCGACGAAGAGGCCGCCGGCGGTGAGTGGGGGGAAGCGGAAAGCGCCGGTGACGTGTGTGGATAGTTTGAGTTGTACGCCGTTGGACCCGGTGGATCCGGAGTTGCGGGGGCGGTTGGGGCTGGAGACTGCGCACGAGTTGTTGCAGACATTTGTGCAGGGGGGATTGGATATCCAGGAGGGAGATATCTTGGTGGTGGGGGAGACGGAGTATCCGATCCGGGCGGTGGCCGATTGGCAGTGGCCACCGGATGGGGTGGATTTTTTGCAGTTGGTGTTGGAGGATCTGAAGACGTGAAGGGAAAGACCCTTTGGGTTGCAGGAAACCCGAAGGGTCAAGGAGGGGTCTACCAGGTGTGATAATGGGACTTATCAGGCGTGTTGCGTGAGGAGGGGAGATGGCAGGGTTTGATGTGAATTTGACGATTACGGGGATTCAGGAGGCGCAGCGGGCGAATTTGGAGGCGATTGCGGCGCTGAAGCCGCAGGGTCCGTTCGGGCGGGCGGTGATCTATGCGACGACGGCGGCGCACCGGTACGCGGTGGCAATTACGCACGTGGATACGGGGTCGCTCAGGGCATCACACCGAATTGAGGTGAAGGGGCTGCGGGGACGGATTTACATTGATCCAAGTAGTGTGAATCCTCGGGGCCGGGCGCGGCCGGCGGAATATGGGGTGTATGAGCACGCGCGGGGGGGAAGTCACGCTTTTTACCAGCGGGTGGTGGATGAGCGGGGGAGGGAGATCGCGGAGGGGGCGATGAGGGAGTTGATGAGGGGGTTGCCGTGACGATTAAGACGCGGAAGGAGGTGCGGGAGGCGCTGGGGGCGCTTTTGAGCACGGAGATGGCGGGGGCGGGGAATCCGGTGCAGGCGGTGTATGATTATCTGAAGGGGACGTTTGACGGGCAGTCGCCAGTGGTGGTGGTGGGGAGCGCGGGCATCGAGGGCGCGCCGATGACGTTCCAGGGGTCGCGGGCGACGTATTACTTTTCAATTTTGACGTTTGTGACGCGGGAGGGGGAGGAGACGGCGGAGGATGCGTTGGATGAGGTGGCGCAGAAGTTGTTTGAGGTGATGGCGGCGAATCGGAGGAAGACGGGGGATTGGCAGTTTTGGGGGTACGACGGGCGGAGTAGGATTGAGCCGGCGAGCGTGGGGGGGGATCCATATTGGATGGAGATGACGCCGGTGATGGTGGAGGTGTTCTGATTAGAAATTAGAAATTAGAGGTTGGAGGTGAGGTGTATGGGTAAATATCTGGTGTTGCAGCGCATTTGGCACGCGGGGGAGGGGGTGTATTGTGATGCTGGGGAGCGGGTGGCGCTGGATCATCTCAGTGCTGAGGAAATCGAGCGGTTGGTCGAGCAGGGTGTTGTGGAGCCTGTGAAACAAAGGTCTGCTCGGCGGCTCAAATCAAAATCATTGGAGGAGGTAGAAGATGGCACGAGCAACGTTGACGGTTCAGGAGATTAGCCTGGCAGGCATAACACCATCGTATACGGCGGCGGAGGGCGATGGCAATTCGTTAATCGAGAATTGAGAATCGAGAATAACTAGGAGGAAAGAACTATGGCGCAGACAGAGGATGGAATGAGTTTCGCAGACTGCAAAGTCGAGACGAGTACTGACGGCTCAGACTGGACAGATATCAGCGGATTCGCCGCAAGTGTCGCGGTGAGCGGCGGCGATAGACAATCTGGCGAGACGTATACCTTCGACGGCGATACCCCTATTATTGGGGGGGGCAAGCGGGAGCCGCTGGAGGTCACCGTCCGGGTGGTCTATACCGAAGGCGCATCTGATCCGTTCGAGATTGTGCGGCCGGTGTACGAGGCGAAAAGTGATTTCTACGTGCGTTGGTCGCCGAAGGGGGGCGCTTCCAGTGAGTTCATGTTCACGTCGGATGCTGGGATCATCACCAACGCCCCCTATCCAGGCGGCGAAAGCGGGAGCGGTAACTTGGTGATGTTCGAGTTCACGCTGAAGACGCCGAAGGTGGCGAAGGACGCGGTGGCCTGATGAGCGATCAGAATAAGCAGGATGAGCAAGTTGAGATCAAGATCAATCTGGCCAATCTCTACATAGACGATCTGGAGGTGCTGGCGGGGTTTCAGTCAGGAGGGCTGGAGGCGATGGGGGGGTTTCTGGATTTGCTGGACCGGGTAGTGGAGGGGGGAGTGCGGGGGAGACGGCTGCAGTTCCGGTTGTTGAAAGATATCGGACGGGAGTTGATGGCGGCGTTGCGGGAGGCAGCGAATCCGGAGGATGAGTCGGGAAAAAACTGAAATTGAGGCTGGCTGCGTACCTGTGGACGTTTAGCGGCCAGCCTCCTGCTGAGTATCTCACGCTCGTTCTGTGTCGAGATGTGTATCACTGCACGGTCTCACAGTTGCGGCGGGAGCGGCTGGTGGATATATTGCCGCACCTGGCGTGCCTGGACGTCGAGGCGGAGGTGCGGGCGGCGAACGTGCGGGGTAGGGGTAGGAGGAAAACGCGATAGTTGCAGTGGGTTTTCAGGTATGATAATCGGTCTTAGCGGGCATAGATAAGGCAATGCCAAACTATACGTTGAATATCATCGTCGAGGGACGGGACCGGGCGAGTGGAGCGCTGGGGGGTGTGCAGAAGGCGCTGGGAAACGTCGCCCAGTTTGCGTTGGGAGGGGTGCTGGCCAACGGTTTGGTGCGGATTGGGCAGGGGATCGCGGGCGTGGCGCGGGAGGCGTTGTCGGGCGCGACGGATATGCAGAATTTGACGCTGGCGCTGGAGACGCTGGCGGCGCGGGAGTTGGTGGCGGCGGGGGGGGCGGATACGATTGAGGAGGCGCTGGCGGAGGTGGGGCCGGTGGCGGCGGGGTTGAAGGAGCAGTTGCGGGATCTGTCGCTGGTTTCTCCGTTCGAGGCGAAGCAGGTGGAGGATGCGTTCCGGCTGCAGATGGCGTTTGGGGCGACGGGTGAGTCGGCGATTGAGTTGGCAGGGGCGATCCTGGACACGGGGGCGGGGCTGGGGTTGACGAATGATGCGATGGGCCGGATGTCGTATAACCTGGCTCAGGCGCTGCAGGCGGGGGATTTGACGGCGGCGAATATGCGACAGTTGAAGATGGTGGGGTTGGACCTGGCGGACGTGTTCTCGGATCAGCTCGGGTTGAGTATTGAGGAGGTGCGGGAGGGGCTGAAGGCGGGCGAGCTGACGATGGCGGATGTGAGTCAGGCGTTCGTGAAGCATGCGAGTGAGAATTTTGGCGGGGCGGCGGAACGGATGAGCCGGACATTCTCCGGGTTGAAGTCATCGGTGAAGGATTTGTTGTATTACGGGGGGGCGGATCTGTTGACACCGCTCCTGGAGCGGGCATCAGATTTTCTGGGAGGGTTATTCGACCGGGCGCGGGGATTGGTGGAGAGCGGGGCGCTGGTGGCGGTGGGGGAGCGGATTGGGGGGATCGTTGACGTCGCGCTGGCGTTTATTGACCAGGTGGGAGCCGAGGGGATCGGGGCGCTGTTCCCTCCAGAAGTGGTGGGGAACGTGCAGGAGCTCCTGGCCGGGCTGGCGCCGGTGGGTGAGGTGTTGCGGGGGGAGATTATCCCGGCGGTGGTTGAGTCTTTGCCGACGCTGCAATTGTGGGGGGAGCAGCTTCTGATATTGGCATCGGAGGCGCTGCCATTGCTGGCGGGGGGGTTGCAGTTTGTGGCGGAGCATTGGGAGGTTTTCGCGGCGGGGGCGGGGGTGGTGGGTGCGGTGATTTTGGCGCTGAATGTGCCGATTGTGGCGCTGGTGGGGGCGCTGGCGGGGTTGTATCTGGCGTGGGTGAATGACTGGGGCGGGATCCGGAGTTTCATCGAGGGGACGGTGGCGGCGATCTCGGGGCTCGTGAGTGGATGGTTGGCCACGCTGCAGGGGTGGTGGAGTGCGCACGGTGGGAGTGTGACGACAATCGTGGGTGCGTTGTGGAGCAATGTGCAGGCGCGATTTGAGGCGGGGAGAGCTTTTGTCCAGGGGTTGATCCAGGCAGCAACGACGTTGTGGAATTCTATCTGGACAGGTCACGGCAGCACGATTATGCAGGTAGCACAGTTGGCGTGGAGCAATGTCCAGGCGGTGATTGGGACGGTGACCGCCGTGATTTCAGCGCTGCTCGATGCCTGGGCTGCGGCCGTGGAGGGAGATTGGTCAGTGTTTGGTGAGCATCTGCGGACGGCGTGGGATGCGGTGTGGAGTGGGATCGTCACTATCTTGCGCAATGGAGCGATGGCGTTGTTGATGATCGTGGCAGATCTAATCTCGTCGGTGGTCAGTAAGTTCACGGATACGGATTGGGGATCGGTGGGGCGAGGGATCATTGATGGGGTGGTGGAGGGTATCAGGGCTACGGCTAGCCGGTTGGCGCAGGCGGCGATTGATGCGGCGCAGGCAGCGATTGATGCGGTGAGGGGACTCCTGGGGATAGGTTCGCCGTCGCAGACTTTCTACGAGATTGGTCGGCAAATCGCAGAAGGCCTGATCAATGGGATCCTGGATTCGGCGGAGGATGTGCAGGCGGCCTGGGCGGAGATGTTGGACGTGGCGGCGGTGCTCTCCGGACTGGGGGGGGCGGCAGCGCAGCGATTGAAGAAGACGCTCGATCCGCTGGCGGCTGAGGTAGAGGCGCTGGACGAGCGGATTGGGTTTCTCAAGAATGCTATGGCGGCGGCCGGAAGAGGTACGCCCGAATACCGGGCACGTTTTGAGGAATTGGAACGCGCGCAGCGGGAGCGGAACCGGGCGGCAAGGGAATACGAGAGGATACAGGAGAGGCTGCTACGATTGCAGGTGGCGCAGGAGAACCTGGCATTTCTGCAACAGCAGGTCAAGCTCCTCGACGTGATCGCTGAGCACGGGCTGGATGCGAGCGAGATACTTCTGGGGCTCAAGTTAGGTGTTGATGCTAACCTGGAGGGCGTCATCGCGGCGATGACGCGGGCGATGGAGGCGATCATCGGTGGGACGGAAGATGAGTTGGGGATATCGTCGCCGTCGCGGGTATTCGCTGAGATTGGGCAGCGGATGATGGAGGGGCTGGCGGCCGGCATCAGGGGAGGGATGAGGATACCTGCGATGGCGGCGGCCGGGGCGGTGACGTCTATGACGCAGAATTACAATTACACGATGAATGTCAACACGCGGGCGACGTCGCCGACAGTGATTCAGGATTTCGCAGTGATGAGGGCATTGGCAGGATGAGCAATTGGAAGATCGTTGTACCGGAGAGCACGACGAATAAGGTGCTGAATCCGTCGGCCGAGGAGACGGGTAATTTCTCGGCGGTGGGGGCGACGGTCACGCGGGTGACGACGTACAGCAAGTACGGCTTGCGGTCGTACCGGGTGCAAAGTGCGGCGGATGATCAGGGTGTGTCGTTGGCGTTGGCGGCGTTGGCGAATGCGGTGCATTACGTCACGCTGCGGGTGCGCGGGACGTTGCCGGCGGCCTGGGATTGGTCGTGTGATAATGTAAATTATGCTACTTCATCCAAGATTGCTGACCTGGACGACGACTGGGCCGTGTACGGTCTCAGTTTTCCGGCTGCTCAGGCTAACGGGTCCACAATGTTTTACGTTCGCCAGAACGGCTCCGGGAGCGGGGATTTTTATCTCGATGGTGTGCAGGTGGAGGAGGCGGATCACTGGACGACATATTGCGATGGTGACCAGGAAGGCTGCGAGTGGCTGGGCTCCGATCACGGCAGCCAGAGCAGGCGCAGCGGGCAGAGCCGCGCAGGCGGGCGGGTACGTGATCTCCAGGATGACTATCACCTCGACATCGGCGGGGTTCTGGGCGCCGGGGTTGCTCCATACGGGCTGTCCGCCGACAAGTACGCGATGCTGCCAGGGGGTGAGCTAAACAGCGTGAAGGTGCAGATGCGTTCGTTGACATTGACCGGTGTCGTCCGGGGCACGAGTTGGAGCAATCTGCACAGCAATAAGCAGGCGCTGCTGGAAGTACTTATGCCTGGCGCAGTGCCGAAGGACGCTGATGGTCATCAGCCGGTCAGGTTGCGTTACACCGGTGCGAACGTAGAGAAGGAGATTGCCGTGCACTACGAGGCCGGCCTGGAGGGGTCTATCCGGGCTGACGGCGAACCGTGCTACTGGGAGACGGTGGCTTTGCGATTCCTGGCCGACGATCCGTTCTGGTATGAGATCGGGGAGAGCGCGGCTGAGTTGGACCCGGCGGCAATTTCCGCGACGTATTTCCGGTACATCGCGGGCCGGTTACGCTCCAGCCAGGTGGCGTTTGGCGGGATGACTACACCCTGGGATGACTTGAATGTCACGAGTGACCCGGCGGCCGGTGGTGTCCGGTGCATCACCCTCGGGCCGGACAAGAAGGTCTACGTCGCTGGCACATTCACAAACTGGAACGGCGTGGCGAACCGCAACTACGTAGCAGTGTACGACCCGGCTGCTGATTCCTGGAGCACGCTGGGGAATGCCGGGGACTTCGGTGGACCGGTGTATGCGTTGGCATTTGGGCCAGATGGTGTATTGTATGCTGGTGGTGCGTTCACTGACTGCGCGGGGGATGCAAACGCTGATTACGTGGCGAAGTGGAATGGCTCAGCCTGGAGCGCGGTGGGTGGCGGCGGGACCGGCACGGTCTACGCGCTGGCGGTCGGGCTGGATGGGATGCTGTATATCGGCGGCGATTTCATTGACTGGGACACGATCGCCAGTGCTGACTACATTGTGTCGTGGGATGGTGGATACGCGCCGGCGAGCACGGATGCAAATGGAGTAGTCTATGCGTTGGCGTTTGGGCCGGACGGCACGCTGTATGCCGGGGGCAATTTCACCGAGATGGGGGGAAGTTCGGTTCATCGCATAGCGAAGCGGGATGGTGGTTCTGGTCTCAACTGGAGCGCGATGGGAAGCGGATTCGACGACGACGTGCGTGCTGTCGTCGTTGACGGCGACACAGTGTACGTGGGTGGCGATTTCCCGGCTGAGGGGGGCGATCCTCCGTACCACGTGGCGAAGTGGAATGGCTCAGCCTGGGTCGATTTGGACGAGGGAGTCATTAAGATCGAGGGTTCTGTTCAGGAGGGCACTGTATACGACTTGATTATTGGGCCTGATGGGGTGCTATACGTCGTCGGGGAATTCCGGTACGTGGGATCAAGTCGTGTGTACTCAGAAAACGGGTATGCGAAGTGGCTGGGTGTGGGCTGGGCGCGTCTTGATTTTGACGTCGGGCAATACAAGATAGGCCGGGCAGTGGCCGTGGGGGCTGCTGATCCTGTGGTGGAGAGCAGTTATGACATCTACATCGCCTGGGATGATGGAGCCTGGGCGGTCATCGGTGCCATCACCGGGGTAACGAATGGTGGTACTTCAGCTGCTTACCCGTGTGTGATTTTTGAAGTTGACACCGCGGCGACTTCGGACGGTGATCTGGTGTTGGTACGCGATGAGACTACCGGCAAGGCGCTGCTGTTCGATTACACGATTCAGCAGGGCGAGAAACTGACGATTGATTTAAGGCCGGCTAAAAAGAGCATCACATCTAATTTTTACGGTGCGGTTCCTCAAGCGGTGCTGGCAGAGAGTGATTTTGGTACATTTGCATTACAGGCCGGCGACAACGACATTGTGTGTTACCTCTCCGGCACCCCGCTCGCAAATATGAAAGCACACTTGTTATATCGTAAAGCGTACCAGTCACAGGATTAGTTGATGTCTGCAAGTGCATACGAGCTTTGGCTGACGAGCGATACCGGGCTGAGGCTTCAGCTTCTCGATGGCGTGGCGTGGTGGGCGGCCACGCGCCAGGTCAATGCCATCGGCAATTTCACGATGGGATTGCCAAGCTCGTTTGATACCAGGCTGATTGAGGCCGACCGGATGGTGCAGGTCTGGCGTGCGTCACAGGGGGGGCAGTTGGGGCTGTGGCGTGTGTACCTCGTGCGGTGGTGGCGGTGGGAGATGCAGGACAGCGATGAAATTTTCACCATCGGCGGGCCGGATTGCAACGACCTGCTCAGGCGGCGGATCGTGGCGGCATACTCCGCGTCGTCGCAGGCACACAAAACGGACTATGCAGACGATATGATGAAGGAGGTGGTTAGCGAGGCGCTGTCGGACAGCGCTGAACCCACACCAGACGCGGGAACCCGGGTGTGGGGCGATCTCTCCGTGCAGGCTGACCTGGGCGACGGGCCGACGCTGACCAAATCGTTCGCCTGGCGGTCACTGTTGCTTCCGTCCGGCGGCGGCGTGTTGACATCTATCGCTCAGGCGGCGCGGGAGGCGGGTTGTGAGGTCTTTTTCGACGTCGTGCCTGATATCGTCAGTAGTACCAGCATTACATTCGAGTTTCGCACGTGCACAGGCCAGCCCGGGTGTGACGTGGTCGACCTGGGCGTGCTGTTTGACCAGGAACGGGGCAATCTCAAAGATCCGTTTTTGGAGTATGATCACGTGGAGGAGAACAACTATATCTATGCTGCCGGCCAGGGCGTGCAGAATGACCGGAATGTGCAACAGGTCTACGATTCTACGCGCTACCAGGCGTCACGGTGGGGACGCTGCGAGGGATTTGCTGACGCACGCAACGAGGTCAGCGACAACGGCGTGAGAGAGGCGGGACGGGCGGATCTGGAGGCCGGCAGGCCAAGCCGCCGGTTTGGAGGGGTGATATTGGATACGCGGGGCACACGGTTTGGGCGCGATTGGGACTTTGGGTATAAGGTCCGAGCCAAGTACCGGGGTCAGGAATTCGACGCGATCGTGCGGGCAGTGACGATCAGCGTGGACGAGAATAGCAAAGAGGATATCCAGGCGCGGTTGGAGTACGAGGGATGATGGATGATAATAAGCTCGTACTAGATCTGGTAAGGCGGCTTACGGCGTTGGAGCGGCGGCTTGATGATCTGGTCAGGCCGGAAGTGGGACATAGTGCCGTCTCGGCGGGAGAGTATTTTCCTGATGGTTACTGGCCGGCAGGTTATTGGCCGGCAGGTTATTGGCCGGAGGTGTAGGTGTAATCGCGTGCAAGGGAGGTAACGGCAATTGGCAACGCTGAACCTGCAGGTCGCTGCGTCGGCGGACGACGCGCTAGAGACCTCCGGCGGCTCGTGCGACCCGACGCAAACCGTCCAATGGGTCGGAGGCACAGGCTGGGTTGGTTTGCGTTGGGTCGCGGCTATCCCGCAAGGTTCGACGATCAATTCGGCCACGCTGACGGTGTACTGCCACGGCGCATCGGACGATGATGCGCATTTTAACATTTGGGGCGAGGACGTCGACGACGCACCTCAGTTCACCACTGGCAATAGCAACATCAGCAGCCGCACGCTCACGGCCGCTGAGGTAGATTGGGACGAGGCAGCCACTGGTACCGGTTGGAAATCGCCTTCGGGTGCAGTCACCGCCATCGTCCAGGAGGTGGTCGGTCGGCCAGGGTGGAGTAGTGGTAATGGGTTGGTGATCATCCTCGAGGGCCAGACCGATTGTTTGTACTCACCCCGGGCCTGGGACTACAGCGACAACACCTACGGCGCCAAACTCGACATCGACTACACGCCCGCGACAGGTGCCGCAGCTCTGCCAGTGCTGAGCGATGGAGCTGTCAATCCCTTAGTTTTTGGCGGGGTCACAGTGAGGTAGTGAGGTAACGATATGGCATATCTTGGTTCCTGGAAAATAGACGATTACGTGACGTTCGCGTGCAACACGCACGACCCGGACACCGGTGTGGCAACCGATGCCGACAGCGTGCCGGCCTACCGCATCTACGAGGATGAGACCGGAACCGCCATCTTGACCGGCACGATGGCGAAACTGGACGACGCTAACACTACTGGCTTCTACAGTGAACGTATCCAACTCACAGCCGCGAGTGGCTTCGAGAAGGGGAAGTGCTACACAGTCTACATCAGCGCGACGGTAGACTCTGACACTGGCACGATGCACCACACTCTACAAATTGAGGCGGAAGTAGACGCTAACACCGTCGGCGACAAGACCGGCTATGGGCTGGCAGATAGTGCGATCACGGCTGCTAAGATAGCCACTGACGCTATCACTGCTGCTAAGATAGCCACTGACGCTATCACTGCTGCTAAGATAGCTACTAACGCTATTACTGCTGCCAAGGTGGCCACTGACGCTATTACTGAAATCACGGATGGGGTCCGCGACAAGGTAATGGAGGGCTCGTTGACGCTACAACACGTTTTACGTATCATATTAGCCGTGATTGCCGAGAAGTCGGCGGGAGGGGGAACTGCGAGTATCACCTTCCGTGATAATGCGGATGCCAAGAATCGGGTTACGGCGACAGTTGATGCCAATGGCAATCGTACAGCTGTAACTCTGGACGGGAGTTAATCTTGGGAGTAGGTGTGATAATCAACGTTATCAGGTCACTATAAACGCCAGTTGGCGACGGGGGAGGCGCGGCGGTGGGTGGCCTGGGCGTCGGCCTGGGCCAGGGCCAGGTAGCGCTTGACCATCTCCATCGTGGAGTGGCCGAGGATCATCTGGAGGACGAAGGCGTTGCCGCCGTTGCGCAGGAAGTTGATGGCGAACGTATGCCTGAAGCGATGGGGATGGGCGTGGTTGATGCCAGCACGCTGGCCGAGGCGGCGAATGAGTTGCAGGAGGCCGGAGGCGGTGAGGGGATTGCCTTTGGCGTTGATGAACAGCGGTTCGTCGGGGGCGGCGCCCGGGCGGGATAGGAGGTAGCGCCAGATTACTTTCGACGTCCGGGGGCTGATGGGGATGATCCTCTCTTTGCTCCCCTTCCCCAGCACGCGGATGGTTTGATTGCGCAGGTCGAGGTCTCGTATAAGGAGACCGGGGATGTTGCGGGCAGGGTCGGCGCAGATTTCTGAGGCGCGGACGCCGGTATCGAGAAGCAGGAAGATGATGGCGCGGTCGCGGGCCGCGGTGGGGCGGCCGTGGGTACATTCGCGTTTGCCGGGGCGGGTGTATGGTGCGCTGCGGTCGCAGATGTCGAGCATCGCTTTGACGTCCGCCTGGCTGAAGGGTTCGATGGCGGGTTGTTCCGGCTTTGGCGGGGTGATGGCGCGGACGACGTGGCGGTCGGTCAGCCCCTCCTTCAGCGCCCACGTCCACAGGGCGGACAGGCCGATGTGGACATTGCGGATGGTTTTGTTGGAGAGTGTCCGGGGTGGACGGGGGGCGACGCCGGCGGGGGTGACGGGGCGGGAGCCGAGGTGGGCGAGGAAGCGGCGGACGTCGTCGGAGGTGATGCTGGCCAGGAGGGGGTCACCTGCGGTGTAGGTTTGGAATTTGCGGAAGGTGTTGGTGTAGTCGGCGATGGTCTTAGGGCTGAGGTGGCGGGCGTGGGCGTCGAGGAGGTAGCCTTCGATGGCCTGGTTAAGTGTAATTTGTGTTTTCATCCGTAAGGTCTCCGGTTGTTTGGGACATTGGGTATAGGCGTGATAATGTTAGAGGATAGGTCGGATAATGCGGGTGGGGCTTTTTTTTGACTGGAAGTTCTGGGGTACAGAGGAGGTTTGTGACCGGTGTCCTTCCGGCTTGTTTGCGGGGGAAGCCGGAAGGACACCGGTGGTGTCTGGCTCCTCGGGTAGGACTTGAACCTACAACCAACCGGTTAACAGCCGGCCGCTCTACCAATTGAGCTACCGAGGAGCGTGTTGTTATTATACCTCCGATGGGCCATATCGTCAAATTCTGGCTCTTGCGCGGGAAGCGGGGAGCGGCTATAATCGAGCAAGGGGACAGATGCTTTCGCTCGATCAGCAGGAGGCCTATCGCCACCGCTACGCCATGGTGCATCCCGGCTGGCGGCCCAGTAGCCACGTCTACCAGGACCTGGTGGCCACCCGCCTGGCCCCTGGTACGTGCGTGCTCGACCTGGGCTGTGGGCGAGGTGGGGTGATGGAGCGATTACACCCCCAGGCTGGCTGCGTCGCCGGGCTCGACCCCGACCCGAGGTCATTGTGCGAGCATCGCGCACCGGCGCTGGCGCTGGCTTGTGGGCTGGCGGAGACTCTGCCCTACGCCAACTCCATCTTCGATCTGGTCTGCTGCTCCTGGGTGCTGGAGCACCTGTCCGCCCCGGCCTGGGCTCTGGCCGAGGTGGCCCGGGTGTTGGCCCCCGGAGGCCACTTCGTGTTCCTCACGCCCAACGCTCACCACCCGCTGCTGGTGTTCAACCGGGCCCTACGCTGGACCCAAGGGCGGCTGGTGGGCCGGTTCTACGACCGGACAGAAGCCGACACCTTCCCGGCCTTCTACCGCGCCAACACAGCGGCGCAGATCGAACGGCTGGCGCAGGCCGTCGGATTGGAGCGGGTCTCGCTGCGCCTCATCGGCGACCCCACTTACCTGGCCCTCAACGAGTCCCTGTTCCGGCTGGCCTGCCTGCTGGAGCGAGTCACGCCGCGCTGGATGCGCGTGCACCTGGTGGGGGAGTACGTCGCAGTGTAAGTCGAGTGAACGCACGTGATAACGAGAGGAGGTGTACAAGGTGAATCGCTACCACTGCCATTACCACCGGCGCTCGGTTGTCTGTCTGACCCTGGCATTTTTCGCCAGCCTGATCATCGCATGTGGCGTCAGCCCATTCCATTCAGATAGCGGAACCGCAACGGCCACCCGGCCATCCACCGTCACCGCAGCGGCGACCAGTACCCCTGTGCCACAGCCGCCCACTACAGCCAGCGGGATTGACAAGTGGGCACTGTGGGCAGACGGCACTCAACTGCGCGGCGCCAACATCTACCAGCGCCGTGTGTATCCCGAACTGGACGGCCCAGAATTCATGGGACCTGGCCCCATTGGGCCACCCTATACCCAGGCGGACTTCGACCGGCTGGCGGCGCTGGGTGCCAACTACGTCAACGTCTCCCACCCCGGCCTGTTCAGCGAGACGGCCCCCTACACCCTGAGCCAAGACATCCAGAACAACCTGGACAACCTGCTGAATATGATCGCCCAGGCCGATATGTTCGCCGTGATCTCCTTCCGCACCGGGCCGGGCCGCAGCGAGTTCACCTTTCTTCTGGAGGACGTTGGCGACTGGTTCGATGAGAGTTATCTCAATGACCAGGTGTGGAAAGAGCAAGCAGCGCAGGATGCCTGGGTGGACATGTGGCGCTACACTGCCCAGCGGTACCGTGGCAATCCCATCGTCGTCGGCTACGACCTGATGGTGGAGCCCAATTCCAACGAGGTTGGCAGCGATGCGCTCAACGATCCCCTGGACGTCTGGGGCCCAGAGGAATTCTACGCCCAATACGGAGGCACCTTGTACGATTGGAATCAACTTTACCCCCGCATCACCACCGCCATCCGCGAGGTGGATTCGGACACGCCCATCCTGATCGGTGGGATGGGCTATAGTGGGGTCGAGTGGCTGCCCTACCTGCAGCCGACCGGCGACTCGCGCACGGTCTACATGGTGCATCAATACGCGCCGCATCATTACACGCACCAGGAACCCGGATTCCTGGGCCGCCTGGAATTCACGTATCCGGGCGTGTTCGACATAGACTGGGATGGGGAGGATGACCAGTTCGACCGGGACTGGTTGGACGATCTGCTCTCGGCGGTGGATGACTTCGCGGCTGAGCACGGCGTGCCGGTAGCGGTGAACGAGTTCGGCGTGGTGCGCTGGGTGCCCGGCGCGGCCGAGTTCATGGACGACCAGATGGACCTGTTCGAGCAGCGCGGCATGAACTACGCGCTGTGGATGTGGGAAACATCGTGGGAACCCTACGCAGAGGAAGTGGACGCCTTCAACTTCCGCCACGGCCCCGACCCCCACACTCACACTGACGTCGCCGGGAGCGATCTGATGGACGTTATCGTCGGATACTGGGGGCGCAACACGATGCGCCCATAATCACACCAGCGCCAGCAGCCCCGCCAGCCCAACCAGCAGGATGGCCACGCAGGTCTGCGGGATGCCGAGCACCGGCACGAGGAGCACAGCGCTCAGCAGCGCCCCCAGGCAGCCCCCTACCAGATCGGCCCCGTAGAGCATGCCAGCCACGCGGCCCGCGCTCCCGCTGCTCTGGCCGGTCTCTGACTGAGCCAGCGCCACCGCCAGCGGGAAGGCCATCCCCGTGAGCGTACCCGCCGCAAGCGCCAGCAAGGGGAACACCAGCGCCGGGGCGGGGATGGGCAATGAGAGGATAAGCGGAAAGACGCCACTATAGACGGCAACAGCCGCTTGTACCATGATCAACATCCGTCTGGCCCCCCAGCCGCTACCCGCTGACTGCTGACTGCTAACTGCTAACAGCTGATTGCTCGCCGCACCCCCCAGCGCCAGCCCGGCCATAAAGGCCGTCACAATCAGGCTGACCTCGGCGTAGATAGTGCCGTGCAGCATCTGGAAGGCGAAGAGGATCACCACCTCCAGCGTCATCTCCGCCAGGCCGATGCCAGCGATGGCGAACGGGACGGCCCAACGCTCTGGCCGGTCTCGGACCGAGCCGGACCGCCAGCGCACCAGCAGCACGACCAGCGCCAGCGGCACAGCCACCCACCACAGGCTGACCAGGCTGGCGCTCTCGAAGGCCCCCCGCAGGATTGGGGCCTGCCCTGAGCCTGTCGAAGGGTAGAAGCGTGAGAGCCACAGCGCCAGGTCATAGTAGTAGCAGATGGGCGTCAGGTCACGATTGAGCCGCACCCCCGCCGTCGCTGCAAGTTCCGCCCGCACCTGGGCGAAGCGGTCGGTGGTGAAGACGTACTCGACGTAGCCCGGCCTCACCCAACGGGTCTCGATGCCGCGTTCGGCCAGCCGTCCCACCAGCACGGCGGGGTCGGCCTCCAGGGGGGCGCCGGAGGCGAGGAAGAAATTGTGTCCGCCGGGGAGCACCACCACCTCCGGGAAGACCGCCCGCAGCGTATGGTAGACGCTGCCGTTGCGTCGCGCCAGTTCCGGGCTCCAGTAGTTCTCCGCCGAGGGCAGCCCCAGCGCAAAGACGCCGCCGGGGTTGAGCACCGCGAGCACTTCCTCAAAGAACTCGCAGGTGTAGAAGCGGTTGAGCGCGCCAGTGGCCGGTTCGGGCAGGTCGAGGATGACGACGTCGAAGCTGCGCCGAGTCGTTTTGACGTACAGCCGGCCGTCGGTGAGAACCAGCGTGACGCGGGGATCATCCAGGACGGCGGCGTCCTCCAGGGGGAGATATGCCTGGGCCGCTTCGATCAGCAGCGGGTCGAGTTCGACGTAGGTCACGCCGGCAACGGGGTGCTTGAGAATTTCGCGCACATCCCCGGCCACACCCCCACCGACAAGCAGTACCTCCTGCGGGTCAGGGTGCGCCAGCAGCGGGAAATGGGCCACCTCCTCGGGAAACGTCCCCTGGGTCTCGAATGCCAACAGGCCGTTTTCGAAGAAGATGCGTTGTCCGTCGCGGGCCTGGATGGTGAGGCGGCCATAAGGGGAATCGGCGGCGAAAGCCAGGTCGGACCACTGCCAGCAGAGGGTGGTGTGGTGGAGGAAGCGGCCCAGGGGGAGGGAGCAGGCGAGCAAGAGAGCCAGGAAACAGAGAAGCAAGAGGGTGTGGAGGTGTGGGAGCGTGGAGGTGGAGAGGCGAGTGAGCAGGTAGATGAACAGGGCGGTGGCCAGGTTGACGGCGCTGACGAGGAGTGCGGTCTGGAAGGGGTCTAGATAGCGGATGAAGGCGAAACTGAAGAGCGCTCCGCCGACGACGGCACCGGCGCTCTCCCAGACGTAGGCCTGGCCTGCAATGCCGCCCCGCTCGACGGTCAGCCGCGTCCCCAGTGTGAACAGAAAGCCCGCCAGCAGGCACAGCGGGGCCGGGATGAACACCACCGCCCCCACCATTGGCCCGAATTCGACGAGGGCCCCCGGCGTGACCCCCAGCAGCGTCCGCACGCCGCGCACGAGACCGATCTGTGCCGGGAGCAGCACCGCCGCGAGCGCCAGCCCCGCCGCGAAAGTCCTCTGCCCCCCCTCTGTCCCCCCCATTGGGGGGGAGGAAAGGGGGGGCAGCCGGGCCAACCCCCACGAACCGGCCGCCACCCAGGCCAGCCAGGCGGCCAACACCAGCCCGAACAGCAACTCGTTGCCGTAGAAAGTGGCGACCAGTTCGCGCATCAGCACGACCTGCGCGATAGTCGAGGTGAAGCCAACGGCGGCGAGAGCAAGCCTCATCATGACACCTCCAGGCCCTCCCCTCACACTCATACCTTTCCCACTGTGATGACGTAAAGCGCCGCTTCCTCCCTGCCGTCCAGCCCCAGCAGGTCGTTGAGATCGTCGTCGAGGAACGCGCCGACGGCGCAGGCCCCCAGCCCCATCGAGGTAGCCGCCAGGTAGAGGTTCTGCCCGATGTGCCCTGCCTCCAGCATGATGTAGCGGTAGGTGCGCTCGCGGTACTTCCAGCGCGTGCGCTGGAAAATGGCCGAGAGGACGAAGCAGACATTGGCCTGTCCGAGAAAATCCTGCCACAGCCCAGCCTGCATTACAGCGGCGCGGAAGTCTCCAGACTGGAGCAACTCCAGCTCGTGCTCCTGCACAGCGTAATGATAGATCCCCGGCTCCAGCCCCGCGACGTCCTGCACCACTGCGTACAGCTCGATAGGATAGAGAGCACCGGCCGAGGGGGCGGCGCGGAAGCCCCACCGCTGTTCGGTGATGCCCTGAGCGGCGTGCAGGAGGCGCGAGAGTTCCTCCGACGACAGCGGTTCGGCGCAGTAGTTGCGGATGGAGCGGCGCGTCTCGATCACCTCCTCCAGGCTCAGCCCCCGGGTGCCGTGGGGATCAGGGAGCGCAGTCCGTTCCGCGCCAGCGTAGGTCTTGGCGCGCTCCGGCTGCCCGCCCCAGTCCAGCACCGCTCCCAGCGCCTGCGAGGTGCCCGGCTTGCTCCACTGGTGGTACAACTCGCCGACGTCGGCGGCCTCGTAGGGAAGTTCCGCCGGCCGCCGGCCGGGGATCAGCCACCCCAGCACAAAGCCCCCCGCGGCCGCCAGGGCGGAGACGAGCAGTTGGCGCCGGCCCAGCAGCAGTGCGCGCTTAGTTGGCCAGGCCGCCGGGCGCTCCCGGCGCTCCGGCCGACCCAGCCGCCGCCTGAGATAGGCCACGACTCGCCCCCAGTTGAGGGCCAGGTGCAGTACGGCCAGACCGGCGCAGGCGTAGCCCGCGTAGCGGTGGAGGGCAAACTGGTGCAGGCCAAAGAGATCGGTCACCAGTCCGCTGATCGTCACGTAGAGGCCGCTTGCCAGCATCGCAACGATGATCAGATAGTGGAAGTCTCTGCGCCCAGGTCTCAGTTTCATCATGGCTCCTCCGGACTTGGGAATCTGGTACATTGGGAAACCCCCGCCTTGCTCCAGCCCCACACTTCTTCGCTGACCATCTCTTCCCTCGTAAAACTGAAATGTTACCGCAAGGCTATGATACCACAAGATGAGCAAGCACTCAACTCAGCCTTCTTATACTTAGAGCAGGTGATTACTCACCCTAATGCTCGAAGTCCCCGTCCCGGGGACGTCCCATGCAGCGGGTCACAGTTTCTAACAGGGTGTTCTTGCCCACGACGCCCCCAGAGACGGTGGCTGCGAGCCCGGGAAACGGTTTGTACGGCTAGGCCGAGTAGTGACTAGAGCAGTTACTATGGTAGCAAGGTACTATTGACTTGAAAGTATCTGTTTGGTATACTGAGCCAATCTAGTATTCGGTGCAAAACTCTCCTGGCTCCAATACAGGCCGTCATATACGGGGCAGGAGACGCTTCCAGACACCGACCTCAGCCCTGAAGAGCCTCCCTACGGCATTTCATACCGGAAACTAGCACCACACTCCGCCGAGAGAGCCTCCAGAACCTCAGTTTCTCAGCAGTCGTTGGCACGATAACGTCCCCGGAACGCAGTTCGTAGGCCGTGCCAGGTGTCCTCAGGGCAGAAACCGGGGTTCTTGGTCATAGATGAGGCTGTAGCACTGACTAGCGTGTCAATCACCATTACGAAAGGACTACGATGAAACGGAAAATCTACTTAGGTTGTGGGTTTCTTCTCGCCACCGCCTTGCTGACACTAATCCTGGGTGGCCTGGCCTCCAGTTCCACCCGGGCCTGCGAACCAGGCGGTGCAGGAAATCCCCCAGGTCCCTGGACGAAAGGTCAGGCTAATCCTATTCTCTCAGAGGGCAACAGCGGCGAATGGGATGCCGGAGGGGTCGGAAGCCCGGCTGTCTCCGAGTGGAAAGGTACCTGTGGGTGGTGGTTTATGCTGTACATGGGCCTGGGTGAAGGTGAAACCGGTGACTACGGTACAGGGTTTGGCCACGCCTTTGGACCAGGCCTCACCTCCTGGAATAAGGGGGACGGAAGCCGTGTCCTGCAGACGGGCGACGCCGGTGACTGGGACAGCGACCGCATCTTCGCCCCCACGGTACTCTACGACCAACAAGAAGGCTACTACAAGATGTGGTACTCGGGTCGGGATGCAACCGGCACCTGGCGGATAGGCTATGCCACCCTACCAAGTCTCTCGGCAGGTGAGTGGGAGAAATACGACAATAACCCCGTCCTGGGGCCGGGTTACCCCAGCGAGTGGGACGGGAAAGGCGTGCGCTCGCCTGTAGTCATCAAGGAAAAAACCCCCATCGGGGGCACATCCATCCAGAGCGACGTTGGCCCATCCTGCGTGTACACCTACACCTACAAGATGTGGTACGCCGGGCAGGATGCGGCGGGAGTCTGGCGCATCGGCTATGCCACCTCTACGGATGGCACCAGTTGGGCGAAATACGAGGGCAACCCCGTCCTGGAACCGGGCGTCTTCGGTTCCTGGGACGAAAACGGCGTGATGGCTCCCTTCGTGATCGAGAGGGAAAACAGATATGAGATGTTCTACGTGGGGATGAACGCTGCCTGGACGAAGCGCATCGGCTACGCCCTCTCGAATGATGGGGTGGTGTGGACGAAACTGTACGCCCGCAACCCGATGCTCGGCCCCGGCGACACTGACGACTGGGATAGCCAGGCCGTGGACGAACCAGCCGTCATTTACTCGGGTAAGTACAAGATGTTCTACGCTGGACAGGACACCGCCGGCACATGGCGCATCGGTTACGCCTCGGCCTATCCCAAAGCGATGACCGAAAGCAATGACCTGGCCGTGGACGGCAACGACATCTGGACTCTCCCCGCCAGCATCCACGCCGGCGACCTGGTGACAGTGGGCGTCAACGTCCATAACCTGTGGAAGAACCCTCGCCCGGACGTGGAAGTGCACTTTTACGATGGCAACCCAGACCTGGGAGGCACTCTCATCTGCACTGCCACCACCAGCCCGATTCCTCCGTTCAGCGTAAGGGTGGCTTGGAAGCCCAATGCCTGGGATACCACAGGGCTCTCCGGCATCCATAAACTCTATGCCAAGGTTGACCCGGACGGCAAAATCAGCGAAGACAACGAGGAAAACAACGTGGCCTGGCGGGAGGTCAACTTCCTGCCGCTCTCATCGGACATCACCCCGCCCACCGGCGTCATCACCATCAACGAGGGTGCCGAGATCACCTACGCGACCGACGTCACCATCACCCTGGATGCCCAGGATGACACGGGCGTGGTCTCAATGTACATCGTCGAGGTGCAGTTCGTCTACGAGGTGGGGCGCTGGGTCCCGGTGAAGCAGTTAGGCTGGATTCCCTACACCACCCCTTACACCTGGACGCTGAGCTCCGGCGCTGGGGCCAAGTATCCCATCGCCTACTTCGCCGATATAGCCGGTAACGTCTCCCTCGAACCCGCCTGGGATATCATCAACTACATCCCTGCCGGAGGCGAAACTCTAGGGCCGGAAGACGTGCAGGTCTACCGGATGGAGTTCACCCCCGGCATCACCACCACCCTCATCGTCAGCCCCACCAAGGGTGATGCCGACCTATACGTGTGGAAACCGGGGAACTGGGCTGGGCCTCCGGATTACGCCAGCAACCACACCGGCACGGTGCAGGAGGCGGTGGTCATCAACAACACCCTGAAGGGGATCTACCACATCGAGGTCCACAACCCCAGCGCAAGCGACCCGGCGCACTACACCTTCAGGCTTGAGGAAGGGGCAGTTTCATCCTCGGCAGGATGGAAGGCGGCACAAGGAGACGTGGGAATCCTCCAGGCGCCCGAGGCCCCCGTGACCGCCGAGAAGCCGGAGGAGGAGAGGATGGCTCTACCGCCGATTACCAGGCACTATCTCTACCTGCCGGTGGTGCTCAGGGGCGGCTCGTAGCGGAGGAGACAAACGTCCGGGGATAACATGGCGAATCCTGTAGGCAGGCGGATTCACGTCCGCCTGCCCCCCTTTTCGGTGCGCCCCGCTACTCCTCCCCAAACACTACTGCCGTGAACGCATACAGCGCCGGCCGGCCGGTCCAGCAATCGGAGGGCAGCCCGGCCTTGAGGCACAGGTTCTCCAGAAACTCCTCCCGATCCCACCCTTGCTCGACCGGCACCTGCGGCAGCAGTACCCCCTGCCGTCCCCCCTGCACAACCACCAGCCCGTGCGTGCCGACCTTAATCTGATCTATGTCGGTGATGCGGCGCAGCGGCGAGAGGACCGAGATTTCGATGCTCACCTTGTCAAGTTCGTCGGCCGCCATAGGGGGGAAGCGCGGGTCGGAAGTGGCAGCGGAGACGGCTATCTCCTGCACCACACGGTACAGCGGTGTGTCCGCCCGCATGTGGCCGATGCAACCGCGCAGTTGGTCCTGCTCCTTCAGTGTGACGAAGGCCCCCGAGCGGCGGGTCAGCGCCGGGTCGTCCGTCTCGTAGTCGGGGATCTCCCCCGTCTCCAGGTATTTCCCGATGGTCGTGCCGGCCAGGCTCAGCAGTTCCTCCCGCCGGGCCTCCGTCAGGTCGGGCGGCTCGTAGCGCCAGAACATCACCGCCCCGTAGCCGACGACCTTGCTGTGGTCACCACTGACGTCGCCGGCGTTGGCGTAGTGGATAACAGTGGCGGTATCAGCCCCCATCCCCGCTGCGACGCGCATCGTCACCAGGATGGCTCCCTCGCCGCAGGCGCAGGTGACCAGGTTGGAGAAGCCAGCGTGCATCAGTCCGTCCGTCGTCTCCCGCACCCGCGCCGGGTCGAAAGTCTCGATGGCTCCCAGCGTGGCCCCGTCCACGGTGAGCGCATCGTCGTAGGCGGGGTAGTGGGAGAGGTCGGAGGAGGCAATGACTACGGCCCGCCGGCCGGGAAGCGCCGCAAGCAGCGCATCTGCCAGTGCCTGCACTGTCTCATCGTCGTCGGCGCCCATCAAGATCGGCACGATGCTGCAACCGGGGCACACCCGCTGGAGGAAGGGGAGTTCGATCTCGATGGGATGCTCTCCCTCGTGGGCGGCGGGGGCAAAGGTGATGCGAGGATCGGCCTCCACCAGCACCTGGGCCAGTTCCACGTCCACCGGCACCACTCCCAGTGGTGTCTCGAAGCCCCCCTCTGCCCAGACGGAGATGAGGTTGGAGATGGGCGGCTGGTGGTCGGAGGCGATAATGACGGCGACGTCGTACTCCCCTTGCTCCAGTTGCTTGAAGCCATAGGCGGCGACCTGTCCGGAGTAGACATAGCCAGCGTGGGGCACGACGAGGCCGATGGGCGCGCCGTCCGCCGACTCGACCGCCGCCAGGAAGCCGTCCACCATCCTCGCCAGTTCGTCTGGGTCGCCGGGGTACCAGGAGCCAGCGACGACGGCGGGGCGGATACGGCCGGGAGGCACGGTGGGGGAGAGGAATGCGGCGGGTGGGGGAAGCGGTGTTGCTGTGGCCTCCACCGTTGGCGCGGTCGTCGGTGCAGCACAGGCGGAGAGAAGCAAGAAAGAGAGTGCTAACACGAGGAACGGTTTCGGGTTGCAGGTTTCGGGTTTCAAGTTCTTCCTCCCCAATTCGAGCATCGAGTATCCGGCATCCAGTTCACTGATCCGGCGGCCCGGGTGGCACTTCCACCGGCTGGCCCTGCGGCTCCCCGGGCCACCAGACGCCAGGGATGGGCTCGCCGCAGAACTCGCACGCGCCATTCACGATGTGATACTCTACCACACTGTATCCCTCGCGGCGGATGAGCACCTCGCCGCAGGCAGGGCAGTAAGTGTGGTTGGCCGCGTGGGCGGGCACGTTGCCGATGTAGGCAAACTTGACCCCTTCCTCTCGCGCCATCTCCCAGGCCCGCTCCAGCGTCTCCACCGGCGTCGGCGGCAGATTGGTCAGTTTGTACTGCGGGTAGAAGCGGCTGAAGTGGAGCGGCACGTCGTGGCCCAGCGTCTCGACTACCCAGCGGCACAGCGCCCGCAGTTGATCCAGGTCGTCGTTGAGCGTTGGCACGACCAGGTTGACGATTTCCAGGTGCACGCCGCTTTCGTAGACAGTGCGGATGGCTTCCAGCACCGCCTCCAGCTCCCCGCCGCAGACCTTGCGATAGAACTCTTCGTCGTACCCCTTCAGGTCAATCTTGATCGCGTCCACCGCCTGGCACAGTTCCCGCAGCGGCTCTGGGTTTATATAGCCGGAAGAGATGACGACGCTGCGCAGCCCCGCCTCCCGCGCCAGCCGCGCCGTCGCCAGCATGTACTCGTAGAAGATGACCGGCTCCGAGTAGGTGTAGGCAATCACCGGCGCGTTGTACTGCTGCGCGTAGCGCACCACGTCCTCTGGCGGCAGGTCGGCGTTCTGCGTGTCCTCGGGCGCAGCCTGGGAGATAGTCCAGTTCTGGCAGTAGAGGCAGGATAGACAGCATCCGGCCGTAGCGATAGAGAAGGCGGCGGCGGCGGGCAAGAAGTGGTAGAAGGGCTTCTTCTCGATGGGGTCAACGTGCACCGCGCAGGGGTTGCCGTAGACCATCGAGTACAGCCGGCCGCCCCGGTTCTCGCGCACGCGGCAGCGGCCCCGCTGCCCATCGGCGATGATGCACTCATTGGGACAGAGGTTGCATTTGACGAAGGTGCCGTGATGCTCAGGCAGGTGGCAGTAGGAGACGGGCAATGGCTCCTCCATCGTGCCGTGGCAGGCAGCACAGTTGAGGGTGCCGCTCTCTGCGGTTGAAGTATAGTAGCGCGCCTCGACCGACCAGCGGGTAGGCGTCTCGACCGCCAGCGGCCCTTCCACGCCTTCCGGCGGACGCTCCCACCAACGGTTGCCGCTCAATCCGGCAGCCGCCCCCACCCCACAGGCGACCAGCGCCCCGCCACCAAGCAGAAACCGCCGTCGTGTGATCCCTCTCATCTCTCACCTCACGCAACACGTAACACGCATTAGTATCCGTGCAGGCTCTCCAGGCGCACGGTGCGCACCAGCCAGGGCACGCCGATAAAGGTGAACAGCACCAGGCCGAAACCGGCTATGGCCAGCCAGGCCAATCGTTTGCCACGCCAGGAACGCAGCGGGCGCACGTGCAGGAAGAGCAGATACCATAACCAGGTGATGAGTGCCCAGGTCTCCTTGGGGTCCCAGCCCCAGTAGCGCCCCCAGGCATTCTGCGCCCAGATGGCACCGGTGAGGATGCCCAGCGTCAGCCAGGGGAAGCCCAGCGCCACGGCACGTTCCATACCCCCCCCAGCCCCCCCTACGAGGGGGGGAGTCTTACCTCCCCCGCCTCCCCCTGTGAGGGGGGGAGTCTTACCTCCCCCGCCCCCCCCTGTGAGGGAGGGAGTACCCTCCCCGCTCCCCTCTACGAGGGAGGGAGCCGTCCGCTGCACCAGCCGCATCACTCCCAGCCCGGCGGCCACCGCGAAGGCGGCGTACCCCACCATCACGGTCAGGACGTGCACCTGCAGCCAGACCGAACGCAGCGCCGGCGGCAGCGGCATAAGGCCCTTCTCGGCGGAGGAACGGGTAACGGCGTAGGTCGCCACCAGCAACGCGACAGCCAGCACGAAGGCACCCGTCCGCCGCTCGCGCCAACTGGCCTCCAGCAGCAAGTAGACGGTGACGATGGCCCAGACGAAGCAGAGGGCGAACTCGTAGCGGTTGGCCAGCGGCCAGTGGCCGGCCGCCAGCCCGCGCCGGACGAGTCCCGCCGTCAGCAGGCCCCAGGCGACGACGGTCAGTCCCGTCGCCCCCCAGCCCGCCCAGCGTCTCTCAGTCGCCACGTGCACGACGTAAGCAACCAGCGCCAGCCAGAGCAAGACGTATGTCAATGTGAGCATTTCATCCTACCCGTATAGGCTCTCCTCAAATTAGTGAGATGCTCAAAGCGGACGTGTCGTCCGCGTCCCACTTATGGGGGGGGGTAGTGCATTCTCTCGACACCACGTACGGGGACGGCACGTCCCCTTCGAGCATACTTTAGCGTCTACGCCTCTCATAGAGCGAAGGAACCTCAGTCACACCACGCTCTCCACCAGCTCCTTCACCTGTTGCAGCACCTTCCGCTCCGTCCGGTAACTGGCCCGTTCGACGGCCTCGTCAAGCGGGAACCAGCGCACGTCCTCGACCTCGAAATCGTGTTGGGCGACGTCGCCGCCCCGGTAGGCCATCAGGAAGTAGTAGACCTTCTTGTGATAGCGCACCTTCTGGCCGTCCTCGTCCCACCAGAACCAGTACTCGATGGGCTCCAACCGCTTGACACTCTCGGCCTCCAACCCAGTCTCCTCGCGCACCTCGCGCAGCGCCGTCTCCTCCAGCGACTCCCCTTTCTCCACCAATCCCTTGGGCAGCCCCCAGCGCTCGCCTCCCTGGGTGGCGATGAGCGCGACCTCGAGTTGCCCGGCTGGACTGCGGCGGCAGACCACCCCACCGGCGGAAAGTTGAAAGCGCGTAGTCAACCCGTGTCCTCCCTTTCGCCCTCCACCGCGTGCCTGAGTTCCTTCACCAGCGTCTCAAACTCGCGCCCAAAGCCCCAGGCCCGCCGGTCGGCCCGCCCGGCCAGGCGCAGCATCCCCTCCGGCTCGATCCGCGCGTGCACCCAGCAGTGGGGGAAGTTGAAACTCACGGTCAGCCCCAACAGGAGCAGGAACCCCGCCGCGATGACCACGCCGTAGCCTGGATCGTGCACGGCCAGCAGGGTCACGCTATATCCGTCCGGCGACTCTGCGTAGGCTTGCAGATACAGCCTGACGGGGCCGTAGAACAGCGGCTCGTTGACCCGCACGCGGCTGCGCTTCACTTCCCGGCCTCCTTCGGCGATGGTCACTTCGGCCTCGTAGGAGGCGACGCTGCCGTCGGGGTAGCGCGCGATGGTGAACCCCTCGTTGCGCAGCGCCAGATTGCTCCCGTGCCCGACCTCGGCCGTCTCGCCCGGCCCGATGGTGACCTCCTCGCGCCAGCCATACCCGCTGCTCAGCGCCGCCCCCAGCAGCAGAAGCAGCACCGCCAGATGGGTGACCAGCGTCGCCAGGGGAGCCAGCCGGTTGCGGTCGCCCCGCAGGTAGATAAGCGAACCATTCGTAGTAACGACTTCAGTCGTTCGCACGCGGAAGCCCCGCTGTTCCAGGCTCTCGCGCATGATACCCCCCCCAGCCCCCCCTACGAGGGGGGGAGATAAAGTCAGGCTGGTGGTGTGGAGTGCGGTGTCGAGCGCGGTATCGGAGCAGCGCACTGGCTGGTGGAAGGCCCGCCGCCACAGTCCCCGCCAGCGGTCGAGTGTGCACACCAGCGTCGCCAGCGCAAGGAGCGCCACGGGCACCAGGAAGACGGGGGAGCGAAAGCAGCGAAAGGCCCCGCTCGCGGACAGCAAGTCTGTCAGTGCGCCGTACCTGGCACGCACGGCCGTCTCCCAACGCGCCAGCCGCTCGGGATCGGCGGCAATCGTCGGCGGGAGTTGCGGGAAGAATGAGCCGAGAACGGCCAGCAGCAGCACGATGGCGATGAGGACGGCAGCCACGTCCATCCGGGCCAGGAAACGGTACACCCGCCTGGGGATTCGGGATTTCGGATTTGGGATTTCGGATTTGTCACTTGTCATTTGGTCACATCACCAAGTTGACGCGTTCTCCATCGGCTGGCTGGCCTCCCAGAGCAGGATGTCCTAGATGCCGGCGCCGACGTCAATCGCTAGAATTCGGTCTGGGCTCATTGTCCTGTCCACCGAATAGCAGGATATCGGCTTACAATGAGTGTCCCAGTCTCGGGAGAGTCATGATCATCCGATCAAACTCGAGGGCTATTTCGCCATTGAGCCAAAGCCTGATAGGATCTTGGTATCGGTACAGATGGGGACTGGCTGTATCCGCGTGGGTGACATAGTAGAGCCAATAGCGTGATCCGGCGATTACGGCGCGCTGAAATTCCCGCCGTGAAATGCGGATGCTTGTATCGGCGCCGGCCGTTGTCTTAACCTCAATGATGATAGCCTGACCCAGTTCATCCACCGACTCGAAGTCATGATCCGCTGCTTCATCTTCAGCAGAGATCCATTTCAGGTAGGTGTCAGGATCAAAGCCCATATCCTGCAGATGTTGCCTTTCTACCATATTGACGAAGACCTCGCCCCGTTTGCCTATAGCCTCACGCCAAGCCTGTTTGGCTTTCCAATCAACCAGTGCAGGACTGCCACCGATTCCACCATTACCTCCGATGATAACCTGCTTCTTTGGAGCCTCCCCGCTGCCGGGAATGTAGGTCGTTACATTCAGGTGTATTACATCAAAGGCAGGGAACTCGAATGACGGCACCAGTTTCTCCCCAGGAGGCAACGCAGTTCCCCCATCTCGCTCCTCGCCCTCCTGTGTCCTCCCAGCGTCTGGCTCAGGCACAGCCGGTTTGGTGCCCGTGTCTACTGCCACATCTGCATCGTGCTTTTTCTTTTTCATGACATCTTCCCGAAGCTTTTCCTTCAGTCTCTCCACTTCCTCTTCGGCAATCGCTGAGGTTGGCCGGTCATCACTGACCGGTTGACCAAGTAGCTGCCAAGCACGCACCAATTTTGCTTCAGCACCTTTCGCTTGCAGAAAACGCCGTCGGCCATCGTCGTCACGGTTGAAGAGGGTAATGAAAGCATCAGCCAAAGTCTTGATCTCGATGTACGATGCTACTGGATCGCCCAGCAGATCCCAGTTGGGTAGTGCTGACTGTCGGATGAAGAGATGTCCGGCCCGTGCACGGCCGCCAGTGGAAAGTGTGATGTCCTCAGTTTCCAGGTAGACATCCTCAGCGACTTCTTTGGAGCGGTTGTTATCTCCGCTCAGTGCTTGGCGGATAATGAGTTCCTCCACGACGTGTATCTGCAATCTCTGAAGTCGAGGTAGCACTTGTCGCTCGAACTTGGACGGCTGTTTGTCCTCAACAAGGGCCAAGAAGTACGGCAGCATCGCTCGATATCGTGCTCTAAGCCCTTCTGTCTCCCGAGGCAGGTCAGGTGACGGGTCTGGTTCACTATGCACCCGAGTAGATAGCGCATCCACTCCTAGCCAGCCGCGCAAGGGACCATAGTCCTCGTCAATCTTGAGGTAAAGACAAGCATCAGACCATTGGACTTCAAGGTATGGGTCGTCAGGGTACACAACGTCGTCCACATCAGCATAACACATCTCATCGCCGCGAAAGGCCAGAACCTTGAGCGCATCAGGGCGATCAGGCACATCCCCACTGTGCCCGCTGATGATAGTGTACATCCTTTCGCACAGCCAGTTGAAGACCGCGCGCACCGAGCGCTGCCATGTGGTCAGTGTCGCGTCATCGAGGCCAGGATGATCCAAGGGGTAGAGGTCTGGCAGGCGTTGAAGCAGAGCCAGGTAGTCACTGAAACTAGCGCGGGCTGAGCTCATCATTCCCACATCGCTGCACAGAGTGGCGAAATCATCGGTACGGAATTGTTGAGACAGTACAGGCACCATCCATTGCACTGTTGGCGGCTCAGCTTCGCCCAAGGTCCAAACCTCACGGGGCGGAAGCAATTGGTAAGTCCCTTCCTCCAGTGGGATCATTGCTGGCACCCATGACGCCTCGCGCAGAGCAAAGTAGAAATAGGCTGGTATCTGGCGGCTTTGAGCACAGGATATGCGGTTACACCGGATCTTAACCTGCCGGTGAGGTAGGTATCGCTCTGCCCAGAAGTGTCCGAGTAACTTGAAGAGTCGCATCAGAGGGACAGGATCGCCCCTCGCCACCAGGTCATCAAACTTGTGCAGGACATAGGATTCGAGAAGCCGATACGTTTTGTGGGGATGTTTGGGATTGTCGCAGACGAACTGCTCCCCGTACCGTTCGAGGTAAACCCCCCAGTATGCTCCGGTGGCGTGGGGATGTTCGGTGAGGATAAGATTGAACTCGTATGGTGCAGCCGGCTCAGTGGATAGGTGCCGTGCCTCGCGCAATCTTGGAGCATAGCTCACGCCCAGCCACTCAAAGAAATAATACCACCCATCTTTGGCATCCTGGTCCAGATTATCAAGGAAATCAGGCTCTCCTAGGAAAAACACGTCCTCGAACCCACCATAGATGACCTCCAGATCGTCTGTGTCGGTCCAGCATTGAGCAAAGTAGAGTTCATCGGCCCGCTGCCATTCACGTTTGGCAGGCTCTGCTGGGCGAAAGGCCGGAAGCAACACTGCGCCGACTCGATTGTCTATGACTCTGTCGCCGCCGCGCCGAGTTTCCAGGTAGTTCTTCAGGAACTGATAGACCTGAGTGATGGATTCCGTACTGAGCCGAGTGAATCGTTCTGGCGACTCAAAAGCCGGCATAATGGCTTGGCGAATAATCTCTCTCGATCTGTAGTCGGCCACACCCAGCTCTTTCAAGAGCCGATACTGTGGGTCATATTGGCCAGTTTCACCATAGGCAGCAGTGTTCACAACATCGAAGTCGAAGCCTTCTGGGGCGATTACATCTTCATCCCCGAGGCCTTGGAAGATAAGGCTCCCGTCCGGTCGTTTCCATCCACGGGTGGTAGGTATGATGCGACAATTCCTGAGCTGGGCGACAAAGCCATTGCGTTCACTGTGGGGCAGTGATTGCCACCACTCAGCCAAGAAAGCGAAAAAGGAACCGCATTCATCGGTGGGGACAGAGGGGCCATCTCTTAGCGTGTCAAGTGCTTCTTGTACGCTCAAGCGAGCCGTGCCAACATCCAGTAAGAATGGGCGACCTCGTCCAGCCCGCTCTTCTTCCGCTTCCTCAACAGCCAGCATTGGGAAAGACCAGCCGGCGCCACGACTGAGGTCTTTGAAGAATTGGCGAAAGGAGATCGCATTGGCCCCTTCGGGTGTCATACGGATTCGTTCTGGCATAGCATAGCGTTTCTTGCCCAGTGGTACCAAACTGGCTGTCCTCAGCCATTCCAAGCACTTACCGCGAAAATGCTCGTCAAATTCGCCATGCGTATCCCGCACCGGTGCCAGAATATCCACTGTAGCTGGATTATCAGGAAACCAACGAACAAGTTCATCCACCCCCTTATCGGCCAGGTAGAATGCCAGTTGTTCACTCAGCCAACGATTGAAGGGCTCGTTGGGAATATGCTTACGCGATGTGCCGATGTAAAAATCAGCGTTGATGAGAAACTGAAAGCCGCTGTCTTCCTCGGTAGGAAAGTATACATAGAAGGGGTAAGATTGACCGCTGGCCTGGAATGTTTGACCGGTCAAGTCAAGAGGAAAGGCTATCGAAAAGCCGACTCGCTCAACCTCTTGCCAGGATTCGCCGAATTGCGATATTAGGTTTCGATCTTTGATCTCAACTTGATCAGGTTTTAGGATTAGCCAACGTGAATCAATTTCAGCTTCTCCACTGGCATCAGACCGCAGACTTATCTGGTAGCTCTCACTGTTGTTTGGCCTGTCAGTGTCTTGATGGATTTGCCTCCAGTAGGCAATGTTCTCCCCTGAGGGATAGGCCATTTCCAATTGCTTAATAGCGTTAAGAAAGAGCAATACCTTGGGAGTCAGATCGCGTCGCATTCGCTTTGCAACCGTCTCCCAGGGTATTGACAGTGGCAGCCGAATAACAGTGACATAATCATCAGCGAACAGAGCCTCAATAACTATACGTTCGTCGGTCGGCACTTGTCGTAATCGCCGTCGGAAGGGGAAACGATGAATGGGGAGAGGAAAGTCTACTGTCCATTCCTTTCCAACAATCTTCTGGATAGCTTTTTCACACTCAGAACTACTGAAACCAAAGGCATAGCAGTCGGAGTAAATCTCCGGGGTCTCAGTGATGCCCAGAACCGACTTGAACCCTATTCCTTTGTGCCCAACACGTTTGCTGGCACTTTTCGTCGTCTTACCCAGTCGGCAGATACTGCGAACATTGTTCTCACGGAAAGGTTCGCCAGTATTCGCCACAAGCAAGGAGTTCAGGGTTAGTACCAGGCGAACGCGATGGTCAGCATCTCTTTCTTGGTCAGGATGCAGATCGATCCAGTCCTTGATGGCATCGTTAGCGTTTTGAAGCAACTCGAACAAATAGCGCTCAGCGTACTCTTGTCGGACAGATTGTTCGGCTTTACCAAGATCCTCCCAGTCTTCAAGCTGGGTACGTGCAAGGCCGCTCTGGTGTGCGTTGCGCAACAGTCCGAGCCGCTCTTCGGTCAACTTCTGAATTAATCCAGCACCACGGGCAAATTGGACATCAAGGTTCCTGGTCTGCATTTGCTAACCCTTTCACCATTCTGCTGAAAGTCTGCTCAGTCCAGCAGAATCACTTGCACCGTCGCCCCCGCCGGCAGACGATCCGCCTCCTCCGGGATGATCGCCAACCCGTCGGCCTGCACCAGCGAGTTGAGGATGCCGGAGTCCTGGTCGCCGGTCAGCGTCGCCTCGTAGCCCGCCTCCGTCTCGTGTAAGCACACCCGCAGGTAATGGCGGGAGCGCCAGGCGGGTGAAGAGTGCGGTGCTGATCATTCTCGACCACTGATATACGGCGCGGCACGTTCCGTCATCCTGTAAGCCCTAGTTTCAAAGTCAGACATCACAATCTCGTAGACAGGCCGCCCCAACGTCCCCTTGAACAGACCGTCCTCAAATACTGCACAAGCAGGTTCGTCAATGCCCCACCCAGTTCTCGGCGGTACTTGACAAAGAAACTTATGTTCGGTATAACATAGCCAAGTTAGCCATTTTGGATAAATCGGGCGGAGGTCTAAATGACCACAAAAAGCATAAGTTCAACAAAAGCTCAGAACAACTTCGGTCGGGTTGTTGATGACGTCACGCGCAATCATACTCGCTACATCGTTGAGCGTCGCGGAATCCCGCAAGTCATTATCCTCAGTTTCGATGATTTCGCCTGTGTGTTAAGCGACGAGAAGGAGCGCCAGGAAATGAACAGCGTGTTAAGGGAACTCCGTCCTGAATACCACCTTGGGCAAGTCGTTCGTTCGACCTCGCGCTCGGAATAAACAGTGCTAAAACGGAGCACTCACGATGAGTTATCGAGCAAGGCAACTCAGGCTATTCGAATTTGATGTGGAGCAACTTGCCTCGACACCGGACAATGGCAGTTCCCACTTCAGCGATCCCTCATTCGCCAGCAACAAAACCCGACCCGTACACAGGTGGGTGCCGTGGATCGCCGGTTTCTCAAGTAGTTTCGTTCGGGATGTCCTGGACAAGTACCTAAAGGCCAAAGGGACCGTGCTAGACCCGTTTGCCGGTGTAGGCACCACACTTGTAGAAGCAGTCTTACTTGGACATAATGCAATTGGATTTGAGATCAACCCGTATGCAGCTCAGGCTTGTCGCTTAAAGACTAGTGCTCATAAAGTTAATATCGAAAGACTGTATGATGAAATCTCTAGATTCCAGGTCTTCTATAGCGACAAGATTTCAGATAATTATACACCGGAAAGTGCTCCTCCAAAAGGATTCAGAACCAGGTCTGAGTTCTATAGTCCAAAGGTATTGCGCAAGGTCCTGATACTGCAGGATTTCATCAACACTATTGACGACTCCGATATGCAGGACTTGTTCAGGTTGGCCTTTGCTTCAACAATGGTGCGTTACTCAAACTACTCATACGAACCAAGTCTAGGCAGGCGAGTAAGCGCTGGCAAACCAGAGATTCACGATTTTCCGGTTGGTCGAACCATCTTGAGCAAACTCTTGGAGATGGCAGAAGACATCCGCTGGTTCAAGCAGAATCTGCCAGAAGAGCCAGCAAGCGCACGAGTCATCAATGATTCCTTCTTCGAGTATCAAAGATACCTGAGCCCTGAATCGGTCGACTTGATAGTGACATCACCGCCGTATCTGAACAACTATCATTACAACCGAAACACCCGCCCACAACTATACTGGTTGGGCTACGCAAAGCGCCCTGAAGATTTGAAGCCCCTTGAACGCTCGAACTTCGGCAAGTACTGGCAGACCGTGCGCGACCAGGAAAGGCTAGACCTGGAGTTCTCTCTGCCAGACACGGATTTGGAAGAGCGATTGGATGCGCTCAGAAAACTCAAGCCCGAAAGAGGTGTTTATGGTGGCAACGGATGGGCTAACTATGCGGCCTCCTATTTCAACGATTGCCATGCCTTTGCGAGGGCTATGAAGCACGTCATGAAACCAAATGCCACGGCACTGGTCGTTATCGGGAACAGCATACTGCAAGGCATCATGATACCAACCGATCAATACTTTGGCAAAATAGCGGAATCCGTTGGCCTGGAATTGGTTCGAATTGACATACCACGAGCAACACGGGTTGGGAACAGCATTATTCAATCCGATGTCCGCGTGGTCAAAGCCAAGAAGTCTCATCAGTTGTATGAAGCCATAGTTGAAGTAAGGAAACACGGCCATTCCTACGCCTGACGAGTCTTTGCTATCACGTCCTCCAAACGCGGCGGTTCTCCGGTCAAACGTTCTGCCCATGGCCTCCCAGGATGCAAGACGTCCCACTCTGACTTCGCTTGATTGTAGCGTCCTCTGCCAGGATCGTGATTCCCGAAACCATCCACAACAGAGTTCCACAAGGGCCGATACCGTTGAATCAGTGCTGCCTCTATGGGTACAACCAGGTCACTCTCAATACCAGCAAGGATCATAAACCGGCACAGGAAATCACCAATCTGCAGATTCCTGGCCTGCTGTATGCTTCTGGCATGCTCCCGCAGTCGTTGGTGCAGAACCGGCGTTTCTGACTCCGTCGACCTTGCAGTTCTCCATCCAGGTGGCACGGCTTTTCCCGCGTAAATTGGCTGGACACAGGCCTCCCGATTTGAATGTGCAATATCTTCGTATAGTTCGAGATCGCCAACGTAGTACAACCCATAGACCCCAGTACCGACAAAACTGCTGGGTGGCGGCAACTTGTGTACGGGTGTCCCAGTGAAAAATGCGATTGCTTCGTCAACAACGCTCTGAAACTGAGGTGAATGAAAGACGTGCAAGCGATAGTCGAAATCCTTATGCATTCGTCCTCTTTTGACGTCAGCCGATGGGCCACCAGTGGGGCCAGATCATCGTCGTCGTGAACCTGCCGGTCTGCCAGCGTGCGCTTTTTCCCACAAGTCCCGATACGCCGCTTGCATGGTAGTTCTACCTCATTTATGATAGGGGGGCGAAGCGGCGCTAACCGACGTTTTTCTCCTCCCAGAGCCCGAACAAATTGCCGCCAGGATCGGTGAAAGAGGCCCTAAAGTTAGGGCCTTGTGGGGTCTTAGGGGTGACGATCTTTCCCCCTAGTTCTGTCACCTTCTTTAGAATTGTCTCGATATCATCCACCACGATGTAGACGACTAAACCGAGAGGTTCACCATCGGGCCTTAGCCATATCCCTCCTCTTTGAAGATTCTGTACCCGTGGTTCACCACCCGTATCAAAAATCCAGACATCGAACCCTTCTGCAGTCTCTTTTTCGATTATTTTCCAGCCAAATAGGCTTTCATAGAAGTTTGCTGTTTCCGCTATGTCTTTTGTCCTTATCTCAACCCAATCGAACGTATTTGCCATCGTAAAACCTCCTATTCATTGAGGATACACTCACCTGATGCGCGAAAGCAGGAGGATTTCTACCTCCGCTCCCACAGGCAGATGATCGGTTTCCTCCGGGATGATCGCCAACCCATCGGCCTGCACCAGCGAGTTGAGGATGCCGGAGCCCTGGTCGCCGGTCAGCGTCGCTTCGTAGCCCGCGTCGGTCTCCTGCAAGCGCACCCGCAGGTAGTGGCGGCGGCCGTCCTTGCGCGCGATGGGCTGAGTCATGCGCGCCTGCACCGTCGGACGCGACCAATCGGTGAAACCCTGCATCTTCAGGAGTGCCGGGCGGGCGAACAGTTCAGTGCTGATCATTGCCGCCACCGGGTTGCCGGGCAGCCCCAGCAGCGGCACGCCTCCCCCCCCCTGCCCCCCCCATTGGGAGGGCGGCCCGCCCCCCTCCGCCTCCACCCGCTGGGCGGGCGGCCCGCCCCCCTCCGCCTCCACCCGCTGGGCGGGGAGTCCGCCCCCCCCCACCCCCACCCGCTGGGCGGGGAGCCGGATTTGCCCGAAGGCCAGGGGACGCCCCGGCTTCATGTTCAGCGACCAGAAGTGCATCTCTCCCTCGGCCGCCAGCACCTGCTTGACCAGGTCGAAGTCGCCCACGGAGACCCCGCCGGAGGTGATGATGAAGTCCGCTCGCTGAGCCAGCGCCTCCCGCATTCCCCGCCGCACCCACTCCTCCCGGTCGCGGGCTATCCCCAGGAGAAGCGGTACTCCGCCAAACGCTTGCACCTGCGCGGCAACGATGTGGGAGTTGGCGTCGCGAATCTGGCCGGGGCCAGGCGTCTGGTCGGGCGGCACGACCTCGTCGCCGGTGGCCAGGATCGCCACCCGGGGCCGCCGCACCACCGCCACCTCCACGCGCCCGACCGCCGCCAGTTGGCCGATCTCCTGCGGGCGCAGCACCTTCCCCGGCTGCAGCACGACCTGGCCGGCGCGCACGTCCTCGCCCGCCGGCCGCACGTTTGCGCCGGTCGGGGGAGCCTTCAGCACCTCGACCCAATCGCCGTCCCGGCGGTGTCCTGAGCCGCGCCCTGAGCCTGTCGAAGGGCGGGTGTCCTCGAAACGCACGACGGTGTCGGCCCTGGCGGGGAGGGGTGCGCCAGTCATGATGCGCACCGCTGTCCCGGGCTCCACCCGCACCTGGCTCACGTGCCCGGCGGCGACTTCGCCCACCACCCGCAACCGGACGCTGGACTCGGTCGGAGACCGGCCAGAGCAGGGAGCCACGTCCGCCCCGCGCACAGCGTAGCCGTCCATCGCGGAGTTGGTCAGCGGAGGAATGTCCCGGTCGGCGGTGACTTCCTCGGCCAGTACGCGGCCGGCCGCCTCCAGCAGGGACACGTGCTCCGACTCCAGGACGCGCACGGTCGCCAGGATGCGCTCCAGCGCCTCCTCGACGCTCAACACGGGGCGGCGCTCATGAGGGCACGGGGCTAAACCCCCGTGCTGAGAGAGCGAAGCCCCTTCGGGGCTGAATCTTAGCCCGTAGGGCTTTGCTCCTTCAGCCCGGACGTGAACGTCCGGGGCTCTTACCTCGTCAGGCACGGGTCGCCTCCTCCCCATGCTCGGTGTCCACCCCCCGCAGCATCTTGATCGCGTGGGGCAGGACGGGGGCCAGCGTCTCCATCCCTTCGCGCACCGCCCTGGGGCTGCCGGGCAGGTTGACGATGAGCGTCCGCCCACGGATGCCCGCCGCGCCCCGCGAGATGACCGCCAACGGCGTCTTGCGGTAGCCCTCGAAACGCAGCACCTCGGCCAGTCCGGGCATCTCCCGCTCAATGACGGCCCGCGTCGCCTCGGGGGTGATGTCCCGTGGGGCCGGTCCGGTGCCGCCGGTGGTCACGACCAAATCCACCTGCGCCTCGTCGGCCAGCAGTATCAACACGCGCTCGATCTCGGCCCGCTCGTCGGGCACGATCATCTGGCTCACGACCTCAGTGCCCATCTTGCGCAGCAGATCAGCCAGCAGTGGTCCGCTGGCATCCTCCCGCTCCCCCACGTACCCCTTGTCGCTGACAGTCACTACGCCTGCTTGAATTGGCTCCATATTCCTGCTCCCCGCTCACTTCCCATTTTGCTCATTTGTCATTATACACCCGTTCTCTGGAGCCAGTCAAGAGTATGCACGTTACCGCGCCGCCGTGAACAGGCGGCGCTGGGTGAGGTGCACCACGCTTGCCCTTGCGCCAACCTGTGGTACACTTTGCGCCATAGCACCGAGAGGAGGCAAAGCGATGGCACAAATCTTTCTGGATACCGCGAAGCTCGACGAGATCCGTGAGGCGGCCAGTTGGGGCGTCCTTGACGGCGTGACCACCAACCCCACGCTGATGATGCGCGCCGGCACCGCCGACCTCAAGGCAAATACGCTCAAGATCGTGGAGATCGTGCAGGGACCGGTGAGCGCCGAGGTGGTCAGCACCGACGCCGCCGGGATGATTGAGGAAGCGCAGGAGATCCTCTCCTGGTCGGAGCACGTCTTCGTCAAGATCCCGACCACTGTCGAGGGGCTGAAGGCGATGAAGCAGATCTCCTCCTGGCCCAACGGGCGCATCAACGCCACGTTGGCCTTCTCCCCATCCCAGGCCTACCTGGTGGCCAGGGCGGGGGCCAGTTTCGCCTCCATCTTCGTGGGGCGGATGGACGACGCGGGGCTGGACGGCATGGAGGTGGTGCGCCAGACGCGGGAAATCTTCGATAACTACGGCTTCGACTGCCAGGTGTTGGCGGCCAGTATCCGCCACACGGCGCACGTCGTGGACGCGCTGCTGGCCGGGGCGGATATCATCACCGTGCCCTTCCCCGTGCTGCAGAAGATGATCCGCAGCCCCTTCACCGATGTGGGCCTGGACCGCTTCCTGGCCGATTGGGCCAAGGTGGCAAAGATGTAGGTGGAGTCAGAAGCAGAATAAACGGATCGCTCCAACGCCAGCCCCCCGGCCTTTCCAGAAGGCCGGGGGGCTGTGGTTTACGTGTACCCCCTGCGCGTGGGGCTAATGGTAGTCACTGCAGGATTGCCGTTTTTTTCATCGTTCGATCGCTCCTTTCAATCCGGCTCGTGGCCAGGGTTGATGGTCAACTGATCCAGGTCACGCGCAGTGACAAAGGGCACGTAACCTTTGGCGCGCGATTTGGTGTAGGCGTCGTCCACGTGAGCCGGCGTGGTGGCGTAGTCTATTGTCAGCACCAGTTTACCCGCGTTCTTGAACAGGTCCAGATACCCTTCCAGTTCGGCGGTGACGGCCGGCGGTGTCATCGCGTCATCCCCCTCGTAGCCATAGTAGATGTCCTCCTGGCCGATGCCGTCCACGCTATTCAGGTAGGCCGGCACCTCCCTCGCCAGTTCAGGCGCGTTCTGCGGAAAGATGCAGAAATCAGGGTCGCGGGCGCGGGCGTGAGCGCGGATGGCGGCCACGAAGTCGGCCATCTCCTGGGCGGCCGAGTCGCGGCCCTGGCCGGCGTAGTACTCGTAGGCGTCAATGATGTCCAGGTAGGCACCGTCGAAGCCGGCGTCCAGCAGCCGGTCGGTGCAATTGAAGACGATAGTCTGCCAGACAGGGTCCCAGTAGCGCACCTTGTAGTTGCCTGGCCAATCCGGGTTCTCGGCGTCCAACCAGGCTGGGGTGCCTGGCGTCCAATCGTCCTGCCAGTAGGAGCGGTAGTCCTCGGCCTCGCCGATACTCATGTAGGCCAGCACGATCTTGTCGCCGCCGGGGCTGTGCTTGAGGGCGGCGATCTGCGCGGCGGTGAAGGCAGTCTCGTCGTCCCCCTCAGCCGAGTAGTCCATCACCACCAGGTCGTAACCGGTGTCGCCGATGGCTGCCAGGTTGAGATCCTGGAGTTGGTACAGAAAGTCGTTCACGGCCGTCAGGCCGGGCAAAGTCGTGGCGATGAAGCCCTTGAGAATGAGCGGCAGGTAGATAAACGATGGCGCTGCGATACGCCAAATGCTCGCTGGCGTCTCTTCGTCCTGGGCCAGATGGGATTCAAAGGCAATCCACTTCCCGTCGGGCGACCAGGAGGGTGCGCCGTCTTCATGCGCGTCGTCATAGGTCACGCGGATGGGCGTGCCCCCCTCGGCGGAGACGACAAAGATATTCGGCATGGGCAGCCCCCCGTAATCGGATGAATACACAACCCAGCCGCCATCGGGCGACCAACTGGCGTCGGCGTCGCTGGAGGGGGCAGTTGTCACTTGTCGAATATCCGTCCCATCGGGCGCCATGGTGTACAGGTTCCAGTCATCGCTGCCGGGCGTGCGGCGCTGGAACAGGATGCGGTCGCCGGTGGGTGACCAGTTGGGTTGGCGGTCGTCAGTGCCGCCGCCGGGGCCGTCGGTCAGTTGCGTCAGTTTGGTGCCGTCGGCGCGCGCTTTCCAGATGCTCCCCTGCTGCTGGTCTTCGGGTGCACCGGTATCGGCCTCAAAGACGATCCACTGCCCATGCGGCGAGAAACTCGGTTCGATGAAGTAACCGGTCGTGGTGTGGTGGGTGACGCGGAACAGGTCGCTGCCATCGTCAGCCATCGTCCACACCTCGTCGGTATCCTGGCGGTCGGAGGCAAAGGTGATGCGGCTAGTCGCAGCGTTCCAGCAGGAGCCAGGCAGGTTGACGCTGTCGTGGCCTGCTTCGTCGAGCAGGGCCGCAGGGACACCGCCAGCCCAGGGAAGCAAATACAACCCGGCCGGGCCGTTGTTGTAACCCCCGTGGAACAGAGTGAACAGGAGAGTCTGGCCATGTGGCGAGAAAGCCGGATTCTGGGCGCTGGCCGGCGAGTCAGGGACGTAGATGGGTTCGGCCCCGTCACCTCGGTCGCCGCTCGAAGTGACCGGCACGGCAGTCGGATGAGAGGGAAGCGACATCGGCCCGCCACAGGCCAGGGCGAGGGATAAGATGATGAGAAGCAAGAACCAATGTTTCATTCGTTTCTCCACCGTCAGTCCGATAAGTCGTGTCGGGGCGGATGGGGCACTTCAGGCCAACCTGACACTCCGTCCTCAATTCGGTACAATCCTGCTGAGGCCATATCCGAGCCGCGAGAGGAACGACTATGCAAATTCCCCCGGCCATTGCCGCTATCGCCCCCAATGGGCAACTGACGCCCGCTCAACGACGGCGCATCCTGATAGACATCTGCCAGCGTCGTATCCGACCCGGTACCGGCAGCGCACCGGAATTCCTGCGACGGAGGACTGCTATGATCACCTGGCCCGACCTGCACCCTGTGCTGCGAGACATCCCCTGGGCCGTCGTCAGCGGTGTGGCCCCCCGGGCCTACATGCCCGAGCGGACCACCAAGGGCCTGGACATCGGTGATCATGAAGCTCGAAGCCTCGCGCGTCCAGGATACGGCCGACCTGTCCCGGATGCTCGGCCTGGCCTCGGACGAGGACCAGGCGCGGGTGCGAGACGCAGTCGCCTGTTACGCCCCCGACACCGACGACGACCTGGAGTCGCTCATCTACCTGGGCCGGGTGGAAATGGGGAAAGTGAGGAGTGAGAAGTGAGGCGACGCTCCCTCCCGCTGGATGTCCCCGCTCCGTGGCCCCATCTCTCCTTTATGGATTGCCATCCCAACCGGCCAGGCGAGCGGACAGCCACCACAGTGCCTCTCCCTTGAGTTTGCAGTTAAAGCCATGGGAGTGCTGACATTCGTCGTCGTTTGTCGGGAGATTGACGCAGTCTTCAGGGTGATCGTCGCACCAGGTGTAGCACCAGGGACAACTGTCGTCCGTGTCCGGGTAGTAAATCCCGTCCGGGTCATAACTTTCGATGTCCGCAAAATCATACAGAATCTTGCCATGATCCTGGACGTACTGTTGGACCAGGCCATTGTTGTAAGCCAGCGTGGCACTGCCACCGTCCGTATGGCCGGTCATATAGACAAAGCGCACGTTCGGATACTCGCCTTCGAGTTGGGTCATCATGTTCAGGTATTGCTGCACAGGGGTATCCGGCTCGGACATTTGCCCGCACCAGGACCACATAAAGGCGATCGCCTGCGGGGCGTCGTCGAGCAGGTTACGGGCCGTGTCGAGAAAGTCGTCGGGGTCCCACGACCAGCCGTCGTCGTAGCCCATGCGCAGGCAGGGGGGTGTGCACGGGTCGGGAGGAGTCCGCCAGTCCTTGGCAAAGTTGTAGGTGGGCGGGTCCACGTACGTGCTCAGATACTCGGCCCCAGCCCACAGTTGGGTTCCGTGCGAGGTAGAGCCATAGGCCCATACGGTCATCTGCTTGGCCTGCTCCAGCCAATAGGCCGGAATTTGGCTAAGGCCGGTCGAGGTGTGATCCACAATGATTGCCTCCCCGGCCGGAATGGTAGGCGTAGGGGAGGGCGTGCGTGTGGGCGTGACAGGTGGAGCATAATCCTTCAGGATAACCGGCAGGTAGACGCGGTACGCTACCTCCCACACCGTGATGTACTCAGCCTTCATCTCGGTGTCGCTACTGGCTGTTCCACTGACCGTCAGCGTGACGGTGTATGTCCCTGTGGCCGTGTAGACGTGGGTGGGACTTGTCAGTATGCTGGTCATGCCATCCCCAAAACCCCACAGGCTGGCGGTATAGGTCCCGCTGGAGTTGTTGGTGAAAGTCACTGTCAGCGGAGCCAGGCCACTCAACGGCGCGGCGCTGAACACCGCACGCACTGACGGCGAGGCTGCGCCGTACTCATACGCCCCTATGTCACAGATGGCGTTGCCATCCCCATCGCCATCTGCCGGCCGGGCGTTGCCGAGGTAGTCTACGGCCGGGCAGATGGTGTCGTCGCCCGCGTCAATGGCGGGACTCCCCGCAGCGAGGGCCATTCCGTAGGTGGTTCCGCTGAAAGGCCCGGTGAGTTGCGGGTCCGCGCAGGGATCGTGGTCGCCCGAATCCACGTAATCGCCGTTGATGCCGCACTCGATGTTCTTTGTGTTGTAGGCGATGTTGTAGTTCGAGTCGAACTTCAGGTCGGCGCACCCCTCCTGGTAGAATAGGAAGGTGATGTCTCCGGGGTCGAAGTAGTCCGCGTCCCCCAGGAAGACGTTGTTCCGTCCCGTGAGCGTTTCTGTGCCGTTGCAGTTGTAACCTTCACGCGGTCCCGCGTCTACCAGACCGTCCCCCTGGCCGTAGAAGGTGGTGTTTACGATGGAAACGTGCTCCCCTCCCGTGTAAATGACCTCCAGCGTGTTGCCGAGCGCCCGGCAGGGGTCCACATCGTAGGTAAAGGGCTGTCCGTCGAAAAAAGCGCAGTTTCCCACCAGCACACTGTTGGTGATCGCGGTCTGACCAGTGACCTTGACCTGATTGCCGGCGTTCCCCTCGGCGCGGACACGGTTGAGGGTGACGCGACCGCCCAGGCTATGATAGAGCAGGTCCAGGCCATCGGAGGTGTTGTGCAGGAAGGCCGAGTCCTCGATGATCCAGTCCCCGCCGGTCGCGCCGGTGCCGACGCCGTCCCCGTAACCCCCGGCCGTCTGGGCCCAGCATCCGGCCGGCTCGCCGCCGGGGTAGGTCTCGCCACAACCGTTCCACTCCACCGTCCAGCGGCGGAAGGTGAGCGTGCCCGAGTTTGAGTCGTCGCCCTCGATGTCACCATCCCAGCCGACCCAGCCATTGCCGGCGATATGCACGTCCTCCACGGTCCAGTCGCTGAGCCGCCCGGCATGGATGCCGGTTTTGGCCAGGCCGTGGATGTCCAGGTCCTGCAGGCGGACGTTGGCCGAGTCTTCGGCGTAGAGGCCGACGGAGGCCCAGTTTCCGTAGGGATAGGTGTCGCGCTCGCAGGCCAGGCCCCCGGTGTGGTCTTCGACGCAGCCGGAGTGGTCGGTGATCTCCAGGCAAGCGATCTCGACATTGCTGGCGTCGGTGAGGTCGAGGATCACATCCGTCCGCTCGGTGCCCCACAGTTCGGGTGGGTTCGAGCAGCCGCTATCCCGGCCAACGCCCAGGATGCGGGTGGGGTGGGCGGGGTCGGGACCGCTGGGGATCGGTGGCATGTGGCAGTCCCACGGATAGCCTGGATCACAGACGTCGGGGTTATCGGCCCCCGGCGCACCATAGCCCATCATGTAACTGCCGGCTTTGATAATAAGGGTGTCGCCACCGCTGATGCGGGGCGTGCCGCCCGGCGGGAGGGCGCGGAAGGGGTGGTCCCAGGCGCAGGGTTGGGCGGTCCCGCTGCCGGGGTACGGCGCGTCCACCAGGCCGGTGCATTGGGTGGCGTCGCCGCCATCGGGGCGGACGTAGTAGGTGGTGGGGCTTTGCGTGTGCACTGCGGGCGTCCGCTCCGGCGTGTCCCTTGGGGCAGGAGGGCGCGAACAGTTAACTGGCAAAACCAGCAGGTAGATCACACCCACGAGAGCCAACACGAGCATAGGTGGCAGAGATGTTCTTAGGTGCATCATCTTCCTCCTAGAAGACTGGCAACAGAGTGGGATGCATACGCTCCATTTGCTTCCCAACTTCAGCGATAGGGACCAGTACCAGCCCGGGACCTTGGGGGCGGCCCCGGCCTGTCTGTTCCTTTCGTCCTACGGGTTTACGGCCAGTATGGCACGGGGCTGAACCCCATGCGCCTCAAGCTAAGGCCAGTGGTCTGTGAAAATCGCCAGGTGTGCCCGCCAGTCAGCCCCGCCGTGGCATAAAGTGCCACGGCTACGGAGCTGCCACCCCGTGAACGGGGTTCCTGAGACCGATTTCATCGGGCGGAAGCTCCGTAGCCCGGCGACTTTATCGCCGGGCGGCCTTGGCAAGCACGGCATCCCCCTTACTTGACGCGCGTGGGCTGAACCCCCATGCTGAGAGGGCCAAGCCCCTTGCTGTTCTGCCATCCGCTGTTCTATTGGAAGTTACGCATCACCAGCGGCAGGTAGACCTGCTGTTCCCATAGTTCGGCGCGAAAGATGACGCCGTAGGTGTCGCCGCTGGCGGCATAGACGGCACCGTCGGGCGTGGGCAAAAAGTCATAGACGGCATCGGCCATGAACAGGTAACCAGCATCCTGCCAGGTATCCCCACCGTCTTCCGAGACGTACGCGTAGGCAGTAAACTTGCCAGGCCCCATATCCACGCCAGCGTAGACCTTTCCCGCCGCGCCTTCCAACAAAGCGCGCACGGCCTGGCTCCCTCCCAGAGGTTCCGAGGTCTCCCAATTCTGCCCGCCGTCAAGAGACCGGAAGACTCGTCCGGTGTCGTCTGTATAGCGGCCCCCGGCGTAAAGCACCTGGCTGGAGTCCTCCAGCAGCGTGTACACAGCGGCAGCGTTGTCCAGCGCTCCCGTCTCCTCCCAGGTGTCACCGGTGAACCGATAGACAACGCCTCTACCGCCGGTTCGCTTGCCACCGGCGTACAGCACACCCTCGCCTGTCTCCAGGAGCGCGTACACGTGCTCGGCGCTCGGAGGCGTGGGCAGTGGTTCCCAGTGTTCACCGTCGTCGGGAGAGAGGAGGATGATGCCGCCCGGCCCCGCTCCGGCCACGATGTCGCCATTTGCCCGCTGCAGCAGGGTATGTACGGTGGCTGTGTCCGTTCTTTCGACGACCACTGACCAGTGCTCGCCCATGTCGGTGGAGCGATAGATGACGCCCTGGGCCACCGCGTCTGGATCCTCCAGGTCGTACATCATGCCGCCGACCAGCAGCGTCCCAGCGTCAGTTATCAGGATGCTATCCAGCCACCAGGCCAGCGGGAGAGCAGGGACCGGCTCCCAGGTCTCGCCGCCATTGTCAGACCGAAAGACCGTTCCGGTGTTGGCCTCGTTCACCTCGCTGGTGGTGGCGGCAGCGAAGAGAGAGCCGCCGGGGTGCCGGGCCAGACCAGCGACGCGAAACGCCTCACCCACCTGTCCGGTGAAAGCCCAGGCGGGCAGTCCTGTCTGAGACGCAGCCTGAAGGCGTGTGAGCTTCGGCGGACCACCAGCCCGTGAAGAAACCGGGTTTTTCCCCGCCTGAGTGAGTGGATCGTTGCCTGCGGGATCTCCTGGGGTGTGAAAGGGTGCGTTATCAACCAAAAAACCCGGTTTCTGAGGATTGCTGAGAATAACCTGGGGAGACGCCGTCCCACTCCCCGTCGAGGTGAGCCACGGCGCAGCGAAGTAGAGGTTGGTCACCGGAGAACCGTCGCCGGGGTAGACTACACCGCTGCCTGTCGCTGGCGCACCGGGGGAGTAGATCACCTGGGGGCCCATCGCTGGATGGGTGTCGTGGTCGTTGACCACCCGGGGCGCCCACCAGTTGCCTGGGGTCGAGCCGCTGATCCAGCGCCAGACGACGTTGGTGCGGGCAGACTGAGAGTGATGATAAGCGATGTTCATCCAGCGACTGGCGCCGGTGCGATACCCCACCATGTCGGGCATGAGCTCATCGAACCCTTGCTCGGCGCTGAGAATCTGGTTCTTGGTCCAACTGCTCCCTCCGTCTTTGCTGTAGGCAAAGCGCAGGTCGGCGCCCCCATAGGTGACGGTTTCGTAGTAGTTGTAGGCCACCCACACGGTGGGAATGGCCGCGTCGGTCGAGGAAGCCACGACGGGGGCGCCGTGATAATTGGCATCATCCCCGGAGGTGAGGTTCGTCCAGTTGCCCCAGGATGCCCCACGGTCGGTGCTGCGTTTAACGTGCACGTCGTTGGGAAAAGCGTCCGCCACGGCCACCAGATAGACGCGATTGCTGGGGCCGGCGTCAACGTGCGGCTGCTGGTAGTCCTCATACGTGAACTGGCTGCCCCAGGTGCCAGTGCCACCATTGACCGTCGAGCGCGCCACCTTTACCTGATGGGATGTCCCCGAGTCTACCTCCCAGGTCACGTAGAGGTTGAACGCCGACGGCATCGGCATGGTGGGATAGTCGCGGGCCGCCGAGATGAGCGGGAGGTTCTTGCCAGCGCCCTCACTGGCGATGGTTACGTCACTTCGCACGGTTGTGGTCATATCTATGCGAGCATCTATCACGCCACCTGCGGTATCGGTGAAGAAGACGTGCACGTAGTCGCTGCTCCACTCCTCTCCCTCGCATTGCCCCACTATCACGTCAACGGCGTGGATAGGCTCGCCGTGGCCGACCGTCGCCCACGGGTTCCAAGTCTCGCCGTGGTCCGTGGACTTGTAGACCTTGATCTCGCCGTCCTCGGTGCCGGGGCGCGTGCTCACGGCCACGTACATATCCCCGTTATCACCGTTGTCGGTGCCGTAGGCGTAGACGGGGCCGGTGTGGATCGTCTTGTTGCTGCCTTTGGCGGAGTCGTCGTATCCCTCCAGGATCATCGAGGGGTCGCCGAAGAGGTGGAAGGACCAGTGGAACGGCTGGTAGTTGTTGTTCCAGAACTTGTTTGTGTAGCGGATCTTGGCCTCGTAGAGCGACCGGCCTAACGTGTAATGGTTCTGGATCAGGTTCTCGGTGAAGTAGTAAGCGACGCTGTATATCTCGCCGTGGTCGGGCGTGCTCCAGCCGGCCGACGATGCGGGGCCGGGGCTGGAAAAACCAACGACCCCGGCGGCCGCTCCCCGGGCCAGCATCTCACCCCCAACGTTTCCGGTGTAGCCACCCGGATCCGCCATCGTCTCGTCAGGGATGGGCCAGGGGGGCGTGACCAGCATGAGCGTGTTGCAGCCCAGAAGTTCGACGAGCGAGGGGTGGGTGGTGGTCAGCGAAGAGACGTCCGAGAGCCGGAACAGATCGCTCCACACCACCTCACCATTGTCGTTCTTGGTATTGCCATCATTATCCCAGTCGTGCGCCCAAACGTGACCAGATAGCCCGCCCGGGCCCCCATGGTCGAAAAGAACCGCCAGCCCGTGGTTTGAGCCGTTCCAGGCGGTCACTACGTTGGCCGGACTGGTATCGTAGTCCACCGTTCCCGTGTAGGTGCTGGTACCCAGCCCGCTTTGCTCGTAGATGCGGGTGTAGGTCCAGCCGTTGGGGTCCAGCAGATGCTCGCGGATGTACTCCATCAGTACAGCGCCGTCACGTTTGCTGGTAGCGCTGTGAATGGTGGCATAGCCGGCCGCCATCAAACCGCTGTGCTTCCAGGTGCCGTCGTCTTGCTCAAAGGTGATCATCGCCTGGACGGCGATCCCCACCTCTGTGGCGTCGTTGAGGGGGATGCGCCCGACCAGCACGTCAGGCTCCACGGTCATCTCGTCGTCGTCCAGTTCGCCCCAACGCACATCGCCATCGCTGTTCCACACATCTTCGCTCGTGGCACCACCCGACAGTTTGGCGAAGAAGTGGTCGGAGCGGAATCCCCACCCCGTGTCGGCATAGTAGACGCGGCGCGTGGGAATGACTTGCAGATCGCCAACCAGCATGACGTAGCGGATGCCCCACTCGCTGTCCGGGTACTTGTCGTGCAGGAAGTTCCATACCTCCTCGGCCACGTCAACCCCGGAGTAGTTGGAGTGGATCCAGTCCAGGGTGACGATCTTGACGGTGTGGCCCAGCGACTCCTTCCAGGTCTTGAAGGGGGCGAGGGCCGCAGCCATCGTCTCGTCCTCCACGACGATGACGTAGTCGTACAGGCTGTTGGCCGTCGTCAGAGGCGTGGCGGCGAAATCACCGTACCAGGTGCGGGCCTGGTCGAAGTTGACCAGGTGGGGGGCGATGAGGTCGTCCAGCACGTGGTCGTCGCGCAGCCGCTCGACCTCGCGCCACGCAGGGCTTTCGGGCTCAGGCAGCCGGTACTCGATGGCCACGAGCAGCGTGGGGTGGAAACGGAGCACACCGGACAGCGGCTGGTACGAAAAGGGTTGGAAGGCCACCCGGGCGTACGTGTAGCGCCGCCATTGGCCCTGGCCCAGGTACTCTCCCGTCTGGGCGGGGTAGGGCTCGTCGCTCGCGTAGGCTCGCTCCCGGTTTGCTTCCCAGCGGGCTGTGGCCCGCTCGGCATCTCCTGGGTCGAACATGGCTGGCCCGACCGGCGCGATCCGGTAGTGGCCTGGTAACTCGACGGCGTGCGGCGTCTCGAAGCGCACATCGGTCACCTGAGCCCCTGGCGGCAGGGCGATGAGAAATGTGCGGCCTGGAAGTTGCGGCTCTCCGGGGGCGCCGAAGAAGCCAAAGTCCTCGTCCATCTGGATATGCGTCTGGCCGTCGCTCCCCTCGTGCAGCGTGTAGTCACCCGCTTCGAGCGTGATCGTGAGCGTGCTGGTGACCGGTTCCGCCGGAGCGACCGGCCCGGCCCTGACGCCACCGATGCCCAGCGCCGATACGATTAAGCTGGCCATCAGCAAGCCAATGAGTCGTTTTTTCTGTCTCATTTCCCTTTCCTCCCATAACATAGCGCGGCCTCCAGCCGCAACCAAACTTGGGGACGCAGATGCACGCAGATTTTCGCAGATAGAAGCAGAAGAATCAGAATCAGCGTGAATCTGCGTCAATCTGCGTCCAGAAAACTCTCGCGGACAACGCAAATGTTGTGGGGTAATTCTATAAAACGTGAAACGTGAAACATAAGACGCACACTACCTCTTCTCCGGTGGCGAAAGCGGTGCCGGGCCAGGGCCAGGGCCAGCCCCGGCGGAGGGAACTGACCCCGGCCCATCCGTTATTGTCCTGCCATCCGCCGTTCTAGTGGTGGGTGCGCATTATGCAGGGCAGCCATGTGCAGCAGCAGCCGTTGCCCGTGAGCGTGGGGCTGGCCGGGCCCAACAAGCGATACCCCCCGCCGCTGGCCGTGCCGCTCGCGCGCCAGGCCAGGCTGGTCAGGTGATAGATGCCGCCGGAAGCCGTCCCCTGTTCGACGGTGTACCACGTGGGCGGGTCGTGCCCACCGGGCTGCGCCAGCGCCACAGCGCCCAGGAGCAGGAGGGCGACGATGGCTGTGAGAATCGCTATTCGTTTCATCATTCACCTCCAGCCCCAGGCCGCTCCGGCGTTTCGGGCTTGCCGTACTCGACGGGATGCAGATACGTGCCCTGCTCCTCCGGCGGCTTCTCCTCTTCCACCGGGATACGATGGGCTTCGGCGTAGGGATCGTGGCGGATGCCTGTCACCTGCCAGGAGACCTTTATGCCTGATGTCCCGCCAGCGATTTGGAAGCGGTTGTCTTGGATCTCTTGAGCAACGTACACGGGCGCAAAGCCGCCGATACAGGTGAGTTGATAACGGAAGTCCTGGTTGAGGGCCTCGAACCAGTCGGGGAGTTCAACCCAGGCTTCGCCGTCGGCATCGAGTGTGACGTTACCATTGTAGATGTTCATCATGTCCGGTGACTCGACGAAGGAGTGGTTGAGGTACTTGTTCTCCGGATCCAGGGGATGGTCAATCCTAAACCAGCCCCCGCTTTTGGTCAGGCTGCCCTGGATCGTCAGATTGCCGGCATCGTCCATCCTGGCGATCTCGTGTCCTCTGCTCCTGATGTACAAAACGTTGGCCCCGCCCCCCCCGCTGTCATTGTCCAGTTTTATTGTGACGTCGCCGTTGCTGGAGAGGTACAGTTGGCTGTTTAGGTCATTGGGGTCGGTGTTGATCCGTCCCACGGCGCCGCCGAGGACCAGGTCCTTGTGGTCGTCGCTACTACCGAACCAGCCGCCGTAGCCGCCATAGCCGTCGCCAACTACACCGTATCCTTCGCCGATGCCGTACAGGCCCGTCATGCCAGAGGGGATCCAGATCACGCCGGTGGTGCTGACGCCGAGCACACCTATGTTGCCGGTGCTCCAGGCCTCCAGGCCGTATCCTCCCTGGGTGCTGAGGTACAGACCCTTGGTCCCTCCAGTTGCGCTCCAAGTCTCCCCCTCGTGTGTGTGCGCGCAGGTCATCCCAGTAAGAGCCGGGGCAGCCGGGCTGGCCGGCGCGGCGAGGGAAGTAGCGCTCAAGCGCTGGCGCGGGGTCAGAGCGGTGAAATCGGCCTCACCCGGCCCGCGCACCCCCACCGCCAGCCAACGCTCACCGCCATCCGGCAGCGCGGTAGGGATAGGCTCTGCGCTGCCCAGCAGGACATTGAACGTGCCCTCCTCCACCGCCACGTCCTCCCGCACCTCCGACCATAGCGGCTCCCCGCCGGTTTCGGCGTCGTACAGCGCGAAGGTGAAGTCGTAGGCTCCGTCAGCAACCGGCTGCCCGGCATCGTCGGCCAGGCGACCGGGGTAGGGGATGGTCACGCCCGGAGGGTCGGGCTCCTGGGCCGCGGGCAGCGCGTGGGCGCTACCGCCCACCCGGGGGCCGACTCCCACTGCCAGCATTACGGCGCTGGCGACCAGAACAACAAGTACCACTCTTTTGATAGACATTTCTCTTTCTCCTTGAATGTTGATTGGGCTGACGATCATGTCATCAGCAGACCGTTTCGCGGCACGTCCAGGGACACATGATGCGTGAAGCGTACAACGTGAAACGTCACATACACATCACCTCCGTCAGCGACACAGAGACTACTGCCCCACCGGCTGCACGAAGAAGGCGTTATCCGGGTACACCCCGGCCGACGGGCTGACGAACTGAATCCAGCCTGGCTCCCACTGCTCTCCCCCCTCGCCAGGCGTGACCCCGGCTACCGTATAGCGCGTATCGCTGATAGCCAGGCTGTAGTACGGGTAGGCTGTCTCGACGGTATACTCGTAGCCCAGGGAGAACGACCCATCCTCGGCCGCCTGGGTGGTATCGAGAACTACACTCGGGCCAAAACGCCCGGTGGCTCCGAGAAGGGCGACGGCCACGCCGCCCAGGGGCTGGCTGGTGTCCCCCGCCTCTCCCAGGAAGACTTGCCCGCTGAATTCCAGATGCTCAGGTTCCGGCGGAGTCCCCGGCGGGCCGAAGATCATGGGTAGATAAACCGCCCATTGCCCCGCCACCTGCTCCCAGGCCCCGGCAAAGGTCCGCTCGGCCAGAGTGGACGGATTGGCCCGCTCCCACTCCTGGGCGATATCGTCCTGCAGGTCGGGGCTGGCCAGTTCGTTGAGATGGACCCGGAAAGTGTCAAGTCGCTCCACCATGTCGGGGGTCACTACGACCGTCTCGCCCTCCCCGTTGACCAGGGCCTCCAGACCGGGCAGGAGCATTTCCAGCAACCCGGTCCCTTCCTCTCGCAGGTCGCCGTGAGTCAACAGGAGCGTGGCCAGTTCCGGACTGTGCTCGTAGAAGAGGTCAATGAAGTGCCGTCCCGTCGGCGTGGTCGTCATGAGTTCATCCCGCAGGCGGTAGAGTGTGTCCAGGTCGCTCTGCTGCGCCGACAGGTGGAAAACGAGTCCCAGGAGGAGTTTCGCCGGACAGGGGGGCTGGTACTTGACGACCAGTTGGGGGTGGGGGTAGTCGCTGTGCTCCCGGGCGGCAAACTTATAGATGTACTGCTCGTCCTCGTTCCCGCGCAGGAGCCAGCCGTTGTTGGTGACCCCCTGGTTGACCCAGCGGTCCACGCTGGAGGCCACGCTCCAGGGGGAATAAGTCGATTGGGTGGGTGTGATCGTCCCGTTGAATACCTGGGTTCCCCACCCAGGAGCGTTGTTCCACGTGACTGACGTCTCGACCCAGGTGCTCTGGAGTTCGTAGAGTTTGTTCCAGCCGGAGGCCGGGTCAGCGGTGAGTACGTAGAGGTTCATATCGGCCAGGCTGATAGTCGCTGAGAGCGGGATGGTGGACACATCAAAGCGCACCAAAGCCCTGCTCTTGTAATCGCCGGGGTAGTTGAGGAAGCCGATGTCGCTGTAGTTGCCGTAGTTGTCGCCGGGGTGGTTGTCGTAGATGGAGGCATCGGCGACGGCTTCGGACACGTCCACCACCGGGGGCATGCCTTTCAAGCCAGAGACACCGCCCACGCGCAGCGAGGGGTCTCCAAAAAGATGGTATGACTTGAGGTGACGGAAGTGCCATTGATTGTCAGGGTCGCCGGCGCCGATGAAATCCTCCAGGGTCGCCTTCCACAGTTCGCCCAGGATATATTGGCCATTCTGATAGGTCTGGAAGAAGGTTTCCCCCATGCGCCAGTTGCCGCTGTCCCCAAAGCCGTAGGAGGCGATCTCGGCGATGGCCCCGTCGTCGCTCCTCATCAAGAACCATTCAGCGGTGGACTCCCGGTCAAAGGGCTGGCCCTGGGAAACGTTCCCCACCTGCAACGGGGCTGGCTCCTCCGGTTCCAGGGGGGTCGTGAAGCAGGGTGGGTTACAACCATAATCTCGCTTCTGCCCCTGCACATCCAGGTACGGGAAGTTCCAGGGAACCGGAGGCCCGTACTGGCCATTTTCACAGGCGAAATCGAGAATGACCGGCAGCATGTAGGCATTGTCCGGGCCGTCGGCGGCGTTGATTTCATTGGGGACGTTGTAACTGCTGTTCGTTCCATTGCAGAGTTGACCTATTCCCCAGACCTTAGGGCCGCTCCCGTGGCCCAGGTACACGGCCAGGAGGGCGCCTTCGTTCAAGCGGGCATTGATATTCTGGCGGCTGGGCAATGCGCTGGCAGGGCAACCGGGGGCATCGTAGGCCAACACCGTCGTCTGAAGTGAGGGGGCCTGCGCCGCGATCTTGTTGGCCGCGCCGCGAGAGTTACCAGAGTTCCCGGCCACGATTAGGGCCTGGTCGGTCCAACTGCCCCCATACCCGGCCAGGTACTCGTAGCGGATGACCTTGTTGACGTAGGTGGTGACCTCCTGCAAGGAGGATGCGGGCACGCGCCCCACGACGACGTCCATGTGCAAGTCCAGATTGTCGGCATTGGCTCCCGTGCACCAGTTGCACCCCGTTTCGCCGTATTTATGATCGCCATCGAAATCCCACCCCTCGAAGGTCGTGCCGTTGGCCTCGTAGAGATCGGCGTAGTATAGGTCGGCGGATCCGTAAGCGCCGGAGAAGCGCCAGGGAAAGCCCTTGGCGCAACTCAACGGCGAAGTGGGGATGCAGATATAGGCCCACCGCACCGGAAAGGTGTCCGTGTCGCCAACGAGCATGACGTACTTCACCTCGTGGAGGCGATGCTCGGCCTCAATGGCCTTTTTGATCCTCTCGGGGAGATCGTAGCCGCTGTAGGAAGCCTCGATCTCTTCGATGGTCAGCATGCGGGTGGGTATGCCGGTGTCGTTCTTATGGGCCGCCAGAGCCCGCAGCGGCGGCGTAAAGGCTTCAGGAGCGATGATGAGCAAGTCGGCCGTGGACGGCGGTGGGGGTGCCGGCGTGCTTGTGGGCATCGGGGGCAGGTGATAGGTCACCACCAATCGCGGCGGATTCTCCCTGGGCTCACGGCTCTCGAAAATGCGGCTGTAATTCGTCTCTCCTTCCGGCCCCGACAACTCCAGGCCGTAGTGAGGGACGTTGTGCCACGCCTGCACGATGTCGGTGACGTCCAGGCTCTTGTAGCCTGAGGTGGTATCCACCAGCGTTGCTACGGTGGGCTCTCCCGTGGCCGGCGGGGTGTTCCACGTCACCTCGGATTCAACCCAGTCCTCGGTCAGGCAGGCAGCGACCAGATTGACGGGGTTCGCACCGTTGCCATACTCCAGGTATAGGTCCAGACGGGCTTCGTCAATGATGGCCTCAGACGGTATCGCGGTGGCCAGGTTGAAGCGGATCAGCGCGCGCCCAATCTCGTTTTCCCCCCCGTAATACACTTCCAGCGTGTGATTATTACCGTGGGGCGTATCGGGCTCCGCCGCCGTGATGCTGGCATCAGCCACCGGGGTCAAGGTGACACTGGTTTGGATCAGCCCAGGCCCGCCGTGGGAGACCTGGCCTGCAGCTGATCCGGCCACCGGCAGCCGGAGGCCGCCTCCCACCGCCAGCATTACTCCGCTGGCGACCAGAACAACGAGTAACATTCTCTTGGTAGACATTCTTTCCTCCTCAAATGTGAATGGATCAGCATACGTGTTGTGTGTTGCGTATTGCGTGGCCTGTCCTTCGAACATACGCCTCACCTCCTCTTCGTGCCGCGGCCGCTACGGGAAGTTGCGCACGATGAGCGGCAGGAATATCCAGTAAGCGGGCGTTGTCTCCGCGATCACGATCACCTGGCGGGTCGTGGCGTCGGTCAGACCGCCACTATCCATAACCTCCAGCCGCACGGTGTGGGTGCCAGCGGTGTCGAAGGTGTGGGTAGCGGTCTTGGCGGTGTCCCAGTTTGTCTCGAAGGTGCCATCGTTCTCCCAGTCCCAGCGAACCTGCAGGGCGGAGGTCGCGTCTTCCGCGTCGCTGCAAGCGGAAGCATCGAAGCCGAAGATGGTACTCGTGTCGCCGCTGGAGGGACTGATGGTGAAGGCAGCCGTCGGCGGGGTGTTGACGCTCGGTGTCTGCACCGTCACCTGGCGGGTCGTGGCGTCGGTCAGGCCGCCGGTGTCCTGTACCTCCAGGCGGACGGTGTAGATGCCGACGGCGGTGTAGGAATGGCTTTCGATCTTGGTGGTGGTCCAAGAGGTGTCGTAGGTGCCGTTGTTATCCCAGTCCCAGCGCACCTGCAGAGCGAAGGTCGCGTCTTCGGCGTCGCTGCAAGCGGAAGCATCGAAGCTGAAGACGGTGCTCGTGTCCCCGCTGGTGGGGGTGACGGCGAAGGCGGCCGTGGGCGGGGTGTTGCACGTGCCGACGGGGAAGGGCGCGGAGAATGGCGAGGTGTTGTTGTTGCTATCCCTGGCGGTGGCGGTGACATTGGGGCCGTTGAGCGTGCCGTTCCAGGAGAAGGCGCCGGTCGGGCTGGTGGTGAAATCCTCGTAGACACGCCCCTCGTCGGCGTTGTCGGAAAAGATCTCAATGATGCAGTTCACGCAGGCGGTCCCAGCCACCGGCCCCTGGCAGTCGGCCTGGGAGATGGTCGGCGCAGGCAGATTGATGTTGCCGTTGTTGACCAGTTCGATGCCCGCCCCATCATTGTCGTGGATGCTGTTCTGAGTGATGGCGTTGCCGGTGGCTCCAGCGCCATCTATCCGCACCCCTGCCTCCCCGGCGTGAGTACCGTTGTAGGCGATCTCGTTAAGGACGATGGCGTTGTTTGCGCCACCCACGACGTTAACGCCGTAGAAAGCGTTGCCCCAGTTGATGCCGGCCCCGTCGGTGCCGATGCGGTTGTACACCACCCAATTGGTGTTGCTGTTGACGATGGCCACCCCGCTCCACCCGCTCCAGCCGCTGGCCAGGATGGTGTTGCCCCCTGGGGGTGTGCCGTCCCCGATCCAGTTGTCGTGAGCCCCGTCGTAGATGCCGACGCCGTGATGGTGATTGGGAGCCTCCCAGGCCCAGTTGAAGGGCGCCCCGATGACGTTGCCCAGCACGTAGTTGTGGTGGGTGGTACTACCATCCAGGTGGATGCCGTCCTGGTGGTTAAAGCCGATCCAGTTGCCCTCGCCCCAGCCGATGCCGCCGATGAAGTTGTCGGTCGAGCCGTTGGCGATCAGGATTCCGTGGCCCTCGTTGCCCGCGTCGGCGCCAGTAAGCTCGCTCAGCCCGATGTAGTTTCCGGTCACCGTGACGTTCTGTGTCCCATACAGGTGCACCCCGTTGGCTCCGCTGCCGCCAATAATGTTGCGCTGGCTGCTCCCGCTACCCCCTATCTGACTGTCAACCACACCCGACCCAAGGTACACGCCATCCTGACCGTTCCCCCAGATGGTATTGCCTTGCATCGTCACGTCATAAAAGTCTACCCACACGCCGTTACCGGTGTTTTTGGTGACGTCGTTGCCGGTGATCTGGGTGTTATGCGAGGCGTGTATGTGAATCCCATCGCCCCCGTTCCCGATGCTCCCCCCCGATCGCCCATATTTGTCGATCTCGTTGTCCACGATGGAGTTGTCGTCGGCGAGATACAGTTCCACCCCATGGCTGGTGTTGCCAGCGATCACGTTGCCGGGGCCCACGACGTTCTGGCCCCCGTAGAGTTTTACCCCGACCGCATTGGGCAGGGCTGCAAACTCGAACTTGTCGAGGCCGATGATGTTATCCGTCGCTACGTTGTTATCGGCCCAAATGAGGATCCCGGCCTCACTCTGGCCAACGATCAGGTTGTCGGAAATAGTACTGATAGTACTGATGGTTGCACCCTGCACAAAGATGCCTCTCTTACCCATAGCGCCCCAGGGCAAGGTCTCTCCATCCCGGGTGCCAAAGTAGTTATTGATAACGTCGTTGTAGGTGCCGGTGGATTCTATCCATACTCCATACATGTCGGTGACGAAGACATTGCGCTGCCCGCTGCCGGTGCCGCCGATGTTGTTGAGACTTCCCCCAGTGATGTGCACACCGGTGGTGGTGGTGCTGCCGCTGCCCGCGTTGAAGAAGACCCCCAGCACGGTGGTGGAAAGGGCGTGGATGACCAGCAGGTCGCAGTCCCCCCCGCGGATCTCGACGCCGGGGCGATCATAGCTTGTGTCCCACCGGTTGCTGGCGTCAATCGTGGTGAAATCGTCCGTGATGGCAGGCAGGCTACAACCGTCGAAGGCCTGGGTCAATTGAAACTGAGAGGCAAAGTTGATGATCGAGTAATCTCCGTCCGCGTTCGCCTCCTGGATGGCAGCGTGCAGAGTGCACGTGCCACTGGCCGTGACGCAGATGCCGTCGCCGGGGCTGGCGTCGGGATCGCTTGCGTTGGAGTTCACGGTGTAGGTCTTCGTCTGCGGCTCTGCTGAAGCGGGTGGGTTCACGGGAAGCGTCAGCAGGGTGAGCAAGAGCAAAAGGGTTAACATTCGTCTGTTAGTCATTTCACACCTCCGGGGTAATGTGTACTTGTCTACTTTTCACTTGTCTACTTACCCACTTGCGTACCTCCTTCAGCGCCACCCGGTCAGCTTCTTCAGTTGCGCCGCATACCGTCCAGGGGACGAGACGCCCGTAAAAGTCGTAGTTGTTCGGGAAGGATTCGCGCCCCCACACCACCAGGTAGCGGTCGTAGACGGGGTCGTAGGCCACAGAAGGAGCGCCCATCCCGTCGGAATGAGAGGCGATGGAAAACTCGTTCCCCAACAACTCGCCCCGGCTGCTGACGCGGTGGGCCGAGATGATGCGGAAGTCGAGCCACACGACCAGGTACTCGTCATGCTTGGAGTTGTAGGCCATGTCGCCGCCCGCGTAGATAATAGGCTCCGCGATAACGATCTCATCGCTCATAGGCGGAGCGGCGAGCGCCGATGGACCAGCCGGAGCGCGTCCACTCTCGTCAGCGGCCGGCCCCCAGGGCAGGGCGCACACAGCATCGCCCCTCACTGCCAGCATTACACCGCTGGCGACCAGAACGACGAGTAGTACTCTCTTGGTAGACATTCCTTCTTGCCTCCTCGAATGTGAATGGGGCAGCATACGTGTTGCGTATTGCGTGGTCTGACTTCAGAACATAGACCCTGCCTCCTTTGCGGGCCAGAGGCGACCCATCCGTTACTGTCCTGTAATCCGCCGTTCTACGGCCTCCCATCCCACCCGGCCAGGCGGGCGGACAGCCACCACAATGCCTGCCCCTTGAGTCTGCAGTTGAAGCCGTGGGAATGCTGGCATTCGTCGTCGGTCGTCGGGAGATCCTGGCAATCTTCCGGGTGATTTCCGCACCAGGTGTAGCACCAGGGGCAACTGTCGTCCGTGTCCGGATAATAGTTCCCGTCCGGGTCGTAAGTTTCGATGTCCGCGAAGTCGTACAGAATCTTCCCGTGTTCCTGGACGTATTGCCGCACCAGGCTGTTGTTCTGCTCCAGCGTACCGCTGCCGCCGTCGGTGTGGCCGGTCATGTAGACGAAGCGCACGTTCGGGTACTCGCTCTCCAGTTGGGCCATCATGTCCAGGTATTGCTGCACAGGCGTATCCTCGTCGGACATCTCCCCGCACCAGGACCACATAAAGGCGTTCGCCTGCGGGGCCTCGTTGAGCAGGTCACGGGCCACATCGAGAAACTCATCCGGATCCCATGACCACCCGTCGTCGTAGCCCATGCGCAGGCACAGAGGGGTGCAGGGACCGGGAGGGGTATGCCAGTCTTTGGCAAAGTTGTAGGTGGGCGGGTTCACGTGCTCGCTCAGATATTCGGCTCCGGCCCACAGTTGCGTCCCATGCGAAGTGGAGCCGTAGGCCCAGATGACGGTCTGCTTGGCCTGCTCACGCCAGTAGGCTGGAATCTGGCCAAGGTCGGTCGAGGTGTGGTCCACGATGATCGCCTCGCTGGTAGGCGTGGGGCCGGGCGTGGGGGGAGGCGCGGGCGCGGGAGCATACTCCTTCGAGATGAGCGGCAGGTAGACCCACGCCGCCGGCTCCCATACCCATCGTTCATAGGCCCCAATGTCGGGGTGAGCGTCGCGCGGGTGACCCTCGACGTCATCCGATGGAGCACCACTGGCACTGCCGGCATCCACGGCGGGGCTATTCTCCTGCAGGTGCAGGTACACGTTCGGCCAGCCGGACACGAAGAGCGGGTCAGACGTCACGTCCCCCTGCCCTTGGCTGGTGTAAGAAGTCCAGGTGCCGTCGGAGATTTCGGCGCGAGTGAAGTCGGTATCGCGCCCGCTCACAAACTCGGCCGTGATCTCGCCGTCCTCCCGGCTGTAGTAGAGATTGTGGTGCTCCGTCAACTGCACGCCCTCGCCCAGGTAGATGCCCGTGGGGCCACCGTCGGCGGGGTCGGCGTTGAAGGCGAAGACGTTGTTCACCAGCGTCAGCATCACCGGCGGTGAGGAGATTTCCTCCGGGTAACCGGCCACGAAGGCCCAATTGCGCTCGCTGTAGGTCGTGTTCCACATATTGTAGGCGATGGTGTTGTTGACCACCTCCAATGTGCTGGTGAAGGAACCCACCCACACCGCGCTGTTCCCCTGCCCCCAAACGACGTTGTTTTCCATCCGGCCCCCGGCCCACAGTTTGATGCCGTTCATACGGTTACGGACGACGCGATTGCGGCGCACGATGACGCCGGTGGCGTTGCCCGCCCGGTCGCGGGAGTTAAGGTCAATCCCGTCACCGCCGTTGTCGTGCACGTAGCAATCCTCCACCAGGACGGGGTACCCCCGGGCGAACTCCAGACCATCGGAACCGTAGGGCACTTGACTCGTCAGCCCGGTGCCATGAATCTCTGTGCGGCGGATGACCATGTGGTTGCAGGGGCCGGGGGTGCAGTCCACCGCCGAGTACAGACTGCCGTGGACGATGTTGTCCTCCAGGGTGATGTACTCGACCGGTCCCTCCTCCGGGTTACCTTCAGTCTCGCCGTAGGTGAAGCGGATGCTGGCCTCGCCCCCGCCGATGTCCAGGTGGTCCAGTTGAACGTACCGGTTCTCCCCCGATAGTACTATTCCCCAGATGGTGAAGTTGCGCAGGGTGAAGCCGCTGATGCGCAGGTAGGATGTGTGCTGGTCCAGGATCAGCAGTTCCCCCGTGCTGCCCCCGCCATCCAGGATGGGCGTCCCGCCGGGGTAGGTGATGAAGGTGATGAGAGCCTCGGCCGTGCCGGAACGAGTCAGGTGGGTTCCCTCGTCAATGGAGTAAGTGCCACCCCGGAAGCAGACAGTATCGCCGGGCTGCGCGGTATCGGCGGCGTGCTGGAAGGTGGCCCAGGGCTGGGTCAAGGTGCCGGAGTCCGTATCGTCGCCGTCGGGGGCGACGTAGTAGACGCAGTGGGCAGCGGTTTGTGGCCCAAGACCCGCCGACGACTGCTCCGGCGTGACCGTTGGAGTGGGTGGGCGTGAGCCACCGGCCGGCGCAGTCAGCAGGCAGGCCACGCCGGCGACGAACACAATGGAGACAATGGTGAGCATCGTTTTTGCAGGCATAATCTGTCCCTCTCCTTATCCGTCAGTCTCTATTGATAGCCTCTCATACTCCCCCTCCATCTGTACCCAGCACTCAATGAAGGACATTAGAGCGCCTTTGTCGGCGAAGGCAATGCGCTCGCCCGATTGGACGTGCTGCACCTGCCCGCGCCAGCGCCCCTCGCCCGCTCCCGGCTCCCGCCAGAAACGGACGATGAAGGTGTTCAGCGGTGGGCCGGGATCACGCTTGGTAGACACGGGATGCCCTCCTTGGGTAAGCGGTGATGCAGGACGCATGATGCGCGGTGCGTGTTGCGTGATGCCGGCGACACGACCGACAGTTAAAAGATAGCACAGAGGTGTCAAAGAAGTGTCAAAGGGGAAAAGGCTTTCGGGGAGAAAGAGAACCCCTGGTTATCGGAGAAGCCAGGGGTCGAACGAGCATGCCGGAGGCCACAATCCTCTCGGGTGCCCATCGGCTCACGGCCCAGGCAGCGGCCGATCATCCGCAGGGGGCATCGCAGAGCCTTGGTCTCCCTGCCAGGCTATGTCGGCGGCCATAATCTGGCGGTTGACGGACATCTCTTCCAGGTACCGCTGGCGCTGCTCTGGGTCGGGGATGCGGTTGGCCTTCGCCTCAACGATAGCCACCGCCCACCGCTCCTGCTCTTCGGCCTCCTGGATGCGTCCCAGAACCCGCAGGGCCTGGGCGTGGGCCTGATGGGCCTGCTCGGTGCCGATCCAACCTTCGTGGGCCTGCGGCACCAGGGCGACGGCCCGCTCGGTGTGCTCCAGGGCTGCCACAGGATCACCCTGAGCCAACAAGGCCAGGCCAGTCTCCATCTCGCCCCACATCTCGCACACCGGCAGTTTGCTTTCCTGGGCCACGCGCACCGCTTCAACAGCAGATTTCAGGGCGCTGCCAGGATCTCCCCTGTGTCGTTCGGCGCGGGCCAGGGCCGCCAGTCCCGCCGCCAGGTTCTCCTGGCACTCGCTTTCCCGGGCTAGTGCCACCGCTTCGGTCAGGCGCCGATGGGCTGCCAGCGGCTGGCCGGCTGCCATCTCCACCAGCCCCAGCCCGATGAGCGCCTCGGCCAGACGCCGGCGGTGAGCCACCGAACGAGCACGCTCGGCGGCGCTCTCCAGCCGGCGCCGGGCCTCGGCGTAGTCGCCCAGGTGGTAGAAGGCCAGTCCCCACCCAACCTCGGCCGCCACGACACCATGCTCGCTGTGCACCGCCTGTTGTATAGGCAAGGCCTGCCGGAAGCGGTCGGCTGCGGCGACATAGCGACCCCGGTACAGTTCCCAGTAGCCCAGGTAGGTCAGGGCGTATGCTTCGGCCGGCCGGGCGTGGATGCGTCGAGCCAGGGCCAGGCTCTCGATCAGGTGCTCCTCGGCTGCGGCGAAGTGCCTTAACTTCAGGTGCAGAAAGCCGGTGTCCAGGAGATTCCAGGCTATGCGGTTGTGGTCGCCCACCGTCAGGTTGCACACATAAGCCTCCTGCTGATAGGCAAGAGAGCGGGCGTAGTTCCCCAGGTGGAGGTACACGTAGCCCAGGAAGTGGGTGATGCGTCCCCGCATTTCCGGGCCGGCTTCTTCACCGGCCTCGACCAGGGCGGACTCCAGGGCGGCCAGTGCCGGCTGTGGCTGGCCCAGGAAATAGTGGGCGAAGCCAATGTGGGCCAGAAGACGGCAGTGGGCCGAAGCATCGCCTAAGCGGTCGGCCAGGGCCAGGCCCTCCTCGGCCATGGCAATGGCCTCTCTGTACTGTCCGCCCAGGTTCAGATAGCGCACCCGGTAGATCAACGCCTGCCGGCGCAAGTTCTCATCGTGACTGGCCTCGGCCAGGGCGGCCAGCGCTGACAGGTCGGCATCCCGTTCCGCCAGCCGGCCCTGCAGGTGGCGCTGCTGGGCACGGTCCACCAGCACCTGCCCGCGTTGGGCCAGGCAGTCCGCCCGCGTGCGGTCGGGGTCAAGCCGGTCCAATAAATCTAGCATCCGCCCCAGATACCGTTCAGCATCCTGCCAGGCAAACAGCGCCTCGGCCTTCCGAACAGCCAGGTCGTAGTAGTGCAGCGCCTTCGTCGTCTCGCCCCCGGCATCGAAATGGTGAGCCACCTCGCCAGGTGCGTCGGGCTGGCCAGCGTACAGCCGTTCCATTGCCTCACCCACCAGCCGGTGGAGCCGCTGGCGGCGGCGGTAGTGCAGTCCCCGGTAGATCACCTCCCGCACCAGGTGGTGATCGAACTCGTAGTCCCGGGCGGAAGGGCCGCTGCCTTCACGGACGAGGCGGCGGCGCAGAAGCTCGTCCAGCGCCTCCAGCGTCGCCTCCTCGCCCTGACCCCACGCCTGCTCCAGCACGCCGAAGTCAAAGGTGCGCCCGACGACGGCCACGACGGCAGTCGCCTCGCGGGCCGATAGCGAGAGCCGCCCCAGGCGCATCTGAACGACCTGGCGCACCGAGGCCGGAATGGGCAGGCTGGCCGGCGCAGTCTCCTCGACCCAGCGCCCCCCGACCGGCCACACCCGTCCCTCCTCGAAGAGGGCCCGCAGGGTCTCCAGCGTGAAGAAGGGATTCCCTTCCGTCTGGCGGTAGATGCGTGCTACCAGGGCATCGCTGGCGCCGACCATCCAGTGGCCCAGGGCTTCTTGCGGCAGGCGGGCCAGTTCCAGCCGCGTTGCCAGCCCCTCTCGTTGCAACTGGAGCGCCAGACCGTGCAGTGTATGGTTGGGGCCGACCTCCTCACGCTGGCAGGTGGCGACTAGCAGGACAGGCGCTTGGGGGAGACGGCGGGCCAGGTAGTGCAGCCAGGCCAGCGTCGAATCGTGGGCCCAGTGCAGGTCCTCCAGCACCAGCAGGAGGGGGTTCTGCCGCGCCAGGTCGAGCAGGAAGAGGGTCAAAGCGTCGAAGAGGCGGGCCTGCTCCTGGTTGGTGGGCTCCCCCCCTCTCCCCTCCTCACGTGGGGGGGATGAAGGGGGGGGTGGGAGTTGCTCGCCCAGTTCGGGGGCCAGGCGGGTCAGTTCGGCCGCCTGCCAGAGAGGTAGACGCTCCAAAACGCGCGCACCCGTGGCGGCGAGGACCGCACGCAGGAGGTCCGCCAGCGGACCGTGGGGTAGGGCGTGCTCGTACTCGTAGCAGCGCCCGCAGGCAACCCACCCACCCCGCTGCCGGACGTGCTGGCCCAGTTCCTCGACCAGGCGAGTCTTGCCAATGCCGGCCTCGCCGCTCATCAACACCAGGTGGCCTCGACCAGACCTGGCCCGCTCCCAATGGGCCAGCAGTGTCCCCCACTCGGCTTCCCGCCCCACGAAGGGGGGACGCTCCAGGACAAGGGCTGGCTGGCTGCGCGGCGGAGGGCCACGTTGCGCCAGAGCCCCCTCACCGGGCCCACGTCGCCAGGCGAGGCCCAGCAGTTCGTCACACAGGGCGACCGTCTCCGGCGCTGGCTCGACGCCCAGTTCGGTCCGCAGCACGGCGCGGCACCAGCGGGCATGTCGCACCGCCTCGACCCGGTTGCCCAGCCGCACGTGCAGCCGGATGGCCCTGCGATGCACGTCCTCCCGGAGCGGGTCGCGGGCCAGGAGCAACCCCGCGTAGTGCAGTGCCTCCTCCGGCTGGTCCAGCGCCTGGTGGGCTACCACTAATTGCTCCAGGGCTTGGAGATAGAGCCCCTCCAGACGATAACGCTCCTCGAGACACCAGTCGTCGTAGAAGCCCTCCAGAAAGTCGCCCCGGTACAACTGGATGCAAGAGGCAAGAGGCAGGAGACAGGAGACAGGAATCCTGCATCTTGCATCTTGTATCTTGCATCTTGCATCCTGCATCCTGCTTGCGAACTCCTCCACATCCAGCCAATAGTCGCTATGAGGGTTGAACCGCACTGTCTGCGCATCGGCCAGGATGTAGTCGCCGGGGGGGAGGACGCGACGGACGTGCCACAAGGCAGTGCTCAGGCTGCGCAGTGCTCTGTCGCGGGGACGCTCGGGCCAGAAGAGATCGGCCAGTCGCTCGCGGGGATGGGATCGTTCGCGGTAAGTGACCAGGTAGGCCAGGAGGGAGCGTGCCTTGAGGGTAGCGGGCGGCGGCAGAGGCTCGTCGCCGCCGCGCAGTTCGAATCCGCCCAGCAGGCAAATCTTGAGCGTGGTCATTGCTCCGTTTTGGTAAATTGGTAGATTGGGCCGGAGCGTTGGAGGCTACTGACTGACGGCTAACTGCTAACGACTAATGTTGCCGGGTTTAAGTATGGCAGCAGTGACGTAGTTTGTCAAGTCCACGCGGGACCTCGCCCCTCCAAAATCCGCGTTTGCCACTCCTGCCACTAGCGAGTACAATTGCTGGAGGGAGCGATCAAGATGACCAGATCTCAAATTGGACGTTGCTTATTGTTCATTGTTCATTGTTCATTGTTCATTGTCCTGGCTGCATGCGCACGCCCCGACAACGCCTGGGAGCGCATAAGCGAGACCGGCATCCTGCGCGTGGGGATGGACGCCAGTTTCCCGCCCTTTGAGACCATCGCCGCCGACGGGACGTTGGTCGGGTTCGATGCGGACCTGGCGCGGGAGTTGGGACGGCGGCTGGGGCCTGCCCTGAGCGCTGGCCCTGAGCGAAGCCGAAGAGAAGCCGAAGGGGTCGAGGTGCAGTTCGTCGCCAACCTGCCCTATGACGGTCTCTACGATGCGCTGGCGGTGGGTCGCGTGGACGTCGTCATCTCCGCGCTCGTCGTCAACCCCGCTCGTACGGCCGATTTCGCCTACTCGACCCCCTACTTCGACGCCGGGCAGGTGCTGGTGGTGCGTGAGGGGGGACCCGGCATTGAGGAGCGGTGCCCTGAGCCTTGTCCTGAGCTTTATCGAAGGGCTGTCGAAGGGATGGCCGACCTGAGCGGGCGCACGCTGGCGGTGGAATTTGGCACGCAGGGGGACCTGGAGGCGCGGAAGTGGGCGCGGAGGTTGTCCGACCTTACCGTCGTGCCCTGTCAGACAGTGGCCGAGGCGCTGGTGGCGGTCGTGGCGGGGAAAACCGACGCTGCGCTGGTGGATCACGTCTCGGCGCTGGCGGCGACTGGAGCAGGAAGCGAACTGCTCATCGTGGGGGAGCCGGTCGTCGGGGAGCCCTACGCCATAGCCGTGCATCGGGAAAGCCGGCACCTGCTGCGGGTGATCAACCAGGCGCTGGCGGAGATGGAGGCGGATGGGACGGTAGAGATGTTGGCAGCCCGGTGGCTGGAGGGAGGATCATAGGTGTTGCAAGAGCACACGGCCGGCCGCCGCCTTGGCAAATCCTATCTTGCGGAAGGCCCCGGCTGGGCTGCCCCCAGGATTTGAGTATGTCCGCCCTCACTGATGCAGGATTTGGCTCAGGAACTGCCTGGTCCGCTCTTCCTTGGGCGCGGTGAATAATTCTTCCGGCGTGTCTTCCTCAACGATGGAGCCGTTGTCCATGATAATAACCCGATCGGCGGCCGCCCTGGTGAAACCCATCTCGTGGGAGACGACCACCATCGTCATTCCCTCTCGCGCCAGATCCAGCATCACGTCCAGCACCCCTTTGATCATCTCTGGGTCGAGGGCCGAAGTGGGCTCGTCGAAGAGCATGATCTTGGGATTCATCGCCAATGCGCGGGCGATGGCTACCCGTTGCTGCTGACCGCCGGAGAGTTGGGAGGGGTAGGAATCCCACTTCTCAGGAATGCCCACCTTGGCCAATTGCTCCCGGGCGGTGGCCTCTGCCTCTTCCTGATTGCGCTTGCGTACAACACGTTGGGCCAGGGTGATGTTCTCCAAGGCCGTCAGGTGCGGGAAGAGGTTGAACAGTTGGAAAACCATCCCAATCTCGGCCCGTACCTCGTTGATGTTCGGTGCCTCGGTAAGGGAGACACCATCAATAATGATGCGTCCGCTGTCTATCGGCTCCAGGTTGTTGATACAGCGCAGGAGAGTGGACTTGCCCGCGCCCGAGGGACCGATGATGACCACGACTTCTCCCGGGGCAATTTCTGTATTGACGTCAACGACGGCTTTCACGTGGCCAAAACTCTTGTAGACGTGTTCTATCACGATGATAGGCTCACTCAATGGCTGTCCTCCTTTCGACGATACGCACCAGAAGGGATAGGAACAGAGTCAATATCAGATATAAGAGTGCGACAGTGTTATATCCCTCGAAGGCACGGAAGGTACGGGACACGTATAAGCGTCCCATCTGCAAGAGGTCTGGTAAGGCGATGACAGCGATCAGCGAGGAGTCCTTGAGCATAGCGATAAAGTCGTTGCCCAGGGGGGGGAGAATGCGACGAATGGCCTGGGGCAGGATGACATACCGCATGGCCTGCATGTAACTCATACCCAGAGAGCGCGCGGCTTCCATCTGTCCACGTTCGATGGACTGGATTCCGCCCCGGTAGACCTCGGCCAGATAAGCGCCATAACATATCGCTATGCCGAGAACCGCAGCCGGCATGCCTTGCAGGTTTATCCTTCCACCGGTGGCATCGCGTAACATGGGGGTGATGACGTACCCCATGTACAGGATGGTAACCAGGAGGGGAACACCCCGCATTACCTCCACGTAGAGGGTGGATACAGCGTACAAGACAGGATTTTTGGTCACCCGCATCAAGCCAAAGATCAGGCCCACCACCAGCGCAATGGCATAAGAGATGAAGGTAACCTGCAAGGTAAGCCTTAATCCATCCATCACAAATCGAATGACTGTGAGATATGTTTCAGAGGTCAACACTGACCAGCCAATGGCGAGACCCACGATGGACAGGATGACCACCCACCAAGGAATGCGCTCCCAGGGAATGGGTAACGCTCTGCCTCTTCTCAGTTTTTCTGTTTCAGCAGTCATATTCACTCCCCAAGGCCTGTTGTGTGGAAGGGTACCGGCTAATACGGGAACTCCACCCCCATTGCTGCTACCTGGTCCTTCACATTCTTGTACATATCCAGGTACCAGGGCAGGGGGCGGGCGGTGCGGACGTCGTAACACTCCTGTACGGCGGCACCTTGCATCCTTCTTTCCGTCATCACGCGCTCCAGGATCTCAACGGTCACTCCTGCGATCTCGCCCCAGCTATCGGCGCCGCATTTCTCCACCCACTCTCGAGTCACCGGGGCCCCGCCGAGGATCACGTGGTGTTCATCGCGGATGCCCTTCTCCTTGAGAAACTCGATGATTTCCTTCTGGCTGGGCAACGTCGTAGTCATCAGTGAAGAAACGCCGATGATATCGGCGTGCACCTCCTCGGCCTTGCGTACAAAGTCCAGGGCGTTGACGTTGATCCCCAGATCGTACACCTCGAAGCCCTGAACCCGGAGCAAGGTGATCACGATCATCACCGACCGCATAGCCTGAGCAGCCAGCATCATCTCCGGCAAGAAGATCTCCATCCGGGCGAACCGGTCTCCGACCTCGCGCATCCCGGCGGTCAGTGCTTCGACGATTTCATCTACGGCCTCGCCGTCCTGAATCACCTTCTTCGCGGCGACAACGGCCTCTGCTTCATCTCCGTTTTGGACGGCCTCAACCAACGTTTGTAACGTGGTCACTTCCTGAATCCTCCAATCTTCCGCTTGCTAGTGCCGTTTCACACAATTAACTTGGAGGAGAATAACCACTCAGGGTGAGGTACTCTCGCTGTCGCCGCCCTCAGGGACGAGGGCTGGGAGCCTGAAAACAACTGGCCTGCGACAGGCTCAGTAGTAACCTTCAGACGGGAATTCCTAATCCTCGGCTCCCTTGACATTTATGGGTGGACACGCCTTAACAAAGCCTCGTGCGGCCCTCCGAATGTGAGGGCATAATGCTGTCTTGGTCTCAGAATGCCAGATAGGGCGGTTCTGAAAAAGTTAAGGCCTGTTGTGTGAAAGGGCGCTAAGGCCGGTTTTCGGAGAGGCTCCCAGAGCCCGCCGCCTGGCGGGTTAAGGGAGAGCATCGGTGGGGGTTGAGAGCCCCCACCGATGGGGAACTCCGCTCTTACTTAAACGGGCTCTGGCTCAGAAGCAAGGGGCACTTCCCCCTCACTCGGTGCCAAAGTACTTTTCGTAGATCTCGTCATATTTGCCGCTGGCCTTGACAGCCGCCAGTCCTCTGTTGATGGCCTCCAGAAGGTCTGGCCTGTCCTTATTGACGGCGATGCCGTATTGCTCCTCGGTGTAAACCCCCTCCAGTACCTTGAGGTTCATCTCCGGGTTGGCCTTGACGATGTCAATGGCAGTCGGGCCGTCGCACACTGCTGCGTCCACGTCACCATTGGCCAACGCCTGGAAAGCGAGTGTGTTCTCATCATACCGCACCACCTCGGCCTCGGTGTCCTCCGTCAGCCAGATGTCGCCAGTCGTGCCCATCTGCACGCCCACCTTCTTGCCAGCCAGGTCTTCGGGGCCGGTGATGTCGGTGGTATCGGCGCGGACGGTGATCATCTGCCCGGCGTCGAAGTAGGGATCACTGAAGTCAACGGTCTCCGCCCGCTCTGGGGTGATGGTGGCAGCCGAGATGACGGCGTCAAACTCACCCGATGCGAGCGCGACGAAGATGCCGTCCCAGCGGGTGTTGACAAACTCGAACTCGAAGCCGGCCTCCTCGGCGATGGCGACCATCAGTTCCGGATCGAAGCCCACGATGTTCCCTGCTTCATCCACGTACTCGAAGGGCGGGTATTCAGCGTTGTTGCCGATGACGACCTTGCCGAGCCCGGGGGCCGCTTCTTCTGTGCCAAAGTACTTTTCGTAGATCTCGTCATATTTGCCGCTGGCCTTGACAGCCGCCAGTCCTCTGTTGATGGCCTCCAGAAGGTCTGGCCTGTCCTTATTGACGGCGATGCCGTATTGCTCCTCGGTGTAAACCCCCTCCAGTACCTTGAGGTTCATCTCCGGGTTGGCCTTGACGATGTCAATGGCAGTCGGGCCGTCGCACACTGCTGCGTCCACGTCACCATTGGCCAACGCCTGGAAAGCGAGTGTGTTCTCATCATACCGCACCACCTCGGCCTCGGTGTCCTCCGTCAGCCAGATGTCGCCAGTCGTGCCCATCTGCACGCCCACCTTCTTGCCAGCCAGGTCTTCGGGGCCGGTGATGTCGGTGGTATCGGCGCGGACGGTGATCATCTGCCCGGCGTCGAAGTAGGGATCACTGAAGTCAACGGTCTCCGCCCGCTCTGGGGTGATGGTGGCAGCCGAGATGACGGCGTCAAACTCACCCGATGCGAGCGCGACGAAGATGCCGTCCCAGCGGGTGTTGACAAACTCGAACTCGAAGCCGGCCTCCTCGGCGATGGCGACCATCAGTTCCGGATCGAAGCCCACGATGTTCCCTGCTTCATCCACGTACTCGAAGGGCGGGTATTCAGCGTTGTTGCCGATGACGACCTTGCCGAGCCCGGGGGCCGCTTCCTCGGTGGGAACCTCCGTCGGCGCCTCGGTGGGCACCGCTTCTTCCGTGGCAGGTGCGCCACAGGCGACTACCATCGCCACAACTGTCGCCAGGATTGTCACCAGGGGCAGTAACTTGGTTGCTTTCATCATTTCTCCTTATCCTCCTTTGAGTGACAGTTCATTTTGACTTTACACGTGGGACCTGTGAGAATGCGAATGTCACACCCGGCTGGTCACCTCCTTTCGCGACGTCCACGACAAATCAGAACAGCCTAAATTAGTTTAAGTTTATCACAGTTAGGACTCAAAGTCAAGAGCGAAGTCCGTCCGTCCGCCGCCCCACCACCGCCATCAAAATCATTTGCCTGCAGCAACACCAGCGCTCAATGATGGCGGTCCCGGACAAAGGGGGCCGGGCAACGCTCAGGCTAAAAAGCGCACTCATCCAGAGCAGACGCACGGAACTGCGGCGACTTACTACCACGGGGTATACCTGGGGTTTAGACCTGTTCGAAGTGAGGGGTATCTACGACGAAGATGGTGGCACGGTATTGGCCGGGTTCGGGGGGGCTGCACGTGTCTCGGAATATATCAATGACGGGCTGCACGTGCTGCTCCTCTACGCCGATGAGCAGTGTGACGTTGCCCCGTCGCAGGAAGCCGCCGGTGCTGGCGACACGAGTTACGCGGTGGCTGTGGGTTACCAGTTGGTCAATCACAGACCCGGCATCTGTGTCACGGACGACGGCAATGATCAGTTTCATCTGAGCCTCGCTTCACAGTTGTTCAAAGCGCTCAACGTCGAGTACGTAGATGGTCGCGCCACCCACCTCTGCTTCGATCATCACCGGCTGAATTTCGAGCAGTGGAGCCTCGACGTGAGCCGGGATAAACCGCCGCCGCGTATGACAGCACTCGCGGATGTGTTCCAGCAGTCGTGGCAGGCGTGCCTGGTCGAGGCCAATGAACAGCGAAACCGTGGCCTCGTACAGGATACCGCCGCTAGAGTCCACCCAGGTGACGTGGAAACCGTCACGCGTCAGCATGTCCGCAAATGCACCCGCCTGGACACCGGCGACAGTGGCGATGACCAGTTGACTGACAACGTTACGTGGTGTCACGTTTCCTCCATGTTTTCATTCCCACTGCCCCCAGATGTCGGCCATGCCCATTTTGACCAGTTATGGCAGGTTGAAAGCGGCGACGCCGAAATGTTTAGGCCTCAGGTTCCTGTTGTGTGGGCTCTCTGAGCCGGAAGAGTGGCAAGGCGGCCAGCAGGATGAGGCCCGCGGCCACCCGAAAGACGAGTGATGGCGGAATGATGCCGGCCTGCCCGTCAATGGTGGCCGGGATGCCGTAGGTGGAGGACAGCCAGCCGCCGACCAGCGGGCCGGGGATCATCGTAAAAGCGACGCCGAAGAGGATGCCGTAGCCAGCGAACTGCCCCCGCTTGTCTTCAGGAAAGAGGTCCTTGAGCCAGACTCCCGTGGCGATGGACCAGGCAGTGATGGCAGCCAGCCAGCCGATACCGGTGAGAGCCAGGGGAATAAAGTTGCGGCAGAAGGAGAACGCCAGCAGGAAGATGCTTTCCAGGGCGACGGAGAGCAACGCGACTCGCTTGCGGCCCCAGCGATCGGTAAGAATGCCGAATGGATAAGCCAGCGCGATGCCGCCGACCAAGATGGCGACGAAGACCAACAGCGACGATGTCAGCATCGGCAGCGCGATGTTGTGCTGCAAATATATGAGTAGAAAAGGATAGAACACGTTGAAGGCCAAGCCCCACAATCCTGTTGCTGTCGCTAGCAGGAAGAACTCGCCGTGCGTCTTGAGATTGGCAATGCGAAAAGTGCTGCTCAACTGCTCCCAGAATGGCACACACACTGGCTCGAAAGGCGGCTCCGCGATCAGAAATGAACCAACCATGCCTAGTCCGATTACCAGAGCACCGACGATGTAAAAAGGCAGATGGGCGAACTGCTCAGGAATGAACCCAGCGCCCCCAAACACAATGAGCATCGAGATCCAGAGCAGAATCTGCTGAACACTCACGATGCGACCGCGATTCTCCACCGTCGTCACGTCCGTAAGGTAGGCATTGAACGAGGCGTCGTTGGCGGTAGAGCCACAAAAGGTCATCACGCAATCAAAAAGAATTGCCATTGTGACCGCCAACATCACAGGTCGAAAGGTCGCCGAGAGCGGGTAAAGAGCGGTGAAGATGCCCCAGGCGATGTACCCGACGAAGATGAACGGCTTGCGACGGCCCCAGCGGGTGCTCGTCCGGTCGCTGACCGCACCCATCAGGATGGTCGTGACGGTGGAGACGACGGCCGTGATAGCGACCATCCACGACACGGGCTGCGGGTCTGGGGTGATGTGGTTGTACATAAAGGTGTTAAAATACTGGTTCTCGACGGCCCACGCGATCTGGCCTGAAAGGCCCAGCAGGACCAGGGCAGCCATAACACGGTTCGAGATCATCGCTCATGAACTCCTTGTAACTACTTCGCAGAAATGGCCTTAATCGGGCGGGTGTCCACTGGGCATTGTGTCCAGCCCATTAGGCGGTGGACCGTACGTGGATCAGCGCTTGTGAGATAAATTGTAACACGTCCCGATAATCCGCACAAGTGCAATGCGCGGTGCGCCAGTTGCGCAGAAGCCCGGTTAAAACAAGTCAGGAGAATCGGTCATTGATCATCGATCATTGGTCGTCGGTCATCGAACCGTCATTTGGTACACTGGCCGTGCTGTGTTATAATCTTCATCCTGACCTGCATTGGTGGGTGAACTCAAATGCTGACTGACTACCGTGTCCGGCAACGAGAATATCTGTTGGAGATCAGCCGCGCCCTCACGGCGCAACTTAACCTGGATGAGTTGCTGCAAATAGTGCTGGAGGCAGCGACGAAGATGCTGGCAGGACAGGCTGGACTCATTGCCCTTCATGGCCCCGACGGAAGATTCACCGTCCGTGCCAGTTACGGCCTGCCCCGTGCCCTAGTACCATACTTCAAGCCGCTGCTGACAGATATTCCTGACGATGCTGACCGCGGCCGGTTCCACATTCCCGGTCTGGCAGACAAACTGGGCCGGGTCGTGGCAGGCCTTGGACTGCGCCTGCAACAGGTGGTGGCGCTTCCGATGGCTATAGGGCGAGAACTGATCGGCGTACTGTACGTGTTTCGTGCCTACGGAACTCATTTCACCGTCAACGATCGTCAGATCCTGGCCAGTTTCGCCGACCAGGCCGCTATCGCGGTTCACAATGCGCAACTCTACGAGCGCATCTCCCAGGAGAAGCACCGTCTCGACGCCATTCTAGAATACAGTGCCGATGGAGTATTACTCCTCGACTCAGGTCACCGCATCGTCGTTTTCAACCGCGCGCTGGCGCAATTGAGTGGTTGGTCAGCGGTCGAAGCGCTGGGCCGCCATCACGACGAAGTTGTTCGTTGGGCGCGTCTGGAAACGGACCTGGACTTTGCCGGCGCGGTCGCTGGCGGCTGGCCACTGCCCTCGGCCCGGCTCCTCTACGTTGAGGGAGACCTGCGTCGGCGAAGTGGCGGCACCGTCAGCGTCGGCATCACCTACGCGCCACTCTTCGACCGTGAGGGCCGTCTGGTCAACATCATCGCCAACGCGCGTGACGTCACGCGCTTCCGGGAGGCAGACGAGATCAAGTCCACTTTCATCTCCGTGATTTCCCACGAACTCAAGACTCCAGTCGCCTTGATCAAGGGCTACGCCGACACCTTGTTACGCGAAGATGCCTGTTGGGACTTGGAGACGATGCGGGAAGGCCTGACGGTTGTTGTAGAGGAAGCCGACCGTCTGAACCAACTGATTGATGACCTGCTCGATGCCTCGCGGCTCCAGGCGGGAGCATTGCCACTGGAGATGGATCAGGTGGCGCTTGATGCATTGGCCGAGCGTGTGGCCAGTCGTTTCCGCACGCAGACCCAGATTCACGAAATCGTCATCCGTTTCCCCCCACGTCTCCCGGTCGTTGTGGGAGATCCGGGCCGGCTGGAGCAGGTTCTAAACAACCTGGTGTCCAATGCCATCAAGTATTCTCCCGACGGCGGCACTATCGAGATCAGCGGCCGTGCATCGCCCAACGAAGTGATCGTTACCGTATCTGATCAGGGGGCGGGTATCCCGTTCGAAGAGCAGCCTCGCATATTCGAGCGTTTCTTCCGTGGAGCGCGAGAGCGCCACCAGCGTACGCCTGGGGCTGGCCTGGGACTGTACCTGGCCCAGGCTATCGTGGAAGCCCATGGTGGGCGTATTTGGGTCGAGAGCAACCCTGGAGAGGGGGCTGCCTTCTCATTCGCTATCCCGCGCCAACAGGTTTCCAGTTGAAAGGAATCCAACTATGTCTCAAGTACTGCTTGCCCGTGTGACTTGTCCCAATTGCCACAATCAGTTCCAGACTCCTGTGGAGCAGATCCTGGATGTCAGGACTGATCCCAACGCCAAGATGCGGGTGCTCAACGGCCTGGTCAACGTGGCCATCTGTCCCCATTGCGGAATGGGTGGGGCACTTGACCTGCCGTTTCTCTATCACGACCCTGATAAGGAACTGGCGTTGGTTTACATGCCGATGGTAGCCAGTCGTGACGACCTTGAGCGCCAGCGGGCCATCGGCAGATTCACCAGCGCGGTGATGGACAGCCTTCCGCCTGAGGAGCGCAAGGCATATCTGCTCCAGCCCCAGATCTTCCTCACGTTGGAGAACCTGACAAATAAGATCCTCGAGGCAGATGGCGTCACCCCAGAGATGATCGAAGCGCAGAAGGCCAAGGCGGCACTGCTGCAGCGGATGCTCGAGGCCACCTCCGATAAGGCGTTGGAGGCGATGATCGAGGAGAACGACGCTTCCATTGACGCCGGCTTTCTCCGGATGCTGACCGCGAGCCTGGAGATAGCGCAAGCCACGGGGCGGGCAGCCGACGTACAGCGGGGCCTGGCGCTGCGCAGCAAATTGCTGGAGTCGAGCAGTGAGGGACGAGCGATCAAGGCACGAGGTGAGATGCTGGAGGCACTGCGCGCCGAACCGACCCGCGAGAAGTTATTGGATCTGCTCATCCAGGCCCCTGATGAGCACACGCGCGAGTTATTGGTCGTGTTTGGCCGGTCGATGTTGGACTATCTCTTCTTCCAGTCCCTCACATCTCAGATCGAGTCGGCCCCTGATGAGGATGAGCAGGAGCGGCTGACCGCGTTGCGCGCGGAGGTATTGGCTGTTCGAGACCGGCTCGATGAGGAGACGCGCGCGCTGTACGAAGAACGTTCTGCGCTCCTGCGAAACCTGTTGCTGAGCGACGACCCCGAGACGCTGGCACGGCGTCGTTTATCGGAATTGGACCAGACTTTCTTCAATGTACTCGCGGCCAATCTGGAGAAGGCACGATCCGCAGGTGACGCGGAGGCCGTCAAGGCACTACAGGCGATCTGGAGTCTGATATTGAGCCTGATGGAGGAAACGCTCCCGCCGGAACTGCAACTCTTCAATCGGCTGGTGGCTGCTGAGAACGACGCGGAAGTCGAGGAGTTGCTGCAGGAGAATCACGACTTGGTGACAGAGCGTCTGGTGCGGTTTATGGAGGAGGCGGAGGCCAGCATGCGAGAGAAGGGTACGTTGGAAACCGCTGAGCGTTTTGCGCTGGTGCTGGAGAAAGCGAAGAGAATGGTGGCAGAGACGACCGCTGCTTGACGGCTTGATGCTTAGCTGTGATTACCCACATCTCTGTTACTGCAACGAGACTCCGTCATTCTGAGGAGCGCAGCGACGAAGAATCTCGTTTTGCAGTGATGAATGGCTAGCCCAGAACGAGATTCTTCGCTCCCTTTGGTCGCTCAGAATGACACAGCCCACATGTGGGTAATCACCAAACGCTTAGGGCTTGACAAGGTCGGCCCCTATGTGTTATAGTATTACCCGGCAACATTTGCGTTGTCCGCGAGAATTTTGTAGGACAAGATGGCATCTTGTCCTACATTGTTGCGGCTTTGCCGCGCTATGATGGGGGTGTATGCGCCCGTACCTCAATTGGATAGAGGAGCGGTCTACGAAACCGACTGTTGTGGGTTCGAGTCCCGCCGGGCGCGCCAGTTTTTCCGTGCCCTCCTGCCAGGAGGGTGAGTTGGCTCCATACGGTAGACCTTGACAAGGGCGGCCCGGGCCGCCCTTGTCATCATCCCAGGAGAATGCATTCTTCATCGGTATCGCCAGCAACCTGTTGGCTATATTGATCGCCGTACCTGTTGGATCTATTGCAGCCTACGCGGGTGATTGTCAAACCCACGCCCTGACCACCGGATTTGGCGATCCGGCGGGAGCAGAATGGGAACCTGGTGGTGTTCACAGTCAAGACGGTAGATCTGGAGAAAAACCACTATTTCCCCCACCTCTGGACTGCAGAACTTGCAACGGGTACCGCGCGGCAGTTCACCCACGGTGAAGTGACAGTGGACGTTATTGCGGATGTGATGGATGGCTCCCGCAACTTCTTGGCCGAGTTGAAAGAGAGCATTGTGATGTGGAGGACTGCTTCGTGGATCATGATATCATCATCGTTGGATCAGGGCCGGCCGGGCTTTCCACCGGGTTGCACCTGGCACGACTGGCGCCAGAATTGGCCGAGCGCACGCTAATTCTGGAACGGGCACACCACCCGCGACCCAAGCTGTGCGCTGGGGGTATCACGCCTGGTGGCGCAGCCTGGCTGCGGAAACTGGACCTCGACCTGGGCGAGGTCTCTGCCGTCGAGGTTCACGAGGCCCATTTCCTGTTTGACGGCCGCGGCTTCGTCGTCCACCGCGAGCCATTTGTCTTCCGTATAGTCCGGCGCGAAGAGTTCGATGCCTGGCTGGCCGATGCGGCACGTGAGCGAGGACTGTTGCTCCAGGAAGACACCCGGGTCCAACGGGTGCATTGCCTTGAGGACGAGGCCATCGTCGCAGTGGAGACGGACCGTGGCGCTTATCGCGCTCGCGCGGTGGTAGGGGCTGATGGAGCCACCGATGTTGTGCGGCGTGCTATCGTCCGCGAGTGCATTCCCCGCGTCTCCCGCCTGTTGGAAATCCTTGTCCCGACCGACCTTCAGGTTCCCACGTCTCTTGGCCTTGGCGCAGGGCGAGCGCTTATTGACTTCTCTTGGATAGCCGATGGCGTGCAGGGGTACGTCTGGGACTTTCCCACGCAGGTGCAGCACCAGCCGATGCGCACCCGGGGTGTCTTCGACAGTCGAGTCCAGCCTCAAGCACCCCGTGCTTCCCTCAAAGCCGTGCTGCAGGAGGCGTTGGCTCGTACTGGTGCTACGTTGGACCACGACAAACTGAAGGGGCATCCTTTGCGTTGGTTCCATCCACGTGGCGTCTTCTCCGCCCCCCGTGTGTTGCTGGTGGGCGACGCGGCCGGGGTGGATCCGCTGTTAGGCGAAGGGATCAGTTTCGCGCTGGGATACGGTGACGTGGCAGCCAGGGCGTTGCAGGATGCTTTCGCTCGTGGCGATTTCTCATTCGCGGATTATCGCGACCAGGTGCTGGCGCATCGGATAGGCCGTTCCCTGCGGCGGCGCGCTGCTGTGGCCGGGGCACTCTACCGCATTCGCAGCCGTCGCCTGTTGCGCTTCCTGGGGTGGAACCTGGGCCCCCTCGTGGGTTGGCTGGCCGAACACTACTGGGTGGATTGGGGCGAGTAGGCTCAATCCACAGTTGGGTGCACCGCTCACAAAAGGACAGGGCAGGGCCACAGGGCCCTGCCCTGTCCTTTTGCTCGCTCAGTCTACTTGCTTTTGACCTTGATGACTTTTGGCTTCGTCTCCTCGGCCTGGAGGAGGGTGAGCGTCAGCATGCCGTTCTCGAAGGCCACCTCGGCCTCCTCCGCCCCAAGAGGAGAAATCAAAGCAAATTTTTAATCCTTTCGATACCCGTGCGCTACCTTTATTTCTTAAAATGATGCTGACGGCTATGCAGGCCGGTCTAACCTGCTATTGCCAACGGTGAACCTTACTCAAGTTTAGGCGGGTTCTCGGCGCAAGACGATCGAAGCGCCCCTGCTGGGCTTTTTAAGCGCATGGAGATTGAGTTTGTGAAGAGGCAGGGTACATCATGAGAAGAATGCGTTTCCTGATAGCCACATTTATTATCTGGCTCTTCTTCTTCTACAACGTAGAGCGGCTGGGTGAGTCTATCAATATCACCCGTATGGCCTACATTCTTGTGCCGCTCGTGGCTGCCCTTATCATTCTCGTCCCCCGCCTACGCAAAGTCCCTTTGTGGGCGCTCCTGGTGGTACCCGTCCCAATATTCCTGGTGCTCAAGGCCTGGTCGGGGTGTCGTGTGTGGGGCAGGGCTATTCCCCTGACGGTGACAGAGATATGTGCCATTGCTGTGACGACCATCCTGGCGCATTGGGTGAGCAACGGGATGAGCGAGTTTGAGAACGCTATAGCCCATATCACCATTGGACAGACCGGCGTGCTACCTGAACCGTTTTCGACGGGTCAGGCCGAGATGTATCGGGAGGTGAGACGCGCCCGGCACCACCAGCGTCCCCTGGCGCTGATGTCCGTTGGGGTTGAGGAAACATCAATCCAGGTCGCCCTGGACCGAATGGTGCAGGAAGTTCAGCAAGCGATGATGAAGCGGTATGTGCTATCTGACGTTGCCAGGAGGCTGTGTGACGAACTGGAAAACTACAATATTATCGCCCAGAGAAATGACCACTTTCTTATATTGTTGCCGGAGGTAATGCCAGAGCAGTTGACCGGTCTGGTCGGTCGGTTGCGCCAGGCCATTTCTGAGCAGGTGGGGGTTACTCTCCAAGTTGGCACCGCGTCTTTCCCTGAGGATGCTGTGACCTTTGAAAGCCTGGTGGAGAAGGCTGTTGGGGAAATGAATGGGGAGCAGGAGAGAGAGTATTCCATGCGGCCTCAACCGTTAACAGCGGAACATCATACGGTATAGCATTGCAAGGAGAAAGCGAATGGACTTAGTAATCATCAATCAACCTCGAGTGTTCCCTTATCGCAGGGCACATCAAATCGCCAAGCGTGTGATGGACGTGGCCCTCTGCCTCCTGGCCCTGCCCTTTGTCCTTCCCCTGATGGCCATCTGTGCGCTGGTTATCCGCCTCGATTCGTCGGGGCCTGTCCTCTTTATTCAAGAACGCATTGGCAAGGGAGGCTTTCGCTTTCGGATGTACAAATTCCGCACGATGCAGCACAACCTCGATGACAGTTTTAATCGCGCCTTTATGAAGGCTTTTGTGAACGGTCAGATTGATGGCGATGGAAACGGCGAGGATGATAGTTTCCATTGGGCCTTTAAGAAGGTTTTTGTGAACAAACAGGTTGGTGGCAATGGAAACGGCAAGCAGATTTACAAGCCTGTTCAGACCTCACAGGTCACCCGGGTGGGACGCATCCTGCGTAAGACCAGCCTGGATGAACTGCCCCAGATCCTCAATGTACTCAAGGGGGAAATGAGCCTGGTTGGCCCACGGCCCAACGTGCCCTGGGAAGTTGAGGAATACCGGATCTGGCACCACGAACGGTTGGAAGTGTTGCCCGGCATCACGGGCCTGGCTCAGGTGCGGGGACGAAGTGGCATTTCTTTTGATCGCATAACAGAATATGACATCGAATACGTTGAAAAGCAGAGCCTGGCGTTGGATTTGAAGATCCTGTGGTGGACAGCATCGTCGGTGCTTCTTGGCCAGGGAGCCAGGTAACGTATCTTCTCAATAAGTTGGGGGGAAGTAGGGCAAATTGGCAATTTGCCCTACGTTGGCCCCAGAATATTGAGATGATACCAGGTAACGCAATATTGACAAAGTTCAGGAAGTGACCACTCTCTGCAAACTTTGAGAGAGAGAATAGGAAGAAAGACTTATTGACAAGCCACCCCATTTCTTGTATCATGGTGACGTCCGAAGTCCTCGTAGCGCAGTGTGCAATGGTTGTCTGAGGTAAGACTCCAGACCGCCTATCCCTCATGTGGACTTCCTCCCAGCCAGATAAGATGGCGCTACAAAACTGTCTTGATATTCTGAGCAGACGTTCACCAGGAGGAACAAGAAATGAGACTGAGCAACAAGCAGGTGGCAGCGCTGACCAAAGTAGGCATGCTGATGGGTATGATGGTGGTGACGATGGCAGCAGCAGTAGATACGCACGTCGTCCCCGTCTCCTACATTGAACAGGCAAGAGCACAGGCAGGGGCCCCCGACCCCCATATCGACTACATCTACCTCAACGGGAATTCCGCCAGTAGTACGACGATTACCCAGGGTGACTCTGTGAACATCAAGGTACAGGCGACAAATCTTGGAACCGGCACTGGCTATCGGGCCGCGATTTACATGAGCCTTCCAGAATTCGATTCGTACGCCGATGCCAACTATGTCGATCCCGGCGACTACAGTGACGACCTGGTGTACCACGAATTTCGTCCTGGTGATTCCGGTGATAAGATCTGGTATGCCTGCGGCTCAGGCTATCTCGGCGCGCCACAGGTATTGCTGATCAAGGGACAGGAGCCATCCCCGTCATGGGAACCTGGAGAGACAAATTACCTGGAAGTTAAGGTGACGCCACCGGGGCCGGGTACCTATCAGGTTTATGTGAAAGCAGCGATGAGCGACAGCGAAGACTCCTATGACTTTGACCCAACCAGTGGAGCATACACAGACCAGCAATGCCAACCCGTCTATCGTCGGACTATCGAGGTTGAGGCATACCCAAACGCGATCTACCTACCAGTAGTGTTAAGAGACTATGTTCCGCCTGTACCTGTTGTGCCTATAACTGTGCGCGGAGTGCGGATGCAGGCTGCGAGTTGCTCTACTGAAAGCAAGTGCAAACGGAGACTCGATTGTTTGCAAACAGCGGGCGTTACCGCTCTGTACTACGCCATTTACTCTAATGAGGCCTATTATCACAGCGACTTGTTGCCCCACCGTTCCTTCGATTCACTGGCCTACCTGGTACCGGAAGCACACGCACGCGATATGGAGGTCTACGCCTTGATCGCCTCCGCCAAAATCGGCTGGCCCGAGCACCCGGAATGGAATGCACGCCTGAATCACCCCAATGTGACGGAGGACTGGCTAGATTTCACTCTCCCCGAGGCACGTCACTTTGTGGCCGACGTGGCCGAGGAGATCGTGACGAATTACGATGTGGACGGTATCTTGCTGGATTACACCAGGTGGGGTGGGTCCTGGATCAAGAAAGCCAACCTTTCCGCCGACGAAATTTCGGAAACTGTGCGGGGCGTCTATGAGCAAGTGAAGACCGTTCGTCAAGTGGCCGTCACCGCAAGTCCGAGCGCCGACCACGACTTTGCCGTGGAGTGGTGGGGCCAAAGGTGGCACGATTGGCTCGACGACGGGTACGTTGACTACGTAACGCCGATGACCTATGTAGACGACAGCTGGCTCCATAAACTACTAGATGAATGGACTGCCACAAATCACTTCCCCGGACGAATTATCCCCCGCCTATCGGTCTGCTGGTTCAATCCGACGAGGCAAAAGTCGGCAGAAGAAGTACTGCGGCAGATAGAGATATGCTACGACGCCGGGGCCACCGGGGTGGCGCTGTGGGACGACCGATATCTGTGTAAGGATTCAGATTTGGTGGAGGCGTTGGGGGCGGGAGGGTGGTAGCGTTTATTGAAGAAGAAGAGGAGGGATCATGGAATTACGACACTATCTTGACATATTGAGACGACGGGCTACAGCCATCGTCATCGTCGCGGCACTGACGGTAACTGTGGTAGCCATGGCCGGCCTGCTTATCACGCCGATCTACACAGCCACAGCCACGGTGAGAGTTATTCAAGACGTAGGCGTGCTGGATCTCGGCATTCGAGAGAGCTACGGCGAACGCTTGATGAACACCTACAGTGCCGTCTTGACCAGTTGGCCTGTTCTGGAGCAGGCTGCGGAACACTTGGGAAGCCCGCTCTCGGCCAGGCAATTGTACCAGAAGGTCAAGGTCGAGGTCATCCCCGACACAGAGCTGATGAGGATTGTCGTTCAAGATCAAGACCCCGTCCTCGCCCGTGATCTCGCCAACACCCTGGCCGCGCTGCTGGTAGAGCACGCTCAGAATATCTACGCAGGCAGCAGCAAGGGCGTGCTCCAGATCGTGGAAGAGCAATTGGCCGGTGTGGAAAACGGGCTCGAAGAGGACCGTCAACGGCTCACGACCTTGCTGACCAGCAGTGCCCCCAGCGCCGAGGTCGAAGCGCTCAGGAGCCAGATCCAATTCCAAGAGGATGCGTACGACCGGTTACTAGGCCGCTACGAACTCGCCCGGTTGAACGAGGCTTTGCGAGCCAATAGCATTACGATCGTTGAGCCGGCTTCACTGCCCAGAGTGCCCTCCAACGCTCTCGGCATGATGGAAATCGGCATCGGTCTCGTCGTGGGGCTGTCCGGCGGCGTCGGCCTGGCGCTGGTTCTGGAAAACCTCGACACGCGCATCCACAGCCCCCAGCAAGTGGAACGTCTGACCCACGTGCCGGTGTTGGGTACAGTACCCAGAGGTTTGCTGTCCCTGGATGACCTGGGGCATACCAACGGAACCAGCAGCAAGCCGATCGAAGAAGCATATCGCCTCCTGGGCATCAACTTGCAGACGCTCAGAGAGGACACTCCTCTGAAGACCATCTTGATCTCCAGCGCTATTCTGAAAGAAGGCGAGTCGATGACGGCAGTCAACCTGGCTCAGGCCCTCGCCGAACGGGGGCAGACCGTCTTCCTCGTAGAAAGTGATTTGCGGCGCCCGACCGTCGCCAAAATACTGGACATAGAGGATGGCAACTCAGGCCTAGGTAGCCTGCTGGCTGAGCGTCCAGCGCTCACTCGCGAGTCGCTCAGCCAGGTAGTGTATCCGGCCAAACAATCCAGCCTTTTTGTCATCACCGGTGGTCCCAAGATGACCAATCCAACAGCACTCCTGGCCTCACCTTTGATGGAGAAACTCCTCGACTATCTGAGCACCCAGGGACAGATTACCTTGCTGGATGCACCGCCGGTGCTGGGCGCGGCCGACGTCTCCGTGCTGGCCCCCAAGGTAGACGGCGTCATCCTGGTGGTCAGGCAGGCTCAGACCAAGCGTGAACAAGTGCTGGCCGCACTCAAACAGTTGCAGGCCAGTCGGGCGCAAGTGATAGGTACGATCTTTTTGAAAAAAAGCAGCAAGGATTGGAGTTACAAGTAAACCCCCTTATCAAACAAGACTTCGGAAGTCTCTGGATGGGTGCTCCGAAATGAAATTGGCCTGAAGCCAGGCCAAACTTCGCCAGTTCAGGGTGCTTCCAAGACTTCCGAAGTCTGAACGGCGCTTATCTGAGGGGTATTATATCTAAGGTCCTCCGGAGGTGTTAAGCATGGCCCAAAAACAACCCAACATTCTCTTGATCGTGATAGACTGTCTGCGGGCGGACCGGGTCCTCGGGCCGCAGCGGTCAGCCCAGATTCCAGCGCTGCAATCCCTGATTCAACGAGGGGCCGCCTTTTCCCACATGATCACTGTCAATTCACTTACCATTCCGTGTATGATCAGCCTGTTTAGCGGTGTCTATCCCGTCACCCACGGCGTGCGAGGTATGAGAGACCATCGCATATCCGACAGGCTCCCACTGCTGGCCGAAATTCTGCATGAGGCCGGCTACCATACTTTTGCTGAGGTTACCAGCGTCCTGGGGCCCTGGGTCCACCTCGACCGGGGCTTCGACGAATTCCACTTGCGCAAGGGGGCTGCCCAGCCATTCGTGGGGGAATGGGGAGATGAATTCATCGCCCGGTTCAAAAATCGGGAACTGGCAGAGCCCTGGTTTGTATACCTGCATGTCTGGGAAGTCCATCAGCCCCGCCACGTCCTCCCTCAATATAACCACCCTGACTACGGCGAGACGCTATACGACCGGGCTATCACCGGCGTAGATGCCCGCCTGGGCGAACTCACAAAAGCCCTGGACGATCACACCTTGGTGTTGATCACCGGCGACCACGGCGAGAAAACCCCCGATTCCAAACTTGAAGCGCGGGTTGAGAGTCAAAAAAACTCTTACAAAGAACTGGTGAGACGTGTTTTTCCTACCAGGGTTGCGCGCACCATTATCCAGGTTGCTACGAGGACCTGGTACCGCTCTACTCGTTTGCTCCGACGCCTGGGTTTGATCAAGAGTTCTCTAACTACCCTCACAGGCCACGGCTATCACGTGTATGACATCCTTGCTCGAGTACCACTGATTATAGCCGGACCTAATGTCGCCCCTCTCGACCAGGTCATTAGCGAACAGGCACGACAAATTGATATTCTTCCCACCATTTTGGACCTGGTCGGCCTGGCTGACAAGATACCTGAACCAATAGACGGCCGCAGCCTGGTTCCACTTCTACGCGGCGAAAAGTTGGAACCTCTCCCTGCCTTTATTGAAAGTTGGGTCACCGATGCTGTACTTTCCTCATACTATGGCGTGCGCACTGCCGACTGGAAATACGCCTACAACCCCCGCAACCCCGAACGCGACGAGGAGTTATACGACTTGCGCACAGATCCAGAAGAGACGTCTAATGTCGCTGCCTCTCATCCCGATATAGTCACCGAAATGCGCGAGTTGGCTGGTCATCATTTCCAGGCAGTCAAACCCGGCCAGGAGGTGGGTGATGAATTGACTGAAGAGGAATTAGCCGTCCTGACAGAACATTTGCGAGAGTTGGGATACGTCGAATGAAAAGGCAAGCCACCATGCACTCCCATGCCATTGTCGTGCAATCTACGAGCCAAGATTTGTCACCCGACCATGATATCCTGACCGCTGCCAAGGGCGGCGGGATCATCTTTTTCGGCAATCTATTTTCGTATGCCAGCCGGTTTGCCTTCGGGATTGTTGTGGCACGCTCAATTGGAGCCGATGGCTATGGGCTGTACGACCTGGGGATAACAACTGTTCTGACCCTGACAGGGGTGGTCTTGCTGGGCCTGCCAGGGGGAATCGTGCGCTTCTTGCCCGCCGTGCTTAGAGAACGCGATGAGGCCCGCGTTGGGGGCATACTACAGGCATCGGTAGCGTTGGTCGGTTTTGTCAGCCTGGTGATGGCGCTGATTATCTTCGGGCTGGCCGACCCGCTGGCAGACAATCTGTTTCACGAACCATCTCTGGCCCCTATACTGCGGATAGCGAGTGTTTGCATCCCTTTGACTGCTGTGGGACGTGTTCTCATAGCCGCCATCCAGGGCTTCGAAGAGATGCAATACCAGGTCTATGCCGATAGCATCCTTTTCAACGTCGGCAAAATCGGCCTGACCGTGCTGTTTCTGAGCGCTGGTCTGGGCGCATCAGGCGTGCTGACGGCTCACGTTGTGGCCTGGGTTGCGGAAGACGCGTTGCTCTTACATTATCTTAACCGGCTCTCCCCCCTGCGTCGGCTGCTTCGTGCGAGCCAGCGCAACACGCGTGAACTACTGTCCTTTTCTCTACCTCTGTGGCTGACTCGGCTCATCAATACATTCGGCGGTAAGATTGAACTGCTACTCCTGGGCATGTTGGGGACGGTCGCAGCGGTTGGCGTGTACGGCGCAGCACTGCGCATCCAGATGATTGGTACGGCGCTCCTACTGGCGGTTCAGACAGCAGCCATGCCTATCATCTCTGACTTGCATCATCGAGGTGGGCACGCTCAACTGAACCGGCTCTATCGCACGCTGACCAAGTGGTCTTTGTCCTTCAACTTGCCCTTCTTTCTCATGACAACCCTCTTTGCCAGGCCGATCCTTGCCATCTTTGGCCGAGATTTTACGGCCGGGGTACCCGTTCTGGTCATTGTGGCCCTGGGTACCCTTGTCAATGCCGGTACCGGGATATGTGGTGCCATGATCAACATGACCGGTCATTCCAGGCTGAGCTTTTACAATTCTGTTGCCTCGTTCATCCTGACGCTGACCCTTGACCTGCTGCTTATCCGCGTCTGGGGAATGGTTGGAGCAGCCGTGGCAACCGGCCTGGTCATCGCTATTATGAACGTTGTTCGCTTGCTCGAAGTCTACTGGTTCCTCAGATTCTGGCCTTATGATCTCACCTTTGTTAAGCCGGTAGTTGCTGGTTTCGTCGCCTTAATCGTTGGCTTTGTCACGAACCGCCTGGCCCCGGCCGATCTGAACCTGTTCTACTTGGTGCTCAATATCGCCCTGTTATGGTCAAGCTATGCAGCCACGACACTACTTCTGGGCCTCTCAGAAGAAGACCAAATGGTGATGAACCGGGTCAAGAGACAGTTCAGCGCAAAACTCCTCCAGCGTCGAACATCTTCAAAGCTACCATCGTAAGAAACTGAGCATGATATGGGGACTGAGACAATCTTGAATTACCCTGCTGGTCTGACTTTAAAGAAATCTGCCATACGACTGCGGCTTGCTCGCCTGAAGCGCCCAGATTCCATGCACCTGGCAAGGAATATTGTCGGCCCCATCGTTGTGGGCCTGGCTTTGGGTGCTGTCCTGGTCTACGCCAGGAGATTGCCCTCGAAATGGGCGGGTCTGGTCACTCTGGCCACTATGGCCCCAACTGTCGTTCTTCTAGCGAAGGACATGAGGAAACTCCTGCTGATCACCCTGGTCGTTGATATACCGCTGGGGCTTGACATCACGCTAGGCGGGGGAATAGGTCACCTGGGGGGGGCCGGCGGTTTCGAGATCTCACTGATGACGATGGTGCTGGTCGCGGGTTACGCCCTCTGGCTGACAAACAGACCGGTCGGCGGTAAACCGAAGGTATACACCCACAAGGATATCACCATGCCCGCTCTGGTCTATCTGTTCACTATGCTGGTGTCTGCTTTTCAGGCCGTTGACGTGCGGCTCAGCATCACTCAACTTTTCTTGGAAGTGCAATTCTTTCTTATGTACTTTTACGTGATCAACCACGTCAAAGGCTGGGCCAGCGTTCGCTTGATCTTTACCACGCTGGTCGTGTGTCTGCTCCTTGAAAGCCTGGTGATGCTCTTGCAGTACTTTACCGGTTTCCAGTTTTCCGGTTCGGCCATCAGGACTTTGGCAACCCGAGGCGTCCTCGTCAGTGCATCAAGCCGGGTTGGCGGTACTATGCGCTCCCCCAATGCTGCCGCAACGTACCTGGCTGCCTCTCTTGCCATCACCTTTGCGGCCTATTTAACAGACAACCGGCTGGTCAACAAGAGGCTGGCATTGACTGCTCTCTTGACAGGCGCAGCGGCGCTGGTGACGACACAGGCGCGCAGTGGTTGGACCGGTTTTGTGGTAGCGATGCTGATCCTGGCCGCGCAAGCGCTGAGAAAGCACATTGGCGTAAAAGCCATCTTGCTGTTCTGCATCGTCGCGGTGCTCATTGGAGCCGGATTTTCTACACAGATCAAAGAGCGCTTGACTACGGATGACTACGACTCTGCCGAGAGCCGTATCTGGCATGCGAAGTTGGCTTTCAACATTCTCAACGATCGCAATTACATGTTTACGGGTGTCGGCCTGAACAATCTGTGGTTGGTCATGCGTGATTACCTGCCCCTGGAAATGATGGGCAGGACACACTTGCACGTAATTCACAACAAGTACTTGATAATTTGGACTGAAACGGGCTTGTTTGGTCTCTTGTCCTTTCTTTGGCTGTTGCTGGCCGGTGGCAGACGAGCCCTTCAGTCACTGATGCGCACAAAGGACGCCTATGTCTCTATTATCATCACTGGCTTGCTGGCTGCTCTGGTTGTTTGCTTGTTGCTCATGGCAAGCTACCACTTCGCCGGACGCATGCGCCCCCAAATGATCTGGTTTATCCTCGCCCTCATTGCCGCGACTAGCCAACTTGATAAGGAGACAGAAGGACTAGGAGCACCTGTCAAGGCACAACAATTAGAACGGCCGAGTCACCTGTAGCATGAATATCTGGTATTTCTACATGAACCCACGTTCAACATCGAACGATAATGTAGAAGCGCCTTCCATTCATATTATGGAGACGATCCATGCCCTGCGCGCACAAGGGCACCAGGTTCACCATTTTCTGTACGGAGACGTTGTAAGGCAGACAGAGAGGACCCTGCGGCAAACTGCTCGGAGAATCAGCTCCAAAAATCCTTTGTTTCGGGCCGTTAAGCCGCTTGTGCGCGACATTTATGAGTTGTATCGAGACACACAAGACATACACTTTGTAGCCCCCATTTTTGGGGACAATCCCATGGATCTGATCTACGAGCGATTGGTGCAACATAAATCATCCGTCTCGGCATGTGCCCAAAAGTATGAGATCCCACTCATTGTCGAAAGTAATGCACCCGTGGAAGAACGGAGGGAACACTGGGGGGCTCCTCTTTTCTTTGCCACCAAGCGTCTGGAGAAAAAAATCTTGCAGCGAGCCGACGCCGTCACAGTTGTATCCACCCCTCTCAAGAGATATTATGAGAGAATGGGCATGGACACGCAAAAGATATTTGTTTTACCGAACGGTGCAAACCAGGAGCGTTTTTCGCCGGAGAACGTGTCGCGCGATGTTCGCGCAGAATTGGGACTTGACGATAAGGTTGTCGTCGGTTTCGTGGGCAATATTTTTGTTTATCACGGCATCGAATTGTTTTTACCTCTTGCTCGCGCCTGCTCGTCAGATGGTGACATCCACCTGATGATTGTTGGCGCTGGTCAAGGACGTAACGAACTTCGGTCTGCATTAGACCGAGAGCATCTAAGCAACAGGTTTACTTTCATTGATCCTATTCCGAACGTTGAAGTGCCGAACTACATCGCGGCGATGGATATATGCATACTGCCCCGATTTATGTGGTACGGTTCGCCAATGAAAATCTTTGAATACGGGGCTATGGGTAAAGCAATCGTGGCCCCCGACCAAGAGAATATCCATGACGTGCTGACTCATGGAGAGACGGCGTTCCTCTTCGAACCAGGGAATCCAACTGCGTTAGTCCAGGCGATTCAAGAGTTGGCCAGAGACGAATGCCTGCGCGTTCGATTAGGACATGCTGCCCGCAAGCACATTTTGACCAACCATACCTGGACCAGGAATGCGGAAAGGATCTTGAGAATCTACCGGCAGATAGTCTCATAGGTGCGATCGAGACAGAACCAGTGGAGTCACAGATAATAAAGAATAAAGGAGGTGACACAAATGGGATTCAAGAAGACAGCTTTGTGAAAAGTACTTTACCGTCAGTGTTTATATGGTCCTGCAAAAACGTGCTAGCGAGGTTCTTATGAATATGCTTTCCTTTCCCACCCGCCGTGTCCGCGCTTTGTTGCTACTGGGATGGCTGCTCTTTTCCATCCCCGGGCTCATGCCCACACGCCCAGCCAAGGCCCAAACCAGCGAGACGTTCGAGATCACGCTGGTAGAGCTGGGCTATGACGAGCAAACGCTACAGGGCCCCATGGCCGGGACTCGTTACTTCTTCAGCCTGCCCGCCGACTGGGAGATGCAGCCCGACAGTTACCTGGAACTGAACCTGAACTACACTATCAGCGGGGACGGAGGCCGTGCACCCACATCGCTGGAGGTGCAGTTGAATGGAACTGTCTTACAGACGAGTAGCTTTGAAACGCCAGGTGTCCATCAAATACGGGTAGAGTTGCCACCGGACGTTCTGCGCTCCCCCGAGGATGAGTATCTTAACGAGCTGCAGCTCAACCTGCTGGTGTCTACCACTTGTGAGGAGGCTCAGCTCACGTCCCTGGTGATAGACGCTTCATCCTCCTTGCACTTTGTGTACATGGAAAAACCTTTGCAACTTGACCTGGCCCTTTGGCCCAGGCCGCTCTACCAGTGGCAGGCCTTTGAACCCGGCCAGACCCGCCTGGTGTTACCCCCTGAACCAGACGAGACGGATGTGCGGGCGGCCATCATGGTCGCCGCCAGGCTGGGCAGACTAAGCAACGATAATCTGCCCCTGACGGCTGCCCTTGCGTCAGAGCGGATGCCATCCTCACTTCTGGCAGAACATCTGATCGTCGTGGGCCGGCCCGACACCAATCCGTTGCTCCATCAACTCGATTTGCCCGTGCCGTTGGCCCAACGACAGTTGAAGCTACACAGCCGCATGCCAGCCTCGGTTGCACCCGGCCATGTCTTCAGCTATACCCTCACCGTGGAGAATATATCATCGGAGAGCCAAACGCTGGTCGTCGAAGACCGGATTTCCTCCAACGGAACGCTGCTCAACTGCCTGGGCCGATGCCAGGAAAGCGAACCGGGCGTGCTGCGTTGGGACGTCGGCCGCGTGGCCGCTGGACGCCAGGTTTCCACCACCGTGAGCCTGCGCCTGGATCCTGCGACCCCGCCCGGTGAGCAGGTCGAACACACGGCCAGCCTGTTGGATAGCACAGGAACCGTGATCAACGTGGATACGCTGGCTGCCAACGTGGGGACGACAGAGACCGGCCAGATGACCACCTCAGCCCACGATAAAAGCCCCTACTTTTTTGTTCACGACAACCGGGGCGTGGCCGAAGGAGATGGCCTGGTGCAGGCCCTCGTCTCTCCCTGGAGCCCCCGCCACGCCGTCATCGTGGTCACTGGCCTCAGCGACGAGGCGCTACTCAAAGCCGCCCACGCCCTGAGCACGAAGACACGTCTCCCCGGCATGTCGGGGGTCTATGCGCTGGTGGAGGCCGTCCAGCCTCCCCCAGACACGACAACAGAGGAGTCGGCAGAGAATGTATCGTTGGCCGCGTTGGGGTACGGCGACAGCGTCTTGAACGGCGCTATATTTGAGACGATCCAGTACACCTTCGACGTGCCAGGGGGATGGGCCCTGACCCAAGACAGTTATTTAGCCCTCCATTTCGCCCACAGCGTGGCCCTTAGTGCGATGTCAGCCACGCTGGAGATCCAGTTAAACGACGTACCTATCGGCAGCATCAGACTCGACGAGCAAAACGCTTCTGGCACCTGGTCCACCCTCCTCCTACCTGTGCCCCTCCAGCATCCCGGCCGCAACCGGCTGCTGGTGCAGGTCGGCGCCCGTCGAGATGGTGTATGTGTGGACTTGCGCAACACCCATCTCTGGTTGACGATCTATGCCGACTCGTTCCTGCACCTGCCTCACGAAAAGAGGTCGCTGGCCCTCTACCTCGAGTCCTTCCCTCAACCCTTCAGCAGTGTCGGTGACCTGAGCGACGTAGCCTTTCTGCTGCCAGCCCGGCCTACCGTCGAAGAACTGGAAGGGGTGCTGCGCCTGGCCTCCCGCCTGGGGGATGTAGCCAGAGGCGACAGTTTCAGGCCTCGGGTTGCGCTGGGCGAGAGCCCTCAGACCCAGTTGTGGGAGGGACACGACCTGATCGCCGTGGGCCGCCCCACCAACAACCCCTTCATCGCCGCCGTCAACGACCGGCTCCCCCAACCCTTCCGCCCAGGTATGGACGAGATTCAGCAGCAAGTAGATAACGTGGTCTACCGGCTGCCCCCATGGGTCAGCCTGGGCTACGTGCAAGAGCTGCTCTCGCCCTGGGACGAAAACCAGGCCATGCTGGTCACTACCGGGACCACGGACGAAGGTGTGGACTGGGCCCTAAACGCGCTCGTCGACGATCGGCTCAAGTGGCGGTTGGCCGGTAATCTGGTCCTCGTCCGTGGGGACGAGATAGAGACGGTGGACACTCGAGGGGAAACAGAGAGTGCGACCCAAATCACCCGGGCTTTTGTGCCCGAGTTGACGCCACAAGCAACCGTCGCGCCGACGCCGACACCAATAGCAGCGCCGACTACTCCGGCGACGATACCCACGACAGCCATTGGAACGCTGACCCCGAGCCAAGCCGCGCCACAAGTCAGCACGGGCCGCCCTATGTGGCTGCTTCCTCTCTTAATCGCCGCAGTCATAGCCGCCGCCGTCGGTATTGGCATCACCCTTCGGCAGGGGAAATCCTAGAAGGAGACAGCCAATGGGATTCAGATACATCTTTATCGTTGGGTGTGATAGAACAGGAACAACTCTTTTAGTTAGAATCCTAAATAAGCACAAAGAAATATGCATTAGCAATCAAACGCATTTCATGGGACATCTGGCCCGCCCAGGATTCAGGCAAAAGATGAAAGAATTTGGTGATTTGTCCGACGATGACAATGTACGCCGGCTCGTTGAATTTATGTATGCTGAGCCATTTGCAAGTGGCTTTTATTGGCGCTGGCTGCGCAAGAATGTTGAGCCAGAGGCTCTTCTGCAATGCATATTAGACTCGGATAGAAGCGAACGCGCACTTTTCTCCTTGTTGATGCAGACGCGGGCTAAAGACGAAACGATCCTGGGAGAAAAAACTCCCGACCACATCCAATACGTTCCAACGCTGCTTGAATGGTTCCCGGAGGCACGGATCATCCATACGTTCAGAGACCCGCGGGCGGTCTTTGTATCTGAATTCTATCACCATTGGAATCAGTCGGGACCCGAGTCTTTTCCTTACAAGCAACTGAGACCCATAAAACCCCTGTACTCCCTATTCGTCCTGTTCCATATGAGCCTGGAGTGGTTTCTGGCAGCCAGATACCATTTCAAATACAAGGAGCGGTATCCAAACAACTATTACCTGCTGAAATTTGAGGATCTGATCGGCGACCCAGAGAATCAACTGAGGCGGTTGTGTGATTTCTTGGGCGTTGAGTTTCAAAATGAGATGTTGGAACAGAAGGTGACCAACACTGGTTTCGCATCCAGGAGAGGCAAAACTGGATTTGATAAACAGGCCACTGATCGCTGGAAGGATCATATAAACCCGTTGTCACGGACCTGGTTCTCGTTGTGGGGAAAGAAATACTTGAAGGAGTTTGGCTACATTCACTGACGACCCATCAGCCCCTGTGCTCATCACTTGGGAGGTAAATTGACCAACGCTATAGAACGCCCAATTTTCATCGTCGGCAGTGGACGATCGGGGACGACCATTTTCTACCGTCTACTGGCAGGCCACAGAAGCCTGGGATGGTTCTCTTCTTACATACAGCGCTTCCCCCGTTTGCCCTTGCTGGCGAGGCTAAATACCTTGTACCAAACACCGCCTCTAGTAAAACGATTTCGAGATGACAGGTGGTTCCCCAAGCCTGTTGAAGGTTACAAACTCTGGAATATGTTCCATCCAGTGAAAAACTCTACGGGTAGCCCGCTGCTTACTGAGAAAGATGCCGCCACGGCCGACACGGAGGGGATGCGACGTTTTATCGCCAACGTCCTTCATTCCTCTCGCCGCGCACGCTTTATGAACAAAAACACTCGAAACACTCGCAGAAGCCGGTACCTCCACGCCATGTTCCCGGATGCCCTCTTTATTCACGTCATCCGCGACGGCAGGGCGGTCACAAATTCCTTTCTCAACGTTGATTGGTGGCCGACGCTCTCTGTGTGGTGGGCTGAGGGAAAAACACCCGTCGAATTGCAACGAGAAGGCGTTGACCCGGTGCTAGTCGCCGCTCGTACGTGGAAATTGGCGGTGGAAGGGATATTGCGTGATAAAGAACATATTCCAGATGAACAGTATATGGAGATTCGTTACGAGAAACTGATGCAAGATCCAATCACGGAAGTGAAGCGGAGCCTCGACTTTTGTGATTTGCCGTGGGCACCGCGTTTTCAGGCACACATCGAAGCCTTTAACATAAAAAGCAGGAACTTCAAGTGGACGGATAGATTCACGGTTCAGCAGATTGCCAGCATTGAGAAAGAAATTGGCCCCTTACTGGAGCAGCTCGAGTACCTATAGCATCTGGCGGTAGATCTCGGGCAGTACATGAACAGCGCCGAGGGGGATTTGTCACAATGCGCGAAATAACCGGCTACATTATTCCTAAAGACGACTTCAGTCTCACCTTAGATGTCGGAGATGGTGAAGTCTATGAGAATGCCAATCTAGTTATCGCATATATCGGGAAGTCATATAAAGTACACAATGATATTCTAGAGCCGCTGGAGTTTATAAACATAAAACAAATTTATGAACTATATCAGCAATATGGTAGTTCGTTTACAAAGGTTGTTGGTGGTCTATTCACGGTTGTTATTTTTGACAGAGATAAGGGAAAACTATTTATTATTCAAGACCAGACATCCTCTCCGATAAATATCTATTACAGTATCGAAAATGGCACGTTCTTCTTCAGCACATCTTATAGGAAGTTATTACTTCTCTCAAACATAGCAAGGAAATGGGATCGCAATATGTTGGAGGTCTTTCTTTACAACGGATTCATACCATATAATGGAACACTGCTAGAAAATGTGAGCAAACTGGTCCCAGGCCAGTTTCTTGAGGCGGACATCAAGGAGGGAGAAGTCAGGCTCAGAACATTAATCAAACCAAGTCGTCAAATCAGCGTACTTTCTGCCATCAAAAATTATCATCAGGCATTAAAGAACGTAATAAAGAGTGAACTAGAGCTAGAGAATGAGGCGGACACTAATGTAGTACTTAGTTCTGGGTATGATACTAATCTAATACTTTATTTAATCAGGGAGATAACCGACAAAAGATGTAACACGTTCACTATTGGAGGGAGAAGAGGGGTGGATGAAATACCTCAAACAGAGAAAATCGCCAGGTTATATCCCAATGTGATACATAGGACTAAAAGAGTTGATTCTCGCACGCTTGAGCGTTTGCCAGACATTGTATGGAGATTGGAAGGAGCTATTTACCAACAGGGAATATTCCTGCAATACGAACTTGCAAGGCTAGTTAGGGATAACAACCTGAGTTCATTAATTGCTGGAGAATGTGCGGATCAGGTATTATCGAAGAGATTCCAACCTAGCGAGAAACTTCCAGAAAGGTTGTGCTGGATTGAGAACGCTTATGAGATGGGGTTGATGTTGATTTTGAAGAAAAATGGTATCATATGTAACTCGTTTTCAATCGAAGTTCTTTATCCTTATCTAAATCAAAATATCATAGAAATAGCCTCAAGATTAGCATATTTGAATGGAAACCGTCGTAAAATGTTTCATAAGTGCCTCATTAAATTGCGCCTGAAAAGGGAAGTAGCCACCCTTTTAGGTAAAATAGCGGGTACGACCGGTCTGGGCACACTTTTCGAAAGTGAAGCCCATTTCTTGGAATTAAGAAAGGAACTAGAAAAGACAGAGTATTCAGGTTATATTAAAGATAAATACAAGGAAGAAACAACAGGTAGTCCATTGGAACAGGAAATTGATCTATATCTTAAAGTGTTATATTTGCTTATCTTTGAAAAACTAATCATATCAGGAAAGTATGATCGATATTTCGGTACACCAGGATTAGACATAAGGCTTGGCGACTTATTAAAGTGACAAGGATAAGAATGTCTAGGCCGTTGCTCACCCTAACCCTGCTGGCAAGTCTATGGGGGACAAGGCCAACAAAGACCGCGCCCGTGCCTTTCGCCAACAGTGGTTTTGAGACCTTTCCCGCCGGTGGGCCCGACGACTGGGACTGGCCCAGTGACGATTGGGTCTGGGACGGGAGCGTGGCCCACGGCGGCGCCCACTCTGCCCGCGTCAGCAGGAGCTCTGGCTCAGCGACCGCCAGTTTGTGGTCTCCCCACGTCCCGGTACAGCCCTCAACCGCCTGCACCCTCACCTATTGGCTGCACACGCAGAACGCCACCGCGCTTCCCTCCGTCAACGTCCACCAGTACACGAGCGCTGGCACCCAGACGGGCCCCAGGCTGAAATCGCACGTGGACGTCGGCGATGGCACCAACGATTGGTTCCCAGTCAAGTTGCGCTTCCAAACCATGCCCGACGCAGACTATATCCGTGTGCGACTCTTCCTGTGGACTGGCACGACCGGCACCTTCCGGTTTGACGACTTTGCCCTCGACGAAGGACTGCCGGCCCTCTATCCTCTCCAAAGCGGCTTCCCCCTGGCTGCCTCCGGTTGGATTCGCTTTGCCTCTCCGGTGGTAGCCGATATAGACAATGATAGTGACAATGAGTTACTCATCGGTGCCGGTGGCTCGGTGGACGGCTGGGACGATAGCGGGGCGGTCTTGCCAGGTTTTCCCCTTGTCACCGGCGACAGGCGCATCGTCGGCCAACTCGCGCTGGCCGACCTGGACGGTGACCATGACCTGGAAATCGCCGCCGGCACCAAAACGTCAGTGGCCGGCAGCCGGGGTCGCGTCTTCGTCTGGCATCACACTGGCGCTATCTTTGGCGGCTGGCCCCAAAGCGTGGCCTGGTGCCAGTATGCCGCCGATCCCTCTGAAGTCCGTTCCGTCGTCCTGACAGACGTTGACGGCGACGGCGACCTGGAGGTGCTGGCCGGCACGACCAACGGCGCTGCCAACTACTCCGGTCCCGACCGGCCGACGACGCCCAATCTGTATGCCTGGCACGCGGACGGCACCCTGGTCGCCGGGGGCTGGCCGACTGGCACAGCCGCCATCTATGGCGCTGTCGCTGCTGGTGACCTGACCGGTGACGGGATAGCCGACGTCGTCACCGGCCGCGACCACCACTATTTGTACGCCTATGCCGGCAGTGGCTTCCCCCTGCCCGGCTGGCCCATCAGCACCTATCTGAACGCTAACGACGGAAACTGGCACACAGACGTTCGCGTCGTACACACCAACAGCGCACCGGTCATCGCCGACCTGGATGGCGACGGCACGATGGAATATATTGTGGCCGGTAACGTGAATGGCCCTGGCTCCGAATTTACCATTCGTAACAGTGGCGTGCTAGTGTTGGAACCTGACGGCACACGCCGGCCCGGTTGGGAGACGGCTGCCCTGGGCAACGGGGTTCTCTTCGACGAGTTTCTGCCACAGCAAGCGCCAGCCATAGCCGACCTGGACCAGGACGGCCAACTTGAAATCGTCGTCGCCACCTACGACGGCTGGATCCGCGCTTACAAACCCGACCAGAGCCTCCTGTGGGCCCTCAACTACGCCCAGGGGGCTGTCCTGTTCGCCAGCGAGCCCGTGATCGGGGACATAGACGGTGACCAAGCGCTGGAGATTGTGTTTGGTACTTATGACCCTGCCTCTGGGGACGGCCCGGCCGGTTTGTGGGGGCTGGAAGCGGATGGCACACGCATCTCGGGCTTTCCCCTCCCCGTCGGCACACCGGGGATTCGGGCGGCGCCCACGCTGGCCGACCTGGACGACGACGGCGACCTGGAGATACTGGCAGCGACCTGGACTGGCCAGATCTTTGTATGGGACACACCAGCCCCCTACGACCCCTCTCGCCTGCCCTGGCCGACGGGCCGCCACGACCTGCGTCGCAGCGCAACCTTTGTTGGGGTTGGATCTGAGCCCGATCTCAGCGCCAGCCGCAAATTTGCCACCCGGATTGCTCCACGACAGGGGGAAACGACCACCTTTGTCATCCGCCTGCACAACGTCGGCGGCGCGCCACTCACCCACACCCTGCGGCTGACCGACACGCTGCCAGCCGGCATGGCCTACGTCCCTCGTAGCCTGACCGCCCCCCTGGGTGTCATCAACGATACAGGGGGTCTCTTGCGGTGGAGCGGTGTCATGTCCAACGCGCCAATGATAGATATTACGTATGCCGTCACCATTACAACAGGCGCGACAGCGTTGCTGACCAACACGGTTACGATTGACACCGCCACCGACGGGCTGATCACCCGAACCGGCTATGTCTTCGCCAACGGATGTTCATCCTACTTGCCACTGATAGCGAAAAAATGAGTTTCTTATGAGACAGATTCCGGTTCTAATGACCCTGGACGTCGATCCAGACACCTATATAGCCTATGAGCCAAGACAGAGATCCGTTGACAGCGCCTTAGATTTATGCCAGGATCTTGGTATTCAGGCTACATTCTTTATCACAGCCAGGACTGAGCACGTCTCTCCCCAGCAACTGGAGCGCATGCTGGACAGCGGTCATGAGGTGGGCTGCCACGGCCTGACTCACCGGCCAGAAGAGAACTACGACCGAATGCCCGAAGCGATGCAGCGGACCTATATTGAAGAGGCGACCCGTAAACTGGAAGGGGTGGTTGGCAGTCCCATCCTGAGTTTTCGCAGTCCCCGGGTCAAGACCTCGGCTCAGACGCTCAGACTATTGGGCGAGCACGGCTACCTGGCAGACAGTTCCGTCTGCTCGCAACGCATTGACTTTGTCAGTTCTAATCTCATCAACAAGGGATGGATCTTTGCCCCTCGGCAACCATACCATCCCCACCGTGACAACGCCTTCAAGCGGGGAGACTTGCCTATCTGGGAAGTACCAATTTCAGCGATGGTGATGCCATTTATCTCTACCGCGTTGAGGGTCTTCGGCCTGGCGTTTATGAAGGCCTTTTTCAAGCGGTTGTATGCCGAGTCCAGGCGGAATGGAAAGCCCATCGTTTACCTGGTACACCCTACAGAATTTTTGGGAGACGGGAAACCACACATCACGCGATGGTACCTTTCTCCCTCTAACATCCGGACCCATGGTTTCCCTGTCAGGGTTTTGCTGTACAGGATGGACGGGGAAACCTGTCTCGAAGCCACTCGGGAGTTATTCGCCTACATAGCCTCTTTTCCCGACGTCACGTTCATGACCGTCAATCAATACGTCACCCATCATCTGAAAGGGTAATTACACTCACCCTCCTGCAGGTTCGGACGTTTCTTGACCCGAAAATGAGTGACTGGTTAAGTGTTGAAGTCAGAGAGTGCCACAAGAAGTAACCTGCGGGAGAGTGGGTGACAAGGATATAATAAGAGGAATCCGATGAAAGTCCTGGCAGTTCTGGGCGAGGGTGGGCACACAGCGGAGATGCTTAAACTAGTCGGGCTACTGGGGCCAATATACGATTACAGCTACTTGATGCTTAAACACGATCGGACCTCGGAGGAAAAAATCAAGATAGCGGGGCCCGTATACCGGGTCATTCTTCCGCGTGGGAGACGCCCCGATTTCTCGAGCATCCTGAAGCTTCTCCTATGCTCTATCCAAGAATTTTTGGTCCTGCTTAAGGTGCGGCCGAAAGCAATCCTGAGCGCTGGTGCAGGCATCGCCGTGCCGATCTCCGTTTTCGGCTGGCTTCTAGGTGTCAAAATCATCCACGCGGAAACTGCTTGTCGAGTTCATACCTTATCTCTCGCGGGTAGGATCATGTATCACATCGCCCATCTCTTTTTCGTCCAATGGGAACCACTGAAAGAAAAGTGCCCCAAAGCCGTATATGCTGGGAGATTATTGTAAATCTTGGTCGTTTCTACTCCTTCCTTGGACCACTCAATCAGGACCAGGCTTTGGTGGAGGGCATACCATGATTTTTGTGACGGTCGGAACTTCTGACTTTGATCAATTAGTAGAAAGAATTGACGCATCGGCTTCCTTCCTTCGCGATCAGGTCCTTGTTCAGATCGGAAATGGCGAGTACATCCCCAGGAATTGTGGGTATTTTCGCTTTGCCCCCTCACTGGATCCATATTACGACCAAGCCGACGTTGTCGTGGCCCATGGAGGACTGGCGACTACGATGGAGGTATTAGAAAAGGGGAAGAAGTTGATCAGCGTAGAGAACACAGCCTGCATAGACGATCACCAGACCGACATTCTAAAAGTTCTCGCCGAGGAAGGGTACTTGGTTTGGTGCCGGGATTTGGACGTGTTGCCGTCCCTGCTGGAGCGTGCGCCAGCTATGAATCTACGATCCTACGTTGCCCCCCCCTGCAGAATCGCAGAAGTGATCAAGGACTTTTTGAGGAAATTTGAGTGACACCTCCTGACCCTGTACTGGGCTTCTCCAAAAGTGTCCGGTAGCAAGGGAGCGCGAAAGGAAAGTAGCTGCCGTGCGAGTTCTGGTCGTCACCAATATGTACCCTACACCGGAACAACCAGCCTTTGGCACATTTGTCAAGGATGACGTTGAAGCCCTGCGACGGGTCGGCATCGAGATAGATGTCCTATTTATAGATGGGCCTAAGAGTAGACTTAACTACCTATGGGGCATTTTCCGTTTTTGGTGGATGCTCCTTAAGAGTCGATATGACATTATTCATGCCCATTATGCCATTTCAGGCTTCATTGCCAGATTGCAATTCTTTTATCCGGTCGTGGTAACATACCACGGGGGTGAAGTAAAAGATCACGTTCCGCATTGGCTGTGGTTCCTCGCCCGACGTGGTCCTCAGATGTTTGATCGTGTCATCGTTGTCAACCACCAGGAAAAAGAAATCCTCAATAATGACGCAAAAGTGAAAATTATCCCTTGCGGCGTAGATTTTGACAAGTTTCAGCCGATTCCCCTGACTGAAGCACGTCGCTTGCTTGGGCTACCAATGAACAAACCGCTGGTATTATGGGCAGGCCAGTATTGGCAACCCGAAAAGCGGTTTGAGCTGGTCGAAGCATCTTTGGAAGTTCTAAAGCAACGCTGTCCCGAAGCCGAGTTGGTCCTCGTCTCGGGCCAACCCCATTCGGTTATCCCGATCTACATGAGTGCCTGCGACGTGTTCGTATTCACATCGTGGTCCGAGGGATCGCCGATGGTCATCAAAGAGGCAATGGCTTGTAACCTGCCGATTGTCTCAACCGACGTCGGCGATGTGGCCGAGGTCATTGAAGGCGTTGAAGGGTGCTACTTGGTCAAGCCTGATCCTGAAGATGTGGCTGACAAACTACTTAGAGTCCTGCAATGGCGTCAGCGCACCAATGGACGTGACAAAATCAAACATCTGGGTTCTGACCCAATCGCCCAGCGCATTATTGCCGTTTATGACGAGTTGTGCCCATTTGTATCGGCAACAGAGGCGTCGGAGCCCCGGAACAGCCGTTCCGATTGTACGAGGAGCGGGTATTCACCGCCATGAATCCGATTTCCGCAGCAATCGAAGGTAAAGGACCCCTCAACTTTCTGCGGCGCGGCCTGAGCATTGCCAGCCGCTATGGAATGACGCCCGATAAGATGGAGCGATCGCTGGCGCAATTTGTCGCCACATTGCGCCGGTTCGGATGCAGCGCCACCTTTCCGCTTACCTCGGTTGCGCTGCAACGAAGTCCTCACGTCATAAGCAAGTATCAGGCAGGAGACATCGAGTTCGCGGTCCACGGCTATCGTCATCTGGACTACTCCCAGCTTTCGCAGAGCAAACAGCGTGCCCACCTGACACTGGCCAGGCGGATTTTTGCCGGGGCTGGCATTCAGCCGCAGGGGTTTCGCGGCCCCTACTTGCGCTGGAACCTCGACACGTTGGTCGCTCTCCAGCAACAGGGCTTCGCTTACGACAGCAGCCAGGGACTCGCCTGGGATGTGCTGGATGGCCGCGAGACGTCGGCCTACCTTCACGTGTTGAACTTTTACGGCGCCAGATCAGCCCACGACTATCCGTCTCTGCCAGACCTGGAAAAGAGTCTGGTGCGCATTCCATACAGCCTGCCCGATGACGAGGCACTAGTGGAGCGGCTGGACTTGAAAACACCCGCTAAGATGAGCGCGCTCTGGCTGGCTATTTTGCATCACACGTATGAACTGGGGGAATTGTTTACGCTGGGCTTACACCCGGAGCGGATTGGTCTCTGCCTGGAACCATTGACGGCTGTCCTGGCCGGAACCCGCCGGCTCACGCCAGCGGTGTGGATCGCCCGCCTCGACGAAATCGCGACCTGGTGGCGGGCTCGGGCCGAGGCGGTTGTCGAGATAACCGATGCCGCTGACAGCGGGCTTCACCTGACGGTGAGGGGTCCCTGCGGCACCACCGTGCTAGTCCGCGCCGTCGAAGTGGACGCCCCCACCACATACTGGGCCAATGGCTACCGGCAAGTGGAGACAACGACATTCACCACACGTGCCCCAGCGCGGCCTTTCATTGGTCTTTCGCCGGGTACCTCGCCAAGGTTAGCCAGCTTCTTGCGCCAGCAAGGCTATATCGTTGAAGTCAGCGAGGAACGCCGTCTTTACCCATGTTACTTTGACCAGGCGGAATTCGTCGCTGAGCATAAGCGTCCGCTGCTGGCTCAAATTGAGGGAATAGACTGTCCGCTGGTGCGGCTGGGCCGCTGGCCGAACGGCGCCCGCAGCGCCCTGGCCGTCACTGGCGACATTGACGCCCTGACTTTATGGGACTACGGCTTGCGCCTCTTCGGGAGATGAAAGTGGCTTGCGCCTCTCTGGAAAGAGTACTATGAGCATCGCTATCGTCCGCACCCTACCAGAACAAGAATGGCGCAGTTTCGTGGAGGAGCATCCGACGGGGAATGTCTTTCATACGCCGGAGATGTTTCAGGTGTTTGGCCGCACAAAGGGCCATCAGCCAGAGTTGTGGGTGGCTGCCAAGGACGGACGCGCGTTGGCTTTACTGCTGCCAGTACAGATCACGTTGATGAGTAGATTACTGCGCCCCTTCACGACACGAGCGGTTGCCTATGGCAGTGTGCTCTGCACTCCCGGCGCGGAAGGACAGGAGGCTCTGGCTCTGCTGCTGCAAACCTATACGCAGGAGGTAAACGGAGCCCCGCTCTTCACCGAGCTACGCAACCTGTCGAACATAGAAACGGTGCAGCCGATCCTACGCGAGCATGGCTTCGTCTACGAAGACCACTTGAACTACCTGGTCGACCTGGGTCGTCCGCCAGAGGCCGTATTCCAAAGTATTGGACGCCGAACACGCAAGAACCTCCGGCGCGCACTCAGACGAGGTGAGGTGGTTATCAGAGAGGTCAATCAGCGCGAGCAGGTGACGTTATGTTATGAACTGCTGCGCAGGACTTACGCCAGTGCTAAGGTGCCCCTGGCAGATCGATCGTTGTTTGAAGCAGCATTCGACATATTGCATCCTCGGGGTATGGTCAAGTTTCTGTTGGCTCGGGTAGGCGATGTCTATATCGCCGGCTCGGTAGAGTTGGTTTACAAAGATACGATCTATGGTTGGTATGGTGGTATGGATCGTTCATACAGCCGCTACATGCCCAACGAGTTGTTGATGTGGCACATCCTTAAATGGGGCGCAGAAAGCGGCTGCAAAGTGTACGATTTCGGCGGCGCGGGCAGGCCGGACGAGGAATACGGTGTGCGCGATTTCAAAGCCAAATTCGGCGGCCAATTGGTTTGCTATGGGCGCAACACGTTCATTCACGCACCAACCAGGCTTGCCATCAGCGAGGTGGGGTATCAGATTTATCGCAATTTGAACGGGATCATAAATGAGCAGACTGTTTGAGTGGGGCCGTTGGGTATGGTGTGAAGCGGAGCTGTCAGCATCACCGATGATACAACGTACGGTGATGCCTCGCCTACACGAAGCAAAAGAGGTCTCGCGACTACTGCTCAGGCCTTATCTAATCATTTATCAATGGCAGGGCCAGGGCCAGGGTGGGCCGTTGACAGTCAGTTACGCCGGTTTGGGATATGCCAGCCCATTCCTGCAGAAACTCCTGTTTACGGAGGAACCATCAGAAAGAGAAATATGCCGAATACCTGTGTGGAACTTGAGTAAGCAAGTTGACTCGCTATCCAGTGACCTCACCATCATCGAGGCCAGCAAGTATCTGACCCGCAAACTTCCTCGACGAGGCTCTATCTCATTGCCGTTCCGAGTATATCACAGCCTGGACGTTCAGAGGGAATGGAAAGATTTGCGTGGCGGTTTTCGCGAGACCACTCGTAAGAATGACTTAAGACGAATACGTAAGTATGGTTATGAATGCACGCTAAGCCGAAGTCAAGAAGACCTTGAAATGTTCTATCACACCATGTACGTCCCAACGACAGCGGCAAGACACGGCCAACTGGCCTCAATAGACCCCATTGAGACGTTGTACCAGTATTTTCGACATGGTTTTCTACTTTTGATCAAGCGAGATGGACGTATTGTCTCCGGTGGTCTTTGTTCAATTCAGCAAAAGACGGTCAGTATAGCCTTAAGTGGAGTGATCAACTCGAATCGTCAACTGAGACGAGAAGGTGCGGTAGCAGCCATTCATTACTCCCTTATCCGGTGGGCAAACGAAGAAGGATATCAGACTGTAAATCTCGGAGCCTGTTGGCCATTTTTGAACAATGGCATATTCCAGTACAAGCGGAAATGGGGGGCAACCGTGGCGATCCCATCACGGGAACACAAACGAATCTGGATCAGAATCCAGCGTGATACACCCGCTGTGAGGCAATATATGAAAGACAATCCTTGTGTTGTCGTGGGCGAAAGAGGAGAGTTGCAGGGGCTTGTCGTCACCGACAACCTCGACAGCGTTACGACCGAGGTTAGAGCGAGATGGCAAAAAAGATACGCGACACCCGGATTGCATGACCTTCTCGTCCGCTCAATAGCAGACTTCCTGGAGGGACCTGTAATAGGAGAGAGTACTGGCAGTGATTAGTGCTTATCGGCCTTACTTTGATTGGTCTGAGATACTGGCAGTGTTACGGCCTGGAGCCGGGCGAAGCGAATTTGAGGCCGCCGTGGCAAGCCGCGTAGGCGCTCGTTATGGCATAGCCTTTGCCTACGGGCGCTCCGGCATAGTCGCTTTATTTGAAGCACTGGGCCTGAGCCAGGCAGAAGTGATCATGCCAGCCTACACATGCGCGGTCATGGCCGAGGCCGTGGTTGTCTCTGGCAACAAGCCGGTATTCGTGGACATCGACCTGGCCGATTACAACATGGACATCAGCGCTACCAAAAGGGCTCTCACTTCACACACGCGGGCAATCATCGTCACGCATATGTACGGCTATCCGGCCGACGTAGACACGATCCGCAAGGAGGTAGGCGATGATCAATTACTGATTATCGAAGACGCTGCCTTAGCATTGCGCACGGCCGCTCCAGACGCGACTGGGATATCGGGTGATGTCGCGCTTTTCAGTTTCGGCTCCGGCAAGCAACTTTACACCATCACCGGTGGCGTCATTGTCACCAACTCGTCCAGCCTCCATGATAAGATAAGGACCTATCGAGATCAAGAGATGAATCGGCTGCCAAACTCTGTATGGGCGAGACGATGCATGCAAGTGCTTACCGCCTACATGGCGTTAAGTGGTTCGTTGGAAGAACGATTGGTGCAGATTAAAAACATCGGCGCGGTGAAACGGGCGCGGGACGCCGTCGGTTTGACGGGCACGGTGATGCCACGGGACTATGCCACGGCCTATGCAGACTTTCAGGGACGAATAGGTGTGGCTCAATTGCGCAAACTGGACACCGTGTTAGAAGAGACTCGGGCACTCGCAGAGTTCTACGGCCGGGAACTACGGGACGCACCCGGCCTCACCACTGCACCTGTCATACCGGGCGCTACCTATACGTATTATTCTGTGCGTGTTGAGGGACGTGATGAAATCGGTTTCCACCAACGCATGCGGGACAGAGGTATTGAAGTGGGCCTCAACTTCAGTTACACGTTGCCTCAACTCAAGGCTTATCAGTCGTACGCAAATGGCCACTACCCCCGGGCTGAGCAAGCGGCCAGGGAAGTGGTGAACCTGCCAAACTACGCCGGATTGGATATGGCAGAGGCTCGACGCATAGTTGAATGCACCCGGCGCACTATACAAGAATGCTAGGCCTGAAATGTCCCCCTAAGACTGGACACATCCGTAACCACAGATCGAGGCTCTGCAGCAGTGAAGATCGTTGTCAAGCACGAGGGAGGCGAGCAATGAAAGCAAATCTTAACTCATTGGGCGACTTTACGGTCTTTGGCTTCACCAGGCATCCAGAGACCTTCCTGCGGCATACGCTGCCCAATCGCCTGGGCATTACACCCAGGGTCATTAACTTTGGCCCTACTGGCCATTTCTTCTTCTACACATCCTACGGTGACGTAGAAGAGACCGAAGATGTGATCGGACTAAAGTTGGGGCTGGCTCGATCTCCACAAAAGGCCCCTTTATCTACCAAGCAACTCATTGAGCAGGGCCTGCTGACGCCCCAAACCATCGACGCCGATGCCATTCGGGGCAATGCCTTGCTGGCTTGCTTTAGCAAGAAGGTTCCCCAGTTTTCCGTTTACAAAACGCTTTTATCTATGCCTCAGCTGTTCTACTCCACCATTGATGGCGATTTAATCTGCACAGACACCCCTGGGTGCCACGCAGCTCTTCTCAGACAAGTAGAGATCTGTGAAGAGGCCATCCCCCACCATTTCCTCTTTCGGTACACGCTGGGGCGTTACAGTTACTTCCGTGATGTTTATCGCCTGCTACCCGGTGAGCTATTCACCTGGGATGGGGGTGACCTGGACATAAGGCAAGTCCGAACTCTGCGAACAGACCCAGATGACCCTGTCTTCGCTAAAGCGGATGCAACTTCAATTGACGCGCTTTACGAAGGAATGCTCGACGTTATAGGCGCCTACATCAGCGATGCCGAGGCTTCGGGACGCGTCGTCGCCAACTTGCTATCTGGTGGCATCGACTCTTCGATTACTCAATTGATGATTAACCAAAACCTTTCCGCCTCGTCACCCCGTAAATCGTACAGTTATGCGGTTCGCCTGCCAAGCTTTGAGTATGAGATTGAGTACGCCAGGCAAGCCAGCGAGATTTTCCAGACCGAACACACCTTTGCGGACATCTACCTTGAGGACTTCCTAGGCTTGCTGTTTGAAACTAACGACGCCCTGGCCCAGCCGGTTTCCTCCGAAGCAGAACCTTGCCTGTTTGCCTTGGGCAAATACATCGCTGCCCATGAAGATGGCGCCATTCACTTCTTCACCATCTCCACGGGTGCTGATACGCTGTACGGTCTGGCCGTCGCCCGAAAAATCAACGTCATCCAAAAAGCCAGGGGCATTCCCTGCTCAAGTCTGATGTTACGCGCCATGGCGAACTTTTTCGGCTCCCAATCAACTAAACGCCATGCCTTGCGCCAAATCGCGGATATCCTGCCGGAACTAAACGACCCGGATTCGTTTAAGGTGCCAACCAACACCATTGCCACCTATACTGATATGGATGTGGCCCGCCGCTGCTTTGGCGATGATGTGATGCGCCAAACTCTTCAATACCGGCGCTCCCTGGAGACCACCTACCTGGACAGTCCTTCGTATATGGAAAAGGTTCACATGATTGATTTCCTGAGCGACGCCTACGAGAACGCTGTCATCAACAATTTGATGTTCCTGGCACAAGGACGCGAACACATCCCCCCCTTCCTGGACGAAGACTTCATTCGCCTTAACCGCGCCTTTCCACCGCAAGTCCGCTGCCTGAACGGTCACGAGATTAAGCCTCTGCTCAAACGAATTTTGGAACAGCATAGCACTTCTACCGTCACCAAGAAACCAAAGGGGGCTTCGGTATTTAGCGCGGACCTGTTCGATTGGATGAAAAACGGCTTTTTACGTGACCTGATCCACGACATTGACCGCCCTGATTTTGTGAGCAAAGCAGAGATCAACAACTTACTCGATCAAGTGGAATACCCTGTAGTGGGTGATCCACGTGGTTGGTTCTTGTGGAATTTGCTGACCTTTGATATTTTCCGGAAGCGGGTCATCAATAGGACGATAGCCTGACGGTGGAGAGATGTTAGAGAAGCAGGAGGTACTGATGAGTGCATTGCCACGTCGTTGGGGAATTAATCTATATCAGAAAATAACCGGTCGCCGCATCATGCAGGTCTTTGAAGAATTGCTAAAAACGCAGTGGTTCAGCCGTGACGAGCTATATGCCCTGCAAAGGCAGAAGTTGCAGGCACTTATTGAGTATGCCAACCAGCACGTACCTTATTATCAACGCCTGTTCAAAGAAATTGGCTTTGAGCCGGGCGATCTTAAAAAAGACCCCGATTGCTTCGGACAAGTACCTACAGTTGACAAAGCCTATATGCGCGATAACTCCAAGGACTTTGTCACAACCGATCCGGCCAGACGAAAAACTATGCACACTCACTCAACGACAGGGTCCACGGGACATCCCTTCATCTTCTGGGAGGATCACAATTATCGCGACCACGTCACGGCGGACATACTACGCCATCTGACCTGGGCCGGGTGGAAGTTTGGTGACCCGCACGCATACCTCTGGGGTCTTACGCTAGATCAGCCTTTTAAACAAAGAGCGCGTAGCAAACTGATGAATTTTGCTCTGAACCGCTTTATTTCCGATGCGTATGTGCTCTCAGAGGAATCAATGCGTGACTTGGCCAGGCAAATCCAACGCCGCAAGCCCAAGTTGCTCTTTGGCTATTCCTCGTCACTCTTCCACTTTGCCAGGTTTGTACAAGAGGAAGACCTGCACGATGTCAAACTTCAGGCCGTCTTCTCTTCCGCCGAAGTGCTGCACTCCCACCAACGGGAGGTTATTGAGGAAGTATTTGGCTGCAAAGTCTTTAATCGGTATGGCGCTTTGGAAACCGGTGGCCTGGCCTGTGAGTGCGAAGCCCATACTGCTATGCATATAAGCATTGAAAACTGTGTTATTGAAGTCTTGAACGGTGACGAACCTGCCCAACCTGGTGAACCTGGTCAGGTGGTTATCACCAATCTAAATAATTATGGGTTTCCCTTTATCAGGTACCGTCTGGGTGACAATGCCCGCCTGAGCCAATTGGATAGTTGTCCTTGTGGGCGCCAACACCCCATGCTGGAAAAGGTTGAAGGTAGACAGGTAGATATGTTTAAAACAAAAGACGGCCGAACCGTTTGGGGTGACTTTCAAAGCACTGTTTTTGAGGTGGAAGGGATCAAACAGTTTCAAATAGTTCAAAAATCCTTGGATCTGATCCTGATTCGTCTGGTAATTGACGAGGGTTTCCAAAAACCTCAACTTGACGTTATTGAGCGTACAGTCAAGAAAGTAATGGGGCCAGAGACAGAGGTAAAATTTGAATTTCTCGACTCGATTCCCCTGGGGAGTTTGGGCAAGTTTCGCTATGTCATATCAGAAATATCGGAACCCAGGCCAACTACTACTGGCTAATGAACCTTCAACAGTTAATCGGGGTATGTGCGATTTTGATCGCACCGCTGTGAACAGGCGGTGCCGGGCGGCCTTTGCACCAAGTCGGCAGCCTTTAGCGAGCAAATGCTGGAGAGCAGAGGAACGATGAACAATGTGAAGCGGTTTTCGCGGCCTATCATCCTGGCTATCGCTACTCTGTTGATATTGACCACCGGGACCCTGGCTGGCCATCCAACTGACGAGCCAACCCTGTCTCTTGTCCAAACCACCGATAGCGCCTGGGCCGTGCCCAGTGGTGATGAGAGCAGTTCGGGGGGTGATGCCAGGGCCACGTACATCCCCGGCGAGACCTACTGGGGGAGAAAGCATTACATTGAGTATATCGCGGGTAATCTACCTATAATTATCAGCGCACCCCATGGTGGTTACCTGAAACCATCGGAAATCCCGGACCGAACGTGGGGCTCGATGGGCCATGACTACCGTAGCCAGGAGTACACCCGTGAGGTTGCCAATTATATCACAGAGATCACAGGCCGGTACCCTCACGTCATCATTAACCATCTTCACCGGAGTAAACTGGACGCCAATCGGGATCTGAACGAAGCAGCCCAGGGCAACCAGTGGGCTGAGCAGGCCTGGTACGAGTTTCACGCATTTATCGACGACGCGGAAGCCGCTAGCGTTATGCAGTGCGATCAGGGCCACTATTTTGACTTTCATTCCAATGGTCATGCAGACCAATGGGTGGAGTTGGGTTTTGCGCTGACTTCCTCCAACTTGAACCGGAGCGACGAGGCGCTCAACAGTTCTTATTACAAGAACAAGTCCTCTCTCAGGAACATAGCCAACACTCCTGGCATCTACTTTCCCGAAATTGTCCGTGGGGCGACCAGCCTGGGTGGGCTCCTGCAGGCGTGGGGCTACAAATCCGTCCCCAGCCCAGCCCACCCCCACCCGGGTGGAAGCGACTACTTCAGCGGCGGCTATAACAGCAGACGCCATGGCTCCAAGAACGGTGGTACCATCGATGGCACCCAGGTGGAAACCTACTACGGGTTTCTCCACGATAATATACGTGACGTGTATGCCTATGCCCTGGCTGAGTCGATTGTCGACTTTCTTGAGACCCATTACGGCTTCAACCTCAGAGAAGGGCCCGTGTGCCCGAGGTTCTACATCTACTTGCCGGCGATAGTACGGGACAGTTGACCAAGCGAATGCGAAGGCTGCTTCTACGGACAACCTGGGCTGAAGTTCAACGAGAGAGTTGAGGTCAGAAATGGAAAAAATCTCTGTCCTGATTCCAGATGGTGAGAGCGATTTCGCACTGTTTGTCATGCACGGTTTTATGGGCATACCAAACGTGAAACTTACCGTTTTATCAAATAATCGTTGGGCCCCAGCCCGATTTTCTCGCCAGTGCCATAAGTTTTTGCACAAGCAGACAGGAACCGATTACCAAGAACGGATCGAGGCCATTGCCCAGATCGTGGAGGAGACCAACGTAGATGTTCTTCTACCCATTGAAACAGATTGGATAGAGTTTGCGGGTACTATGCGCCAGTCACTCTCACAGGTATTGGCCGTGGCTCCCATCCCAGAGCCTGAAACCTATAGGATAGTCAATAACAAGTGGTTATTGGCCCAGTTTATGCAAGAGCATCAAGTGCCCGGACCGCCGACGGTGCTGGGTACGCTGGACGACGACTTTGAGCAGCAATTGCACACTATGAAGTTTCCCGTGCTGACTAAACCGGTTACAGCCTGGGGGGGAGAGGGCATCCGACGTTTTGAGAGTGTGGCTCAGTTGCAAGCATTCCTGGAAGAATATGGCCAGGAGAGATTCAAGAATAGGTACATCGTTCAGAGCTTTCTGCCCGGATACGTGATTGGGTTAAACGTCTTGTGTCAGGAAGGAAAGACTCTAGCCTATACAATGCAACGAGGCACGATTCCTAACCCGCAAAAGTGGGCTGCGGCTGCGGCTATAAGGTTCATCAAGCAGGAAGGCGTGCTGGAAACCGGCCAAAGACTGTTGACTGCTCTAAACTGGAGCGGCTTTGGCAACATTGACATGTTTTATGACACTTCCGATGGTCAGGTCAAGATCCTGGAGTTCAACGCGCGTTTTTGGGGGAGCCTGCGCGGTTCGTACGTGGCCGGGGTTCGCTTTCCTTATCTCGCCTGTCTGGCAGCCCTGGATATTCCTTTCCAGGTCCCCGAGTATGAACTCGCGCAATACATTCATCCCAAGACGGCCATCAAAGAGAGAATATCGAAGCTCTTGGGCAGAGGTCGGCGCGATTTCGCGCTCAGCGAAACGGGTCTGAAGTATCTCCTGAACGACCCTCTCGCCGAAACCATCAGGGCATTCCGACAGGAGTTATCGAGCGAGCAATGGCAATAGCCTGGCCTCTCTGCAAATATTAATTCTTTTGACACCTTTTTGTTACCCTCATTTTGTATAATGAATAATATGGTCGCTTCATACGCCCGCGCAGTCAATTGGGATGACTTGTCCATCTCGAGTTCAATCGAGAATCCCTGAAGTTCCAAGTGTCTATGGGTGACTCACCGGAGTCCCGAACTTGTTCGGGCTGATGGCGAACATCCCAACCAGTTGGGGACTCCAATAGCCTAAACACGAAGTTCGGTTGCGGCCAAAAGCCGCCCTATGCTGAAAGGAGAAGCAGCATGATGACAACGATAAGGCGCTTCGTTTATCTCCTCGTGGCTTTCGTTTTACTGACTCCTGCGTTTCTCACCCAGCCAGTTCCGGCGTATGCTCAGGACTGGCGCGATCTCTCCGCAGATGCTGACAGTGATGGGCTGCCTAACGTAGTCGAGGAAAACGGCTGGTACAATGGATCTGGTGGTCCTTACGTGACCAACACCTTCGACGCCGATAGCGACGACGACGGGCTCACAGATGGCCAGGAGAAGTTGTACGACACCGATCCCCTCGATGATCATAGTCCTGGCATCTACGTAGAGTATCGAGAAGACTTTCAGACCAAAGAGTACTTCCCCTGGCAGCGTTATGGGAGTAACTACATTGCTATGCCTTACCCGTGGGGCCCTTGGGGCCAGGACTCGGTTATTGTGCGCCGAGGGACAACTTTCTCCGTAGGGGGACCGGCCGACGCTGTTTTTGAGATTGACAAGAGCATCAGTGGGCTGACTACGCCGACGGTGGCGCGGGACCATTGTGCCGGGCGGTGGAACATCTACGTATCCCCATCGGGTACGGTGGGCATATACACCATCAGGGTACAGGATGGCAGTTGGAGTGAGAGCCTGAACCTGTACGTCATCTTCGATCTGCCAACCGATATGAGCGATGATTTTATCAGTGCCTTTATATACGACGAGAGCCCTGAGAACAGAAGAAATGGCCTCTCTAGAAGTGAAGCCTCCATCTCCTACGGTGAGGGTGAACCGCGCGAATATACGGAGGATGACTATGACTGGATCCCGGAGGGTGAATGGGTCAATCACGGTCAGGGGTGGGCTTTCCAGAATCAGCAATACAAGGACTGGCTCTTTGAGGGTTATGTCATTGAGATCGTCAATGGCGAGACCGACACATGGTATGCCGCTAACAAACTGGGCGAGCGTGTGGATGAGTTAACTTGTGTCAGTTGGCCCCGGGTTCTCAGCAATTCGTGGTGTGTGCTACACCCGTCCTCTTGCGGCCCAGACTATAACAACAAAAACCAGTGTTCAAATATCGCCGACCTGCTGACTACTTTTAACCGCGCGGCCGGCATCCCTGCGCGTCCTGTATTCACGGACTGGCAACATGGCACGTTTGACCACTCAACAGAGGTGTGGGCGAAGAAACCATCCGGGGGCTCGTGGAAGTGGTATGTCATGCGGGGTTACAGTATTCACGAGTGGGGACCCTCAGGCGGTTGTCCAAATCCGGGCTATAAAGGCGGCTATAAGAGCTTGAGAAACCCATATGGCCATTACTGGGGCCAGGGGGTATATGCGGCTGGTGAGGACTGGCCTTGGGGTGGGATCAATGGCTTCTCTACCTGGGCGGACGATTTCCGCCAGAACAGTTGGGACAACACCAAAATTGTAAAGAAGTACTGGTGGGAGACCCGGTTTAAGGCCTATTGGGGCTGGTCCTCAGAACCGACGGTTGTAGGGACTCCTCCCGGCGACTGGCCTGATTCGATACCGTCACCGCCCGTGGCTGAGTTCACAGGCGACCCCACCTCAGGCGAAAAACCGTTGACGGTGAGTTTCACCGACCAGTCCACAGGACACATCCGCAGTTGGTTGTGGGACTTTGGAGACAACCACACCAGCACCGCGAAGAACCCCAGCCACCCCTACGAGGACGCCGGTTACTATACGGTGTCCCTGACCGTCCAGGGCGCTGGTGGCTCAGATACCGAAACCAAGACAAACTACATCCACGTCACTGAGCCACCGCCGGTGGCTAATTTCTCAGGCAGCCCCCGCTCAGGCACCAGCCCGCTGGAGGTGGATTTCACCGACCAGTCCACAGGAGGACCCATCACCAATTGGTCGTGGAACTTTGGGGACCCTGGGTCTGGGCCCAACAATACCAGCACCGTTCCGAACCCCAGCCACATCTACGAGACCACTGGCACCTTCACCGTCCAACTGATCGTCACTGGTCCCGGTGGCTCAGACACCGAAATCAAAGAGAACTACATCACCGTCGAGGACGGGGGAACGATGGCTGGGTTCACGGGCGGCCCCGCCCCAGGCACCAGGTCGCTGGAGGTCAATTTGACCGGGCGGTCCAGGGGAGGTCTGGGACTTCCCCTGGCCACCCTGGTGGCCGACGCGCCTAAGTACCTTGTCTATTTGCCTATCATCTTCAAGGAAAGTAGCCCAGATTCGGACGAGAGCGATCCCGATTCGAACGGAAGCGATCCCGATTCGGTCATCCAGTTTGGCCGGGTCGTAGCAGACTATGGCGTTGACCTGGACGGCGATGGCCGCTTTG
>CAZZEX010000002.1:0-110664 GCA_964653285.1 uncultured Anaerolineales bacterium
AGCCCGGCCTCCCGCGCCAGGGGAAACACCTCCAGCGACCATTCCAGGCTCAGCGCAGGCTCGTTGAAACTGATGGAGGTACCCTGACAACTGTACCGCCGGGCGCGGGCGACGAACTCACCAGGTGGGATGAATTCCCCACCGGAGGGGGGTTGCTTCGATATGTCCCAATTCTGACACCACGGGCAAGCGAAGTTACAAGAGTAGGAACCGGCGGTGAGAGCGACCGAGCCGGGGTAAAAGTGGTAGAGCGGCTTCTTCTCGATGGGATTGCAGGAAAGCGAGGAGACCGCGCCGTAGATCAGTGTGTAGAGGGTGCCAGCGCGGTTCTGCCGCGTGCGGCACCAGCCCACCTGTCCGTCGGCCAGTTCGCAACGCCGCTCGCAGGTCAGGCAGCGCACTTTGTCGCCGGCCGGCTCCTGCAATCGTGCCTGGTGGACGAATGGGGATCGCATCGTGACTTGTGATGACTTTTGCCCTTGACTCATTACCGCATCCAGTAGTGATGGACACAAATACACAAAACGGTCTTGTCCTGAGGGGGTGCCTGGTGCTCAATTTTACCCCGCCTCACCTGCTCGCGCAAGCCAGTGCATTGGTTGTGAAGGATGAGAACGGACTGGTTGCATTTTGCAACCAAAGGTGATATAATCAGAGCAGGAGGTGAGTGTATGTCTATTTTACACGTGCGGAATGTCCCTGAGACGCTGTATATGCGCTTGAAGCAGCGGGCGGAAAAGCAGCACCGCTCATTGGGCGCAGAAGTCATCACCCTCTTAGAGTGGGCTGTTGAGGAAGTGGATCGCGCATCGGAGATACCCTTGGAGTCAATTCGCCGTCATCGTTTCTTTGAGCCGGCGGCCGTCGGCGCGCCCGGCAGTACGACGCTGCTGCGCGAGGATCGTGAGCGATGACGACAGGCCGCAGGGTGGGCTTCGACTGCGTGGTTGATGCCAGCGTAGGGATCAAGCTCTTTCTCGTCGAGCCGCTTTCTGGCCGGGCTGATGCATTGTTTGGCCACTTGACCGACGATCCGCCGAGTCGCTTCTACGTACCAGACTTGTTCTTCATCGAATGCACCAACATCCTTTGGAAATACGTGCGGCGCTTTGGCTATCTTGCGGATGCTGCACGGCAGGACGTCGCAGACCTCACCAAACTACCGTTGCGCGTCGTGTCTACCGCAGCATTGGCGGAAGCGGCCCTGGCCCTGTCCGTGCAGCACGGTAGCACTGCCTATGACTCAGCGTACGTCGCCCTGACCCAGCGATTATCGTTGCCGCTGGTGACCGCCGATGAGGCACTGGTACGCCGTTTCGCCAGTACCGGCCTGGATGTGCGCTTCCTGGGCGATTGGCCCAGGTGATACAGAGATACAGGGCTTGAGAGCAGCGTTTCACTACTGACATGGGTCTGACCTGCTGAGGATGACCTTGCACTCGCGATTTCACCTGAAATTAATTCTCCTGCATCCTGGCACTGGGTTTTGACTTTCGCGCGAAGTTGCCTATACTACACGTGCGCCAATAGATTTGGATGTGGCCAAAACGACTGAGAGTTAAGGAGGATACCAGATGGTAAATGAAAGGCTATTCGAACAGATGACCAACGCGGTCATCGCTGGTCTCCCAGATAAAGCACGCGCACTGGCCGACGAAGCGCTGCGCGCAGGGATCGATCCGCTGGCAGCAATCGAGCAAGGCTTCAAGCCGGGCATGGACGTCGTCGGTGAGGGCTTCGCCACAGGGGAGCTGTTCATCCCTGATCTGATGATGAGCGGCGAGGCGATGAAGGCGGCTATCGCCGCCCTGGAGCCGGAGCTGATGAAGCGCAAACAGCAGCGCCAGGTGCTGGGCAAGGTGATCATCGGCACTGTACAGGGGGACATCCACGAAATTGGCAAGACGCTGGTGGGCACCATGTTAGCCGCCAACGGCTTCGAGGTGCACGACCTGGGCGTGGACGTGTCGCCCCAGCGATTTGTGGATACGGTGCGCGAAATGGACGCCAACGTGGTGGGCCTATCGGCGTTGCTCACGACGACGGTACTCAATCAGGAAGCCGTGATCCTCTCTCTCGAAGAGGCTGGCCTGCGCGAGCGGGTCAAGGTGATCATCGGCGGCGTGCCAGCCAGTCCGGAGTGGGCCGAGGAGATCGGAGCCGACGGCTACGCCGAAAACGCCACCGAGGCGGTTGAAGTGATCAAACGGCTGCTGCAGGCGTGATCTGGCAGGATGATCACGAAGGGAGGAGAGAAACGATGCGACTACATATCTTGGAACGATTGGCCTCGGGCGAGGTTCTGATCGCCGACGGGGCGACGGGCACCATGCTGCAGGCGGCCGGGCTGCCCACGGGGACGCCAGGCGAGGCGTGGATATTGGAGCGGCCCGATGAGATCACGCGGCTGCACCGCGCCTACCTGGAGGCGGGCTCCCAGATCATCCTCACCACCACCTTCGGCGGCACGCGGGCGCGGCTGAAGGCCGCGGGGCTCGACGTCCGGGTGGGTGAGATCAACCGGCGGGCTGCGGAGTTGGCCCGCCAGGCGGCGGGCGACCCTTCGACCCTTCGGCTACGCTCAGGACAAGCAGGCTCAGGGCAGGGCGACGTCTACGTCGCCGGCGACATCGGTCCCACGGGCGAGATGATGGTTCCCATCGGCCCGCTGGCCTACGAAGCAGCGGTTGGGCTGTTCGCCGAGCAGGCTCAGGCGCTGGCGGCGGGGGGCGTGGATTTCATCTACATTGAGACTATGAGTGACCTGGAAGAGGCGAAAGCGGCCGTCGAGGGGGCGCGGCAGGGGTGCGACCTGCCTGTCTTCTGCACCTTCAGTTTCGACACCCATGGCCGCACTAGCATGGGGGTCAGCCCGGCCCAGGCGGCCCAGGCGATGGCAGCGTTGGGCGTGCCAGCCATCGGCGCTAACTGCGGCCACGCGCCTGAAGAGGTGTTGGATATTCTGCCCCAGATGCGCGAGGCTGCGCCCGACGCTACCCTGATCGCCAAACCCAACGCTGGCGTGCCGCGCATGGTCAAGCGCCAGGTGGTCTACGACGCCACGCCAGAGGGGATGGCCGAGTTGGCCTGCCGTTACGTCGAACTGGGCGCTGGCATCGTCGGTACCTGTTGTGGCTCCTCGCCCGCCCACATCGCGGCTATCGCTGCGGCCATACGAGCATAAAGGAGGATAGTCAGCATGAGAGCAAACTACCAAGTGAACGCCACCCCGCAGTTTCGCGTGCTGTCAGGTGACCAAATCGAGGAGATTTTCCACTCGGCCCTGGATGTCCTGGGGCGGGTGGGGACACGAATTTACGGAGAGGAAGGTCTGGCTCTGCTGCGCGACGCCGGTTGCCCGGTCAGCGACGGTGATGCTTCGGCGGGCTCAGCAGGGCCCCTGGTGCGTATTCCATCCTGGCTGGTCAAGGATGCGCTGAATACCACGCCGGAGCGGATCGTCGTCGCCGGGCGGGACCGCCACAAGCGCATCTTATTGGAGAAGGACAAGATCTACTTCGGCACCGGCTCCGATTGCCCTTCCCTGATAGACCCCTACACTGACGAGGTGCGCAAGTACACCTATCAAGACGTCTACAACGCGGCCAGGATCAGCGATGCATTGCCTCACATTGACTTTCACATGTCGCTGGGCCTGACCTCTGGCGTACCGGCCCACACCTACGATCGTCAACAGTTCCTGGCTATGCTGCAGGGCACGTCCAAGCCACTGGTCATCACCGCTGTGGACAAAGAAGGGCTGGCCGACCAGTACCGGATGGCCTGCGAGGTGCTGGGCGCCCCGAACGAGTTCGCCCAAGCGCCCCTCTTCGTCGTCTACATTGAGCCCAGTTCTCCTCTGAGCAACTCCGTCGAAGCGGTGGAGAAGATCCTGTACGCGGCGGAGATGGGCATTCCGGCCATCTACACGCCCTGCATCATGTGCGGCGGCACGGGGCCGGTGACGCTGGCCGGCGCGATGGTGCAAGGCCTGGCCGAGTGCCTGGTGGGGATAGTGCTGGCACAACTCAAGCGGAAGGGGGCGGCGGTCGTCATCGGGGGAGTGAATTCCACCATGGATATGGCTACGTCCATCCTGTCCTACGGCGCGCCGGAGATGGTGCTGCTCAGCGCGGCCATGACCGACGTCGCCAAGTGGCTGCGGCTGCCCATGTTCTCCACCGCTGGCTGCTCCGACGCCAAAGTCCTCGACCAGCAGGCAGCCATCGAGGCCACCATGTCCGTGACCATCGCCGCGCTGTCGGGCGCCAATCTGATCCACGATGTCGGCTACCTGGAATCGGGCCTGCTGGGCTCCTTCGATATGCTGGTCATGTCTAACGAGGTCATCGGCATGGCCAAGCATATCCTGAGAGGCATCGCGGTCACCCCCGAGACCATGGCCGTGGACGTCATCGAGCGGGTGGGGCCTGGTGGCCATTACCTGACCCAGGAGCACACACGTCAGCACTTCAGGACAGAGTTATGGTTCCCGACTTTGATGGACCGGCAGCAGCGTCGGGGTTGGGAGACCGGCGGCAGGAAGACGATGGCCGAGCGGGTGCGGGCAAAGGTGGTGGACATCCTCGAGCACCACGAACCGATGCCCATCCCCGCAGAGGTGGAAGCCAGGCTGAAGGAGATCGTCGCCCAAGCCGAGGAGCGCCACAAAGGCTAAGGGGCGAGAAAGAGATAAATGCGAACCCTCCCGGAGGCTCCGCAGCCTCCGAGAGGGTTAACGATGCCGACTATATAGAATTACCCCGCAAGAATTGCGCTATCTGCGAGAATTCTGTAGGGCGGAATGCCATTCCGCTCTACGTTGGTTGCGGCTTCACCGCGCTATGTGTTTCCGTCAGGAAGTGAAATTGCGCAGGGCGAGGGGTAGATAGAGGCGGTAGAGCGGGTCAATCCAGGCCGGGACGTTTCCGTGTGTGAAAGGGGCCGGGTTGGGGTCCGGCGGGCGTTCCTGACTGTCGGGCGTGTCGTCGTTGTCGGAGTCGGTGTCCAGGTAGTTGGGGATGCCGTCTCCATCCACGTCGTTGTCCTGGCAGTTGAGGGTGCCGTCCCCGTCGGTGTCCAGGGTGGCGGGGTTGGAGCAGAACGTACCGTCGTTCACGCCAGCGTAGTACTCCGTGGCGTCAGGGATGCCGTCGCCGTCGGAATCGCCGCCCTGGGAGGTGTCCGCCCCGTCCTCCGGGTCCAGCCAGTCGGGGACGCCGTCGCCATCGGAGTCGCCGGTCCCCTCCTGGGCATCGCGGATGCCGTCCCCGTCGGAGTCCCCGTCCAGGTAGTTGGGGATGCCGTCGCCATCCACATCGTTGTCCTGGCAGTTGGGGATGCCGTCCCCGTCGGTGTCCAGCGTCGTGTCGGAGCAGAAGGGGTCATCCCCGCTTCCCCCATAGTACTCGTCGTCGTCGGAGATGCCATCCCCGTCGGAGTCGGTGTCCTGGTAGTCAGGCGTGCCGTCTCCGTCTGGGTCATCGGTGTTGCTCTCGATGTAGTCGGGGATGCCGTCGCCGTCAGTGTCGGTCAGGCCCTCGTCTTTGTCAGAGATGCCATCGTTGTCTGAGTCGGTGTCCAGGTAATCCGGCGTGCCGTCGCCGTCGGTGTCCACCGGATGCTCTGGGTCTGGCCCGACCTCGGTACTATCTGGGATGCCATCCCCGTCGGAATCGGTGTCCAGGTAGTTAGGTAGGCCATCCCCGTCTGGGTCCTCCGCACCTTCCACGCTATCGGGGATGCCGTCGTTGTCCGAGTCGGTGTCCAGGTAATCCGGCGTGCCATCGCTGTCGCTGTCCTCCGTCCCTTCCACCACGTCAGGGATGGTGTCGCCGTCGCTGTCGTAGGTGAAGTTGACCTCGGGGACCTGGTAGCGGCCGTAAGGGCCGGTCTGCACCCACTGGGGAATCCCGACGTCCCCGGAGATGGGCTCGGTGGTCGTCAGGCCGTCGAAACTGAAGGAGACGGTGCCAGTGTAGGCCCCGTTGAGGTAGACCTGGACGGTATGGGTCAGGTGCTTCACCAGCGTGCCGTTGTCCTGCACCTCGAACTCCCGCATGCCGGGCCAGGTGGAGACGTTGTTGTACTGGAGGCCCTGGGGGTGGGTGGCACCCCAGATACCGGACGTGTAGACCGCAGCCGGGGCGTAGACGGTCAGATCCCGCAGCCAGCCGGTGCCACTTCCCATCACCCGCACGCTGATTCCCTGGGTGATGGGCTGGGGGGCGTCCATTGTCCCCGTCAGCACCTCCACTGCCCCGTACCATTCCTGGAGAACGTCCAGCCCGCTGTGGGTGCCCAGGGTGTTATCCTGATGGAGGGTATAGCGGTCTACAGGGGCGGTGTCCAGGGAGCGAATGCCGTAGAGGCCGTTTCCGCCGACGGTGTTGTTCTTGATGATGGGGATGGAGAGCGTGTCGTCGTCGGCATCGGCAGGGCTGTAGGTGGAGCCTAAGTCGGGCAGGTTGTAGATGCCGAAAGAGGTGTTGTTCTCCACCACGTTGTCCGTGATGAGCGGGGAAGCGCCGATATTGTAGATGCCTATGCCGGTGTTATTGGTGATCACGTTACCGGAGAACAGGTTATCGTAACCCCCGGAGAGGGTGGGGATGTCCCCTGGCGGCTGGTGGGTGCGGTCGTTGACCACGGCTGCCTGGGGATCACAGGAAGAGGATGCTTCATTGTCGTGGATCTCGTTGCCCAGCACGTGGTTGTCGTAGGCTGGCGCGGTGGGGTTCCCCGCAGGCCCGGGGCTGAGATAGATGGCGTAACAGCCGTTGTAGGCGATGACGTTGCCCTGCAAGGTGTTGGTGCAGGCGCCCCGCTGGATGGTGATCCCCTTATCGGCATTGCCCAGATTGTCCCCTGCCGGGTTCGTACCGATGTAGGAATTGGCGATGGTGTTGTGGTGAGCGGGGGTGATGACCTGCATGGGGCCTGTGGCGTACTTGGCCGAGACAAGGATGCCGTCGTCGCTGTTGCCCGCGACGATGCAGTTGGTGATGGTGTTGTGGTCTGCGTCGTTGGTCAACAGGATGCCGGTCGTGTTGGAGAGGAGGTGGGTGTTTACGACGATCCCATTGTCTCCATAGATGTCCAGCCCCCAGCAACCGGTGCAGTCGAAGTTTCGGATCGCCAGCCCGTCCACGGTGACGCCGTCGCTCTTGATCCAGAGGGCCATTGAGCCTTCTGTGCTGAGGTTCTCGCCGTTGAGAGCGACGTCGGGGTCGCCGTTGTCGTTCAGGTCCCCGTCAATGTAGACGGGGCCGGTCAGCCGGTTCACGGTGCGGCTGGTTTGGCCCACGGTGATGACGTATGCTGCGTCGAAGGTGATAGTGACAGGCTCGCTCCCGCCGGTGCTGTTGGCTGCCGCGACCGCCTCGCGGAAAGAGCAGTGCAGGGCGTTGCAGACTCCGTCGAACACATCGTCGTCGGTGTTGACCGTGTAGGTAGTCCCCTGGGCGTAGGCTGAGTGGGAGGGGTTGCCCAGTGCGACTGCGACCAGGAAAAGCAACGCGCCCGCCGCCAGAAGAGCACTCACCAAGTGCCAGGTCCGATGGTATTGCATTTTGTCCTCCTTATCCTATGCGGTTGGGATTCTACCCTGGTTGGGATTCTACCCTGGAATATACCATTGTCAAGTCAATTAGGGCCTCCAGGATTTCGCAGGGTGGGTATGCTCAAAGGGGATGTGTCATCCCCGTATCTGGCGGTGAGACAGAGCACCCCGCGAAATCCTAAAGAGCCGTCAATTACAATCAGGAGGCGTCGCCCCTGGGACGACGCCTCCCTTTTACTTTACGATCTCAGCCCTCAGTAGGTGGCGATGATGGGGAGGTAAACCCGGTAGGGAAGGAGGTCCTCCTCCTGCTCGTCGGGATCCACGAAGTTAGGAATGCCATCCCCGTCCACATCCCCGGTTCCTTCCTCTGCATCGGGTATACCGTCGTCGTCGGAGTCGGTATCCAGGAAGTTAGGAATACCGTCTCCGTCGGCGTCACGGTCGGCGTCGTCTACGTCCCCGTCACCGTCAGCGTCAACGTTCCACTCGACGCTATCGGGGATGCCGTCGCCGTCGGAGTCAGTGTCCAGGAAGTTGGGTGTGCCGTCGCCGTCGGCATCACGGTCGGCATCATCCACGTCCCCGTCGCCATCGGCGTCGCTGTTCCACTCAATCCTGTCAGGAATGCCATCCCCATCCGAGTCGGTGTCCAGGAAGTTGGGCAACCCATCTCCGTCCACGTCGCCCGGGCCTTCGATGGCGTCGGGGATGCCGTCGCCGTCAGAGTCGGTGTCCAGGTAATTGGGCAGTCCGTCCCCATCCATGTCGCCCGTCTCTTCAATGGCGTCGGGGATGCCATCGCCGTCGGAGTCAGTGTCCAGATAGTCAGGGATGCCATCCCCGTCTGTGTCGCCTGCACCTTCCACCTCGTCGGGGATGCCGTCACCGTCGGAGTCGGAGTCCAGGTAGTCGGGGATGCCGTCCCCATCGGTGTCCCCTGGCGACGTCACCGCCACGCTGGCCTGATCTTCGTCGCTCACGACCCGGTACAGTGCGTCTGTGCCGCTGGCTGTGGCGGCGTTGATCGTGTCGTACGTGGGGTGGGTCTCGTAGGTCCAGGTGGCCTGATCGCTGCCGCCGTCGTCGGCGCCGTCGTCGGCTGTCAAGGTCAGCGGGCCGAAGGTCATGCCGTTGCTATCGGTCACGGTCACGTCGTAGAGGGTCGTGTCGCCCCGGTTGTAGACGACGATGGTCCATGCGACCGGGTCGCCCTCGGAAACCGTATCTGCGGAGGCGGTCTTGACCACCTCGACGTCGGGATGGAGGATGCCGGTGCTGACGGTGGCGCTGTCGGTGGCCTCGCCGTTCAGGTAGGGCTCGGTGCCGGATGCGGTGGCGGTGTTTTCCAGCGGGTCGCCTGCGCCCTCGGGCACGGTGTAGGTCGCGTGGCAGGAGTGGCTCTGGCCCGGCGCCAGGTCGGTGAAGCGACAGTCCAGGCCGGTCAGCATGGTGTCGGATACAGAACCGGTCAGCCTGACGTTCCCCTCGTTAGTTACGGTGAAGTCGTAGGTAATCTCGTCCCCCTCGTGGGCCATCAAGGGGCCGGCCTTCTCCAGAGCCAGGGCCGGCTCGGGGTGGAGGTTTCCCAGCCAGGCGTGGCCGATGTCGCCAGAGCCCACCGTGACCGTCTGGGAGATCTCGGTCGTGGCGTACCAACCTTCCTGCAGGGTCTCCTGCACGAAGTAGCTGCCGGCCAGGATCTCGGGCGGGTCGCGGTCGGGATGGGAACTGAAGATCACTGAGCCGTCCTCGCCGGTCACGCCCTGCATCCCGACGACGACGGAGCCGTCCTGGCGGTACATCTGTAGTTCCCAGCCTTCCAGGGGAGGCTCCTCGGCGTCTGGTGTGCCATCTACGTCGTCGTCCTGGAAGACGTGGCCGACGATGACCGGGAGTTTGATCTGGCCGAACACGAAAGAGCGGCTCTCGCCGGACGCCAGCGTGAATTCTATCTCCAGCGGGGTGGTGGTGTACCAGTCGGATTGCAGAATCTCCACCACGCGATAGGTGCCTGCGCTCACGCCGGTGAATTGGGCCGTCCCGGCGCTGTCGGTGGCCTGGTTGCTGTAGAGGCTCCAGGAGCCGCCGACGTACTTGTGGAGTCTAACCGTCCATCCCTCCAGCAGCGGCTCGCCAGCGTCATGGTCACTGTCCATGTTGTAGTCGTCGAAACTGAGGGTCGTGATGTACCCGGTGCCGGTCCACGTGGCGATGGCATCGGCCGGCACGGATCCGAGGACCTCCTCACCCAGCACCAGTTTCTGCTTGTTGGGCTCTGTGCCGACGAAGATGGTGCCCACTGGCAGGAGCATCTCGGCGGTGGCGTTGATGTGAGAGGTCGTGTCGGGGGTGTCGTGGGTGAGGGTGAAGGTGGCCTGGCCCTGATCGGTGGTGGTGACTGTATCGGTGCTCAGCGTGCCGTGATTGGTGGTGAGGGCGACCACCTGGTCACTTACCGGCGTCCCGCTGCGGGTCACCGTCACGGTGAAGGCTTGGGTCGTGTTTATGGGGTTGACGGCGCTGGCGGGGGTGATGCTGATGGAGGGCTGATCCGCTTCGCAAGGGTCGTCAGGCACGGCGTTGATGATCTCCCAGGCGCGTTCGCTGTCTGGTATGAAGCCGTCGGAGAAGTGCCAGACCGCCGCCTGGCGAGCGGCCATCTCTGCGTTGGATCCGCTCAGGAGAGGCGGATAGTGGAGGAGAAGCCAGCGGATCTCGCAAGCCATCACCTCGTCGCTGGTCACGAATGTGTTCCCTGTGCTGACGTGGTGACGTATGTCGGTGCAGAAGGTAGGGACGATGCCGCCACTGCTCAGTTCGAATTTCATCGTTCCGCCTGAATAGGATACGTTCTCGCCGTCAAGCGTGCCGGAAACGGTGGCGTGGGGGCCCAGGCCCTGGAAGGTACCTGTCTCCCCATCGGCCCAGGCCAGGGTGACGGGGAGCACCAACCAAAGGATGATGCCCAGTACAGAAACGAAGCGCAGCCGACGGGTAACTTTCTTCATCGTTTTTTCCTCTCCTGTTTACCTGGATAGCCAGCAGATTTCTGGCCTCGCTTTCATTATACCAGGCGCCAGTTTGAATCCAGTTTGTGAAATGGGGTCGCCAGTTTGAATTCGGTTTGTGAAATGGAGCAGCCGGGGGGATTACTGCGGGGAAAAGCGGTATCCTTTACCCCGCTCGGTGAGGATGAATCGGGGGTTCCGGGGGTCGGCCTCGATCTTCTGACGCAGACGCCAGACGTACCACTTCACACTCTGAGGCCCTGTCTCGGCCATGGAGCCCCAGATGGCGTCAAAGAGCAGTGGGACAGGGAGGATACGCCCGGCCCGCTCGGCCATGAAGAGGAGCAGGTTATACTCGATAGGGCTCAGTGATACTTCCTGACCGCGGGCAAACACCGTCTGCTCGTGACGGTTGATGATCAGGTCTCCGCCTCCAAAGCGTAGGATGTCCGGCTGCTCGTAGGGCATGCGAGCCCGGCGGAGCAGGGCGGTCACCCGGGCCACCAGTTCGGCGATTTTGAATGGCTTCGCCAGATAGTCATCCGCTCCGCCCACCAGCCCATGCACGACGTTTTCCACTGAATCTAAAGCGGTCAGGAAGATGATGGGCACCGAGGATGCCTGGCGCAGATGCTGACAGACTTCCCAGCCGTTCATGCCTGGCATCATGACGTCCAGGATCACCAGGTCGGGAGCGATCTGGTGGAAGAGCGTCAGTCCTTCCTCTCCATTTGTCGCTGTGAAGATAGAAAATCCCTCTGGTTGGAGCGATTGGCGTATCAACTTCAGCAGGAGCCCGTCGTCGTCTATGACCAGGATCTTCTCGGCCATGGCAGTGTGTATCCTTTCTCCTATAACGCATCCAGCCGCACCAACAGGAGCGGCACGAGCATCTCCTCCGGCGTCAGGCTGCCGTGGTGGCCGTGCATAGGCACTTTGTGCTCCTCGACGATGATCCGGCTGTCGTTCCGCGCCAGGAGCAGGAAGTCGCCCAGCCGGGCCCGCGACTCGGGGGTGGGTTCCTCGGGACCGAAAAGCCCTGCCGCCAGCGCCCGCTCCATCTCCAGGAGCAGGAAGCGGTCGGCCAGGTGGTCGGCGACGTAGGCGCGCAGAGGTTCGGCCTGGCCGGGGCGGACGTAGAGGTAGGCGGCGCGAGGCTCGCCGGCCGGGGGGATGAGCAACGTCTGCTGCAGGGCCGGGTGGTCGGAGAACCGCACCGCCCGATTGGGCGGCGTCGTGGTATGGCCGTGGTCGGCCGTGATGATGAGCAGCGTTCCCTCCCGCGCCGCCGCCGGGAGAGGAGCCAGGAAGTCCTCCTCCAGTGTGCGGGCCAGGTGGCGCAGTTCAGCGCGGAAAGGCTCCCCTGGTCTATAGAGATGAGCGATCGAGTCGGTGCTGCCCCAGTAGGCGCTGACGAAGAGGGGGGCCGCCTGCCGCAGGAGAGTATGGCGCAGGTTGATCCACAGGTCGCTGAAGCCGACGTAGCCCTGCACGCTCGCCATCCCGCGCAGGAAGATACGGGTGAGGCCGTCCCCGATGTAGGGCAGGTAGGTGTGGGCGACGGTCTGTACCCCACCGGCGGCCAACTGTTGGGCCAGGCTGGGGACGGTGACGAACTCCTCCGGGACCCAGCCCCAGTCCAGCAGTTCCTCGGGCTGTTTGTGGGCGGCGGGGGCGAGGTGCAGCATGTTGGCCAGCACGCCCTGGTCGGAGAGCAGTAGTTTGGTGCCCAGGAAGCCGTGACCGAGCGGCGTCTGGCCGGTCCAGAGCGTGGTCAGCGCGGCGGTGGTGGTGGAGGGGAAGACGGAGGTGAGGGGGACGAGCCGGCCGGCCTGGGCCAGGTGGCGGAAGACGGAGTCCTCCTCGGCCAGGATGCGCTGGAGGTGCAGATAGCCCACCGCGTCGAGGAGGATGAGCACGACGCAGCGCACGTCCATAGCCAGGTCGGCCCACAGGTGGACGGGGAGCGGCGGTGCACCGCCGGCCAGTTCCACGCCGAGGAGTGCGCCCACCGTAGCAGGGATGTTGGCGATGGAGTAACCGCCGTAGTGGGGCATGATGAAATGCTCCGGCAGGTGTCCCTCCAGGCCGGGGAGGCGGTGGGTGCGGAGGGTGTGTTCGATTTGGGTAGCAAGGTTCATTGGTGTGTCTCCTGGGGGTAACGTCCAGGTGCGACGCACCTCCCAGGTGCGTCGCACCTTGCACCTACTCCAACTTCAGCCGCTCGATCACTGCGGCCATCCTGGGGGAGGGCTCTCGCTCCATCACAAACCGCTCGTAGTCCGCAGGTGAGGGAAACCACTCGCGTACCAGCGCACGGTCTACCAGCGTGCCTGCCCTCTGCCCTACCCACTCCAGGTAGTTGGAGAACGGCCACCGGGCGGGGTGGTTGACCAGTCCCGCTTCCAACGGATTGCGGTGGATGTAACGACACAGGTGGATGAGGTACTCATCCCTGTCCACCATTATAGCCCGAAAAGGCCCCTCAAACAAAGTGCCGCTGCGGTCGAACATCTTGTTGAACGCCTTGGTGTAACTGTTGAACACCGCCTGAACGAAGAGGCTGATGATGTGCGTGCTCTCCTGGCGGAGGAGGAAGTGGTAGTGATTAGGCATCAGGCAATAGGCGATGACGGAGATGGCGAAACGAGTCGCGTACTTCTTGACCCGGCGGAGCAGGAAGATGTAGTTTTCCTCCGTGCGGAAGATGGGTTGTCGGTTGGCGCCCCGGTTGTAGACGTGGTAGTAGTGTCCTGGGATGAACTTGACTTTACGTGCCATTGCCCCTCTCCATTGCTAAGGTGCGACGCACCTCCCAGGTGCGTCGCACCTTACATCCGCCGCCGCACCTCGGCCAACGACTTGCGTACAACCTCGACGTTGGGGCTGCCGATGGCGGCGAAGATTTGCTCTGCCCGCTCCAGCAGGCGCAGGGCCTCCTGCAGACGTCCCTGGCTCAGGTAGATGACTGCAATGTTGTTGTAGGTGGTGGCCAGGCCGGCGCGGTCGCCCAGTTCCTCCTTGAGGGCGACGGACTTCTCGTACCACACCAGCGCCCCGTCGTAGTCGCCGCGGGCGTCGTAGATGAGGCCGATGTTGTTGTAGGAGGTGGCCAGGCCGGCGCGGTCGCCCAGTTCCTCCTGGAGGGCGATGGACTTCTGGTACCACTCCAGCGCCCCGTCGTAGTCGCCGCGGGCGTAGTGGATGGCGGCGATGTTGTTGTAGGAGGTGGCCAGAACGGCGCGGTTGCCCAGTTCCTCGGTGATGGCGATGCTCTTTTGATACCACTCCAGCGCCCCGTCGTAGTCGCCGCGGGCGTCGTAGATGAGGCCGATGTTGTTGTAGGAGCCGGCCATCTTGGCCTTGTCGCCTAGTTCCTCAACGATGACACGGCACTTCTGGTGCCACTCCAGCGCCCCATCGTAGTCGCCGCGGGCGCGGTGGACTTCGCCGATATTGTTGTAGGAGGTGGCCAGGCCGGCGCGGTCGCCCAGTTCCTACTTGAGGGCGACGGACTTCTGGTACCACGCCAGCGCCCCGTCGTAGTCGCCGCGGGTGCGGTGGATTTCGCCGATGTTGTTGTAGGAGGTGGCCAGGCCGGCGCGGTTGCCCAGTTCCTCACGGATGGCGAGCGCCTTCTGGTGCCACTCCAGCGCACCATCGTAGTCGCCGCGGGCGCGGTGGATTTCACCGACGTTGTTGTAGGAGGTGGCCAGGCCGGCGCGGTCGCCCAGTTCCTCCTGGATGGCGAGCGCCTTCTGGTGCCACTCCAGCGCACCATCGTAGTCGCCGCGGGCGTAGTGGATGGCGGCGATGTTGTTGTAGGAGGTGGCCAGGCCGGCGCGGTCGCCCAGTTCCTCCGTGATGGCGACGGACTTCTCGTACCACTCCAGCGCCCCGTCGTAGTCGCCGCGGGCGTAGTGGACGTTGGCGACGTTGTTGTAGGATTGAGCCAGGCCGGCACGGTCGCCCAGTTCCTCGCAAGCCTGAATGCATTTCTTTGACCACTGCTCCCATTCCGTCCAGTAACCCCGCGTGTAGTGAAAGTGGTCGGTGGCACGGGTGTAGCCCCGCACCGCCTCGTCGTCCCGCGTCTCCCCGGCGGCTATGAAGTCGAACCCGGCCCGCAGGTTGGGCCACTCTGCCTCCAGTGCGTCGTAGTCGTCGCGGTTGGCCCGCGCGTAGGCCAGGAACGCCGCGGCGTGCCTGCGCCGCCAGGCTTGTCCTGAGCGCAGTCGAAGGGCCGCCTGCTGCGGGGCGGGCCTCCGCTCGACGTAGCGGGCCACCAGTGGGTGCAGGTCGTACCTGCCCGCGCCCCCGCTCAGGAGCGAAGCCTCCGCCAGCAACGTCAGCCGCTCCTCGAACTCCACCCGGCGCGGGTTCTCTTCCTCCACCCGTTCGCCGAGGTGGACGTAGCACAGCATCTCCTCCGGCGCGCCGCCGCGGAAGAGCGCCACCTGTGTCAAAAGGTGCGCCGCCTCCGGCTCCCGCCCCGCCAGTTCCTCCACCATCGTGCCCACCATGTCGCTCACGCGCTCCTGCCAGCGCTGCCCCGCCAGGTGCCGCAGGCGGCGCAGCAGTCGGGGCCAGGTCATCCCCGGGCTGGTGTGCAGGTCGCCCAGCGCCAGGCGCAGCAGTTGCGGATGCTCGCCCGCCGCCTGCGCCAGTTCCCGCAACGCCGCGATCAGCGGCAGCGCCTCCGCGTAATCTCGCAAGCGCAGGGAGGCCCGGCGGGCCAGGTCGGCCAGTTCCTCCCGCTGCGTGGGTCGCACCTCGGCCGGCTCCACCCTGGGCCACAGGTCGTACTGGGTCAGTTGCTCGGCCAGGAGCCGCAGCCCGCCGGGTGGGTCGAGCCGCTCCAGCGGCAGCGCGCAGGGGCCGGCCAGGTCGGTGAGCGGGCTCTTGCGCGCCGGGCGGAGCGTGCACAGCGCCAGCGTGCCCGTGCGGGGGTCGAGCCGGCCCAGGAAGTCGGCCAGGCTGGCCGTGGCGCTCCGGTTCAGCGTCTCCAGGTTGTCCAGCACCAGGAGCGTGGGCCGGCGCTTGAGCGCGGCCAGCGCCTCGCCCTGCCGGGCGGCGCGGGTGGGCTGGGAGACGATCTGGCCGGGAGCCAGGCGGGCGTCTATTTTCTCTATCAGGTGGTCGAGGAAGGGGCGGTCGGGCTGGGTGCGGGCGGAACCGTAGACGATGGCGCCGAAGCGGAAACTGGAGCGCAGCGCACCCATCGTCGCCAGCGCGCTCTTGCCGATGCCACCGATGCCGCTGATGGCCCAAAGTGGCCGGTCGGGATGGGCCATCCAGCGGGCGATGGCGTCTAACTCGGCCCCGCGCCCGACGAAGCCGGGGAGGAGCAGTGCGTAGGGCAGGTCGTGGGGCGGCTCGCTCAGCGTGGCGAGGGGCCCAGCGGCGCGCTCCTCCGGCGGGGGGAGGGGCAGCGTCGTGGCGGGGTCGCCCACCAGCACGGGTAACTTGACGCGGGCGGCGACGTAGGCCGGGGGGTCGGCGTACCCCTCCGGCGGGACGGCCAGTTCCCCCTCCAGGTAGGCCCGCCGGAGGCCCTCCACCGCCGCGCGGAACGCCTCTCCTATGCTCTGGCCCTGGGCCAGCGCGGCGTACAGGTGGCGGTCGAAGACGCCCGCCTCGGGATCATCCACCGGCTTCCGCATCGCCACGACCGCGGGGAGGCCAGCCTGCTCGTGCAGCGCCCGGGCGACGGCTGCGGTGGCGCAGGCGGAGAGCACCGCCAGGTGCAGGCCGCGCCCGGCCAGCGCGTCCACCAGCGCGCTGGTGAAGACGAGCCGCTCGTGGCCCAACTCGTTCTCCATCCACAGCCCGTCCGGGTCCGGGCAGCCGTGGCCTATGAAGTGGAGCACGTGGTAGGGCTGGCCGCCGGGGGGCGTGTGCAGTTCCTGCTCCAGGCGCGTGCAGGTGGGCGGGTGGAGGCGCACCAGCGCCCAGGGTGCGCCCGCGCCGGTGACGGGGTCGCTGGCGGAGCGGATGGCCTGCTCCAATCTGCTCCACCGGCCCCAGACGTCGAGCGGAGCGCCGGCGGGTGGGCCATCGCCCAGCCTGTTGCGCACCGGCGCGGCGACGACGGCCAGCGCGCGCAGGTAGCGGGCCGGTGAGGGGATGGTGGTTGGCGCGGGTGGTTGTGTCAGTTGTGTCATGGGCGTTTCTCCGCATTGGCCCGCGCCGCCGTGAGGCGCGGGGCTGAACCCCCGCGCTGAGAGAACGAAGCCCCTACGGGGCTGCGGATAATCAGCCCGAAGGGCTTTGCCCTTTCAGCCCGATGGCTTCAGCCTCGGGCTTCCCCCGGCGGCAAGGTGGATAAACCCATCGTATCCTCACACCCCGTAAATCCCGCTGTACTTCTCCCGCAGGTAGGCCAGGAAGGGGGCAGCGCTCATCTCACCGCCGGTGACGCGGTGCACCAGTTCAGCGGGCGTGAACTTCTTGCCGTGCGTGTGGACGTTATCTCGCAGCCAGGCTCGCAGCGCACCGAACTGCCCCCGCGCGACCTGTTCCGGCAGGCCGGGCATCTCCTCCAGCGCCTGGCTGTAGAACTGCACTGCCAGCAGGTTCCCGAGGGCGTAGGTGGGGAAATAGCCCATGTAGCCGTCGGCCCAGTGAATGTCCTGAAGCACGCCCTGCGCGTCGTCGGGAGGGGCGACGCCCAGGTACTGCTCCATTTTCGCGTTCCACGCCGGCGGCAGGTCGGCCACCGCCAATCGTCCCTCCAGCAGTTCCTGCTCCAACTCGAAGCGCAGAAAGATGTGCAGGTTGTAGGTCACCTCGTCCGCCTCGACGCGGATGAGGGAGGGCTTGACCTTGTTGATGGCCCGGTAGAAGGTGTCCAGGTCTACCCCCGCCAGTTGCTGGGGGAAGAACCCGCGCAGCCTGGGGAGGTAGTGCACCCAGAAGTCGCGGCTGCGGGCGACGATGTTCTCCCACAGGCGGGACTGGGACTCGTGGACGCCGTAGGATGCGCCGTCGAAGAGGGGGGTGCGGCCAATTTCGATGCGTATCCCCTGGTTGTAGAGCGCGTGCCCACCCTCGTGGATGGTGCCAAAGAGGGCAGACTGGAAGCGGCCTGGCAGGATACGCGTGGTGATGCGCACGTCGTGAGGGGAGAAGCCGGTGGTGAAGGGGTGGGCGGAGCGATCCTGTCGCCCGTGCTCGAAGTCGAAGCCCATATCCCGGAGTACGAGCATGCCGAAGTCCCATTGAGCCTGCTCGGGGTACTCCTGATCGAAGACCCCGTCGTCCACTGACTTGCCCCGCTCGGCAATGGCCTGGACGAGGGGGATCAGGCCGGCTTTCATCTCCTCGAAAACCTCTGCTACCTGCGCCGTTTTCATCTCTGGCTCATACCGGTCCAGAAGGGCATCGTAGAGGCAGTCCTCGTACCCTAGCGCTTCGGCGTACTGGACGCTGAGGTCCACGACGCGCTCCAGATGCGGCCGGAAGTGGGCGAAATCGGACGCGGCGCGGGCTTGCTGCCAGGCCTCGAAGGCCAGGGCGAAGGCGCGGGCGCGCTTGGCGATGAGCGATTCCGGCACGCGGCGCAGTTTGTCGTATTCGCGCCGGGTCACGCGCACCAGGCTGGCGTCGTCAGACTCGTAGGGCTGGTCGGCGGTCTCGGCGGCCGCCTCTTCGAGCAATTGGCCGGTCTCGTCGGCGACGAGGAGGCTGTGGGCGAGGGCTTTCACCGTCGCCAGGTGGTACGCGCGGGCATCGTTGCCGCCGGCGGGCATGTTTACCTGCTGATCCCATCCCAGGACGGCAGCAGCGGCGGCAAGATCGCACACCTGTGCCAGGCGTTCTTTCAGTCGTTCAAGGCTGGTGCTCACGTTCGTTTCCTCCGATCTTTGTGTATCGTTCAGGCACTTGCGAAGGTCCGCCGTCTGCCATCCTGCGACGTCGGAGTTGTATGGTTAGCCAATCGCGCTTTGCACTGGCTGGGCCTTTCTCGAAGTGCGGGAGAATAGCAACTGCAAAGCGCCAAGCAGAATATCGCTCACCAGGGCCAGAAGGATGACACACGAGAATCCTCTGAGCACCTGGGGGTAGTCCAAAAGTCGCCATCCCTCGAAGATGAGTACACCAGCGCCGCCACTGCCTGCCACCATTGGAGTGAATGCCGCTACAACTACAGATGCCGTTGCGAGAATCCTGGATCCGGCGATAAGGCGAACGACGAGCAGCGAAGGATACCAATGTTCAAGTAGGGTACTAACTGTGAATGGCAGAGCGAAAAGAAACACGAAGAGTGCAACCATAGTCGCTCCCGCCACTGTTCCGAGGCCGATAAGGACAGGAACGAGGGGGGACAACAGCGCCAATGCCAGGGTCACTACGACGGTTCGCCACGGCAGCAGCATGGAGGCTCTGCGCAGGACAGGAAGGGTAGAGAATAGGCGGCGTGCCACAAGGGCGCAGGCGTAGCCTAAACCCCCTCCCACAACTATTCCAGCAAGCCAGGGCACCAGGGAAATCAGCAAATGGTCAAGGGAAATGCCAATCATTTTCAATGTTTCCAGTATCTTGTCTTGGGAGCAGGATGGCAAATAACATGTGCAAGGAATTATACAGCAGGTTGCGTGGAATACCAAACCGGGGGGCGAGACCTGCGCCGCCGTGAACAGGCAGCGCTGGGTGCGGCAACAGTCTGCCGGGGCCTGGGAACCCCCGTAGGGGCGCGGTTACCGCGCCCCTACACCGCCGTGGATTTTTCTCAGTTCCCGTGCGTCTTCCAGCGCGTAACCGAAGGCGTCGTTATTGAAGTAGGCGTAGACCTTGCGGTCTTCGCGTAGCCATCTTAAGATACGGTCAGCCCAGGGTTGCAACTCTTCTCGCCCGTACCGTCCCCCGTAGACCACGCCGGAACCGTGAAAGCGGAGGTACACGACGTCGCTGGTGACCCAGGTGGGACAGGGGAGGCCGGGCATGTCGAAGATGCAGAAGGCCAGGCCGTGCTGTTCCAGGATACGCCGCACCGGTTCGACGAACCAACGCGGGTCGCGGAACTCGAAGGCGTGGGTCAGGTCCGGCGGCAGGAGGGCGGCGAACGTCTCCAGCCGCTCCGGGTTGGCGCGCCAGCGGGGCGGCAGTTGCCACAGGATGGGGCCGAGTTTGTCGCCCAGGCGACGCGTCCGTGCCAGGAATCTCTCCAGCGGCTCGGCGGCCTCCTTGAGCCGCTTCACGTGCGTGATGTAGCGGTTGGCCTTGACTGCGTAGATGAACCCTTCCGGGGCCTGCTCCCGCCAGCGGTCGAACGCCGCCTCAGAGGGGAGGCGGTAGAAGGAGTAGTTGATCTCGACGGTGTCAAACTCCTTGGCGTAGTGAGTATACCAGCGAGATTGGGGCAAATCGGGCGGGTAGAAGATGCCTCGCCAGTGGGGATAGACCCAGCCGGAGGTGCCGATGCGGAGGCGGGGGTTCATCGGGTTGCTTCTACGACCGGATAAGCACGACAATCTCGTCAATCGCTTGGTCCACGTCGAATTCGTCAAACCCCGTGCCCTGCAAAGCCACATATCTATCGTCAACCATTCTGAAGAAGAACGCACCGACGCCGTTGTTATAGTAGTCGCGCAATAAGCGAAGCCGTTCAAGCATCTGCGCGGGCCGATCACGCCCGACCACCAGAAAGGCCCAGAACGAGTAGAAGCGGGGCAGTGAATCCTTGATCCATTTTTGCCAGTCGCCTACCTCGACGCCACTGTAGCGAAGTTTAAGGTCAACGGGGGTGTGCTTTACCTCCTTGAGTCTCTTCTCAATGTCAACGCTACCTCCTCGGTCAGGGCGCCAGACACCCTCGGGTGTCCGGTGCCCCCTGGTGCCCAGCATCTTGGCCTCGCCGACGACCAACGGTGTTCCATCGGGCTGCAGGTAGACCATATCAGGCCGGTGGATTCCCCTCAACCCTTCGAGTTCGCGGGAGCCAAGAGCAGTACCGGTGTGGGTTTCAATGATGCTGGTGATTACACGCTGCCACTGGGAGCCTTTCTGCCGATACATGCCCTGATCGAGTTCGCCCCTCACCCAAAGATCGTTGTAGGTCTGTGCGATGGTCAGGAATTCTTCCTGGAAGTCTCTGAAACGAGCGGTGGGAGTGGCGACGATGTGGGCGAGTAGATCATTCCAGGTCATCATTGACGCGAGTCTCCTATTGAGTTTTGCCGTGTGCGCGGCTCATGCGGCGTCCTCGTAGTGAGCGATATGCGAGGCGTAGCCGTTGCAGAGTATGTTCATCGAGGCCAAGTTGCCCCTGCAGCAGTATGGCGTCGCCTATAGCCAACGCTGCGTCGAAAGCGCGATGGCGGAGATGGGCGTCAATCTGGTCAAGCGCGGCGAACAAGCGTTCGCGCGTGTCCTCATCGGCCGGCTCGATCAGTTGTATGCGCTCGCTTTCCTTCGTTTCCAGTTTGAGAACACCTCCTCCGTAACTTCGCCCGACAAGTTCGGCGCTGAGCATGGTGAGGGTGTTGTAGAATGAGGCGACGCGCAGGGCAACCGCTTCAGGTTGATCGTCCTCGAAGTAGACACCGTGGATTAGATTGTGGTTGGCGGCACCAGCATAGTTGGCGATGAGACGGGGAATCTCGTGTGCCATGTAGGTCAGAAAGGCGGGCGGCACGCGCACACCCGGCACGCTGTACCAGGGGGAACGAGTGCGGCACTTGTAGCCCTCGTGGACGCCACGGGCGACGCCGTCGGCAATGTAACGCCAGACGCGGTGCTTTTCTGCTTGTGCCAGCTCCTCCTGGCAGTTGAGCAGGAAGCACGGTGCACCGGTGTCGCGCAAGGTAGCCCATTCCTCGGCGGTGAAGACTGCGCCGGGCATAAGACGTGCCTTTGGCGTAGCCGGTCGCAGGAAGCGAGGCTCAATTTCCCACCAGCGAACCGCAGTCTCGGTCAGTAGAAAATAATCGTTTTTACCGGTGACGACGCCGATGTCCACAGTGGCCAATTCATCCAGCGGCCGCACATCGGCCCGCTGCACGAGGCTTTCGTACAGATCTATGCTCTCGTCAGAGAGGAGAAAACGTGTCCACTTGCCTTCCTCGACCCCTTCACGCCGCAACGGCAGTCTGTCGAATTCTCCCGCCAGGTCGGCCAGCCCTTCCAGGTTTTGCAGTCTGACAACCCGCAAACCGCGTGCCTGCCCATCCGACTCGGCCAGCAAGAGCACGGTGTCTTCTAGAGCACCGGGGAAGACACGTTCCTCGAAAGCGACCACGGTGACGTTGGCGAAATGATTTAGCAGGAAGCGACGCACTGGCTCTGCATAGTCTACCTGCAGGAGTTCAGCGGGGACGACCATAGCCAGTCTGCCACCGGGTTTGAGGAACGAAGCGGCGTGGACCAGATAGGGTGCCCAGGCGCTGGTCAGGCGTGACAGGCAGACACCTGCTCGCTCGACCGCCTTAAGCGCCCGCCAGCGGGTGTCTCCGGTGAAGTGGTGATAACGGACGTAGGGTGGATTACCAAGCACGGCGTCAACGCGCGGAGGTCCGAGGAGATCGGGGAAGACCTGGAAGAAATCCTCACACGCCAGACCGGAGATGTTCAGACCGGATACCTGTTGCAGTGCATTTTTGGTCTTCTCACAAGCGCACTGTTCCAGTTCCACGCCGTAAATCTGTGCGATTGCCTGGGCAGCAGAGGCGCCAAGTTTGTGCAGGCGATGGTAGGCAGTCAGCAAGAACACCCCCTCGCCGCAGCCGGGGTCGAGCACAGTGTCATCACACTGGCGCACAGCCCAACCAGCGAGGAAGTCGGCCATCGCCTCGGGCGTGTAGAAGGCTCCTAGTTGTCTCTGCCTTGTAACCATCTCACAACTTCATCAACCTGGCACGGGCGCAGGCTCAATTGACGTCGTGGTCACTCATCCCTTGGATTGTACTGCAATCGCTAACGGGCGCAAGAAGGCTACTCTCTCATCAGCCCCTCGCGCCAGGCGTAGACCGCCGCCTGGGTGCGGTCGGAGAGGTGCAGTTTCCCCAGCAGGTTGCTGACGTGCGCCTTGACCGTCCGCCCGGTGATGACCAGTTCGGCTGCGATCTCGGCGTTGGTGTGGCCCTGGGCGATGAGCCGGAGCACCTCCATTTCGCGCGCGGTCAGCCCGGCGGCCGGGTCGCGGCCCCGCGTGGGTGTGGCGACCTCGGCCATCAGCCGTTGGGCGATGCGTGGATGCAGGATGGCCTCGCCCCGGCTGGCAGCGTGGATGGCATCCAGCACCGTCTCGGCGTCGGCGTCCTTGAGCAGGTACGAGAGCGCGCCAGCCTTGATGGCCGAGAAGATCAGTTCATCCTGGGCGAAACTGGTCAGCACCACCACCTGGGTGCGGGGGCTGATCTGGCGGATGCGGCGAGTGGCCTGCACGCCCCCCTGTTCCGTGGGCTCCGTCCCCGGCTGCAACGGCAGCACCAGGTCCATCAGCACCACGTCGGGGACGTGCTCGGCCACTTCCTCCACGGCACTTTGTGCATCGCCGGCCTCGCCCACGAGGGCGATTTCCGGGTGGGCGCTCAGGTAGAAGCGCAGCCCTTTGCGCACCACTCACCCCCCTCAGTCCCCCCTATGAGGGGGGAGGTGTTACGTTGTGGCATCGTATACCCCCCTCAATCCCCCCTACGAGGGGGGAGGTACTACTGCTCCGCAGGCGGGGTGACTGAGACTGGCAGGTTGCCTAGCAGGAGGGTGGGGCTGATGCCTTCTTCGGTGATGACGATCTTGGCGTTGTCGCGCAGCGCAGTCTCGGTCATCTCCATCTGCTTCAATGCCTGGGCGTTGCCCCGGAAGTACTGCTGTGCGGCTTCGTTGACCAACTTGATCGCCTGTGCCTTACCCTCGGCCACCTTGATCGCCGCCTCCCGTTCGCCTTCGGCGCGCTGGATTATGGCCAGTTTCTGCTGCTCGGCGGCCTCGAACTCGCCGGTAGCCAGCAGGCGCATGGCCCGCCGCTCCTGCTCGGCCGTCTTCTGCTTGTGCATGGCGCGCTTGATGTCCTCGGGCGGGTCAATGAGCATGATCTCGACCTTGCTCACCTTCAGTCCCCAGTCGTCGGCGAAGGCGTTGAGAATTGCCTGCAGACTTTCTGCGATTTTCTCGCGCGCCACCAGGCTCTCGTCCAGCGTCAGATCGCCGAACTCCTGGCGCAGGTTGGTCATCGCCAGTTGGATCACTGCCCGTTTCCAGTTGTCAATGTTGTAGAAGGTCCTCTTGATGGACTCCTCGTCGGAAGAGGGGCGCACCCACATGACGCCGTCTACCATGATCTCGACGTTGTCTTTGGTGATGACCGCCTGGGGCGGGATATCCATGGTGTGCTCGCGGATGTCGCGGACGCGGATGAGGTGAACGATGGGAATCTGGAGCCCCAGGCCGGGCATGACAAAACCGGAATACTTGCCCAGCGTTTCCTGTATGCCCCGTTCATAGGGCTTCAGTGTGTAGATTGGAAATAGAATGGTTCGCATGGCTTTCTCCTTTCAGGTACGAGTATCTGTGAGCTATCTTCTTCCCTATACCAAATAGGGAGTAAGGAGTAGTGCTGAATCTTCTCCATACTTCCTACTCCATACTTCCTACTCCTTTGCTTCCACGGCGGCCGTGGCCGAAGCCATCTCATCCACGATACGCATGGCCACCATCACCACGCATGGCCACCATCACCAGCAGAGGCAGCGGCAGCGCCCGGCGCAACTCAATCCGGGGCGAAGCGCCACCTACGACGAAGAGTACCTCATCGCCGGTTCCGTCCACGAGGAGCCAGTTACCCGGTGCGTCCTTGACGTATGACAGACGGTAGCCTCGCCCGTCGTAGACAATCTCGCTCCAGGTGTTCAGCAGTCGGCCCTGGTACTGCATCGCCGCCAGGGGTTGCCCGTTGCGCGTCAGCACCATTCTGCCGCTCAGGTCGCGGGTGTGGCGCAGGGCCCACGACGCGCCTTCGGACCTCCATTCGTATCCTGACCTGCTGTAATGTATACGTATGCGATGTTGCCCTGGTTGCAGGATGTAGTTCCTCTTGAGGCCCAGGAAGAAGGTCTCTTTCTTGACTGTCAGCGGCTCCTCGCTGGGCTCCACCAGTGGCCGGCGCAGGTACACCTGGTCGGCGGGGAGCCAGGGCCAGGTCTGCCCCACCGGAATGACCAACTCCCGGCCCAGCCAGGCCCAGTCGTCAATCGTCGGACGGGGGCGGTCCTTATCCAGCCGGGCGATCTCCGTTCGCGTGCCCAAGGGATAGGTCAGCCCGACCTCGGCCAGCACTGTGGTGCCGGTGCCGGTCTGGCTTTCTACGGTCAGCCGCCCGCCGACGGCCAGCATGCGCTCCTGCATATTCGCCAGCCCCAGGCCCCGGCGGGCCTGCCCGGTGTCGAATCCGACGCCGTTGTCGCGGATGGTCAGCGCCACTTGCTCAGGAATACAACGCAGGTGCACGTCCACGCGGGTGGCCCGGGCGTGGCGGGCCACGTTGTGCAGCGCCTCCTGGGCCACGCGGTAGAGCGATTCGGCCATGGGTGGAGGCAAGCACGCGTCGTTGCCTTGCACCTCGAAGTAGATCAGGAGGTGCTCGCGTGCGCCGAAGAGCAGGGTGTAGTCGTTGAGCGCCGCCGCCAGCCCCTGGTCTTGGAGTGAGGCGGGGCGCAAGTCCTTGACCAGGCGGGTCATTTCACGCTGAGCGATCTGGGCCGTCGTCTCAGCCTCGCGCACCATCTCGACCACGTCGTCCGGCACGTCCTGCAGCGTGTCGAAGCGGGTGCGGATACCACTGGCGGTCATCGCTAGACTGAACAGGTGTTGCTTGACACTGTCGTGCAATTCGCGGGCCAACCGATTGCGCTCTTCGACTACGGCCAGGGCACGTACCTGGTCGGTGAGGCGCACGTTGCGCTCCCGCAGCATGTCCAGGTCTTGCTCGTCCTGTTCGAGGTGTCCGGCCAAAAGGTCCAGTTGCCCGGCCAGCAGGCCCAGGTCATCGGCGGTGGGATCCGCGATGCGCAGGGAGAGGTTGCCGCGCAGCCAGGCGCGGCTGACGTCGAGGATGCGTTGCGCGCGGCAGGCGACACGGTGGCTGGCCCACGCGCCCAGCAGCAGCCCCGCCAGCGCAGCGACAATCGTCACCAGGGTGAGGTGGAGGCCCCAGGTGAGTTGGGCCGTGAACAAGGCCAGGGCTATTCCCTCGGCGGCGAGTACTGCCGCCAGTGCCACCGCTGTGTGGGTGAGGATCAACTTGTGCTGCAGGTTCATTCTTGAGCTCCTGTAGGGGCGAGGCAAGTCAGAGAGGGGATTGTTTGCTCCGATACTATCAACCCGACTTGCCTCGCCCCTGCTTCAGCGCCTGCCGAATCGCCCGGACTTCGGTCAGAATCGCGTTCAAGGTATCGGCCGAGACCACGAGCGGTTCACCCTCTACTTCAGCGGCCGTCGGGGCCATACTCCCCCGGAAACGCCGCAGTTCTGTTACCACAATCTCGTAAATCTCTTGGACGTTGGTCAGGCCCACCAGTTTCTCCTCAGCGCCGGTCGTGCCGCTCATCCCGGCCGTTTGGATGTTCAGTGTGCCGATGCCGAGCCAGCGATCCAGAATGTCCCGCTTGACTGTCAGGTTGGTCACTGTGCGGTAAGGCACGTGCTTGACCGATTTGGTCCAGATGCCCACCCGCACGATCACCTCGTCGTCCTGAATTTCGTAACTCAGGCTGCGATAGTAGGGGCCGGTCAGCATTAGCCCTGGCAGATACCAGACGATGTCAACGACGGCGACGACGATGGCAACAGTCCTGGCACCATCCGCGCCTATTCCTGGGTCGGTGCTCAAGAGCCAACCGAGCAGAAGACCGCCGGCCAGGATCAACAACGCCACGAGCGTGATGATCAGGCGTAACTTGGTCAGACACTGGGGACCGGGTTTGAAACTTTGTGTTCGCATCTCCCTATATCCTCCTCGTTGTTTCGGACTATTGGCTCGTAATTCGCTTTCGAGATAGATGGGCCGGTCTGGCGATGATGACGGCGAGGACAGGTACGCCCCATTTCAGTACGTCATCCGTGAGCGTTGGCAATGGGACCAGAAAGTACCCTGTGATTGTCATCGTCCAATGAAAGAGCCAGGCCAGGAGCAGGCTGCCACCTGTGTTGTTGTAAATCCAGGTGAAGAGAATTGCTGGCGCAACCATCGTCAACATATCTACGAGTAGGGGCAGACCCGTCTGACCATAGCCTATCCACAGCGGGATGTGCCAAAACCCCCACAAGAGACCAAGAATGATGCTGGATACAAGCGCATTGTACTTCACCTGTAATTTAGGTAAGGCAAATCCACGCCAGCCCAGTTCCTCTCCCAGCGTATTCGGAAAGGCAGAGAATAAGGCAACTGGCACCATCATGGCTTGCTCTGGGCCGAAATGGGTCAGGATGGGGGATGTGAGTTCGTAGGATTGGCCAAACAAGGCATCTATGGCGCGCCCCACAAGCCAAATCACGGCAGGGTAAAACAGGACAAAGAGGTACCACTGGATGCCGACATTCCAGTATCGAATTGGATGAAACAACTTGTGTAGACCTGCTTTTCCCGCCATCAGAAGAGTCACGATGATGGCAGCCAAACCCGGACCCCACACACTGAGCAGCATTAAGGGCGACTCGGGTGGAATGGCTGACTCGGTGATACCCAATGTGACAGCAGCCTGTGGAACCCAGATTGCCCACGAGGTGACATAACTCAGAAGGAAGAACAAAAGAAATGGAGACCGTTTCAGATATTCAGACACTCTCGAAATCATAGCGACTTTCTCCCTTCAATGTGTTATCCGACAACTCCAGCCGCTCGACGGTTACATTGTATCACAGTTCGTCCTGCTTGTCATCGGGCTCGCGACTGAAATTGAACTTGTACCTGGGTACAGGGTTGAGGCGTTCTCTGGTCTTACCTAACCCCCCAACCCCCCTTCCCTGCCAGGGAAGGGGGGCTTCCCTCCCCGCTTCGGGGAGGGGCTGGGGGAAGAGGGGTTCCCGTCCCCACTTCGGGGAGGGGCCGGGGGCAGCCGCAGCCGCGCCCGGCAGCGCGGACAGAAATCGGCCCCCTTCACGTCGGTGTCGTGCAGGCTGTTGGAGAAATGCATCACGCAGCGAGGATCAGGGCAGTGGCCCAGGCCGTAGGTGTGTCCCAGTTCGTGCACCGCCTCTTTCAACACGCGCTGGTGGAACAGCGGTTCATCCTCCGGCAGGCCGTAGAACGACTGCCGCAGGCGGGGCAGGGCGATGAAGCACTCCCGTCCGTGGATGCTGGCCTGGCCGAAGATGAAGTTGAGCCCACGGGCGTAGCAGTCCTCGTCTATGCCACCCAACACGCGCTCGGTGTCGGGCAGGGGCAGCCGGGCCAGCGCGGCCAGGATGCGCGATCCCAGGTATTGCCCACGCCGGTGGTTGAAGGCTGCGGGCGGGATGGGGATGGGGGCAACGACGCGACAGGGAAGGCCGAAGGTCGTCGCCAACGGCTTGGTCAGACCGGACAGGAGGCCGGCCGGGACGAGGCCGACCGGAACCAGCAGGGTCATCCATTGCTCCACCACCGCGATCTCCTCCTCCGTCAATCCATTGAATCGCTGAACCACTGATCCCACTGAAACCTCTGAGATCACTGAGCCCCCTTTCAGTGTCCTCATCCTCCTCAGTGGCTCAGTGATTCAACGCTCCCCCGCGATAGCAGCCAGCACGCCAGGAATAGGATTCCTGGCGTTGCTACGAGCGCAAAGTACGGCCCACGCGGAAACCGGCCATCCATGACACGCAACGCCGTATAGAAAGCCAGAAGGCTGCCGACAGTAATGCCTCCTCCCAGCCCTTCCCAATGCCAGGCCAGAATCATCCCCAGGCAAACCCCCAAGGGGAAGAAAAACAGTCCAACACGGTCACGGAACGTAAACTGCGCCAGGTTGAATCCTTCCTCAAGGCCGCTTCCGATGAACATCAGCAAGACAAACCCGACACTCGCGATGCTCCAGAGTCTTGCAGTCCAACGAACGGCGGTTACACCACGTTTTGTTGAAGTTCGAGTTTCATTCATGACCAATTCCCTTTGTTTCTTTTTGGGCGCCATGGCGCCAAATATCTTGACGACCTCATCGCGTCTGGCCTTGGTTGGCCGCTGGTAGAACTCATTTCTCCTCGATGATCATAGTCTCCTCCACTGTCAACCCAGCCCCCTCATCCGCTTATCCGCTCCTATCCGTTGCCTCCGTCACCCCATACAACTCATACACCAGCGCGTCAATCTGCCGGTTTGGCCGTGTGGCTACCTGTGATTATACTCAATTCCGCCGCGCCCGCCAACCAATGGAACATTCCTCGCATCTGTGGTAGAATAGTGCCCACGATGGAGGCTGAAATGTCCACCGTCATCACCGTGGTCGGCGGGGGGCTGGCCGGGAGCGAGGCCGCCTGGCAGGCCGCCGAACGGGGCGTGGGGGTGACTCTGTACGAGATGCGCCCGCACAAGATGACCCCCGCCCACGTCAGCGACCGGCTAGCCGAATTGGTCTGCTCCAATAGCCTGGGCTCCGACCTGCCCGACCGGGCGGCCGGGCTCTTGAAGGCGGAACTGCGCTACCTGGGCTCACTGGTGCTGGCCTGCGCCGACGACACGCGCGTGCCGGCCGGCGGCGCGCTGGCGGTGGACCGGGAACTTTTCGCCGCCGAGGTCACTCGCCGCATCGAGGCCCATCCGCGCATTCGCGTCGTGCGCAAGGAGGTGACGGCGATACCCCAGGGGCCGGCCGTCATCGCCACCGGCCCCCTCACCTCCGACGCGCTCGCGGAGGGTATCGCCGCGCTGACAGGTCAAGAACACCTGTACTTCTACGATGCGCTGGCGCCCATCGTGGCCGCTGATTCGATTGACATGGCGGTCGCGTTTCGGGCTTCCCGCTATGGACGGGGGGATGCGGATTACGTCAACTGCCCGATGACGGAAGAGGAGTACGACCGCTTCGTCGAGACGCTGGTGGCGGCGGAGCGCATCCCGTTGCACGAATTCGAGCGGGAGGACGCCCGTTTCTTCGAGGGCTGCCTGCCGGTCGAGGTGCTGGCGGCGCGGGGGCGGGATGCGCTGGCCTTCGGGCCGCTCCGTCCCGTCGGCCTGACCGATCCGCGCACGGGGAGGCGGCCCTACGCGGTGGTACAGTTGCGGCAGGACAACCTGGCCGGGACGCTCTACAATATAGTTGGTTTCCAGACCAACCTGCGCTACGGCGAGCAGGAGCAGGTGTTCCGCCTCATCCCAGGGCTGGAGCAGGCGGAGTTCGTGCGCTACGGGCACATGCACCGCAACACGTTCATTAATGCGCCGCTCCTGCTGGAGCCGACGATGAGGCTGCGTCCAGCACTGGCTCTTTCAGGCCGGTGCGGCCGGGGCCTCTTCTTCGCCGGGCAGATCAGCGGCGTGGAGGGGTACGTGGGCAGCGTCGGCAGCGGGTGGGTGGCGGGGGTCAACGCGGCCCGCTTCATACTGGAGCAGGAGCCACTGGCCTTGCCGCGCACGACGATGTTGGGGGCGCTGTGTCACTACGTGAGCCACGTTGACCCAGCGGCGTTCCAGCCGATGAAGGCTAACTTCGGCCTGCTGCCGCCGCTGGACCCGCCGGTGCGCAACAAGCGGAAGCGGCATCGGGCCTACGCGGCGCGGGCGATGGTGGACCTAAAGACGATGAACAATGAACAATGAACAATGAGCCAATGAACAATTATTTTCGTGTAGTCATTATGGCAGTGAAGGATGGGGTACGCACCACGCATCACGCACTACGCATCACGCAACACGCGTTTGGTGCTCTTGCTCTCTTGCTTCTTGCTCTCTTGCTTGCTGCGTGTGGCGCGCCGGGGCTGTCCGCCACGCCAGAGGAATCCCTGCCAGAGGAGGTTCCAACGGAGGCAGCGCCGCTGGTCTTCGATGGCGAGGCAGCCTATGCCCACGTCCAGGCCCAGTGCGACCTGGGCTTCCGCCCCACCGGGTCGGAGGCGGGCTGGGCCACTGGCGACTACATCATCTCCTGCCTGAAGGAGCAGGGCTGGACTGTCGAGACGGAGGAGTTCACCTACCGCGACACACCCGTGCGCAACGTCATCGGCCGGCCTTCGACAGGCTCAGCCCGGGGGGTGGGGGAGGGGCTGGTGGTCATCCTCGGCGCCCACTACGACACCCGCCGCAGCGCTGACGAGGAGGACCCCAGCGTCCCCGTGATGGGGGCCAACGACGGGGCCTCCGGCGTGGCGGTGCTCCTGGAACTGGCCCGCACGCTGGATCGGGACGAGTTGCAGCACCGGGTCTGGCTGGCCTTCTTCGACGCCGAGGATAATGGCCGCCTCGATGGCTGGGAGTGGTGCGTCGGCTCATCTTACATGGCGGCCCATCTGGAGGTCACGCCCGAGGCGGTCGTCGTCGTGGACATGATCGGTGATGCCGACCAGCAGATCTACCTGGAGCGCAACTCCGACGCACCGCTGCAGACGCAGTTGTGGGAAATCGCTGCGACGCTGGGCTACAGCGACACGTTCATCTCCGAGTACCGCTGGGCGATGTACGACGACCATGTCCCCTTCGCCCAACGTGGCATCCCCGCCGTGGACATCATTGACTTCGACTATCCCTACTGGCACACCACCCAGGACACCTCCGACAAGGTGAGCGCCGGGAGTCTCGAACGGGTGGGGCGAGTGTTGGAGGTATGGCTGGAGGGAGGCGATCTGGCCGCTGAGATAAGGAGGTAGATATAAAATGCACACTGCAGAACGGTTGAATAACCTGCCCACTTACGTCTTCGCCGCCATCGGCAAGCGCGTCCGTGCCTTGCAGGCGCAGGGGGTGGACGTGATCCGCTGCGACATCGGCAGCCCCGACCTTTCGCCGCCAGAACCGGTGGTGGAGGCACTGGCCCGTTCCGCCCGGGCCCCCCACAAGCACGGCTATGCCCCCTTCTTCGGCACGCCGGCGCTGCGGCAGGCCATCGCTGACTACTATGGCCGCCGCTTCGGAGTCGAACTCGACCCCGAAAGCGAGGTCTTGCCGCTCATCGGCTCGAAGGAGGGCATCTTCCATCTGCCGACGGCCTTCGTGGACCCCGGCACGGTGGTGCTGGTGCCCGACCCCGGCTACCCCACCTACCGCAGTGCGGTTTACCTGGTGGGCGGGGAACTTTACCGGATGCCCCTCGTCGAGGAGAACGCCTGGCTGCCCGATCTGGAGGCTATTCCCGCTAAGGTGCTCTCCCGCGCGCGGGTGATGTGGCTGGACTACCCGAACAATCCTACCACGGCGACGGCTCCCCTCTCCTTCCTGGAGCAGGCAGTGGGCTTCGCCCGTGCCCACGGCCTTCTCCTGGCCTACGACAATCCCTACGCCGACGTCACCTGGGGCGGTTATGTGGCCCCCAGTATCCTGCAGGCCGAGGGGGGGATGGAGGCGGCGGTGGAGTTTAATTCTTTCTCCAAGGCCTACAACATGGCCGGTTGGCGGGTCGGCGCGGTGGTGGGCAATCGGGAGGCCGTGGCCGCCCTGGCTCGGCTGAAGACCAACGCCGACTCTGGCATCTTCGAGCCGATTCAGGACGCGGCGGTGGTGGCGCTGGAGACCGACGAGAGCTGGCTGGCTCGCCGTAATGAGATCTACCGGGAGCGACGGTTGGTAGTGACGGCGGCACTGGACCGGATGGGGCTTTCCTACACCCCCTCCCCCGCCACTCTATACGTCTGGGCGCGGCTGCCGGAGGGAACGCAGAGCATTGACTTCGCCTCGGCCCTGCTGGAGGAGGCTGGCGTCTCCATTTCCCCCGGGGCGGCCTTTGGCAACCACGGGGAGGGGTACGTCCGCATCACTCTGCGTCATCCCACGGAACGGCTGGCGGAGGCGATGGAGCGGTGGGAGAGGTGGAGGTGCTAATCCCTCTTAATTGAAAGACGTTACAAAGACGTTGCGTAGACGCGACATTGCTACTCTGGTGGTGGAAGTATCCTGCCTCCTGCTCACGCTGTCCTGTGCGGGAGCGGACATCTTCATATTCAAGGGACCTGAGCAGCGAGTGATCGAAGGAGGGACTGTATGGACAAGAAAGTCATCCTGCTGGTAGAAGACAATCCCGACGACGAGGTGCTGACCCTGCGCGCACTCAAGAAAAACAACATCCTGAACGAGGTGGTGGTAACGCGCGATGGGACTGAGACGCTGGATTACCTGTTCGGCAGGGGCAGCTACGCTGGCCGTGACACGAGTGTGATGCCCCAGCTCATCCTGCTGGATTTGAAACTGCCCAAACTGGATGGTCTAGGAGTGTTGGAACGCATTCGGGCCGACGACCGCACAAAACTTGTTCCTGTGGTCATTCTCACCTCGTCGAAGGAGGAGCAAGACGTTGTTAGTGGCTACAACCTGGGTGCCAACAGTTACATTCGCAAACCGGTGGACTTTGCCCAATTCAGCGAAGCGATACGGCTCCTGGGACTGTATTGGCTGGTCTTAAACGAGTCCCCGCCGAGGAATTTATGAGCCGGCGCTACGGCGGTACTGGGCTGGCATTAGCCAAAGAGACCGTCGAGGCGCACAGCGGTACGGTGGGAGTCGAGAGCGAGACAGGTCGGGGCAGCACCTTCACGGCCAGACTGCCCCCCAGTGCGGGATGAAGGGAGAACGATGCACTGGCAATACAATTCTTATGTACTACCTTTGGTCGTAGCAACGGCCGTATCGGCCGCACTGGCGCTCTATGTGTGGCGACACCGTCCTGCACCCGGTGCAGAACCGTTCGTATTGCTCATGCTGGCTGTGGCTGAGTGGTCGCTAGGGTACGCGCTGGAACTGGGATGCGCTGGCTTGTGGGCTAAAGTCCTCTGGGCCAAGGTTGAATACCTGGGCATCGCCATCCTGCCAGTGGCGTGGCTGGTCTTTGCGCTACATTATGCTGGGCGGGAACGTTGGCTGACGCCCCGCAATCTGGCCCTGGTGGCCATTGAACCGCTTGCCGTGCTGCTGCTGGTGTGGACCAACGATATCCACGGCCTGATCTGGAGCAGCGTCAGACTGGACGCCAGTGGCTCGTTCGCGGTGTTGGGCTTGACCTATGGTGCGGGGTTCTGGGTACATGTAGCGTATACTTACCTGTCGCTTTTGCTCGGCACACTCCTGCTCATCCGGGTGTTCATGCGTTCGCCGCATCTGTACCGCGGGCAAGCCAGCGCGGTGCTGATTGGCGTGTCTGCGCCGTGGGTGGGGAATGCGTTATATATCTCTGGCTTGAACCCATTCCCCTCTTTGGATCTGACGCCCTTCGCCTTCACCCTGAGTGGCCTGGCGGTGGTCTGGGGTCTCTTTCGCTTCCGATTGTTAGACATCGTGCCGGTGGCGCGCGATGCTGTCATCGAAAGCATGGGCGACGCGGTGGTCGTGCTGGATGCACAGAGCCGCATCGTGGACCTCAACCCGGCCGCACAACAGGTCATCGGCCTGGCAGCCTCACAGGCGATTGGGCAACCAGCCGCCTCGGTACTACCCGGACGACTTGACTTACTCGAACGCTACCACGACGTGACAGAGGCCCATTCGGAGGTCGTTCTGGGCGAGGGTGAGGCGCAGCGTACCTTCGACCTGCGTGTCTCGCCGCTGTATGATCGGCGCTCTCACCTCACCAGTCGCCTGGTTGTCCTGCGTGATATCACGAGGCGCAAGCGGGCAGAGATGGATCTGGGTGTCCTTTATGAGGCGGTTGCTATGATGATGACGTCGGTCCACCTGGACGAGGTCCTCAGCCACACCCTAGACGCACTGCAGGAAACCCTGCAGCCAGATGACATCGCTATCCTGCTGGTGGAGCCGGAGACGAACGAACTGGTCGTCCGCGCCCACACTGGCTTCCCCGGCGGGCCGAAACTGATGCGCCGGGCCATCGGCGTGGGCATCCCCGGTTGGGTCGTGCAGACCGGGAAACCTGTCCTCCTGGCCGATGTGCGCGAGGACAAACGCTACCATGGCTGCGATTCCGACACTCTCTCCGAACTGTGCGTGCCGCTGCAGGTGGGCGAGCGGATCATCGGCGCGATCAACCTGGAGAGTCGCCGGCTGGATGTCTTCAGCGAGGAGGATTTGCGCCTTCTCTCGACCTTGGCTGGTCACCTGTCCACCGTCATCGAGAACGCGCGCCTCTTCGAAGAGATGGAGCACCTGAAGGTATTCAATGAGAGCATCGTGCAGAGTGTGGCCGAGGCCCTGTTCATCGAAGATGCAGACGGCATTATCACCTTTGTCAACCCGGCGATGGAAGAACTGCTGGGCTACGCTGCTGATGAACTGGTAGGCCAGCACTGGCAAATCATCGTCTCGCCGGAGGAGGTTGAACGGGTCCAGGAGAAGACCCCCCATCATTCGGACGGCGTCAGCGAGCGGTACGAGACGCGGCTGCGGGCCCAAGATGGCCGTGGGATTCCCGTCCTGGTCAGTGCCCGGCCGCTGTTTGAGGATGGCAGGTTCACTGGCGTCCTCGCGGCCTTTACGGACATTACCGAGCGCGAAGTTCTGGAGGGAATGTGGAGACGATACGAATTCATCGTCAACACTTCCAGGGAGTTTATGGCCCTCATTGGCAGGAACTATGCTTATGAGGCGGTAAATGAATTGTACTGCAGAGCTCATAACAGGACGCGGGAGGAAATCCTCGGTGAGACTGTGGCCGAGGTCTGGGGCGAGGACGTGTTTGACACAATTATCAAGGCATGTTTGGACGAGTGCTTTGCGGGAGATGTAACACATTATACGGAATGGTTTGATTTTGCCGCGCTGGGGCGGCGGTGTATGGATGTGACCTACTATCCCTACTACAACGACGCAGGGATCGTCACCCATGCAGTTGTCGTTTCTCGCGACACCACTGAGCGCCAGCAAGCGGAGGAGGCGCTGCAACGACGCAACCGCGAGCTAACCACGCTCTACGAGGCGGCCACCGCTATTAGTTCCTATCTCTCCCTGGATGCTGTTCTTCAGACTGTAGCCGAGCAGATGACCCAGGCTCTCGATTTAAGTGGGTGCGCGTTGCTGCTCTGGGATCGCGAGCGGAGTCAGGTTGTGACGATGGTTGACTATAGTGTGGCCTGGCCTGACGAGATAGAGGCGGTGTGTACTATCCACGATCTGAGTGATTGCCCCGCTGCGCGCCGTGTACTGGAGACCCGGCAACCAATGGTAACCCGGCGCGACGACCCGACGGCTGACGAGGCAGGGCTGGCGTGGACAGAGAGGAAGAAGGTACGGGCCTTATTGATGTTGCCCTTGATAGCCCGCGATCGGGTGTTGGGCCTGGCGGAGCTGTTTACAGAAGCACAGGACTACACGCCGGAGGAGATTCGCCTGACCCAGAGTCTGGCTGCCCAGGCGGCCATTGTCATTGAGAACGTCCGGTTGTATGAGCAAGCGCAGCAAGAGATTACTGAGCGCAGGCGCGCAGAAGGGGCGCTGTGCGAGCGCACCACGCAACTGGAATCCACCAACAAGGAACTCGAAGCGTTCGCGTATTCCGTCTCGCACGACCTGCGCGCGCCTCTACGCGGTATAGATGGCTTCAGCCAGATCCTGCTGGAAGACTACGCCGACAGGCTGGATGCAGACGGCCAGGACTATCTCCATCGCGTGCGAGCGGCCAGCCAGCGCATGGCGGCATTGATTGATGACCTGCTGAAACTGTCGCGCATCACGCGCCGTGGGATGCACCGCGAGACAGTTGATCTGAGTGCATTGGCGCAGAAGATTGCGGCGGAGCTTGAGCAGCGCAAGCCGGACCGCCAGGTGGAGTTTGTGATCGCGGAGGGGGTGGTGGCAGGTGGGGACGCGGGGCTGCTGCGGGTGGTGCTGGAGAACCTGATGAGCAATGCCTGGAAGTTTACTTCAAAGCATCCCCGCGCCAGGATAGAATTTGGGGTCGTGCAGCACGACGGCGAGGCGGTGTACTTCGTGCGGGACGATGGCGCTGGCTTCGACATGGCCTACGCTGACAACATGTTCGGTGCATTCCAACGGCTGCACTCGGCGACAGAGTTCGAAGGCACGGGCATTGGGCTGGCGACGGTACAGCGCATCATTCACCGTCATGGCGGCCGGGTCTGGGCCGAGGGGGCGGTGGAGCAGGGCGCGACGTTTTACTTCACGCTTCAAGACCTCGGAGGTCTGTTGGATTTGAAACTGCCCAAAGTGGATGGTCTGGAGAAGTGATGCGGCAACTGGGGCTATATTGGCTGTTCTTAAGCGAATCCCTGCTGGAAGAAGAGAGGCTTCGATGAGCACACCACTGCGCGTGCTGGTGGTTGAGGATTCCGAGGACGACGCTCTGTTGCTGGTGCGAGCACTGTGGCGTGGCGGCTATGAGCCGACGTTTGAGCGAGTCGAAACAGCCGCAGCGATGAAGGCTGCGCTTGCTCAGCAGACCTGGGACATCGTCATCTCTGATTACGCCATGCCGCGCTTTAGCGCGCCAGCCGCGTTGGCGCTGTTGCAGGAGAGCGGGTTCGACCTGCCGTTCATCATCGTATCCGGCGCTGTCGGTGAGGAGATTGCGGTCGAAGCGATGAAAGCCGGCGCGCACGACTATGTCAAGAAAGACAACCTGGCCCGCCTTATCCCCGCCATTGGGCGGGAGTTGCGTGACACGGAGGTGCGCCGGAAGCGCAGGCAGGCGGAGGAGGCGTTGCGGGAGAGCGAGGAGAGATACCGGGAGCAAGCCCAGCAGATGCAACAGATCATCAGCACTGTGCCGGAGGGCATGCTGTTCCTGGACGCCGATTCGCGCATTCTCCTGGTCAACCCTGCTGCCCGGGAGTACCTGGCGGTATTGGCTGATGCGCAAGTGGGAGACACCCTCACCCACCTGGGCGGGCAACCGCTGGCGGAGTTGCTGACCTCGCCTCCCAGGGGACTATGGCACGAAGTGGAGGTAGAGGACTCCTCGCGGCGCCGGGCCTTTGAAGTGGTTGCCCGACCTATGGAAGCCGGTTCCAAGACTGGGGGTTGGGTGCTGGTGATTCGGGATGTGACGGAAGAGCGGGAAATTCGACAGGTTGTCCAGCGCCAGGAACATCTGGCCGCTGTGGGTCAACTGGCGGCGGGTATCGCCCATGACTTTAACAACATCATGACGTCTATCATCCTGTACGCTGGAATGATGGTCGAGGCGCCCGACCTTTCGCCACAGTATCGGAAGCACATGGATACCATCTGCCAGCAGGGACACCGCGCCACTGACCTCATCCAGCAGATCCTGGACTTTAGCCGTCAATCAGTGATGGAGCGGCAGCCCTTTAACCTGCTCCCCTTCATGAAGGAGTTGGAGAAACTGCTGGTGCGCACCTTCCCGGAGAGTGTTCGTATCCGCCTGAGTTGCGACCACGGGGGGTACACTGTGAACGCTGATCCTACCTGCGTGCAGCAGGTGATCATGAACCTGGCGCTCAACGCGCGGGACGCAATGCCGGAGGGAGGAGAATTGCTTTTCGAACTCGCCCGCTTCCGAATCGAACCAGGCGCCCGCCCCCCCTGCCATGGCATGCCACCGGGGGAGTGGGTGTGTATTGCAGTTGCTGATACTGGCACCGGCATTCCGCCTGAGATTCTCCCCCGCGTCTTTGAGCCCTTTTTCACTACTAAGCCGCCCGGCCAGGGTACTGGGTTAGGACTGGCCCAGGTGTATGGCATCGTGGAGCAGCACGATGGCTATATCTGCGTGGAAAGCCAGGTGGGGCGCGGGACGACGTTTACCATTTACCTGCCCGCCCTGATGGCGTCTCAGCCGGAGGCCCTGACGCAGGAAGAACAGGTCTTAGCCGAAGGAGGCGGAGAGACCATCCTGGTGGTGGAAGATGATCCGATCACGCGGGAGGCGCTGCGGAATGGCCTGGAAAGGCTGAATTATCGGGTTCTGGAGGCGGTCAACGGCCGGGAGGCGTTGGAGGTCTACCGGTCGGTGGAAGGAATTGACCTGGTGCTCACGGACATGGTCATGCCCGAGATGGGCGGCGGGGAGTTGATTCGGGAGCTGAGAAAGGTGAATCCCCAGCTAAAGGCGGTGGCCGTGACCGGCTACGTGCTGGCCGAGGCCCTGCGGGAGTTGAAGGAAGGGGGACACCTGGAGGTCATCCGGAAGCCCCTCGATGTGAGCATCTTGTCAAAGGTCATTCGTCGGGCCCTGGATGTGGACGGCGAATAGAGCGCGAGGCTAAAGTAAGGAGAGACGACGCATGAGCATCTCTATCGAAAAGACACGTTTCTACCGATCTACCAATATGCCGTGTCTGAAAGGAGGATCAGGTGAACACCAAACCCCAGGGTATTACTCAACCGACCATCAGCGAAGTCTTGCAGGAATTCCTCGACGAGCAGCGCCAGCGGCTCAAGCCGCGTACCTTCGCCCGTTACGAGGACGTCATTGAGTTGTTTGAGGCCAGTATGAACGGCTATGCCTACAATTCCCTGGACGAGGAGGAGGGCGCTCTCTTCGACGAACTCTACAACGAGCAGCACGTCGAGTTCTGCGACGTCTTCGGCCCCGAGAAGATCCTGGGCAACGTGGGTGAGTTCCTGGATTACTTTATGGTGCGCAAGGTCATCGCCAGCCAGGAGTTGCTGAAGGCGGCCGGTACGGTGACGAAGAAACTGGCCCGCTGGCTCGAGGAGAGGGACTACGCGACGGCGGAGGAGGCAGAAATGGCCGTCGAGACAGGGGCCGAGGCTGCCCGCAGCCTCCCCAAGGCCGAAAAACTGGCCGGTTTGTTCTACGACTTCGCCCACAGTCAGTCGCCAGGGAAGGTGCTGGAGCGTATTGACGACCGCTTCGACATTGAGCGTGTCGAGCCGGGCAAACTCTGGCTATCTGGGTGGATGTCTCGTGGCAAGGGTACCATTGGCCCCATCGCCGTTCCACGCGAGATTACCGACTTGGCCGAGGAGGGCTGGTCGGTCACCCTCTGGCTGGGGCGCACACGGCGTGGCTGGAAGATACTGGACGTGGGGAACGTATACCCGATGTAATGTAAAGGAGCGCACGATGGCCGAACTGCAAACCATCATCATCATCATCATCACCGCTGTTGCTGTCTACCCCAGCCGCGCACGGGTCACCCGCAGCGGCACGGTGACGCTGGAGCCAGGCAGCCACCGGCTGGAGATGCCGGAACTGTCCCTTAAACTCGATCCTGCCTCGGTACGGGCCTCCGCCCGTGGCACTGCCCGCGCACGGTTACTTGGCGTGGACGTGCGACGCGACTTCTACGTCGAGACGCCCGCCGGGCGCGTGCGTGAACTGGCAGAGCAGGTCGAATCGCTGGAAGACGAGGTGCGCGGCCTCGACGCGCAGACCGAACTCATCAAGCGGGAGCGGATCATCCTGGATGAACTGGAGTCCGCCGAGCCCCAACCGACGGAGAAAACAGAACTGAACCTGCTGGATTGGGCACTCACGCTGGCCCCGGGCGAAAAGCGGGTCGTACGCTTCGATTTCACGGTCGAGCATCCGCGGGGGATGAGCCTGGAATGACTATGCTGCGTCACATTTGCCCCTCTGCATCCCTGTCCCCTTGCCCCTGTGCCTTTCTGCTCCTCTGCCTCTTACTTCTTGCCTCCTGCCTCCCCACTCCCACACCCTTCCCCACCCACGTTCCCCCACTCACATCTACCCCTACACCCTTCCCCACATCCACCTCCATGCCCACACCCACCCTCGCTCCTACTCCCACTCTCACACCAACCCCTGTGCCGGCTCTCGACCCTGCCACCGTTGCCACTACCGTTGCCAAGGGGCAGGCCCGGCTGGCGGCAGCAGGCGTCGAGCCGCTGTGCCTGCGTTGGGAGGACACCGACAACGATGGGGAGCCGGAGTGGATAGGGCTGTACTTGCAGCCTGGTGAACCGCCCCAACTGGCGGCCTTCGTCCTCGATGGCGAGACCTGGCACGACCTGCGGCCGCTGGAGAGGGAAAAGCATGGCCTAGGTGAGCACTCCGCCTGTGAATTGGATGTGCGCGACATCAACGCCGACGGGCGGGTTGAAATCCTCGTTTGGGGCCACGCGGAGGTCAGCACCGATCTCCTCCACATTTTCGTCTGGGATGGAACGGCTTACGCATTGTTAGCCCCCTTCGAGGGGGAGGCCGGGGTGCGGTTGGAGAACGCTGACGGCGACCTGGCCGATGAGGTGGTCGTCGGCTACGAGGCTGGGGACGACCTGGTGTGGGAGGCGGTCTATACCTGGGACGGGACCAACTACGGCTGGACCTGGGAGCGGTATGCCTGGTTCTATCTGGACCGTCCCCACGCCTACCGCACCGATACCCCTGAGCACGTCGTCATTTCCTTCTATCTGGCGGTAGCCGACTGTGACCTGCCCGGGGCCTACGGCCTGCTGAGCGGTTCTGCCCAGGCCGCCCGACCATACGAGGCGTGGGCAGTCGGCTTCGTCACCACCGTCGCTGCGGAGGTCGGCGCGGTGCATGAACTCGCCCGCAGCGGAGATACCGCCACCGTCGCCGCTCAGGTGCGCGCCTATGACAACGTGGATGGGCGCATCATCGCCACGCTGTGGGACGTCAGGTGGACAGTCGTGCGTACAGATGCCGGCTGGCGGCTGGCGAGTGGTACCACTGCGCAACTTGACCAGTGGGAGATGGCTTATTACCGGTAAGGGTGCTTGCCGTGGTGGACGGTGTGACCAGGTGAGCGGTAGGTTGTGAAACGGGGGAAAAGCCGTATAATCATGATTAACAGTTAGTGGTCATCTGCGATCAGTTACCGAGGAGTTGTTCATGGCACGCTCGAAGCGACGTATGAAACGACGTAAGTCCCGTAGACGGGCGTCGCTGCCCCGTTCGTCACCTGTTATCCCACCCGGGGGCCGCTTCGCGATCACACCGGCAATAGGCACGGACGGGCGGGTTCCAAAAGCGGCCCAGCCGAGGCCCACTGAGTCGATATTTATGCACCTGGCGGTGCTGACTGAACAGGAGGAGCCTGAGAGCGAGGAAGAGCTTGAGATCCTCATTTCACGATATATGGTGCTTGGCCGGAAGCCGAGCTTCCCACCACCAACCCTGCCCTGGCATCAGGCTCAAGAACTGGCTTACCAGGGCTGGGAGCAGCGGGTGGAACAGAAACGGGCGCAGTCTGCCCGGCAGGCGCTGGAAGTCTCGCCTGATGCGGTGGATGGTTACCTCTTGCTGGCGCACGACGCGCCATCGTGGGAGGAGGCGACTGACTTGTGCACTCGGGCCGTGGCCGCAGCGGAACGGTTGCTAGGCCCCGATTTCCTCATCGAGTACAAAGATGGCTTCTGGGGCATGGCGATCACACGCCCGTACATGCGCGCCCGGTTCGCGCTGGGCTATTGCCTCTGGCGGCAGGAGAAACGGGGGGAGGCCGTGACGCACTTCCGGGAACTGATCGCCCTCAACCCGAACGATAACCAGGGGGCACGCTACGTGCTGGTGGCCATGTTGCTTGAACTGGAGGAGGAGCGCGAGGCACAGCAAGTTATGGCGGTGTACTCTGGTGACCCTCTGTGCCACTGGGCATACAACCGGGCATTGGTGGAGTTTCGCTGGCGCGGTGACCAGCGTCCGGCACAGAGGCGGCTGAGGCAAGCATTTAGGAAGAACGCGCTCGTGCCGGTTTTTCTGTTGGGCAAGAAGCCTATCGGCTCCTACGAGTCAGATATCGTGGAGGCGGGGGAGAGGAGCGAGGCCATCGAATACCAGCATCTCTATGGTGATGCCTGGACGATGGCTGAGGGTGCTCTGGCGTGGCTCGGACAGCAGTTTGAGGTATAGCGAAAAGGGAGGCGAGCGATCACAAGACTACCTGAGCCCACCGGTCCTCCACAGGAGCGGGCCTTCCTGGTGGGGGTTGAATTGAAGGGACATGCGTCCTCATTGTCTGATGGCTATTGGCCGGTTGAGGAATCCCTGGCCGAACTAGCGCAACTGGCCCGTACAGCCGGCCTCGTGGTGGTGGGGCAGGCTGTGCAGCGGCTTGAGCATCCCCACCCGGCTACCTTCATCGGTTCGGGCAAGGTCGAGGAGGTGGCCGAGAGGGTGGCGGAGACTGCTGCCGATGTGGTCGTTTTCGATGACGAACTCTCGCCGCGTCACCAGCGGGAACTGGAGAAGGTACTGGATGACGGAGTCAAACTACTTGACCGTACCGCGCTCATCCTGGATATCTTTGCCCAGCACGCCCACACCCGCGAGGGGACGTTGCAGGTGGAGTTGGCGCAGTACGAGTACCGGTTGCCACGTCTCACACGGGCCTGGACCCACCTGGCGCGGCAGGCGGGTGGGCGGGCCGGCGGGGTCACCGGTGGTGTCGGCGTGCGCGGGCCTGGCGAGACGCAGTTGGAGACCGACCGGCGGGTGATTGGAAGGCGCATCGCCCGACTCAAGCAGGAACTGGAAAAGGTCCGCGCCCATCGGGGCCGCTACCGCGCTCGGCGTCGCCGGGAGGGTCTTCCCGTCGTCGCCATCGTCGGCTACACCAACGCCGGCAAGTCCACCCTCCTCAACGCCTTAGCCGGCGCTGACGTGCTGGTGGAGGATAGACTCTTCGCCACGCTCGACCCGACCACGCGCCGCGTTGAGTTACCCGGCGGGGGCATGGCCCTTTTCACCGACACTGTCGGCTTCATCCAGAAACTGCCCACTCAGTTGGTGGCCGCCTTCCGCGCCACGCTGGAAGAGGTGACCGAGGCGGACCTTCTGCTCCACGTGTTGGACGTCACCCACCCACAGGTGATGCGCCAGGCCGAGGCCGTGCGCGATACACTGGAGGAAATCGGTGCCGCTGGCAAGCTCATCGTCAGCGCGTTGAATAAGATCGACCGTCTACCCGCCCTCGATGCCCATTCGCCGGATCTGGCGATCCGGCGGGAGCAGGGCCGGCCCAGGTTTCTCAACAGCGTCGCTATCTCGGCTCTTACTGGAGAGGGATTGGAGGCTTTGTTGGCCCGCATCGAGGAGGTGCTGGAAGCGCAGATGGCCTGGCTGGATGTGCTCATCCCCTACGGGTTGGGGGAGTTGGTGGACCTCTTCCATCGGCGAGGTCTGATCGAACGGGAGGAGCACACCGAGGTGGGGACGCGCATTGTGGGGCGTTTACCGCGTGGGTTGGTGGGCCGCTTCCATGAGTTGCGAGGGACGACGCAGGACGTGGAACGTGGGGGGGAGGTGCAATGGTAGGCGAGTACCTGAAGCGTATTACTAGCTTTCTGGCCCGTATGCCTGGGCTTCCTATTATCGTTGCTGTTGGCCTGGTGGTGCTCAACTTCGTACTTCAACTCCTGCCTGGTGGGCCCGTCGTCGGCTGGCTGGCCCGCACGCATCTCTTTTTGCACATCGGGCTGGTTCTAGGGTTCCTGGGGATATTACTGGGCGATGCGTTGTGAAGCCTGGTTGCGCCGGTCTGAATAGCCAGCGTTGCCATGTTCGCGGCGGCGTGGACGGCAGGCGGTGTGAGCAGGCAGTGTGAATGACGGGAGTGGGCTGTGTTGCGACGTTTGACCCGCTTGCTGTGTCTTGATGATGGTCAAGGCTCTTTTCCCCCCAGTGCCTGGCATTTTGGAAATGCGGGAATGCCGGGTGCCCGATTATAACCCATCGGTATGCGTTTGTCTATCCCGGTATGCTGGCCTATAATACAGCTGCTGGACGCTGGTTGTTGGGGGAGCATTGAGCACAAGCATTGAGTATCGGACTGCCAATCAGGAGTTCATCCATGAGCGAGGAGGCAGGGGTAAAGCGCACTGGCTGTAGCCAGGCGGCCGTGATCATCCTGATGCTTCTGTGGCTGGGCGCGGTGCCGGCTGGGGTGATGTTCTTGACCGGCAGCGCACTGAGCAGAACGGCCGCACCGGAGGTGGTGTCCGCAGTTGCCATCGCCATCACTGCTGTGCTATTGCTGTTACCCTTCGTCGGGGTGGCGCTGCTCACTCGCAGCCAGGCTGGCTGGGAGGCGACCACCGCAGTCGCCGTGGGGCTTATGACCGTCGCCGGTTATCTCCTGCTCGACGCGGTAGTGGGGGCCGTGCTGCCAAAAAGTCCCAACTCCACCCATACCTTTCGGTGGCAGGAGGTTTGGGCCGCTGCGCTCCGACTGGGAGTCCTTGTCCCCTACGCGTACCTGGCCGCCTGGCTGGCCCCACGCCTGGCGGGGGCATCCCCACGCCGCCTGCGGGAGTGGCTGGGGCTGAGCCGCTTCGACCTGCCAACCACGCTGCTCGCGCTGGCTGTAGCGGCGCTGGTGACCGTCCCCTGGCCCGTGGTGGGCACGCTGGGCGACAGCCTCACCAGCCTGAGCCTGGCTTTCCAATCGCTGGCATGGGCGCTCCCCCAGGTGCTGCTTGTCTGGGGGCTGGTTTTCCTCCTGCTGACCTCTACCTTCACCCGCCCGTGGGTGGCCGCACTCATCACTATCAGTGCCTGCTATGGGTTGTTTGTGGCCGCAGGTATTCTCTCGTCGTCCGCGTGGAGTGCATTGCAAGATGTCGTCACGCTTCTGCCGCTGGGCCTCCTGCTCGCCGAACTGCGCGCCCGCGGGGGTGGCGTCTACCCGCTGCTGTTGGTGGCTTTCTGCTACCGCGTCGCGCCACTCCTCTTCGTGGACCCCCGCGACGTCATCGCTCAGGACATCCCCGAACCGCAGCATATTCTGAGCCACACTATTGTTGTCGTGACCACGGTGGTGCTGAGCCTGGCGCTGTGGGGTGGGCGTAAACTGCTGGCGGGCCGCGTGCGGGTGCCGCGCCGGGCCTGGGTGGCCAGTGGAGTGCTGGCGGCGGTGCTCCTGTGGGGCGCGTGGGGTGGGCTGTACGTCTTCGCTGGCGAGCCGGGCTTCGTCAACGACGGTTTCCTCATCATCCTCGAGGAGCAGGCCGACCTGAGCGCCGCTTACGCCATCCCCGACCGGGAGGCGCGGTTGCAGTACGTCTACGAGACGCTGGTCGAGACCGCCGAGCGCACACAGGTTCCCCTGCGCACTGAACTGGACGATCTTGACGTACCCTACCGCCCTTACTACATCATCAATATGATCCGCGTGGACGGGCACCACTGGCTGATGCGCCGCTTTGAGGGCCGGCCAGGGGTGGCGCAGGTGATCATCAACCCCAATGTGCGGGAGTACCCCCACCGTATCCCGTTCCCCTACGGTGGGGACAATCTGCCGGTCGGGGAAGTGCAGGCGAACCTGGCGGCCATCCACGCCGACGAGGCCTGGGCGCTGGGGGTGACGGGTGAGGGCATCGTCGTCGCCGGGCAGGATACGGGCTACGATTGGATCCACCCCGCGCTCAAGTCCCACTACCGGGGCTGGGATGGCCAGAGCGCCAACCACGACTACAACTGGCATGACGCCTGGGACGATACCGCTATTCCCTTCGACGACGACGCCCACGGCACGCATACGATGGGCATCGTGCTGGGGGACGACGGCGCGGGCAACCGCACGGGGGTCGCGCCGGGGTCGCGTTGGATCGGCTGTCGCAACATGCGGCGCGGCTTCGGCAATCCGGGAGCCTACGTCGAGTGCATGGAGTTCTTCCTTACTCCATACCCACACGGAGGCGACCCCTTCAGCGACGGCGACGTTAGTTTAGCCCCTAACGTGGTCAGTAATTCCTGGGGCTGTCCCTGCTGGGAGGGCTGCCTCCCCGACACGCTTGAGCCAGCGGTCGAGGCGCTGCGGGTGGGGGGAATTATGATGGTCGTCAGTGTGGGCAACGATGGCCCAGCCTGCGGCACGGCGACCACGTCCCCCGCTAACTACGACGCTGTCTTCTCTGTCGGCGCAGCAGATAACTATGGTGACATTGTCGGTTTCAGCAGCCGGGGGCCGGTGGGCGGCCTGGTCAAGCCCGATGTCAGTGCACCGGGGGACTGGGTGCGTTCAAGTGTGCCCGGCGGCGGCTACGGCTACGCCGGCGGTACCTCAATGGCCGGGCCGCACGTGGCGGGGCTTGTGGCGCTCCTGTGGTCGGCTGACCCGGCGCTCATCGGCGACGTTGACGCGACGGAGGCACTGATCTGCCAGGCGGCCGTGCCAAAGCCAGTGGAGAGCCTCTGCACTGTCGAAGACGAGGTGCCGGAGGGGTCGTTCGTGGCGCTGTTCTCCAACCCCGTCTGTGCCTGCGGTGACGCGACCGGCGTGCCCAACAACGTCTACGGGTGTGGGTTCATTGACGTAGGCTCTGCCGTGCGGGCCGCGCTGGGGAAGTAAGAGGTGTGCTCGCGCCGGACGTGTCGTCCGGCACGTCCGCCAGGAGCCACAATCAGGTCTCCCGCAGGAAGCGCCCCAGCGTCGCCAGCGTAGCCCGCAGCAGTTCCTCGCCCAGTGGCACCATCCGGATGTCTATGAACAACTGCTCCTCCGGTATGCGCTTGTCGAGTTTCTCCATTTCCTCGCGGAAGATGCGCAGCAGGTACTCCTCGTGATCTTCGATGAACTCTAGCAGGTCGCGCCGCACCAGTCGAAAGGCGGTGTCACGTACAAAGTGTCTCATGGGGATGCCTCCTTCTGCTCTCATTGGATTCGCACTGATTGTAATTATAAACCAACGAGCGCAAATTTGAAACCTCCCCCAAGCACCCCATTTACACCCATCGGGGAAAAGGTCACCATCCGGCCTCACGTGCCTGACGAGGGGATGGTGGAAGCGGAGAACTACGTCATCCGGGATGGGGTCGTCGTCATCCCCAGGAACGCTGTCATCCCTGATGGGACGGTTATACAGTCTCCAATCCTAATCCCGATTCCCCAGTTCCGAAGCAGTTTGACGTTTCGCATGTCATTTCCGCTTCTCCTCCTTGACATTTGCCCCACGTTGCCTATAATATGACCATGGTCATCTTTGAACTTTGGTCACTAATGGAGAGGAAACAATGAAACGCACTGTGCTCTACGTGATTCTGGGCGTCGTCATTGTTGCAGCAGTGCTCGGCGCGATTGTCTGGCGGTCGCGGCTGGCACGCCAGCCAGAGGAAGAAACCCGCTCCGCCGTCGTGGAACGGGGTACGATGCTCGTGGCTGTCTCGGCCAGTGGCAGCATTGAGCCGCAGGCTCGCGTCAGCCTGGCTTTCGACGCGCCCAGCCGGGTGGCCGAGGTGCCGGTGGAGGTGGGAGACAGGGTCGAGGCCGGTGACGTGCTGGCGCGGCTGGATACCAGGCCGTTGGCGCTGCAGGTGCAACAGGCCCGGGCAGCCCTGGCGCTGGCTGAGGCGCAACTGGCTCAGCTCCAGGCCGCAGCGCAGTCAGAGGAAATCGCGGCGGCGGAGGCCAACCTGCGCGCTGCACAGGCCCAGGTGAGCGCCGCTGCCGCCAATCGTGACCAACTCCAGGCTGGCCCCAGCGATGCCCAGATCGCCGCCGCCGAGGCCCAGGTCGCTTCGGCGGAGTTGCAACAGAAGGCTACTCAGATCGCGCACGACAGGACGATGGAGGATACACAGGACGAGACAAGGAGGGAGCAGGCGCGCTACGATCTCTACGCCGCCGATAAGGCAATGGCCGCCGCCCAGGCCGAACTTGATGAACTGCTGGCTGGTGCGGACGCTGACGCGGTTCGTGCATCCCGGGCCAACGTCTGGGCCGTCGCCGCGCAGCGGGATGCAGCGCAAGCCCAACTCGACCTGCTGCTGGCTGGTGCTACTGGCGAGCAAATCGCAGACGCTGAAGCGCAGGTCGCGCAGGCGCGGGCCGCACTGGAACTGGCAGGACTCTCGCTAAAGCACGCCACGCTGCGTGTTCCCTTCGACGGCGTCGTCTCAGAGGTCAATGTCACTCCCGGCGAGATGGCCTCGGCCGCGTTGCCCCCCGTCACCTTGCTCGATACCTCCAGGTTCCATATCACCGTCAGCGTGGATGAGATGGATGTGGGGCGGCTCGCCGAGGGGCAGACTGCCGAGGTGACGCTGGACGCGCTCCCGGGCATCGTCATCACCGGCACCGTCGAGCGCATCGCGCCAACTGCCACACTCGAAGGTGGCGTTGTCTACTACGATGTCATCATTGACCTGGTTCCCACCGATACCCCCATTCGCGCCGATATGACGGCCAACGCGACCATTGTAGTGGAGGAACTCAGCGACGTGTTGATGGTCCCCACCTGGGTAGTGCGTGTGGACCGTAGCACGGGACGAACCTACGTACATCGGCAAGTGGGGGATGATATTGAGCGAGTAGACGTGGCGTTAGGCGTGCGTCACAAGGGGGTCGCTCAGGTGCTCGACGGTCTCTCCGAGGGAGATGTGATCGTCTGGGTGGCCGATTCCACGCCTTTCGGGTTCGAGCGTCAGTGAGGGGGCGCAGATGGAATCGCTGGTAGTAAAGAGGAAACAATGAAGCGCACGATGCTCTACGTGACTTTGGGTGCCGTCATCATCGCAGCGGTGGTCGGTACAGTCGTCTGGCGGTCGCGACCGGCAGCGCCGCCGGAGGAGGAGACCCGCTCCGCTGTAGTCAAGCGCGGCACGATGCTCGTGGCTATTTCGGCCAGTGGCAGCGTCGAGCCGCAGACCCGCGTTAACCTGGCTTTCGAGGTGCCTGGCCGGGTCGCTGAGGTGCCAGTGGAGGTGGGAGATACGGTGAAGGCCGGTGATGTGCTGGCGCGGCTGGATAGCGAGCAGTTGGCGCTGCAGGTGCACCAGGCCCGGGCGGCGCTGGCATCGGCCGAAGCACGACTCGCTCAGCTCCAGGCTGGTGCCCGGCCGGAGGAGGTTGCGGCGGCTGATGCCAATCTGCGCGCTGCACAGGCCCAGGTGAGCGCCGCCGCCGCCAATCTCGACCAACTTGGAGCCAGCGCCAGCGCCGCGCAGATCGCTGCCGCTGAGGCTGACCTCGCCTCGGCAATGGCACAGCAGAAGGCCGCCGAGGACATGCATGACATGACGATGAAATGCGTGACAATCACCCTGCCGGACGGCAAGGAAAAGGATATTTGCCCTGCTCTGGGCCCGCCCGAGGAGCAGGCGCGCTACAATCTCAACGCCACCGATAAGGCAATGGCCGCCGCCCAGGCTCGCCTCGATGAAACGCTGGCCGGCGCGGATGCCGGCCAGGTTCGCGCGGCGCAGGCCAACGTCTGGGCCGCCGCTGCACAGCGGGACGTGATGCAGGCTCAACTGGACTTGCTGCTGGATGGTGCTACTGACGAGCAGATCGCCGCCGCCGAAGCGGGGATCGCGCAGGCGCAGGCCGCGCTGGAGCAGGCGGAACTCTCGCTGGAGTACGCCACGCTGCGTGCGCCCTTCGACGGCGTCGTCGCGGGGGTCAACCTCACGGCCGGCGAGATGGCCTCAATCGGGCTGCCAGCCATCACGCTGGTCGATACTTCCAAGTTTCGCCTCACCGTCAGCGTGGACGAGATGGATGTGGGGCGGCTATCGGAAGAGCAGACCGCCGAGGTGACGGTGGAGGCACTGCCGGATATTGTCATCTCCGGCACCGTCGAGCGCATTGCCCCGGCCGCCACGCTCGAAGGAGGCGTTGTCTACTACGATGTCGTCATCGGGCTGGCTCCCACCGATGCTTCCATCCGCGTCGATATGACGGCCAATGCGACGATCACCGTGGAAGAACTCACCGACGTGTTGACGATCCCCACCTGGGTGGTGCGCGTGGATCGTGACACAGGTCAAACCTACGTACATCGGCAGGTAGGAGAGGACATTGAGCGGATAGACGTGGAGTTAGGTGTGCCTCACGAGGGGGGCGTTCAGGTGCTCGGCGGGCTTTCCGAGGGAGACGTGGTTGTTTGGGTTCGAGAGTCCATGCTTTTCGATTTCGGGCGTCGGTGAGAGCAGGGAGCGCAAATGACATCGCCAGTCATCGAACTACAGGACGTCACCAAAGTATATCAGATGGGCGAGGTAGAAGTACACGCCCTGCGCGGCGTCTCGCTGGAGGTGGAGGCGGGAGAGATGGTGGCCATTATGGGCCCCTCCGGCTCCGGCAAGTCCACCATGATGAACGTCGTCGGCTGCCTCGATCAGCCCACATCTGGTACATACCTGGTGGAGGGAAAAGACGTCAGCCACCTCAACGACGACCAACTGGCGCAAATTCGCAATCGCAAGGTCGGCTTCGTGTTCCAGACCTTCAACCTGCTGGCGCGCACGACTGCCCTTGAGAACGTGATGCTGCCGCTGGTCTACGCGGGAGTGGGGAGGGCGGAGCGGCAGAAGCAGGCACAGCGGGCGCTGGAGTCGGTGGGGCTGGCGGACCGTATGTCACACACGCCGACGGAACTCTCTGGAGGCCAGCAGCAGCGGGTGGCGATCGCACGGGCGCTGGTGAACGACCCGGCCATCATTCTGGCGGACGAACCGACGGGGAATCTGGACAGTAAGTCGGGGGTGGAGGTCATGGCGATCCTGCAATGGTTGAATCGGTATCGGGGGATCACGGTCTTGCTGGTGACGCACGATCCGAACATCGCCCGGCACACGCAGCGGATCGTGCATATACACGACGGGCTCATCACCCACAACGAGGTAGTGGCGGAGCCGGTGGTGGCTGCGGCGAGGGGTGGGGAAGTGTGAACATCCTGGAGAGTATGCGTCTGGCCTTCCGCGCCCTGGCGGTCAACAAGTTGCGGGCTGCCTTGACGATGCTGGGCATCATCATCGGTGTCGGCGCGGTCATCACGCTGATGTCGGCGGGCGAGGGGGTCTCGCTTTACATTGAGGAACAGTTTCAAGCCGTCGGCTCCAATCTGCTCTTCGTCTTCCCTGGCTCGATGGAGGAAACAGGATCAAGTCCGCCTGGTATGAGTGCAAGTGGGGCCGAGTTGACTAACGGGGACGTGGAGGCGCTGCGTGACCCCATCCGTGCCCCTGACGTGGTGGCTGTCTCTCCGCAGACGATGCGCTCAACTGTGGTCGCCACGGGACGGCGAGATACGATCACCTTTGTGTCGGGCATCACACCTGACTTCGCTGAGGTGCGCAACTGGCTCCCGGAGGTGGGGACGTTCATTGACCAGGAAGATATGAACGGCCGGGCGCGGGTTGCCCTCCTGGGGAAGACCGTCGTCGAGCACCTCTTCCCGGACAACCCCTACCCGCTGGAGCAGACGGTGAAGATCAACGGTATCCCCTTCCGCGTCATCGGCATATTGGAGGAGAAAGGGGGATCGCAGATGGGTGACGAGGACGACATTGTCCTGGTGCCCCTGACGACGGCGCAGACTCGCCTCTTCCCATCTCGCAGTAGCTCGGGCGAGCACCGGGTCTCCGTCATCTTTGTCGAGGTGGTCAGCGAAGACCGCATGGAGACGGCCTCGGAGCAAATCGCCACCATCCTGCGCGAACGGCACGACATTGATTTCAGCGACGAGGACGACTTCTCCATCATCAGCCAGGCGGACATCCTCGACATCTTCGGCCAGATCACCGGTGTGCTGACGGCCTTCCTGGGCGCGATTGCGGGCATCAGCCTGCTGGTGGGGGGCATCGGGATTATGAACATCATGCTGGTCTCGGTGACGGAGCGCACGCGGGAGATCGGGCTGCGCAAGGCGGTGGGGGCGCGGCGACGGGACATCCTGTGGCAGTTTCTGCTCGAAGCGATGGCACTCTCGCTGGTCGGGGGTCTCGTGGGCATTGGCGTAGGGACGTTGGGGGCGGAGGTCGTGTCCGCGCTGATCGAGGATTTCCGCGCCGTCGTCACGCCTCAATCGGTACTGCTGGCGACGACCTTCTCGGCGGCGGTGGGGCTCTTCTTCGGCATCTACCCGGCCCGGCGGGCCTCGCTGCTGAGCCCGATTGACGCGCTGCGGTACGAATAACTGGGTGCAGGATGCAGGATGCAGGATGCAGGATGCAAGATGCAGGATGCAGGATGCAGGATGCGGGATGATGGATGATGGAGGGGCGAAGCCTGGCCTTTCCTCGCGGTGAGAGGCTTAGGGCGGACCTGACGCTGCTTGCCGTCGCCGTTGTGTGGGGCAGTAGTTTCGTGGCGCAGCGGGTGGCGGCAGCGCACCTGGGCACTTTCCTCTACAATGGCACCCGCTTCGCGCTGGGCGCGCTCACATTGCTTCCGTTAGTGGGGCGACGCTGGCGGGCATTGCCCCGGCTCGAGTTGTGGGGAGGGGCGCTGGCGGGGCTGCTGCTTTTCGGTGCAGCCAACTTCCAGCAGGCAGGTCTGCGGTTCACCACCGCCGGCAAGGCGGGCTTCATCACCGGATTGTACGTCGTCCTGGTGCCGCTGTTCCTGGCGCTGGGGTGGCGGCAGTGGCCGCGCTGGTCTGCCTGGATCGCGTCGTTCTTGGCAGCGGCGGGACTGTGCCTGCTGAGTGGGGTGGGGCGGCTGGCGCTGGCTCCCGGCGACGGCTGGGAACTCGCCGGGGCTGTGTTGTGGGCGTTGCACCTCATTCTCATCGGCTATCTTGCGCAGCGAGTGGACGTGTTGCGGCTGGCGCTGGTGCAGTATTTCGTCTGCGCGCTGCTCAGCATGGTGCTGGGGTTGGGGCTGGAGTACGGGCGCGGACAAGTCGGGTGTGGACAAGTCGGGTGTGGACAAGTCGGGTGTGGACAAGTCGGGTGTGGACAAGCCACACCCCTACAGGGGTTGGCCGTTGCCTGGTGGGCAGTGGTCTACACCGGCGTGCTCTCGGTGGGGCTGGGCTTCACGCTCCAGGTAGTGGGGCAGCGGCGGGCACCCGCGACTGACGCCGCCATCATCCTCAGCCTGGAGGCCGTCTTCGCCGCGCTCTTCGGCTACCTACTCCTGGGCGAGGCGCTGACGGCCCAGCAATACCTGGGCTGTGGGCTGATGCTGGCGGGGATGGTGGTGGCGCAGGTTTCCTCATTTTCCCAACCAGCATCGGGCGAGCAGCAGCAATTCCCGGTATGATCAGACCTGACAGGTTCTTACCAAGAAATGGGACCCCAAGTGACGAAATTCGTGGAAACCTGTCAGGTCTTGATGCTCTACCCTGCCAGATAGGCGCCCATAGCGGCAAACAGGGCCAAAGCACCCAGGGCCAGGAAAATACCGGCCGTCTTGAGCATGGCGTGCTTGTAGGCCACGATGCGCTCAAAAGCCGCCTTACTCTCCCGCCAGGAACTGATGTTGCTGGCGTAGGTGCGGGGGAAGAAGACGAGCAAAGCGAAGCACAGGCTGACCAGCCAAAAGGCCAGCGGGGTCACGTACAACAGGAGCAGCCAGCCGCTGCCCAGGCTGCCCCGCACGTCCGAGTAGGCGATGGCGTGAAAGTAGAGCCCTTCCAGGATGCCTGCCACGCCGATGATCTGTTTGGCCGTTTCCTCTATAGATTTGACGGACTCACCCAGCAGCCCCTTGGCGGTGTCTTTCCAGAACTTGAGGTTGGGATCGGGGGCGATGGGCAGTTCCTCGTCGCTCAGACCGGCCTGCTGCGCCACGCGTTCCTCTATCTCGTTCATGCGGTTGCCCATCTCATACCTCCACCTCGACTTCAAAATCCCGTCCGCAGTTGAGGCACGTCAGGTCCACGGTGTACTTCGCCTGTGTGCGGGATGGCTCTGGTTTTCCCCTCACGATGGGCCCCCTACCCCGCCGGTAGCGCTCCTCCGGGTCATCCCGAAATTTGTACCCGCAGAACGGGCATTTGAACACACGCATTGCCATGTTGCTCACTCCTTTTCTAACCAGCGAATTAGCGCAAAGATTTCGAATCGCGAATAACACGAATGGACGAATTTCACGAACGTTGTCTTGTCATTTCGAATCAAAACTCCAGTCCCCGAAGCGCAAGGGAGCGAGATTCGTGCCATTCGTCTCTTCGTGCCATTCGTGTTTCAAGATCCCCGCAACGCCTCCACCAACCGGTTCCCCGCCTCCACAAACACCTCCTCCAACTCCGCGCTCACCCGCGCCTGGGTACATCCCCGGCCTCGACCCCCAATTCCGCCAGCGCTGCCGCGAACGCTTCTTCTCCCATCTCGTCCCGCAGCCGGGCCAGGTCATTCCGCGCTATCTGCGCATCCGGCGACCCAAGTTGCTCGAACAGCATCAACGCCTGGACGTACTTTTCCAGCGCCTCGCGGCGGCCCCCCTGCTCCTGGTGAACCCTCCCCAATTGACCGAGGGACGAGGCAATCCCACTTTTATCGCCCAGTTCCACTGCAATGGCCAGGCTGTGCTCATATTTGGCCTGCGCCTCTCCCAGGTTCCCCTGCTCCTGGTGAATCATCCCCAACTGATGCAAGGACGTGGCAATCCCACGTTTATCGCCCAGTTCCACTGCAATGGCCAGGCTGTGCTCATATTTGGCCTGCGCCTCTCCCAGGTTCCCCTGCTCCTGGTGAATCATCCCCAACTGATGCAAGGACGTGGCAATCCCACGTTTATCGCCCAGTTCCACCCGCATTGCCAGGCTCTGCTCATATTGAGCCTGCGCCTCCTTCAGGTTCCCCTGCAGATGGTGAACACCCCCTAACTGATTCAGGGTCTCCGCAATCTCTCTCTTATCGCCCAGTTCCCTCTTGATCGCCAGGCTGTGCTCATATTTGGCCTGCGCCTCGGCATAGTTTCCCTGTTGCTGGTACACCATGCCAATCTGGTGCAGTGCAGTGGCCACGTTTCTTTTGTCTCCTTGCGCTTCAAACAATGCCCTCACTTGCTCGTACATCTGGAGGGCCATCTTGTAGTCGCCCATCATCTCGTACACGGTGGCCAGATTCCCCGTAGCCACCGCTTTGCTCGTCCCCTCCAGCGTCTCGATGGACTCGTTCAGCAGTCCGATGAGCCGCTCCAGGAGGCCCCAGCGCAGCATTGGTTCCCATGCGGCCTGCGCTATCTCATCCGCCTTCTCGTACTCCCCCGCCCGGTAGTAGTAGTCCCGCGCTCGCAGGAGGTCCCACAGGTCTTTTGTCTGTTTCACCCGCAACTCCCAGAACCGGGCTGCCCGCAGCAGGAGGGCGGTCTCGTCCTCGCCGCTCTCGGCCAACTGTCGCCGGGCGTAGTCGTGCACCAGCGCGTGCATGGGGTAGACCACCTCGCCCCGGCCTCTCTCCTGGCGGGCCAGCATGCCCCAGCCCAGCAAGGCCTTCAGTTCGGCGTCAATCGCGGGGCTGGCGTCGCGCTCGTCCCCCATCATCCACTGCAATCCCTCCAGCGGCGGGGCCTCCTCCAGGATGCTGGCCCGCATCAGCAGCGTTTGGGCCCGCGGCGGCAACTGGGCGTAGGTGCGGTCGAGCAGCGTGAACTCGATCATCTCCCGCTCCACGTCCTCGATCTCCAGCCAGGTGTTGGCCACCCCCGTCATCGCTGCCCGCCGGGCGAAGACGTCAATCGTGTAGGGGTGGCCGCCCAGTTTGCCGTACAACTCGCGCTTGGTGATGGGGGGCAGGGGGGATGTGGGGGGTGGGAGGGCAGGCAAAATGCCTGCCCCTACATCATCGGCCAGGGGCGAAACGCCAGGCAGGCGGGCCTTCTGCGGCGGCACGATTGGCAGGGGAGACAGCACGTCGTGGTTGTTCATGCACTGCACGGCCATGGGGAACGGCAACTCGCCCAGGGACAGGTGCTCGATCTCGCCTGTCAGCCGCCCCCGCGCCGGGTCGAAATCGTAACGCGTGGTAAAGATGAAGCGGCTCCCCTGGGCCACGCTCTTGACCAGTTGCTCGAAGAATTCGGCCAGCGCCGGGTCGGCGATCTCGTCCGCCTTCTCCCCCGCTGGGCCAGTCACCTGCTCCCTCCCCCAGAATTGGGGGAGGGTCGGGGAGGGGGCCACCCGCACCGCCTGCCCCTTGCTCAACACGTCCTCGAAGTTGTCAAAGATGAGCAACAACGGCACCTGGGTCAGGATCTGGGCCATAGCCCCCGTCTTGGCTTCCAGTTTCATCTGCGCGTGGATGACCTGGTTGAAGGCATTGACCCCCGCCAGGTTGAGGAACCCGTTCAGTTCGGAGAGGATGTCCTCGGGCCGGGTAGGCGGCGTCATACGCACGGCCTTGACCCCGGCGAAGTTCTGGCGCAGTTTGGTCGCGACGCGGGTGGCCAGCACACTTTTGCCGATGCCTCCCAGCCCGTGGATGATAAAGGCCCTCTGCCGCCCGCTGGTGAAGCCGTGACGCATGCGGCGCATCTCCCGCCGCCGCCCCACAAAACCCTTGTCCATCACCGAGACCGTGCTCCAGTCAATCGGCCTGTCCAACCGCACTTCCTCGACCTCTGGTCGCACCTGGGCCACGCTCACGCCGGCCGGGTCGTTGAGGAACAGCACCGGCGTGGCAAAGTCCACCCGCGCATCGCCTTCTTCCCCTTTGGCCAGTTGCAGGGCCTGCCCTGACCCTTCGACAGGCTCAGGGCGACGGTCAAGTCGAAGGGCCAGGCGCGCCTCGGTCAGGGCCACATCCAGCGGTTTGTTGTTGGCCAGCCCGGTGTAGAAGCGGCCGGCGAAGAGGATGGCCGCTGCGTCTAGCACCGAGTACTGCATCGAAAGCACCGCCGGCACTCCCTGCTTCACCAGGCGGCGCGACAGCCCGGCGTAGCCGTCGTTGTTGGCGGTGCGCGCCGACTGGCAGGCGCTGAGCACCACCAGCCGCAGTGATGGGTAACCGCGCAGCAGGGTGGCGAATTCCTCGTTGGTCAGGGGCTTTTTGTAGCCCTGTTCGTCCTCCAACAGCAGCTCGCCCCGTCCCTTGTCCTCGTTATAGACGCCATGGCCGGTGAAGTGCAGGATGTCGTATTCCCGCTCGGAGAGATAGTCCTGGATGGTGTCCAGCGCCGCGTCCTCGCAGAAGTCAATCTCCACCAGCCCCTTGCACTGGAGCCTGTCCAATGCGGCCAGGATGACCTCCTGCTCCCGCTCGGTGTTGAGCACCAGATGGTCGGGCAGGTCCAGCGGGCTGGAGACCACCACCAACGTGCGCAGCGTGCGCTCCAGAGGCCGTTTGTCGCGCCGGGCGACGCCCAGGGGCAGGCGGGAGACCGGCGTCTCCCAGCGGGTCACCAGGAAATCCTCACCATCGTGCAGGAACTCCCACGGCAGGTTCATCAACTCCGGCGCGCCCTCGTCCACGCGTACCCGCAGGCGCAAACCTCTATCAGCGGACCGGGCGCCGGCCAGTCGTTCGGCAAAGCACGCGCCCACGTCGCCGCCCAGGACTGCCTGGTACAGCATCCGCCCGAACCGGACGTGGAAGTCGTCTTTCACCAGTTCCTTGTGCAGCGAGTAGGCCTCCAGCCGCTTGAGGTCTTCGCGCATCTTCAGCGTGCCTGTGCGCAGAGTGAAAGCGTGCTCGACCGCCCGGCCACCGTCGCCATCTGGTACGTAGGCCACGAACTCATTTGGGGCCTGTTTCCCCTTTTCCAGGCAGAGGTCAAAATCCTGATGGGTGGTGGTCATTGCTTGCCCTCCTTCTGATGATGCCCGCGCCCATGCTCCGTTCATTTGGGGGCTTCCAGAATTTGGTGGTCCCCCCGTAGAGTGTTGCTGGCTCACCAGGGCCACCTGTGCCGCCTCGCTCCCGCTGGATCGCCAGATCCAGCGGCTTGGCGACGGGATCTGGCGATTCCTTTAGAGCGAAATGGGGAACAACACCCAAGCGGGAGACTACCCAGAATTTGAAGTATCCCATCTTGCAGCGTGTGTCATTCTGAGCGTAGCGAAGAATCTCGCCCTGGGTAGGCTTCAAGGCACTGTGGCATGAGATTCTTCGCTCCACTGCGTTCCGCTCAGAATGACATTGGGATGATTATTTCTCTGGAGCAGCCTTGTCGCCGAGCAGTCGGTGTCAACTGAACGTATCTTATCACACTTGTCGGCACGGGGCAAATACGTTCTTGACATCCCCCCAATATGCGGTATCCTAGCCTGGCGATGTTCTACGACGAGGCCAGGATCTACGTCAAGGCGGGCGACGGGGGTGATGGATGCGTCGCCTTCCGGCACGAGAAGTACGTCCCCTACGGCGGGCCGGCCGGCGGTGACGGCGGCAAGGGGGGCGACGTCCTGCTCTACGTCGACCCCCATCTCAACACGCTCTATCGCTTCAGCAGGAAGCGCCACTTCAAGGCCGCACGCGGCGAACACGGGCGGGGCAAGAACCAGCACGGTGCGTATGGCGCGGGCCTGCGCGTCCCGGTGCCGCTTGGCACCGTCGTGTACGATGCCGGCAGCGGCGAGTTGCTGGGCGACCTGACCGAGGCAGGGCAGGAGTTAGTCGTGGCGCGAGGTGGGCGCGGTGGGCGGGGAAACGCCCGCTTTACCACTTCCACCAACCAGGCCCCCCGTATCGCCGAGCACGGCGAGCCGGGCCCGGAGCGCAATCTGCGGTTGGAACTGAGGTTGCTGGCCGACGTGGGCGTGGTGGGGGTGCCCAACGCCGGCAAGTCCACGCTCCTTGCGGCGGTAACTGCTGCGCGACCCAAAATCGCGCCCTATCCCTTCACCACCCTCCAGCCCAACCTCGGCGTCGTCGTGCTTGATGACCAGACTGAGTTCGTCCTGGCCGACATCCCCGGCCTGATCGAGGGGGCGTCGGAGGGCAAGGGGCTGGGGCACGAGTTCCTGCGCCACATCGAGCGTACCCGCGTGTTGATCCACCTCCTCGACGGCCTCTCCACTGACCCACTGGCGGATTTCGCGGCCATCAACCGCGAACTGGTGGCGTTCGGCCATGGCCTGGCGCAGAAGCCCCAACTGGTGGTTTTGAACAAGACGGATCTGCCCCAGGTGCAGGCACGCTGGCCGGAGATAGAGGCAGCGCTCGAAGCGCAGGGCTACCCAGGCTTAGCGATCTCCGCGCTGGGGCGGGAGGGCACGCGGGAGTTGCTCTACCGCGCCGCGCAGATGCTGGCCGAACTGCCGGAGGAGGCCCCGGCCTGGGAGATGCCTGTCTTTCGACCCGGCGAGGACGAGGCAGCGTTCACCATCGAGCGGGAGGAGGACGGGTGGCGAGTGCGTGGCGTGCAGGTCGAGCGGCTGGCGGCGATGACGATATGGAACCTGGACGAGGCGGTGCGCCGCTTCCAACGGGCGCTGGAGCGCATGGGGATCGTGGCGGCATTGGAGGAGGCGGGCGTGCAAGCGGGGGATACGGTCTGCATCGGTGAGGAAGAATTGGTATGGGAGGAATAGCGAATCGCGAATTGCGAATGGCGAATAGCGAATAGCGAATTGCGAATTGCGAATGGCGAATGGCGAATCGGCGGTCGTGGTGCGCCCGGCCGCGGTCGAAGACGTGCCCCGCGTGGGCGAAATCCTGGTCGAGAGTTTCATCAACAAGTTTGGCATCGTTTTCGGGAGCCGGGTTGACCGTGCTCCTCGCGCCATAGCACAGATAGAGCGGCTGATGCTCGAACGGGGATCGTGTGCACTGTTCGTGGCCGAGGCGGATGGGCAGGTGGTCGGCGTGCTCGAATTGACGGCGCGGCGCGAGCGGTTGAGCGACCTCTTGAGGCAGCTCCAGATTATTCTTCGGGAAGTCGGCCCGCTCTACACTTTGAGGGCCACTATTGGGCTGGTGCTGCTGCACGAGGCGACTGTCTGGGGCACGGCCTACATCAGTAACATCGCCGTGACCGCCGATTTTCGTGGCCAGGGCATCGGGTGGGAACTTCTGGAGAGCGTCGCGGGGTGGGCGCGTGCGCGTGGCAAGGGGAGTTTGTCCCTGCACGTGGCGGCGTCCAACCCTGCCTGGCACCTCTACGAGCGTTTCGGCTTTCGGCTGGAGGAACAGATCGAGGAGTGGCTGACCGGGCGGCTGTTTGGCATCCGCACCTGGCTGTATATGGTGAAACCACTGCCAGCGAGAGACGATGCGGAGTGAAGGTGAAACAAGTGCCCTGGACGTGAACGTCCGGGCTGAAAGAGCAAAGCCCTATCCCCCCCTTTCTCCCCCCCTGGTAGGGGGGGGCGGGGGCCAGGAGCGGTCTTTCCCGGTACAGGGGGGCGGCATCCCCCTTTCTCCCCCCCTGGTAGGGGGGGGCGGGGGGGGTAGCCCCGAAGGGGCTTCGCTCTCTCAGCACGGGGGTTCAGCCCCGTGCCCGTGCCTGCGCCTCGGCATCTTAGGTGGCACATTCGATCCGCCACACTACGGGCACCTGGCGCTGGCGGAGAATGCCCGTGTACAACTCCGGCTCGACCGCGTCCTCTTTGTCCCGGCCGGGCAGCCGCCCCATAAACCCGGTCGCCCCATCACGCCAGCCCATCACCGCGTGGCGATGGTAGAGGCAGCCATCGCCGGCAATCCTGCCTTTGCTCTTTCCCGTGTGGACCTGGATCGCCCCGGCCCGCACTACACGGTCGAGATGCTGGCCCTGCTGCGCCAGGAGTACCCGGAAGCGGAGTTGTTCTTCTTGATAGGTGGAGACAGCCTGGCCGAGTTCCCTACCTGGCGTGACCCGGCGGGCATTGTGCGGCAGGCCCGCCTGGCGGTGATGCAGCGCCCTGGTTGCGTACCAGATCTGGCCGCGCTGGAGCGGGCCGTGCCGGGCATCCGAGAGCGATTGGTCTGGCTCGACGTGCCGCACCTGGACGTCGCCGCCTCCGATCTGCGGCAGCGCGTTCGTGAGGGATTGCCGCTGCGCTACCTGGTTCCGCCGCTGGTCGAAGCCTATATACGCGAATATCGTCTGTACAGCGTTGCCGGCACAAAGTAGGTGTGCTATAATGTACCTGTTTACCGTGCCTTGGACGTATCACTTGCTCAACCAGGGGGTTGTTTGATGGTAATACGGTTTATCCTGACGGAATATGTAGAGCGGGCAATGGCTCATGCCGTCTATGACAAATTGGAAGATGGTACCTTTGCCGGCCGTATTCCACCTTGCAAAGGGGTGGTAGCGTTCGGTTCTACCCTACGTGAGTGTGAGGAAGAACTGCGTTCTACACTGGAGGACTGGATTCTGGTTGGCCTTAAACTGGGGCACCCATTGCCGGTCATCGCAGGTATTGATCTGAACAAGGAGCCGGTGTATGAGCCGGTGGGCGCCATGTAAACGTCGCGTCTTCATCTGTCGGCTGCGGGAAATCGGTTTTGACGGCCCCTTCTCCGGCACACGTCATCAGTTTATGGTCTATGGGCAGCACCGTCTGGCTATTCCTTCCAATGCCGAGTACTCCGTACCTCAACTTCGGACGATGATCCGGGAAGTGGAAGAGATCGTTGGCCGCAGAATCACCGCCGCTGAGTGGAATGAACTGGGATAGCCCACATCGCCGGGCGTGTGTTGGTTGGCTGCGCTCCAATCACGTTCCCCACTTCTCTCTCTTGCTGCTGCTCGTCACCTTCCTGCTGACCGCCTGCACCGCCGGGGACGGGGCAGAGACCGCCGCTACCACCAGCCCCATAGCGACACCCCCGTCCCCCACGCCGACTCCCCTGCCGGACAGCGCGACGACCGGAGCCCGCATCCGCGCCCGGGGGTACTTGCTCGTCGGCGTGCGTTACGACTTGCAACCCTTCGGCTACGTCACCCAGGAGGGGGAGTTGACCGGTTTTGACGTGGACATGGGGCGAGAGTTGGCCCGGCGTTGGCTGGGGGATGCCCAGGCGATCCAGTTTCGCCAGGTGCGCTCCGACACCGCCATCGAGCACCTGCAGGCTGGCGACGTAGACCTCGTCATCGCGGCCCTCACCCACACGCAGTACCGGGAGGCGGGGGCTGACTTCAGCCTGCCGTACTTCATTGATGGCCAGGCGCTGCTGGTGCGCGCCGCCGACAGCGCTGCCATCGGCGGCCCGGCGAACCTGGAGGGGCGACCGGTGGGCGTCGTGGCCTGGGGGGAAGCCGAAGACGCGCTGGGAGCAGCAGTGCCGTTCACTCTCACCCTTCAGCCTTACGACCGCTTCGACGCAGCGGTGGCTGCGCTGGGCCATGGGGATGTGGACGCCGTGGCCGGGCTGCGCCGCCGGCTTTTCTGGGGGAGGCGCATGCTCCCCGAGACGGCTGTAGTCGGACAGTATACGGCGGCTCCGGTGGCGCTTGCTTTTCCGCAAAATGATCCCTTCTTCGCTGACCTGGTTAACCTGACTTTTCAGGAAATGGTCACTGATGGCACCTACGCGGACCTATACGCCCGCTGGTTCGCGCCGGAGTTGCCGCCCGCCGTCGAGCGCTGGCCGGGGGAGGAGGTGCCCTCCCTGGCGGACGGGCCCGTCGTGACGAGGGTGCCCGACATCATCACTGCCATCCAGTCGCGAGGCCGGCTGCTCGTGGCACTGGTGCTTGGCCGTGCCCCCTTCGCCTACGTGGACGAGGCTGGCGCGCTGGCCGGCTACGATGTCAGCCTGGTGCGGCAGGTGGCCGAGCGCTGGCTGGGCGACGGTACGGCGGTGGACTTCGTCCCTGCATCGGACGAGATGGGGAAGGAGATGCTGCGCACGGGCCAGGCTGACCTGCTGGTAGGCGGGCTGGTCCATACCCGGGCCGCCGAGTTAGAACTGGACTTTAGCCTGACGACCTATGTGGCGGGTGAGGGGCTGCTGGTGCGAGCCGGAACGCTGATCACCGACGTGGCCAGCCTGAGCGGGCAGCAGGTGGCGGTGGTCGAAGGGAGCGGGAGCCGAGAGGTGCTGCTGACAGCGGCGCAGGGCGCGTCCGTTTCGCTAACAGTGCTGCCGCGGCCGACGCTGGAAGCGGCCATCGCGTTGCTGGAAGAGGGGCGGGTAGTGGCGGTCGCCGGAGAGCGGGCCGACCTGCTGAAGCCGGCCTACGCCACGCCGGGCCTGGGCGTGCTTCCGCTGCGGTTGACCCAGGTACCGCTGGCGCTGGGGCTTCCGCCGGGTGATTCCGCCTTCCGCGACCTGGTCAACCTGACGCTGCAGGCGATGAAAGCGGGAGGACAGTTCGATGCTCTCTACGTCACTTGGTTCGACGATACTTCCCCAGCGCTGGAGGTCTGGCCCGGCGTGCTCTACCGACCCCTGCGGTTGGAGACAACCACGTCGGAGTAGGCGTGAACAGGCAGCGCTGGGAAACCCAACCCCGGCTCTTTAGGCCGGTGGCCAGCCACGGCGCTTCAGGCCGGGGCACACTGTGTCCTATTCCTCTCGTCGGGGTCGGAAGCGCTGCATATCCTTAATAGGCACCTTAATCTGGTGCCGGCACTTGGGGCAATTCACGTTGTAGTGTTTAGCCTGGGTTCGCTCTGCCTCCTCCAACGCGGCTGCCACCGCCTCACGACTCAGGGTGAACATGTAGCCACAGCGTTGGCATCGAACCTGCATCGTTTTACCCTCCTTGGTTGTTCCTTTAATCGCGTTGGGGCCCAAATGGCTTTCGTCTTATTGTAGCCCAATAGGGTCGGGTTGGCAAGGCGGTTGTTCTTCCGCCGGGTGCTCGGCGTGAGAGGCGACGGCGATGCCTGCCATGATCGACGCTCCGCCGACCACAGCCCAGAGCGATGGTCGCTCCCCCAGCAACCACCAGGCCAGCAGCGTAGAACCAATCGGTTCCCCCAGTGTGGCAATGGTGACGTAGGTCGCCGAGAGGTAGCGCAGCGCCCAGTTCAGCGACGAATGACCCAGAATCTGCGGGCCCAGCGCCATCAGCAGCAGCCACAGCCAGGTTTGTGGGCGGTGAGGGATCCTGGGGAGGAGACCGGAGGACAGCATGGCGGCCATCAGTGCCAGCGCGGCGGTGCCGTAGACGGGGAACACGTAGGCCAGGAGCGAGAGCCGCACCCGCAGCCGTCGCCCGATCAGGAAGTAGCCTGCGCCTGCCATTGCGCCCATCAGGGCCAGCACGTCGCCCTTCAACCGATGGGTACCCTCCCCCAAGTCGCCCAGGCCGATGAGCATGCTGCCGGCCATGGCGACGAGGAACGCCACGACCATACCTCGCGACAGCCGTTCGCGCAGCAGCAAGTGAGATGCCACTCCGACGAAGAGCGGGCTGGTTGACACCAGCACGACGGATGCCGCCACCGAGGTGTAGGCCAGCGAGGTGATCCAGGTGGCGAAGTGAAGCGCCAACAACAGCCCAGAGACCAGGATGCTGATCCACTCGCGGCGCGTCAGTACGCGTAGCTCGGAGCGGCAAGTGGCCAGTGCGAAGGGGGTCAGGATCAAGGTCGCCAGCGTCAAGCGCCAGGCGGCGATGACCAGGGAGTGAGCCTCAGCCTGAGCCAGGCGGATGAGGATGGCGGCCGTGGAGACAGTCATCACTCCCAACCCTACACCCAGGTATGGGCGAAAGTCTCTGCTGCGGGGGGGAGAGTGGGTCATTATTGCGCTCCTGTTGATCGGGCTCTGAGGTGTAGCAAGTGCCTTGACAAAGATGCAAGTATTGCTACAATAGAAGTTATCCCTGGAACAACCGACCTCCAGGAGAACGCCGACTTCTTCGAAAGCGGGCCGGGCCAGGACCTTGTGCAGTCTGTAGATTATTGTCGCAAACTGTTTGCAACTTGCCTAATTTTCACGAGGGCAGTATAATTTCACATTGGCTGTTCGTCAAGGGAGACGCCGTCACTCACCCACAATGGTGTGGAGGCCTTCCTCAAAAATCTTTTGACAACAAGGAGGTAACTGAATGGCTTACAAGATCACGGAAGAGTGCATTGCTTGCGGTGCTTGCGAGCTCGAGTGCCCCAACGAGGCGATTTCCGAGGGGGACGAGATCTACGTCATTGACCCCGAAAAATGCACTGAGTGTGTAGGGTGGTACGATGAGTCGCAGTGCGCATTGGTCTGCCCCGTGGACGCCTGCGTGCCGGATCCGGACCATCCAGAGACACATGAAGAACTCGAGGCTAAGTACCACAGGATGCACGGCTAATCTCGATTTGCCGGGGCAAATCGGAAACGAAAGGGCCGGTTCTATCTCCCAGGTAGAACCGGCCTTGCTATTCACGTTTCTCGATGGGGATGGATGCGCCAACTCGTTGGCGTCCTGGGCAATCCCGAAGCCCCGTTTGCGCAACAGAGACCGACGACAATGCCACCGAAACAAGTTTCGGCTTCCAATCCAGGCCAGACGGCTGAGTAGTTTTGGCGTAGCAAACTCTGCCTGTTTCAAGTTATGTGACGTAGATCGGACTGCTGAAGACCCAGCCCCGGCGACCCAACCGGTAACTGCGGTAAACCTCGACGCGATACACGCCCGGCTCGGCCGTCGTGTGCTTGAGATGCCTTCCCCGGGCCCTGACTATTACTCGTCCGTTGAGCAGCAAGTGGATGTCAGCACTGTAGGGCGTATGTACCTCGAAGATGGTCGCTCCTGTGCGTACCAGTTCATCCCCCATCAGTGCGTGGTTGGCACCGCTGCGGGCGTGGAAGCGGAAGCCAGCCGTGGAGGCTGGTAGGTCATATCCTACCCAGGTGTGGCCAGCCCGCAGCGCGTCGTAGGCCAGCGGTTTGTCGTGCTCCAGGAGGCCGTTGAAGGGACCCTTGGTCAGGATGTGGGTGTTGACGCAGCGAAAGAGGTACTCGTAGGGGAACAGCACGCGGCGGAGGGGGCCCAGCGAGTAGGTGCTGCCGTGTGCGTCGGCCCCGCCGATGGCGGCGACGCGCTTGCCCTGCGATAGCAGTTGGTCCCACTGGCGCAGCGTGGCCCGGAACGGCCCGCGAATGCCCCGGGCCGGAAAGTAGGCGTAGTAGACCGCCGCCAGTTTGTTGCGCAGGAGTGCCTTGAACTCGGACATGTAATTCCAGATTTCGAGCCCTGTATACCCTGTGACGTTCCAATCGGCCCATGGGATGGCGGTCAGGTCGGGACTGATGGGGCTACGGCGTTCGTAGGGGTGGGCCAGGTAGCAGAAACCACCCCGCTGGTTCACCTCGTCAATCAGATCTTGCGGGTCCGAGGCCAGGGGAGACAGTCCGGCCTCGGCGTTGTAGGCCAGGAGGTGATTGGCCTGGGGCTGGCGCCGCACGTCGTGGATCTCCTCGCCCACCAGGAGTAGTACCTTGCCGTAATAGCCCTCGCAACCGTCCACCCACACGTTGTGGTCGGTGACGATGACGAAATCGAGCCCGGCCTTGGCCGCCGCCTGCGCGACCTCGGCGTGGAGGGCTTCCCCATCGGAGTAGGGGGTGTGCACGTGAGTGTTACCGGCGTATTCGTAGATGCTCATAGAAACTGTCCTAAGGGGTAGCTATGCTTCCTCACCGCGGATGCGGACACGTGTTTCCTCTATGATCCACAGTCGCCCTTCGACCGGCTCCTGCTTCAACATTGGGAGAATGTGTTGGAACACCCGGATGAGATGTTTCGGCTCTCTGGGAACTGCCGTGGCGGGCGCACTGGAGGCCCGAACTTGTTCGGGTTCCTCGCACCGCATCCCCAACGAGTTGGGGAGTCCGGCACTCAAACCACGGGAATTCCCAAAGACCCGATGTTTCTTATTCTGTTGTCTCACTCGTAGCACAAGGAACCCTGGGTACTGGTGTGGTGGATAGGCGCGAATGTCTGCCAAACCCAGGTCCAGAGTGACCAGCACCCGCCCTTCGCGCATGCATGCGTCTACGATGACCGGGTCCGGTTTGCCTTGCAATCCTTGGGACACCACAGTCACAGCTTCATAACCGGCCTGGGTGAGGAGTTCCGCAAACTCGACCGGCAGGTTCTCGTCAGTCTTGAACCGCATCATCCAACCCCAGCCATCACAGGAACCAGCCGTTCTCTGGTCAGTTCGGCAGCGTACGCGATAGCGGCCTGGATGTCGAGCGGGGTCAGAGAGGGATAACTCTCAAGGATTTCCTTCTCGCTGATTCCGGCTGCCAGGTTGTCCAAAATGACGGACACCATGATGCGTGTTCCTTTGATGCACACTCTCCCGTGGCAAATAGAAGGATCTACAGAGATTCGGTCAAGTAAGTTCATTTTCTCACCTCCTGTCCAATTGTCCTGTCCAAATCTTCTAACAGTTCCTCAAGCTCACAGTATTTTTCAAAGACACCATCGGCCAGCGGCCGGCCGTCCTGGCGCTGGCTCACTCCCAGGAACAAGACCGCCTTCATGCCCACGGCCCGGGCCCCAGCCAGGTCGGTCTCCGGCAGGTCGCCGATGTGGGCCGCCTCCTCAGGCCGGGCCTCCAGGATGGCCAGCGTGCGCAGGAACTGTTCCGGGAGGGGCTTCGCCGCCCCGGTCTCATCGGAGAAGGTCAGGGCACCGAAGTAGGACAGCAGGTCATCGCGGCGGAGGATTTCGCGCAGCACCCGTCCCGGAGTCAGCCCCGTGTCGGAGATGAGCCCCAGGCGATAGCGCCGGGACAGGCGGGGCAGGACGTCGGCCACGCCGGGAACGGGCCGGGGCGCGCCATCGTGCAGGTAGATTTCCTCGATAGGCCGGCACAGACCAGTCCGAGCGTCCTCGGGCAGGTCAGCCTCGAGAAAGGACAACATCTCGCGCAGCCAGTGCTCGGTGGTGATGGAGCGGCGCTCTTTCCGCCAGGTGCGCTCCCACACAGACCAGGCGTGGTGGTAGGCCGCCTTGAGGGCCGTCCAGGGGCGCGGCTGGGCGTGGCGGACCAGCATCTCCTCCAGCAGGCGTAGCCGCTCATCCCGGGCGGGTGCGTTCTGGTAGAGGGTGCCCCAGAAGTCGAATGTCACGGCTTGCAGCATGGTTGTTCCCTCAATTGATTGATCAGCGGGCTTCTTCATCTCAGCCGGCCAGTCGCCTCCCAGAGCACAATCCCCCGCTGCACCTGCGCGTAGAAGGCCGGTTCCTCCTGCCTATGGTTTGCGTTCAAACTTGAAGGTGAGGCCACCTTTCCCCTCGGCCTCCACGCCGGTTCCCATCAACACCAGCGCACCCTTGGCGGAAATTTCGGTCGAGACAGTGAACTCAGTGAACTTGAACTTGCCGTCACCTACCTCCTCGGGGGTCTTTTCCAGTATGCCCTCGATCTGGTCTAGAAAGAGGTTCACGTTCTGGGCCAAGACCTCAACTTCCAGTTCCTTGGGACCACGCCCCCGGGTGACGACGGTGTCTGCTGTCCTGACCAGAATGGTGTTGCTGTCGCTCATTTCAGCCTCCTGTTTGTGCTAATCGGATTGAAGGGGGTGCATACATTGAATACAGCAATCCTGACGGGTTGTGGTACTTGCCCAAGAAGTATCGCCGTGTGGCCAGCAGACTTTCTCCTAACGGCTCTCCCACAAGCAGGTGGGTATATAACCGCTTGGCAAACTCGGCAGCGAAAGCATCGGGTACCTCGCACTCGGTAGCCACCACACCCCGCGCCCCATGCTTGAGGAACGTCGCCGCAAAGTGCGAGGTGTACAATGGGTTGAGGTTGCCGGTCCCGCAGGCGTTCACAATGATGAGGGGATGGCCACTGAGGGTGATATCGTATACCTCTATATCTTGTAGTGAGATAGGAAACTCGTCCGACAACAAGATATATGACAGATTGGGTAACTCATCATCATAGAAGGCGTGGCAGGCGAGGTGTACTAGATCCAAAGCCTTCTCCCAGAAGCTCCTGAATACCTTGAACTCCTCCCGCTTCTTCTCAGAGTCGAGGGCACGTAGCTTGAAGAGAGCAATCATGCCATCATCAGCCAGCTTCTCGAAGAAGGGTATCTCTTTATCTGCTACACCAGGCAATCCACTGTAGGTCAACAGCCCGAGCTTGGGTCGAGAAGCAACAAAGATGACGGGCGAAACAAAAGCTCCAGGGCGGGCCGCCTGGACGATGATGCGGGAGATGATGTAGTTTATACCCCAGAAATGCCCGTAGGACAACGGTTTATCCATACTGACGGGATAGACCAACTCCCACGGCAGGAAGAAATCTTCCGACGCAATCTGGATAGAGACCCTCCGGCTGAGGGTCAGCAGCTCCTGAATGGCTGCCCAGGCATCGGGGGAGCCGAAGACGCGCTTGAAGGTGTAGTGCCCCACTTCCGCCAAGGGACGAAGCTGTGCTTCTAATTCCGCTGCCGTGGGCTTCTCCCCTGCCATTTCACTGGCAACAGCTTGCATCTCTTCCTGGAGGCGCCTATTCAGCGCGACAAGATCCTGGGGTGACATCTCAATGGGCACACGTTGAGAGCGCCCCACCGCGAAGATATCCGCCCCATACCGCGCTCCTTCCTGATAGATGCGGATATGGATGTCTATAGGGTAATTTTGGAAGACAACAGGTGGAATCTCTGTTATTGCTTGCATTGTCTGTGTTGTCGTTGGCGGCCTTCTCCGCTACTGGACTGGAACAATCTTTTCTGCTTCAATCACTTCGACCTCGAGTCTGATCTGTGCCAGCCAATGACGTCTATGATAGAACTCCACCCGGATTTCTTTCCGCCCAGTAATGCGGGGAATCAATTGAAACCTAACTAGCTCCGTATCTCTATCTGGAATGTACATGAATTCCTGAATCCAAAATGGCTCAATGTCCATGCCTTCAGCTTGCACGCTTATCTCAAATGTGATAGGCCATGTCGAATTCAACGCTAAGCGAAAAGGGACACTTTCAAAGTCTTCCGGAAGAGTCTGGAGAATACCCGCTGCTAGAGTATATTTTTCCCCAACTTCGATAGGTTGCCCTCGCTCAAATCCTTCCACCCGAGCAACGGCATGTGCCTGCACTACGCCCTTCTCCGATAGCGACTTCGTATCCCGTCTGGGTAGGAAGCGCTGGATCACAACTGCGACACTTATTGATGCCCCTATCACCAGCAGTGATGTCAAGGATATGGTTACTCCTCTTATGATTATATGCTGCCACTGTAGACGTGCCAATGCCACTTCTCGTTGATGTGCCAGTTCCTGTTCCAATTTGCGCTTCTGGGCTTCGAGTTCCAGGCGAAGTTCCTCTTTTTCCAACTCGGTCCGGGCAGCCTGGATGGCCTCATAGTATTGCAAGTCAATGGCCGCCCTATCAGCCTGCAATTGGGCCTCCAGTTCTCGGATGTGTGCTTCGGCAGCGCTTGAATTGAAGTTCAGCAGGTCGGTCCCAGAGAGCGCCAAACCAGATATCGCTCCGATCACGGCGATCACTACCACGATTCCAAGCAGACCTGCCAAGGGTATGTTATTCGGTACCATCTGACACTTCCTTCATGGCTACCACCACCACGATTCTAGTATAGAGCATAAGCTTCGCAATGGTCTGTGTTCCCCCCTACTCGATGGGCCATGCAGGGATCAGTTCGTCAACCTCCCCCATCAGCCGCATCGTCTCCTTCAGTGCGACGACCACCCGCCAGTAGTGGGCGACCTCACCAGACGAGTTGATGTTCACCTTCGCCCGCCGTCTGGCTCGAAAATCGGGCAATAATCGGGCCAGAAATCGGGCAATCAGGCGCCGGACTCTGCCAACCGATACCGCGTCACGCGCCCGGCCCCTTCGACTGCCAGTATCCCACAGGTAGCCGTATTTGCCCTCCTGCTGTCCCCAGAGGTCGGCGTAGAAGACTTTGCCCATAGTGTTCACCTGTACACCCTTCTGGTCAATGGGTCGTCGGCGGCCTGGTAGAACTTCTGCGCGTCGCGGGTCAGCAAAATCTCGTAACTACTCACAGGCTCTTCCCAAAACAGGCACAAATAGCACACGGATACACACAGATAAGACGGATTCTCACGGATTTTCTTATCTTTATCTGTGTACATCCGTGTGATCCGTGTTGATCCGTGTCCCGTTTATGACTGGCTGAGCAGTTACAAAATCTCATACATCGCGCCGGATATCCTCGAAGCGCACTGTGTCGCCTCTATCGGCTTGCTCGACGGCGTGCTGGAAGGCCGCCTCAAAGCCAGGGATGCTCAGCAGTTCGGCGGTCGCCTCGTTCTCTTCGCGTTCTTGCAGGTAGGCCAGAAAGTCATTGGCCACTCGCAGCCGTTCGGGCGATAGGCTGTGCAGACGATGCTCGGCCTCAGCCAGTATCGTACTCGAAGTTGCCACTTGCCTTTCTCTCATCACGATCATCCCCATCCTGATTTGATCATGAAAACGATAGCCACGCCCTGGCGAGTGTCGAAAACGTTCTCGTCTGGACTGCCATCAGGCGCGGTCTCCCCCACCAGACCGTTGCCGTGCAGGTTCAGCACGTAGATTTCATCTCCTTGGGGCGGCCACGGGTGGGTACCTCCTGGGCATAGAACTTTTGAAGCAGGTCGGCTCGCCCACCGCCTCAAGCAGGTACTGCAAAGCCGGGCGATAGGTATGCTCGGTCGCCGCGCCCGTCGAGAGGCTCTTCTGGAGCGTTTGCAGGTACGTCTTGAAGTGGTCAGGGTTGCTCATCTACCTCTTCCGTCATCAAGCGCGACTCCCTGAGTCTTGTGCCGAGAAGAAGGCCCAGAACGGTGAGTCCGATGAGCGCAACCAGAGGCGGGGTCATCGAACCGGTTTCCGGGGACTTGAAACTGTCCATTCCAAAGATGAACAGAATCCCCGAGATTTGCCCCATGAGCAGGAGCAGGCCGTTGGAGGTGCCTTCGGGTGCCGGATAGGTGACTTCGGCCCCATACTGGAATCCGATCGGACCCGCGCTCAGCAGGCAGAAGCCCAGGACAAAGGCTGAGGCGAGCAGAAGCCAGTAACTCGTGGCGTATGTGATGCCGATAAGTCCCGGAATCGCACCGGCCAGGGCCAGGACTATGAACGGGACTCGCTTGCGAGAGCGGTCTGAGAGCGATGGTATGATTACGGCACCGATAACGCCACCTACGACCATCAGGCCTCCGGTGATTCCGGCCTGGGTGATCGAGAGTCCTCGTGGCCTGACGATGTCTTCGATCCACGTCGTCACCCCATTGAACACCCCCAGGCCCACGAAGAAGATGAGCATCAGCAGGACGAAGTCTCTCCTGCGCAGGATTTGCTTCAGGCCGTCAAGAACCAGAGAGCGCTCTTCCTGGCCCGGGGGGCAGGGGGGCGTTGGCGGATGCTCCTTGATGAGGCCAAAAAAGGCAACTGCTGCGATCACGGACACGATCCCGTAGATGACAAGCATGCTGCCAATGCTGGACCGGATCGTAAGGTATGGGGTCAGCGCCAGACCTGCCACAATGCCCAGGTACATAGCCAGTGATCCCAGGCCCGACGCGGTCGCCCGCTCCCGAATTGGGAACCAACGAGCGGCCACCTTGGTTATGGCGTTGAGGATGAACGGCTGCCCGATTGCAATCCCAATCTGCGAGATGAGCACCAGGTTGTAGTCTGATGCCCACAGGCCCCGCAGCAGGCCGAAGATGCCTGTCAGCGCGGCCCCTAACCCCACAGCGACACGGATCCCGTAGGTGTCAATGACCCACGAGGCGGGGATTGATACGAAGATGTAGACGATCATGAAACTCATGGACAGGAGGCCGATGCTGAGGTCCGAGACCCCATAATACCCGGCGGCGCTGCCTGTGATCGCGGCGAAGGTTATCCACAGGAGTTGGTTGACGGCGGTGACAAACATAAACGCGAGGAGCACGATCCATCGGTAACCATAGACCTTGAAGGTGGTTTGTTCCATTGGATAAGACCTCCTGTTAACTGGCTTGGGAATTGGGCAAGTCCTCAACTGGCACAACCTCGCTCAAGATACGCTCGCCAATCCTGGGCTTAAGCGCATCTTGCATCACCAAGTCTACCTTTATGCCTGACAAATCGGTCAAATAGTTTTCTAACTCGATGAATTTCAATAGGCCAGGTGGTTCATAGAATGTCACCAGCAAGTCTAAATCGCTACCTGTACTTTGTTCTTGGCGCACGTATGAGCCGAACACACCCAACGATTTCACCTGATACCGCTTAGCAAGGCGCGGTAGTTGCTGGTGCAGCATTTCCATTAGATTCGTTATGGGCTTATGGCCGCTTTTGCCGAGTTCCTCCCAAAATTCTTTCCACTTGGCCACCCCGGCGTCAATTCGCTGGCGCCATCTTACCGACGCCCTGGCACTGGGGATCTCTACATCGCCGCCTATCTTCCCAAGTATGGGCCGCTTCACGATCCCGTCCTCAATCGCCTGCATGACCGGGTAGTCAACGATGATCTCCGGGAAGAGCCTGCCCTTCTGCGTTCGCGGCGTGGCCGTGAAATCCAGCTGGGCCGTCAACTCGCTGCCAACCGCATCTAACTTCTCATGCATGGCGATGATGCGTTGATTCCACACCATATCGTCCAGGTGCAAGTGGTGGCCTTCATCGTTCATTATCATCAATTCACCGTGGCTCACTATCCGCTCCAGGAGTTCCTCGCTGGTCAGGGTTTCCTTCTTGGGCCTTGGGCCCAGGCAGGCGTCAACGGGAGTCTCAGGCGGTTTCTCACCTCGTTCATAGAGTCGCTGGACGTTCGTCAGGTAGAGGGTGCCTGGCGTGGTGGAGGGCGTGGGGGCGTCCCGCAGGATAACCGTCATCTGCCAATCGCTCATCCATTCCGGCGGTATCAGCGGGTCCTGGCGGAATATCTTGCCATCTTCAAAATCTACTTTAAGCCGCTCAAACACGATGACGTTGGGCGCGATGATCAAGAAGGTCTTCGGTAGTCCCAAATCGGGCTCGAATATGGCGTTGAAGTAGGACCAGGCCACCGCCAGGCTCATGACCTTGGTCTTTCCCGAACCGGTAGCCATCTTGAATACATAGCGGGGGTAGCGGTCGGTGGAGGGGTCATACCACATACGCTTTTGCCCAAATTGCTGCATCAGGTCCACGAATCTATGCGCTTTGGCTACCTCGTAGAGATATATCAGCGTCTCGATGGCCTCTCGTTGGCAGAAGTAGTAGCCGAACCACTTTCTGTTTACTTGATGATCCTCGAAGAACCAGAAGGTGAATAGTCTCCGGGTGGTATCCGTAACCCCTGGGTAGCCTTGTTCCCGCCAGCCATCCACTGCCTCCCGAATCCTGGGTACGAACTCGGCCAGGCTTGGCCGCCGCTGTCTGGGTATTGAGTATGCTGGTAGTAGTTTCATCTCACGTCTACCCGCAATAACTTGGTGGTGTCGTTGCCGAAGATGTCAATGACCTTCACCATCACTTCGGCTACGCTCAGTGCAGGCACCTGGTATTTGCCTGGCCTGTCGCAGGTATGCCAGTCGCTCTCCAGGCGCAGGGCGGGGTGTTTGCGCGTCCGATAAGATTGCCATTGGTTGTGGAAAGTGTCGCCCTGAAAGTCCCAATCCACGCCCCAGAAATCCGCGTAGTCCGACCACCGCTTTATCTTCTCCCGCATCCCATCGGGCACCAGATCCTCGTTGGGGATGATGAAGTTTTTGAGCACCTTTTGAACCTCAGAGCCTCTGCGCCCCAGCGTGACATCGAGATAGGCCAACTCGTAGAACTCGATATCTCCCGCCTCCACCGCCCTGGGGTCCATAACCTCCCTGGGTATGGTGAGAAGGCGCAAATCCATGCCCCGCTTTCGTCCCTCCACCGTTACCAGGTCATGCAATCCCATTTCCCATTCCCACCCCAACACGTCCAGGCCCCGGAACCTGTTGGCCGCGCACTCGTCCAGGGCATCACTGATCTCCGAAAGCGTAACAGGCGCGTCCACGCCCCCCACGTGCACCATCCGTCCAGCCTTGCGCCCGTGAAGGTGCGCGAATCCTGTAGCGTGCTCGCCGCGGTACAATTGCACGATGAAGTCCAGGTAGCGGGCCAAAACCTCGTCTTGTCTGACCCCTTGGCCATTGACGTGCACCCGCCAGTATTGGCGCTCGTACTTGCCCAGGTCCAGAATTTCAAAGGGTTTGCAGTCGGGGATGTCCAAAAGGCGCTTTCGCGTGACCTGAATGGCAAACCTGGACAGGTCAGCCATAATCCATCGCCTTCCAAGTTTCTCGGCCACTGCCCCCGTGGTACCTGAGCCGCAGAAGAAGTCCGCGACCAAGTCGCCTTCATTTGAGGAAGCCTTAATGATGCGCTCTAAGAGGGCTTCGGGTTTTTGAGTATCAAACCCGACTCGTTCGAAAGTTGCAGATCCAACCGAGGGAATTTCCCAAACATCCCTAGCATACACCATACTATACTGTAAGCCAGTTTCCTCATCAATCTGAAAGTCGCTCTTCTTGAAGCCGTACTTGTGCATCATGTACGATCGTTCCTTCTGAGGCACAAATACCCAATCATGTGGCGACTTTGAGTAGAAGAATATGTTATCGTGCTTTCTTGCGAATCTCTCCTTGCTCGCGCCACCTGTCTTGTAAAACCAGATGATTTCATTCTGAAAGCACTCTTGCCCAAAGATCTCATCAAGCATCACCTTTATGTAGTGACCTACATGATGTGAAAGATGCACATAGACAGAGCCATCATCTGCCAACAGTTCTCGGATAAGCGCTAGCCGCTCGTAAATCATCTGGAGGTACGAATCCAGGCCCTTGCCCCAGGTATCCCGATAGGCTTTCTCCTCTATCACAGATGCCTCTTTGGTCCACTCTTCATCACCCACCGTCATCCTGACACTAAAGTCTGCCCCAGTAGCGAAGGGCGGGTCAATGTAGATGAGGTTGATCTTGCCAGCGAAGCCCTGGTCAAGTAGCGAGGCCATGATGTACTTGTTCTCGCCCCAGATCAGTTTGTTTCGCCAGCCTTCGGCTTCCTGGCCCTGGGTAGCCGCGAAAAGCGGTGCTCCCTCCCGCGTGGCACGGGAGACATTGACCGTCTCCACTACCTGGAACGGCAGGGCCACACGCTCCACCTCCATCCGCTTGCCCGGCCAGTACAGCCCCGTCCGGGTGGCCTGGTTCAACTCTTTGTTCTCTTTGTTCCGCGTCATGCTCATCAGCATCCCCTGTGGCGTCCCGGTGCTTTCTCCGCGGGCCGCTTCACCGCCGGCGTAGTCGCCACTCTCTGCCTGATGTCGAAAACGTTCTCGTAGGCGTCCTAGCGGGGGTGATGATGTAATCGGGTGCGCCGCACTCCACCCGCTTGGGCTCATTGATCGCCGATACCCCGTTGCCCACTGTCTCAAGCAGGTACTGCAAGGCCGGGCGGTGGGTATGCTCGGTCGCCACGCCCGTCGAGAGGTTCTTGGAGGTGCGACGCACTTCTTGGCCTGTGAAAACGACAAAATATGCAGCAAAAGTGCGATAGCAGGCTTGTTCAGGGCAGCGATGGAAGTGCGTCGCACCTTAACTTAATGACATTGGCTCATAGGGCAGTTGTACCTCATAACTCAAACAGGTCACGCAATTTGGCGTTGACTTCTGCCTGCGTACGCGGTGATAGTTCCCCCAACTCGCGACTTCACCCTTTGTCATCGAACGGCCTCCCGTCCGCCAGGGTGTAAATATCCTCTTCGGGCTCCCTCAGGAAATCAAAAGCCGGATTGGTCGCCGCCGCGTGTAGCCACTCCGACTCACTGATCTCCTCGTACTCCTCCTCTGGAAACAACACGATGATTCGTACCCGGCTTGGGCCGGCAACTGGCAGCGGGGCATCCAGTCGTAATTGCCTCTTTTCGTCAATCACACCCGTTGTTTCGATTGCACGTACAGGTGTACTCATTGTTACACCGTCCTTTCTCGTCCGAGACCCCTGGTTGCTCGACAACACCTGGGCTCGGCGCTATCTTACCCTACCAAAGAGCCATTGTCAAGCGGCGGAGATGGAGTATAATCAGGTGGAGGATTTGGAGGGGAGAGATGAAAAACCAGGAAGTAGCCGGGATCTTCGCGGTGATGGCCGACGTCCTGGCCATCCAGGGGGAGAACTACCACCGCATCATGGCCTACCGCCGCGCGGCGGAGAACGTCGCTATGCTGGGCCGGCCACTGGAGGAGGTCTGGCGGGCGGGGGAACTGGAAGACATCCCCGGCATCGGCAAGACGCTGGCGACCAAGATTGACGAACTGATGCGCACGGGGCGGCTAGGCGCTTACGAGAAACTGCGCGCCCAGGTACCCGCTGGCGTGGTCGAGATGTTGCAGATCCCCGACGTCGGCCCCCGCAAGGCGGCGCTGTTCTGGCAGGAACTCGGCATCACGAGCGTCGAGGGGCTGGAACAGGCGGCGCGGGAAGGTCGTCTGCGTGCTCTCAAAGGGATGGGGGCCAAAAGCGAAGCCAAGGTGCTGGCCGGGATCGAGGCGCTCAAGCGACGCACGGGCCGTACCCCGCTGGGCGTGGCCTGGCCGCTGGCCCACTCCATGCTCGACGCGCTGCGGCAGGTACCCGGGGTGGTGCAGGTTGCCCCGGCCGGAAGTTTGCGCCGCGCGCGGGAGACCGTCGGCGACCTGGACCTGCTGGTGGCGTCAGCCGACGCGGAGCCGGCCAGCCCTGAGGCTGCTCGAAGGGTGATGGCCTGCTTCCGCGCCCTCCCCCAGGTGGCCGAAGTCCTGCTCAGCGGCCCCACCAAGACCACCATCCGTACCCACGATGGCCTGCAGGTAGACCTGCGCGTGCTGGAACTGGCTCGTTGGGGGACGGCGCTCCAGTATTTCACCGGCAGCCAGGCCCACAACATCCATCTGCGGGCGCTGGCGCTCGGCCGTGGCCTCTCGCTAAGCGAATACGCCCTCAAGCGCGAGGACGGCCCCGAGATTCTCTGCGCCACCGAGGAGGAGGTCTATGCCGCGCTGGGCCTGCCTCTCATCCCGCCGGAGTTGCGCGAGGACCGGGGGGAGATCGAGGCGGCATTGGAGGGCCGGTTGCCCGACCTGATCGAGCCGGGCGACCTGAAGGGCGACCTCCACTTCCACACCACCTGGTCCGACGGGCATCAGAGTTTGCTGGAGATGGCACAGGCGGCGGAGGCCTGCGGGCTGAAGTATGGCGTGGTGGCCGATCACTCGTACAGCCTGGGCGTCGCCCAGGGGGTCACCGCTGACGACCTGCGCCGCCAGCGGGCGGAGATCGAGGAGGTCAACCGGAGGATGGGCGGCACCTTCCGGCTGCTGGCAGGAGTGGAGATGGAGGTGCGGGCCGATGGCACGCTCGACTTCCCCGACGAGGTGCTGGCCGAACTCGACCTGGTCGTGGCGGCGGTGCACAGCGGGCTGCGCCAGGGGCGCGAGCAGGTCACGGCGCGAACCCTGGCGGCAATCCGCAACCCCCATGTGGACGTCATCGCCCATCCAACGGGGCGGCTGATCGGTGAGCGGGAGGGGGCTGACCTGGATATGGAGCCGATCTTCCGCGCCGCCGCCGAGACAGGCACGGCGTTGGAGGTCAACGCGTATCCTATGCGGCTTGACCTCCGCGATGTGCACGTGCGGCGGGCGATCGAGTTGGGCGTGAAACTGACGATCAGTTCCGACGCTCACGACGTGAACGGCTTCGCCGTGCTGCCTTTTGGGGTGGCGACGGCCCGGCGAGGCTGGGCGAAGCCGGCTGACGTGATCAACACCTGGAGTGTGAGGAGGTTGCTAAGATGGGTCGCCCGATAGTGCGTATAGGGATAGCAATAGGGATTGTGTTGCTGGCGCTAGGTGGGCTGGCGATGCTTCTTCCAACTTCGTCCTCTGCCGGGGAAGGTGGGCTTCCTGTCAACCTAACCCCCCGGCCCCCTTCCCTGGGAGGGAAGGGGGAGTCCCTTTCCCCGCTTCGGGGAGGGGTATCATCTCAATATGTAGGGGCGAACCCTCGTGGTCGCCCTCATGTAGGGGCGAACCCTCGTGGTCGCCCTCTGCCCCTACCCCGATTTATTGAAAAGATACGGGGAGAGGATAGGGAAGAGGTCACCCCGGTCTGCTTCTGGTCCGCCCAGGGGCCGATCTGCGTTGAGAGGCCCGTCGAGTCAGGGGCCGCCGGGCCGGACGCGGAAGGGCTGCTGGCGGCGCTCCTGGCAGGCCCTACCCCCCAGGAGCGGGCGCGGGGTATCTGGTCCGCCATTCCAGAGGACACCACGCTGGAGGGATTGGAGGTGCGGCCCGATGGGACCGTAGTGGTCCGCCTGGGAGTGCCACTGGAACCGCTGCGGCTTCTGGACCACACCACCTTTGAGATCATCGTTCACCAGATCGGCTGGACGCTGGAACCGTTGGGCTGGCGGCACCTGCATATCCAGACCTGGGATCCCATTGCTGGTGAGTTTGTCCCTCTGGCAGTCTTCCTGCCCCAGGTCCCGGCCCTGCGCAAGGAGACGGCCCTGACCGGAGAAGGAGGACCAGAGATCTCCCCTCCCTACGTGGGCCAGCCCCCGGCTCCCGGTCAGGGGCAGCCGCCGGGCGCGCTCACCGGTAAGACCGTCTACGTCAGCGCGGGACACGGCTGGGAGTGGAACGACTACGTGGACGCCTGGCGCACGCAGCGCCCCCCCTATCCCAACCCGCCCTACGACGACGGCCCCATCATCGAGGATCACAACAACGCTGAGGCGGTGAACCAGTACCTGCTGCAATATCTGTGGAACGCTGGGGCGCGGGTCATCCCGGTTCGGGAGCGGGATATGAACGAGGCCGAGGTGGTGGTGGACGGCGACGATCCCGCCACGGGATCGGGGTACTTCGAGACCGGCGCGTGGACGGCCGCCACCGGGACAGGTTACGCGGGCACTGACTACCGCTGGACCGAGACAGTGATTGGCAGCCCTACCGCCACCGCGGTCTGGACCGCCACCCTTCCCACCGATAGTCACTCCGCCGTCTACGTCTGGTACCGGCAGGGAGATACCCACACCCCTGATGCTCGTTATACCATTCACCACGCCGGAGGGGCCACCGATGTCGTCGTCAACCAGCAGATTCATGGGGATACCTGGCACTACGTCGGCACCTACGGCTTTCGGGGCGGAGACGAGGCCCGGGTCGTTCTCACTAACCAGTCCAACGTGGTCGGCCGCGTGGTCGTCGCCGACGCGGTCCGCTTCGGTGGAGGCACCTTCGACGACCTGGACGGCATTGAGACAAGCGCCTCCTACCCGCCCGACGAGCCATGGTGGGAGGTGGCGGCCTATTACCAGGTGCAGCGGATGGGGATGGACCCCGGCGACTGGCCCTATTTCAACGACATCGTCGCCCGCCCGATGTACGCCCGCTGGGAGCACGCCGGTACTGGAGAGGATGCCGTCTACGTCTCCTGGCACACCAACGGTGTCAGCGGCTACCAGTGGCATTCGCGCGGCACGATCAGTATCATCCACAACGGGGAGGGTAAACAGATCACTCCGGGAAGCGAGGCGCTGCGCGACGCCATCCACAGCGAGTTGATCGGCGACATTCGGGCCGGCTGGGACCCCACGTGGCCGGGGCATAAGCGCAGCATGAACCTGGGCGAACTGCGGGAGTTGTGGGACGATGTTCCCGCGGTGCGTATGCCCGGCGCCCTGATCGAGATCGCCTACCACGATCACCCGGACGACACCGACACGCTCAAGGAACCGCGCTTCAACATGCTGGCTGCCCGCGCTATGTACCAGGGCATCGTCAAGTACTTCGAGCAGCGCGATGGGGTTGACTTGATCGAACTGCCGGAGACGCCGACTTATCTGGCGGTCCAGAACGCGGGTGGGGGGCAGGTGCGGGTCTCCTGGCGGCCATCCCTCACCGACACCGTCGGCCTGGTGGGCGACCCGGCCACCGGCTACCGGCTCTACACCAGCACCGCCGGCCTGGGTTGGTCAGACGGGGTGCCGGTGGCGACGACTGCCTACACCCTCACCGGCCTTGCGGAGGGGCAACTTCTCTTCGTCCGCGTCGCCGCCACCAACGACGGCGGCGAGTCCTTTCCCACCGAGACGCTGGCGGCCCGCGTGGGGGACGACACTGAGGTACTTTTGGTCAACGGCTTCGACCGGCTCAACCGCACGATGCTGGTGCCCGATTATTACGCCCCTACCGATGAGGTGCACCTGCGGATATTCCTGGATCGGATGAACCGGTACGACTACATAATCCAGCACGCGGAGGTCATCTCCTACCCCTTTGACAGTGCCAGCAATGAGGCGGTGCAGGCGGGGCGGATCAGCCTGGGCGACTACGTGCTGCTAGACTGGATTCTGGGGGAGGAATCGGCCCCTGACGAGACGCTGGACGCGACGGAGCGGGCGCTGCTGGGAGGGTTCCTCGACAGCGGCGGGGCGCTGTTCCTCAGCGGCACAGAGGTCGGCTACCACCTGGATCATCTGGGAGCCGCCCCCGATTTCTACAACACCGTCCTGCGGGCCGACTACGCCGGGGACGATGCGGGGACCTACGAGGTCGCCCCGGCCACCGGCTCCACTTTCGAGGGGCTGGCCCCCTTCCGCTTCGACGCGCCGGGGATGTACGACGCCGACTACCCGGACCAGATGACACGGATCAGTGGCTCCGTGGATGCGCTGGTCTACCAGGGCGAGAGTGGAGGCACGGCGGCGGTGCAGTACGCGGACGGCTGCCAGCGGCTGGTCTACTTTGGCTTTCCCTTCGAGACCATCCGGCCGGACCAACGGCCTGTCGTTATGGGGCGGGTGTTAGACTTTCTGGATGAGTGCCTGTCACTGCCGGTCATCACGAAGATTGTCACCCCGGTCAGCGGGAGCGCCCACAGAACCAAGCCTGCCTTCGAGGGGACGGCGGAGGCGGGGGAGACGGCCACCCTCGATCGGGTCGCGGTTCAGATACAGCGCGCCAGCGATGGGCAGTACTGGATGGAGAAGAGCGTCTGGCTGACAGGGACGTCCTGGCTGACGGTGACCGGTTGGGTGACGGCGGAGACCTGGGTGACGGCGACCGGGACTGCTTCTTGGTCCTACGCACTCCCGGCGCTGGACGACGGCGACTACCGCCTGCGCGCCCGCGCCTGGACGACGGATGCGTATTCTGACACGTCGCCTGCCGCAGTTGTCTTCACCTATGACACAATTCCTCCCGCCAGCACCACTCTCATCGCGCCGACGGGCGGGGTCACCATCCCAGTAGGAACGGTGACCTTAGCGTGGGAGGCGGTCGAGCCAGACGGGGGCTCGGGTCTGGCCTACGTGGTGCAACTGGATGGGCAGCCATACACGACCACTCAGCCGGTCTACACGGTTACCTCCATCGCCGAAGGGCTACACACCTGGGGGGTGCAGGTCTTCGACGCGGCGGTAAATCGCTCGGAGTGGGTCACGGACACTTTCTACGTCAGTTGTCACCATCTCTGGCTGCCGCTGGCGATGCGCAATTTCGAACGCGGGAGCGAGTGCACCGACGTGCTGGTCAACGGCGGTTTTGAGTCGGATGAGGGCTGGGTGCTCAACCGGCTGGCGACCTACGATACCGCGAACGTCCACGCTGGTGCGCGGAGTGTGCGGGTGGGCATCCTGCCAGGGGAGGCTGGCGGCGGAGCAGTGATTTTCTCGTCAGTGGCCCAGACGATAACACTGCCGGCCGGTGGCGCCGCCAACCTGCGGCTGTGGGTCTACCCCATCGGCGAAGGAGGTGATCTCGACGACCACCACTACGTCGTGCTGTTTGACCAGTGGGAAGGCTTTCATCTCCTGGATCGCTGGCAATCCGATGCGCAAACCTGGGAGCAGTGGGAGTATGATCTGAGTGAGTTTCTGGGCCAGACGGTGACGCTCTATGTCGGCACGAAAAACGACGGGGACGACGACACGGCGGCCCTGTACGTGGACGACGCCGTGCTCGAGGTCTGCCCGTGAGGGCGGTCTACTGGGTGATACCGGGTCTGCTGGCGGGACGATCCGGGCCGAGGAAGGTGGGCTGGGATCTGGCGGAGCTCTGGGCTGGGGGCCTCCGCACCATCGTCTCGCTGGCAGGGGCGGACGGAGCGGCGATCCGGGCGGCGGGCTTGCGCCACTATCAGGCACCCCTGCCTGGTGGGCTGGCCTTTCTCCCCCCGCTACGGCGCTGGCTGGTGCGGCGGATGGTGCCGGTGGTGGACTTCATCGCCGCCGAGGTAGCAGCAGGCCGGCCCACCCTCGTCCATTGCTACGCCGGCAAGGACCGTACCGGGGCAGTGCTGGCTGGCTACCTGGTGCGTTACCATGATCTTTCCCCCGACGAGGCGATCCGCCTGGTGCGGCAGGCCAACCCCCGGGCGATGACCGCGCCGGGGTTTGCGCAGTTGCCGGGGTTGTTTGGAGAGGGCACCTGGCTGCCAGGAGGGTACAATGCGCAGCGACAACAGGATGGATGAAACGATCCCCAGCCGCCGCGTCAGGCCGGATCACGGCGAGGTCGGGGATGGCGTCCAGTCTGACCGGGCGGCGATTCCTGCTCGCGTGTGGGTATTGGGGGGCGTCGTAGTGCTTCTGACGCTGGCAGTGTGTGGTCTATGGGCGCTGTACTTGCTGCGTGGGCAGGTAGCCAGTGGTGGCTCTACTCCCACGCCCATCATCTGGACGCCCACATCGGTGCCTACGCCCGCTGCCAGCCTGTCCCCTCCGCCTGCCGAGACGGCCGAGCCCACGCCGACCATCTCGCCCGACGTTGCCATCGGGCGCTACGTGAGGGTGGCGGGCACCGGCGGATATGGTCTCAGCCTCCGCTCGGGGCCCGGTGAGAACTACACCCGTGTGGACGTCGCGCTCGAAGGGGAGGTTTTCATCGCCGTGGACGGGCCGACGGTATCCGGCGGTTCTGAGTGGTGGAAGATTCGCGATCCGGAGAACGAGGAGCGGGAGTGGTGGGCGGTGGGGAATTTTCTGGAGCCGGTCGCACATCCGTAAGGGAGTGGTTAAGGTGCGACGCACTTCTGAAGATACTGTTGGCGAACTCGGTTTTCTAGGGATGAGACCCCACAAGAACGCCCTTTTAGTGAAGTAATTCCCCACTGAACAGTCAAAATGACCTGAAAAACCGCATTCTTGCCCCACCGGAAGGGGTTAGCCAACAGTACCTTCTGAAGTGCGTCGCACCTGTGATGAGGGTTTTTATGGACGGACAGGAGGCTGGAATGATTCCCGAAAAAGTACGTCGCCGGGTTGAGCAACTGCGGCGTGAGATCAACTGTCATAACTATCGCTACTGCGTGCTGGACGATCCCCTCATCAGCGACCTTGAGTACGACGCGCTGCTGGACGAACTGCGCGGACTGGAGGCGGTGCACCCGGAACTGATCACGTCCGACTCGCCGACTCAGCGGGTGGGAGCGCAGCCCGCCGAGGGGTTCGTCAAAGTGGAGCACCCCGCCCCTATCCTCAGCCTGGACAAGGCCGTCAAAAGCGAGGAGATCCGCGCCTGGTGGGAGCGGGTGAGCAAACTCGTCCCCCCCGACGCGCCTCCGCCTGCCTGGGTGGTCGAGCCTAAACTGGACGGGTTGACGGTCGTGCTCCACTACGAGGGCGGTCTCTTCGTCCTGGGGGCGACGCGAGGGAACGGGACCGTCGGCGAGGACGTGACGACCAATCTGCGCACAGTGCGCACCTTGCCACTGCGCATCCCCGTTGGCTCCCCTCCCCCCGTGGGGGCGGGGATGGGGGAGAGGTCGGGGGTGCCCCGCCGCCTGGTCGTGCGCGGCGAGGCGATGATGCTGATCGAGGATTTTGAGGGGTTGAACCGCCGACAGGCTGAGGCGGGGGAGAAAATATTCGCCAACCCGCGCAATGCGGCGGCCGGGTCGTTGCGCCAACTAGATCCGCGTGTCACGGCTTCTCGCCCCATCACTCTGCTCTGCTACCGTATCGTCGAGGCCGATGGCCCCGTGCCGCCTACCCAGTGGGAGACGCTGGCGTACCTGCGAGAGTTGGGATTCCCTATCTCGGAGTATGTGGCCCGCTTCGAGTTGCTGGACGAGGTGATCGCTTATTGCGAAGGTTGGGTCAAGAAGCGGGACACGGTGCCCTACGAGGTGGACGGTCTGGTGATCAAGGTGGACGACCTGGCGACGCAGGCGGCGATGGGCGTGGTGGGGCGAGCGCCGCGAGGTGCCGTGGCGTTCAAGTTCCCCGGCCGCGAGGCGACGACCAAAGTGCTGGACATCGGCGTCAACGTGGGGCGCACCGGTGCACTGACTCCCTTCGCCTACCTGGAGCCGGTCAGGCTGGGCGGCGTGACTATTCGAAAGGCCACCCTGCACAATTTTGAGGATCTGCAACGCAAAGACATCCGCATCGGCGATCGGGTCATCATCAAGCGCGCTGGCGACGTGATTCCCTACGTCGTCGGGCCAGTGGTCGCGGCGCGCACGGGGGAGGAGAAGGTGTACCGGATGCCGGAGGTCTGCCCCTCGTGCGGCGAACCGGTGGTCTCGCCGGAGGGCGAGGTGGCGGTCTACTGCATCAACGTGGCCTGCCCGGAGCAGCGTGTGAGGCGTATGAATTACTTCGCCGCCGTGATGGACATCGAGGGGCTGGGCGAGCGGACGGCGCAACTCCTGGTGGAGCGCAATCTGGTGCGGGACGCTGCCGACCTGTACTATCTCAGGCGAGAGTACCTGCTGCCGTTGGAGAGCTTCGCCGAGAAGAGCGTGGACAATCTGCTGACAGCCATTGAGGCCAGCAAGGGACGATCGCTGGCGCAGGTCATCGCCGCGCTGGGCATCCGGGGCGTAGGCGGCACCGTGGCGCGGTTGCTGGTACAACATTATCGCTCATTGGACGAACTGGCGAAGGCCAGTCGCGAGGAACTAGAGGCCATCGAGGGGATGGGTCCCCATACCGCTGGGGCCATCGTGGAGTGGTTTGCCCACCCGCGTAACCAGGAGTTCGTCGCGAAGTTGCGCCGGGCGGGGGTGAGACTGGAGCAGGAGGCTCCCGCTGCGCCTGTGGCAGGCCCACTGGCGGGCCTGACCTTCGTCGTCACCGGGACGCTGCCGACGATGAGCCGCGAAGAGGCGACCCGGTTCATCGAGCGGCACGGCGGCCGGGTGACCGGCAGCGTCAGCAGTAAGACAGGCTACCTGGTGGTTGGGGAGGCGCCCGGCGGCACCAAGTACCGTAAAGCGCAACAACTGGGGGTGCCGATGATTGACGAGGCGCAGTTGTTGAGAATGATCGAATCGGGAGCAGGGGCTGGGCAGTCGAGGCTTCCGGCAGTATGAGTGGGACTATCGTGCTCAAGCGCAATCGCGCCAGGCCGGTGCTGCAGCGTCATCCCTGGATCTTTTCTGGCGCGATTGAACGCATTGAGGGAGAGGTGACGGACGGGGGCGTCGTCGAGGTGCACGATGCAGGCCACAATTGGCTGGCGCGGGGCACCCTCAACCGGCGCTCCCAGATCGCGGTGCGGTTGCTGACCTGGCGTCAGGATGAGCCGGTGGGTCGCGCTTTCTGGCGGCGGCGGCTGGAGCAGGCCATCGCCGCCCGCCAGGCGCTCGCCGACGACCCGACTACCACAGCCTACCGGATCGTGCACGCCGAGTCGGATTACCTGCCGGGGCTGATCGTGGATCGGTACGGAGAGTGGCTGGTGGTCCAGTTCCTGACCCTGGGAGTCGAACAGTGGAAGGAAGAGTTGGTTGGTTTGTTGGTCGGTTTGGTGGGTGGTGTGCGGGGCGTGTACGAGCGCTCCGATGTGGAGGTGCGGGCGAAGGAGGGGCTGGGGCAGCGCACGGGTCTGCTATGGGGTGAGGAGCCCCCGAAGTTGGTGGAGATCCTGGAGAACGGTCATCGTTTCCTGGTGGATGTCCGGCAGGGCCACAAGACTGGCTTCTACCTGGATCAGCGGGAGAATCGAGCGCGGCTGCCGGCTTTCTGTGACGGGGCGGAGGTGCTAGACGCCTTCGCCTACACCGGGGGTTTCACCGTCTGCGCGGCGGCGGCATCGCGGGTGACACTGATCGAAAGTTCGGCCTCGGCGCTGTACCTGGCGCGGCGCAATGTCGAAGACACCCTCCTCAGCGGCTGCGAGCATCGCAGCGTTGAGTACGTGGAAGGGGACGTCTTCAGCGTCTTGCGCGGCTACCGCGCGCAAGGTCGCTGCTTCGACGTCGTCGTGCTCGACCCGCCGGAGTTTGCTCGTGGCGAGCGGGAGGTGAAACGAGCGGCGCGGGCCTACAAAGACGTCAACCTGCTGGCTTTCCAGTTGCTCCGTTCGGGCGGGGTACTGTTCACCTGCTCTTGCTCGGGTGCGATCTCTGCCGACCTGTTTCAGAAGATCGTCTTCGGCGCGGCGGTGGACGCGGAGCGGGAGGCGCAGATCATCGGCTACCTGGCGCAAGGGGCCGATCACCCGGTCGCACTGACCTTCCCGGAGGGGGCATACTTGAAGGGGTTGATGTGCCGGGTGGGGAGTAGTCCAGGGCAATCGCATTTATAACGTCGGGCAGACTTTGGGACACCGAAAAGCCCTTTTTGCTCCCGCTGGATTGCCAAATCCAGTGGCTAGGGCCTGGATCTGGCGATCCAGGCCGAGCGAATGGGATAAATGCGATTGCCCTAGGGAGTAGCCTCTGCGGTTATGAGAGGATGACCTAATGTGTGGGGGTCTCGTAATGGTGATAGGGCTGCTGGCTTACTGCCCCTTTCTGGCAATGGCACTGATTGCACAGTGGAGTGACCGGTATCATGCGGTGCGTTGGGTGACTTATGGGTTGCTCCTTCTGTTCGACGCATTGGCGGCACTGGGAGGACTGCTGGCGCTGCTGCTCAGTCAGAGCCGAGAGGCACAACGTTTGCTCTCGTCGCAGTACCCGGGTATGGCGTCGCTGCGCTGGGATGTTTTCGGACTTGTGGTCGTCGGGACCGCTCTCCTGGCCCCTGTGTTCTTGCTGCCGTTTGTGCGGCGCGGTCTGGCCCGTCTCATCCCTATTGACCCCGAGTCAGGCGTGCACGCCACGGCGTTGACGCTGATCGTCCTGGTGATGGGGCTCAACTTCTCTCAGGTGCCCCTGCTCGGTGGCCTGAGCGTGCTTGCAGATAGCGCTACCCCGGTTGCCTTCCTGGATTTGCTGGTCTCGAACCTGCCGATTGGGCTGTTCGCCCTTGTCGGCGTGGGATTTCTCATCCGGCGCACGCCGCGTGAGACGTGGGAGCGGTTGGGTTTGGATCGCGCCACCTGGCGACAGGTCGGCCTGACGGTCGGCCTGGCGTTGGTCATCCTGGTGTTCTATTACGGGGTTGATTGGGTCTGGCGCGTGCTGGCTCCTGAGAACTACGAGATGATGGAGGCGCTGGGCGGGGTGATATATGGCGGAGTGATGGATACCTGGCAGGCCGTCGTGATCAGCATGGTTGCCGGCGTGACGGAGGAACTGTTCTTCCGCGGAGCATTGCAACCACGCTTTGGATTGTTGCTGACGGCGGTCATCTTCACCGGCGTACACGTGCAGTACGGTTTCACGCCAGCGACGCTGGAGGTCCTCGGCGGGGCACTGGTGCTGGGCTGGTTGCGCCAGCAGATCAATACGAGCACCTGCATACTCTTGCACGTGCTATATGATGTCACCGGGCTGCTCGTTTTCCCGCTGTTACCCTGACTTGGTCATTTGCCATTGGTCATTGTCTGGGGCCGCTTGCATTTGCGCCACCTACGGGTATAATGAGTGGGTAATTGGGTAGAGAGGTAGATATAGGGCTGATGTTGCGAGGGCTGTTCAGCAAAGTCGTCGGTGACTCCGATCAGCGCGAGATTGCTCGGCTGCAGAAAATAATCAAGCCTATCAACACGCTTGAGCCAGCATTCGAACCGTTGGACGGTGCCCAACTGCGGGCCAAGACCGATGAGTTCCGCCAACGCCTGGCGCACGGCGAGACGCTCGACGATATTCTGGTCGAGGTCTTCGCGGCTGTGCGTGAGGCGGCCAGGCGCACCATCGGCCTGCGCCACTACGACGTACAACTGATCGGCGGTGTCGTCCTCCACCAGGGGAAGATCGCCGAGATGAAGACTGGCGAGGGGAAGACTCTCGTCGCCACGCTGCCGCTCTATCTCAACGCGCTGGAGGAGAAGGGCGTCCACCTGGTGACGGTAAATGACTATCTGGCCCGGCGCGATGGCGGTTGGATGGGGCCAGTCTTCGAGGCCCTGGGGATGAGCGTGGGGTTAGTGATCCCTCGTTTCTCTGGCGTCTATGACTCTGGTTATGTTGACCCGGCTGGCAATCTGGAAGACGAACGATTGGTCCACTGGCGTCCGGTGCGACGAAAAGAAGCGTATCAGGCGGACATCACCTACGGCACCAACAACGAGTTTGGCTTCGACTACTTGCGAGATCATATGGCGCGCGATCTGAGCCAGTGTGTGCAGCGAGAACTCCACTACGCCATCATTGACGAGGTGGACAACATCTTGATTGACGAGGCGCGCACACCGCTCATCATCTCCGGCCCGGCCGAGGAATCCTCGGAACTCTACCGCCGCTTTACCGGCGTCGTGCGCCAGTTGCGCCCCAGCAGCCCCGAGAGCGTCGAGCGGGAGGATCCAGACGGCGACTACGCGCTGGAGGAGAGGACACAGACCGTCACGTTGACAGAGCGGGGGGTGGAGCGTGTCGGGCGGATGCTCCCGGCGATCGGGCAGGAAGAGAGCATCTACGACCTCAAGCATGCCCACATGCTGCCCTACCTCGACAACGCGCTGCGGGCCTACGTTACTTACAAGCGCGACAAGGACTACATCGTCAAAGATGGCGAGGTGATCATCGTGGACGAGTTCACCGGCCGGCCGATGTACGGGCGACGCTTTTCCGAGGGCCTGCACCAGGCGATTGAGGCTAAGGAGAATGTGGCGGTACGGCGCGAGAGCCTGACCTATGCCACTGTTACCTTCCAGAACTACTTCCGCATGTACGAGAGAGTGGCCGGGATGACCGGCACAGCCAAGACGGAGGAGGAGGAGTTCCAGAAGATCTACGACCTGGACGTGGTAGTGCTTCCCACCAACGTCGAGTATCGGGCTATCTATGGCGACATGGTCGCTCGCGAGCGGCGGACGGAAGAGATCGATGAGGTTTCCTTCGCCGGGGTGCTAGACGGGTGTGCTGACGTGATAGTGACCACTTACGAGCCCCCCGATGGGAACGGGCGACGCTACTTCAAGCGGCTCGACCTGCCGGATGTGATCTACTCAACCGAACGAGCCAAGTTCCAGGCTGTGGTGGGTGAGATCGAGGCCTTGCACGAGGAAGGCCGGCCAGCACTGGTGGGCACCGTCGCCATTGAGACCTCAGAGCGGCTTTCAGGCATGCTTCAGCGGCAGCGCGTTCCTCACCAGGTGCTCAATGGCAAGCATCACGAGAAGGAGGCGATGATAATTGCCCAGGCTGGTCGCCCTGGCGCAGTGACCATTGCCACGAACATGGCGGGCCGGGGTGTGGATATTGTGCTCGGAGGCAACCCCGAGAGTATGGCGGCGAGATTGCTGGAGCAGCGCTTCAAAAAGACGGCAGAGAGATTTGCCAGGGCCATAGTTGACGGTCGAGAGGAACAGGCTCTGGAGATCGTAGAGGGCGTGCCGGGGTTCTCGGCGGGCTCTGTGGAACTGGCCAAGAGGCTGCAAGCCGAATATGAGTCTTATGAGATGGCCACGTCACAACAGCATCAGGCCCGGTTCATCGCTGACCAACTACTTAGGGAAGGGGTGATCGCCAGGAAGTACCATGGCCCGGTCGTGGGGCTGGCTAGATTGGCTCTGCGTGAGGATTGGGTTGCTGCGTTGGACGGGGTACGGTTGCCGGAGGGTCTCTCTCAGCGTATCATTGGCGAGATACAACGTGTCCGTGCTCAATACGAAGCACTGGGCAACAAGACGGCCTATGTCGCCAATGGTCTGTTTGGCCACTACTACATGGCGATGTCGGCGCTGATACGAGCGGTGCTCCAAGGCAGACAAGAACGGGCCTTGGAGTTGGTCCAGCAGTACCCCGAACTCAATGAGGAATTAGTTGCCGAGATCGCACGTACCAGGGAGCGGTGTGAACAAGACAGGCAACGTGTGCGTGACCTGGGTGGTCTACACGTGCTTGGAACTGAACGGCACGAGGCGCGACGCATTGACAATCAGTTGCGGGGTCGGGCTGGTCGCCAGGGCGACCCCGGCTCTTCCCGCTTCTACATTTCACTCGAGGATGAGTTGATGCGCCGCTTCGGCGGCGAGCGGGTGCAAGGGTTGATGAGCCAGTTCGGCATGGGGGAGGATGTGCCGATCCAGCATTCCTGGCTCGATAAAACGATCGAGTCGGCACAGGCGCGGGTGGAGGGGTATAACTTCGACATCCGCAAGCACGTGCTGGAGTACGGCGACGTGGTCAACAAGCAGCGCGAGATTATCTATGCCCAGCGGCGGGGGGTGCTCAGCACGCCTGACCTGCGCGACCAGGTGCTGCGGATGGTGCGAGAGGAAATCAGCCGGCTGGCGGCGACATACATGCCTGGCCCCGACCCGGACGACTGGGACCTGCGTGGGCTGTATAAAGAACTGCGCGTTTTCTTACCGCTGCCGCCGGATGCTGGGCCTATAACGTGGACGAAGCTGACGTCCAGTGAGATCGAAGCGGAGTTGCACGAGTTGGCAGGGTCGGCCTACGACGAACTGAACCACAGGTTGGCTGAACCGTTGTTCGACCAAGTGCAAAAAGAGAATGTGACCCTTGAGGGCTTGGCCAGTAGCTCCAACCCGCTACGGCGGCTTGCCCATGAACGTATCCTCGACTGCCTTGACCCAAACCCTGCTCCTGATCTCCTGGGCACCCCGATTCGTAAGCTGCCCTCGCAGGTCAAGAGCGAAGTCGAGGCCGGGTTTGTGGACGGCTTCCGGCTGTACCGTGACCGGCAGTTGGTGCTGGGAGCGGTGGACAGCCTGTGGGTGCGGCATCTAACCGACCTGGAGGCCCTGCGCGAAGGCATCGGGCTACGGGCCTACGGGCAGCAGAACCCGTTGGTGGCTTTTCAAAGGGAAGCGCACGAGATGTATGAGGCCTTGCTGGCCAATATTCAGCGCATGGTTGCCCGGTCTGTATACCTTGTGGCGCGGCCAGATGTCCCTCGACCACGGCGTCAACAACAGCAGGTGGCGCGTCCTGGGCAACAGACTCGTAGTGCACCCGAACAGTTGCCTGGACGCAATGATCCCTGCTGGTGTGGCAGCGGCTTGAAGTACAAGAATTGCCACATGCGACTGGATCAGGAGAGGCGGCGGGCAACGATGGCAACCGTGCGGCCGCCTCGCACATCCCCCGGCAGAAAAAAAGGCCGCCGCAAAAAGCGGAGATAGAGACGCCAGGCAGAAGTACAAGCACTGCCACATGCGATAGGAAAAGAGGCACAGCGAGACCAAGTCGCTGCTATCCGGTCACCTCGAGCACCTGGGCGGAAGCAGCGACGGCAGCAGGTTGTGCAGGAGGATGCTATGAAGGAGGATACTCATGGAAGAGATGGAACTTGACCTGACAGGTCGCCTGATGGCGGATATGGATCCTCAATTGCTTGAGTTCCTGCAGACGAAAGTCAATTCCTTCGTCAAGTGGGATCTGGTCCGCTTCTTCCACGATAACCCCCACACTACGGACACGGCTGCCAATATTGCCCGTTACGCTGGTCGCAGCGTCGAGACAATCCACGCCGAACTGGCCGAACTGGCACGAGATGGGGTGCTGGAGGAAAACCAACTGGGTGATATGACCGTCTACTCGTTGGTCCCAGATCGCCAGGTCAGGGAGTTGCTGGATCAGTTCGTGAAGGCTTCCGATGACCGGCAGTTCCGGGTTAAGGCGATCTATCACATCATCCGGGGCACGCGGCGATGAGTGGCTACGCAGGCGTGAAGCGTCAAGGGCGGGCAGAAGGGGGAGGATCATGGAACGGGTGAAGACGGGTATCCCAGGCCTGGATGAGATGCTATGGGGTGGCTTCTTACCTCAGACGGCCAATTTGGTCGAGGGTGCGCCGGGCACGGGCAAGACGACGCTAGGGATGCAGTTCATTTATCACGGCGTAGTGGCCTGCGGAGAGCCGGGTCTCATATTGACCTTTGAGGAATTCCCGCAGCAGTACTACAGTGACGCCGCCACTTTCGGCTGGGACTTCCGCCAGATGGAGCGGGAGGGGAAACTACGTGTGGTGATGACCAGCCCAGAGGTCAGCAAGGCCGACCTGGAACGGGTCGGCGGACGGATCGAGAGGCTGGTACGGGAGATAGGTGCCAAGCGGATCCTGGTGGATAGCCTTTCGCATTTTGAGCGTCTCAGCGAAGCCCCCGCGCGCCTGCGATCCATTGTCTACGGATTCGTCAATGCACTGAGGCGAGAGGGGCTGACAGCCGTGTTGACGCGAGAGAGCGTGGCGTTGCTGGGTGAGGCCGGAGGAATGGATGACGCTTTTACTTTTCTGGTTGACTCCTATGTCCTCCTCCGCTACGTTGAGATCGAGAGCGCCATCCGTAAGGCCCTCCTGGTTCTCAAGATGCGGGGCAGCGATCACGACAAGGGCATCCGCCAGTTCGAGATTACCTCTCGTGGCATCGAGGTCCGCGCGCCGTTCGAGGGACGGGAGGGAATTATGAGCGGTAACCCTCGGCGGATGGTGGATTCGTTCGTGCAGGCATTTGTACGGCGTTGATTGGAGGCTGGCACATATGGAGGTAATCGAGTTGGTCAAAATCATATTGACCATCTATGCGTGGGCTGTCATCGGGATGCTGATCGTTTTCCTGTGCCGCATCGCATATTTTTATGAGAAGACCTCGGGCCAGCGGGTGGGTTACTATTTCCTTTTCCTCCCGGCACTGTTGCTGGCGGCCGGTGCGATCTGGTACCTGGTGTACGATAGAGAGTTCATTGGACGGCCTATCAGTGATCTATTGCTGTGCAGTGGTGGTGTCTTACTCTGCCTGTTTGGTTTCCGCTTGCAGGAATTGATGACTGGAGAGCGACGATGATTGTCATCACCACACCTCTGGGGGCGATGGGATTGCTTGCCATTGTCTATCTGGGTTCCCTTTTCGCCACTTTCAGCCAGCGACTAAATGCAGTGACGAAGATGACAGACTACCATCGCTGGTTTCAGGTGGCCAACGGCTTTGTCACCCTGGCAGCGATGAGTCAGGTAATGCGGGGCATTGCGGCCCTGGCGCCCCAACTCGCATTACCTGTCTTGCTGGAGCCCTGGTTCGCACTGGTGAGTTTCCACATCCCCCTGGTCATAGGTGTGACTCTTGATCTCGTGCTTGTATGGTACTACTGGGGATGGATTCTAAGGGAAAAGATCGAGCCAGGCGCTGATCGCTCTTAGATCGCCCCGGCCCTTCCTTGTGACCTGGGGCGAGAGGTTCGAGCCCATCAGATGGTTCGCCGCCGGTGGTCGGGGACGAAGGAAGGCTGTTTGCTCGAGGGGGGCTCAGTGTGTGCCCTCGATTGCTCTGGTTGTTCGGCTTCGTCGTGATCCCCTATATAGACACAGGGGATAAATGGACATGATGGCGCATAGCGAGGAGAGACGGTCAGAGGCAATGGCGAGCCTGCGCGCTCAACTACACGCGCTCCCGAAGGTGGATCTGCACCGCCACCTGGAGGGCTCTCTGCGACTCCAAACCTTGGCCGAGATTGCCCAGGAACATGGGATTGACCTGCCCAGTTACGACATCGAGTACCTGCGCCCCTTCGTGACGGTGACGAACGAGGAGCCAGATTTCCATCGCTTTCTCGAGAAGTTTCGCTTCTTGCGGCACTTCTATCCCACGCAGGCGGCTGTGGAACGGGTGGCGTATGAGGCGGTGGCCGATGCAGCAGCCGATAACGTCAAGTACCTGGAGTTGCGCTTCAATCCCGTCGCGCAGGCCCGGGAGCAGGGCTTTTCGCTCGACCAGGTGACTGCCTGGGTGTGCGGTGCCGTCGCCAGAGCCCAGCGTGATTGTGGAGTACGCACCAATCTGATCCTGCAGATCGGTCGTGACGAGAGTTTGGATACGGCGTCGCAGATGGCCGATATCGCGATGGCTCACCGGAACGACGGCATCGTCGGTCTGGACCTGGCTGGCGATGAAGTGGGGTATCCAGCCCGTCGCTTCGCTGAGGTCTTCCGGCGAGCGTGGTGGGAGGGGCTGGGTGTGACGGTGCATGCAGGGGAGGCCGGAGGGGCCGAGAACGTCTGGGAGGCCATCGAACTGCTGGGGGCGCGACGCATCGGGCACGGCGTGCGCTCGATCGAGAACTCAGACGTCGTGCAATTGGTCCGTGAGCGTGAGGTGACGTTGGAGGTTTGCCCGACCAGTAACTTGCAGACTGCCGTCGTGCGCCGTTTCTGGCAGCATCCCTTGCCTGACCTATTGGCCTTGCACCTGCGCGTGACGATCAACACCGACGACCCCAGTATCAGCGATACGACGCTTACCGACGAGTATATGACCGCTATGCTGGTGATGGGAGTGACGTTGGAGCAGATTAAGCACATGATCTTGATGGGCGTCGCGGGCTCATTCCAGCCCCCAGACGAGCGAGAACGGTTGGCGGAGTGGTTTCGTAGGGAGTTGGGACTGGCTTGACTTACTTAAGGGAGGGTGATGGCAGCGCTCGTTCGTGACCGGGTCGCAGCGTTAATTGCCGCGGGATCGCGGGCCGCGCAGGAGGAGGGTGCGTTGCCGGAGTTCGAGGTGCCAGCGATTGTCGTAGAGCACTCGCGTCAGCCCGAGCACGGCGACTACGGTTCGCCAGTTTGCCTGCGACTGGCACGAGAGGCGCGGATGTCCCCTCGGGATATCGCCACGCGGGTGGTCGCGCACCTCCCGTCGGCTCCGTTTGTGGGCCAGGTCGAGGTGGCGGGGCCTGGGTACATCAACGTCACACTGGATGCGGCATGGCTGGCGGCCCAGGTTGAGACGATCTTGGACGCCGGGGGAACCTTCGGTAATCTGGAGATCGGTCGAGGGCAGAGGTATCAGGTCGAGTTTGTGAGCGCCAATCCCACCGGCCCCGTTCACATTGGCGGTGTCCGCAACGCGGTCATCGGCGATACCTTGGCCAACGTGCTGGCGGCCGCAGGCTTCGAGGTCGAGCGGGAGTACTACGTCAATGACGCCGGTTCCCAGGTGCGCACGTTCGGGGAGAGCATCTACGCCCGCTATGCCCAGGCCCTGGGACAGGACGAGCCGTTCCCGGAGAACGGTTACCACGGCCACTACGTCGTTGAGATGGGGCAGCAGTTAGCCCAGCAGTACGGCGACCGGTATCTCAATGTGCCTCGCCGGGAGGCCCTGCGCGCTCTGGGGGAGGAGGGTATAGCGCGCGTCATTAATGAGGCGCGACAGAATCTGGCAGCCCTGGGAGTAGAGTTCGACACCTGGTTCCACGAGAAGAGCCTGCGCGCATCGGGACTGTTCGACCGTGCCCTGCGGATGCTCCGGGATAGGGGCTGCATCGTCGAGCGCGACGGTGCGGCCTGGTTCACCTCCCCCGACCTGGATGCGGACGCGGTCGTGATCCGCTCCCCCCATGTCGTACTGGAGCCGGAAGAGCGGCCTACCTATTTCGCTTCCGATATTGCTTATGTGTGGAATAAGCTGGTCGAGCGCGGCTTCGACGAAGCGATCTACGTTTGGGGAGCCGACCACCACGGCGATGTGCCTCGGGTGAAGGCAGCGGCGAAGGCACTGGGGCTTGACCCTGAGCGGGTGGTGGTCATCCTCTATCAGATGGTCAACCTGAAGCGGGGCGGCGAGGACGTGCGTATGTCGAAACGCGCGGGGGAGTTCGTCACGCTGCGCGAGTTGCTCGACGAGGTCGGCCCGGACCCGATCCGCTTTATGCTCCTCACCTGCACCGTTGATGCGACGATAGACTTCGACCTGGACCTGGCGGTCGAGCAGTCGGAGAAGAATCCGGTGTACTATGTTCAATACGCCCACGCCCGCATCGCCAGCATGCTGCGTTACGCCGCCGACCTGGGGTGGGACCTGGAGGCCCCGGGCGATGTCTCGCTGCTGACCCACGAGAGCGAACGGGCACTGATCTGCAAAATGCTGGAGTTGCCGGAGGTCGTGGCGCTGGCAGCAACACAACTGGCCCCGCACCACCTGACCTTCTACGCGCAAGAGCTGGCCGCAATTTTCCACGCCTTCTACCGGGACTGTCGCGTCGTCGCCTCAGAGGAGCCAGAGCGGACCCAGGCACGGCTGATGCTGGTGCGGGCGGCCCAACTCACGCTGGCGCGGACGTTGGAACTGCTGGGGGTAACCGCGCCGGAGCGGATGTAAGAGGCAAGAAGCAAGAGGCAGGAAGCAAGAAGCAAGAAGCAAGAAGCAAGAAGCAAGAAGCAAGAGGCATCCTGTGTCCTGCATCTTGCATCTCAAATGGGGAACCTGACACAATGGGTCTCAAACCGGACCACTGGATCCGCAAGATGGCGTTGGAACAGCGTATGATCGAGCCGTTCGTGGATGGGCAGGTACGCGACGGTGTCATTTCTTACGGTCTCTCATCCTACGGCTACGATATCCGCACGGCCGGCGAGTTCAAGGTCTTCACCCCCGGCCTGGGGGACCTGACCGTCGTGGACCCCAAGTGGTTCGATGCACGGGCGATGGGGGATTTCAAGGGAGATATTTGCGTCATTCCCCCCAACTCCTTCGCCCTGGGCCGTTCGGTGGAGTACTTCCGCATCCCCCGCAGCGTCCTCTGCATCTGCCTGGGTAAGTCCACCTACGCCCGCTGCGGCATCATCATTAGTATGACGCCTCTTGAACCGGCCTGGGAAGGGTTCGTCACGCTGGAGATCAGCAACACCACGCTTCTGCCAGCCAGGATCTACGCCGATGAAGGCATCGCCCAGGTGCTCTTCTTTGAAGCGGACGAGGAGTGCGAGGTCTCTTACGCCGATAAAAGGGGGAAGTACCAGCGCCAGCGGTCCGTTGTCCTGCCCCGGCTGTGACGTTGACGGGTCAAAGATTCCCGATTATAATTAGCCTGCGGGCGGTTAGCTCAGTTGGTTAGAGCGCCTCCCTTACAAGGAGGAGGTCACAGGTTCGAGTCCCGTACCGCCCATCACGGGTGCCGGGTGCTTCCGAAGTGCCCGGCATCTGAATGCAAGGAGTGGGCGTTCGCAATTCACAATTCGCCATTCACTCGATGATTTATCTGGACGACCTGCTGACCGCGACTGGCGGGCAACGGGTAGGGCCTCTCACCCCAACCTGGTTCCCTGCCTTTTGTTACGACTCGCGCCGTATCAATCCGGGCGAACTCTTCGTCACCGTCAAGACCGAGGGCGGCGGGGATGGCCACGACTACATCGCTGACGCTATACACAAGGGAGCAGGCGGGGTGCTCTGCCAGTACCCCCCGGCCAACCCCGCCGTCCCTTGCGTGGTAGTCCCAGATGTCCAACTCGCCCTCACCGACTGGGCCGCCTGCGTCCTGCACAGGAACACCCCCCAGGTGGTGGGCATCACCGGCTCCACCGGCAAGACCGACGCCTGCCGGGCCACCACCGTCGTCCTGGCCGCCCGCCACCCGGTTTTCTCCAACCCGCCGGATCTGAGCAACCGTTTTGGCCTGCCTATCTCGTTGGCGGGACTCACTCCTGAGCACGAGGTAGCCGTTCTGGAAATGGCCTGTCATGCCTTCGACGATATCGCCCACCTGGCCGAACTGACCCGACCACACATTGCCGTCGTCACGGCGGTCAATCACACCCACCTGGCCTTTCTGGGCAGCCTGGAGGCCATCGCCCGGGAGAAGGGCCGTCTGGTGGAGGCCCTCCCGCCCGACGGCGTCGCCGTCCTCAACTACGACGATCCTCGGGTGCGGGCGATGCGGGAGCGCACCCGTGCCCATGTCGTCACCTACGGCCTGAGCCCCGACGCCGATATCGTCGCCTCCGACCTGCGGCCCGACCCTGAAGGGCTCCAGTTCGTGGTCCATTTCCCCGGCGTCAGCGGCATGGGTACCCCCGGCTACCCCGCCAAGGCGGAGGTGCGCACCTGCCTCCTGGGCCGCCACCAGGCCTACACCATCCTGGCCGCTATCGCCGTCGGTCTGGCATATCACGTCCCGTGGGACGACATCCTGGACGTGGTGGAGGAACTGCAACCAGGACCTGGCCGACTGCAGGCCCTGTCGGGGGCCGGCGGATCACTCCTGCTCGACGGCTCCGCCAGTTGCAGCCCGACCACTGCCCTGCAGGCCCTGGCCACCCTGGCCGACTACCCCGCCCGGCGCCGCATCGCGGTCTTAGGGGACATGGCCCAACTGGGCGGCTACGCAGTGGAAGGCCACCGGCATGTGGGGCGGGCAGTGACTGCCTGTGTGGATCTCCTGGTCGTCAAGGGGGAACGGGCCGTCTGGATCGCCGAGGCAGCCAAGGAGGCTGGCCTCCCCTGTGGACGCATCCTGGTGACCTACACCGCCCGGGACGCGGTGCGTCATCTCAGGCCGCGACTGGGACCAGGGGACGTGGTGCTGGTCAAGGGAGACGTGGAGGCCCGGATGGAGCAGGTGGTGGAGGGGCTCCTGGCCAATCCGGCCGACACCGCCCGTCTGGTACGGCGGGTGGACGGACTGGCGGTGCGGGTCGCTCGTCCTGCCCGGCCGACCTGGGTGGAGGTAGACCTGGAGGCGGTGGCCTACAACGTCCGGCAGGTCAAGGTGGTCGTTGGGCCGGAGGTAGAGATCCTGGCGGTTCTGAAGGCCGACGCCTACGGCCATGGTGCCCTCACCGTCGCCCGTACCGCTCTCAACAACGGCGCTTCTTTCTGCGGGGTGGCCTCAGTCAACGAGGCGGTGAAACTCCGTGACGGCGGGGTGGACGCCCCCATCCTTGTACTGGGCTACACCCCCGCTTGGCTGGTCCGGGATGCGCTCCTGCGCGACGTCACTCTGGCTCTCCACGACGCCGATGGGGCGCGAGCCCTCAGCCGGGCTGCCACTGACCTGCGCCGCACCGCCCGGGTCCACGTCAAAGTGGATACCGGGATGGGCCAGTTGGGGTTGCTGTCCGACCAGGTCGTTCCCTTCGTGGAGGAGGTGAGCGGTCTACCGGGCCTCGTCCTGGAGGGCATTTTCACTCACTTCTCCGCCGTGGACGATGCTGATCTGCGATGCACTCGCCAGCAACTGGCCTGCTTCCAGGAAGCGCTGGAGCGGCTGGCCGAGATCGGCGTCAATTTCCACATCGTTCACTGCGCCAACTCCGCCGCTATCCTGCGCTTCCCGGAGGCTCGCTTCAACATGGTGCGGCTGGGCCTGGCGATGTACGGCCTCCAGCCCTCCTCCCACGTTTCTCTCCCGGCGGGCTTCCGCCCCGCGCTGGCCTGGAAGACCACTATCGCCCAGGTCAAGACCCTCCCGCCGGGCAGTTACGGCAGTGACGGCAACACCTGCCGCAGCGAGGAACAGGAGACCATTGCTGTTATCCCCGTGGGTTGCGCCGACGGCTTCCGCCGCGCGCCCACCCGCTGGCGGGCGGTGCTGGTCCGTGGTCGGCGCGCACCCATTGTGGGCCAGGTCTGTATGTACCGGACCGTGATCAACGTCAGCCACATCCCCAACGTCCGCGTGGGGGACGAGGTGGTGCTCATCGGCCGCCAGGGGGATGACGAGATCACCGCCGAGGAGGTAGCGGACTGGCTGGGCACTATCAACTGCGAGGTGGTCTCCGGGATCCTGGCTCGGGTGCCACGGGTTGTATAATGGGGGGAAGATGGTCCTGTGCTCGCACCGATTTGCCCTGGTGAAGTCCGTTGGGTATAATACACACGGGGCCGGTTGAGAGACGCAACAGCAATAGCCATCATATCCACGAAAAGGAGTGACAGCGATGAAAACAGATCGTGACGCACGGTATTTGAGTTCTCACGAGTGGGCCCGATGGGACGGGGACGAGGTCGTCTGTGGCATCAGCGACCATGCTCAGGAGTCCCTCTCCGACATCGTCTACGTAGAAATGCCGGAGGTGGGGGACATCTTCGAGAAGGGAGACACCTTCGGCATCGTCGAGTCGGTGAAGGCTGCCTCCGACATCTATATGCCGATGGGCGGGAAGATCACCGCCGTCAACGAGGCCCTGGAGGACACGCCGGAACTGGTCAACCAGGACCCCTATGGTAAGGGCTGGATGATCCGCTTTATCCCGTCCGACCCCGCCGAGTTCGACGCCCTGATGGACGCCAGCGCTTACGAGGCGTTCGTCGCAGAGGAGGAGGAATAGGGGCGACCCTGGCGGTCGCCCTGGCGTGGGCATCCGCGAGGGATGCCCCTACATTGGCACGGAGGTACCCATTATGCCATATATTCCGCATTCCGATGAGGACCGGAAGGCTATGTTGGCTGCTGTCGGCGTCCGGTCCATCGAAGAATTATTCGAGGATGTGCCCGCGCACGCCCGCTTCCCAGAACTGGACCTGCCGCCGGCCTTCTCGGAGATGGAGGCCCGTTGGGAACTGGAAACGCTGGCGGGGGCTAACTTCACCACCGTTGATGGCCCTTGTTTCCTGGGAGCCGGGGCCTACCACCATTTCGTCCCCGCCGTGGTGGACGCTGTCCTGCGCCGGGGAGAGTTCTACACTGCCTACACTCCCTACCAACCGGAGGTCAGCCAGGGGACCCTGCAGGCCATCTTCGAGTACCAGACGATGATCTGCAATCTCACCGGCATGGAGGTCTCCAACGCCTCCCACTACGACGGCGCCACCGCCACCGCCGAGGCGGCCATCACTGCCGTCAACGTCCACCGCCTGAAGCGGCGTAAGGTGGTCGTTTCTCCTTTGGTTCACCCTGAGTACCGGGCCGTGGTGCGTACCTACACCCAGGGGATGAGGCTGACAGTGGTGGGGGATGAGAACGGCGGTGAGAACAGCGGATCAGCAGGATTAACGGATTTGCTTGATGGGGACACAGCCTGTCTCATTGTCCAGTATCCCGACTTTCTGGGCCGCGTTGAGGATTTGAGCGACCTGGCCGAGGCGGCGCACGCGGTAGGCGCGCTTCTGGTCGTCGTGTCCGACCCCATCACCCTGGGACTCCTGAAGCCCCCGGGCACGTTCGGGGCAGACATCGTGGTGGGCGAGGGGCAGGGGATGGGCGCCGGACTCAACTTCGGCGGGCCATACCTGGGCTTCTTCGCCGTCCGGAAGAAGTACGTGCGCAAGATGGCGGGCCGGCTGGTGGGCCAGACGGTGGATGCCGAGGGGAACCGGGGCTTTGTCCTCACCCTCTCCACCCGCGAGCAGCACATCCGCCGGGAGAGGGCCACATCCAATATCTGCACCAACCAGGGCCTGGTGGCGCTGGCGGCGGCGGTCTACATGGCGGCGCTGGGCAAGACAGGGCTGCGCCGAGTGGCTGAGTTGTGCTACCACAAGGCCCACTACGCCGCTGACGCAATTGACGCCCTCGACGGCTACACCGTCCTGCGGGACAAGCCCTTCTTCAAGGAATTCGTCGTCCGTTGCCCCCGGCCCGTGGCCGAGATCAACGAGCACTTGCTGGACGAGTGGGGCATCATCGGCGGCTACGACCTGGGAAGGGACTATTCTCACCTGGAGGATCACATGCTCCTGTGCGTGACGGAGATGAACCCCCGTGGGGAGATTGACGCGCTGGTAGAGGCGCTGGAGGAGGTGACACTGTGACTGAGCCTTTGATTTTTGAGATCTCCCGGTCGGGCCGCTGCGCCGTATCGCCCCCGGGTCTTGACGTGCCGCCCGCCGAGTTGCCCGAGGGCCTGGTGCGGGAGGACCTGCCGCTGCCGGAGGTGAGTGAGCCGGACCTGGTTCGCCACTACACCCACCTTTCCCAGATGAACTACGGGGTGGACGTCGGCTTCTATCCCCTCGGCTCCTGCACGATGAAGTACAACCCCAGGATTAACGAAGAGGTGGCCCGTCTTCCGGGCTTTGTTCACCTTCATCCCTACCAGGACGAGGAGACAGTGCAGGGGGCGCTTTTCTTGATGTACCACTTGCAGCAGTTCCTCAAGGAGATCAGTGGATTCAAGGCGGTCAGTCTACAGCCAGCGGCGGGGGCCCACGGCGAGTTGACCGGTGTGCTCATTATGCGTGCCTATCACCTGTACCGGGGGGACACCGGGAGAGACGTGATCCTGGTCCCAGACTCGGCCCACGGCACCAACCCAGCCAGCACGAGTATGAGTGGCCTGCACGTAGTCGAGGTTCCCTCCGACGAGCGGGGCAACGTGGATCTGGTGGCACTCAAGGCGGCCTGCAATGAACACGTGGTCGGGATGATGCTGACCAATCCCAATACGCTGGGCCTCTTCGACGAGCACGTCGGGAGAATTGTCGAGTTGGTGCACGGCTGCGGCGGACTTCTCTTCGGCGATGGTGCGAACATGAACGCGCTGTTGGGCATTTGCCGACCGGGTGACCTGGGCTTCGACGTGATGATGTTCAACCTGCACAAGACTTTCAGCACGCCTCATGGCGGTGGTGGGCCGGGTGGGGGACCGGTGGCTGTGGCGGAGCATCTGGTTGATTTCCTGCCTGGCCCCATCGTGGCGGTGGATCCCGAGCGGGCGGACGACGAGGCGGAGTTCTATATGTTCGTGAACCCGCCCAAGTCCATCGGCCGGGTGAAGGCATTCTACGGCCAGTTCGGCGTGTTGGTGAGAGCCTACACCTATGTCCGCATGCTGGGAGCGAAGGGACTCCGGCGTGTGGCCGAGCACGCCGTGCTCAACGCCAACTACCTGATGAGCCGGATTAAGGACACCTACCGGGTGCCCCATGACCGCATTTGTATGCACGAGTTCGTCTGCGAGGGCTGCTTCCCCGACGCCCCCGACGTGCACGCGCTGGACGTCTCCAAGCGGCTCATTGACTACGGCTTCCACCCACCCACCAACTACTTCCCCCTCATCGTCCACGAGGCGCTGATGCCCGAGCCGACGGAGACGGAGAGCAAGGAGACGCTGGACGGGTTCGCCGAGGCACTCCTGCGCATCGCTGAGGAGGCCCACACGGCCCCCCACCTGCTCCACGAGGCGCCCCACAACGCACCGGTGCGGAGGCTGGACGAGGTGCGGGCGGCCAAGGAATTGATCGTGCGCTGGGAGCCGAAGTAGAGGTATAGCGAGCAGCGCCACCATTGCCCAACCGCCTGCCCTCATACAGGGCAGGCGGTTGCTTTCAGTGGGTTGGGCGAGTCTTTCTCCTGCTGCTGTTCAACGTTCCTGGTACGCTTCTATGGTAAAGAATTCCATAAGAATTACATAAAGATGTGCAGGGGCTTGACAGGCGGCATAAATTTGTGATACAATAGCATCGTGTCCAGAGGTCAGGGCGGGCATTAGGAAGGCCGTCGTGGCTGTGCCGATGAGGGAGATGGCGATGCAAACCCGAAATTCTATCTACACTGTTCCGACCGTTATGACTCTGTTGGCCCTGCTATTGGGCAGCGTCCAAGTTACGGCTGCGCCTGTCCTGAGCCCTGTCCTGGGCTCGGTCGAAGGGGAAGCGAAAGGGCCAGTTTTATCCCTCCCCGCTGCCGACCTCAACGCCGGCTGGGAAGAGGTAGGGACCGGATCGGCTAGCGGCGGGGGCATCAGCGACGATAGCGGCAACTCGCTTGAGCCTTCAATGGCCGTTGCGTCAGACGGCACGTCCTACGTTGCCTGGCACGACTATAGTGGGGGAGGGCTGAGCGAAATCTACATACGGCGCTGGAGCGGAAGTGTTTGGGAAGAGGTTGGGATTGGGTCGGCCAGCGGCGGCGGCATTAGCGATAACGGTGGCAGCTCACAAGAGCCTGCGATAGCCATTGCTTTGGACAACACGCCCTACGTCGCCTGGATTGACGACAGTGGGGGGGGCTACTCTCAAATCTACGTGCGACGTTGGAATGGAAGCAGTTGGGAAGAGGTAGGAGCCGGCTCGGCCAATGGCGGGGGCATCAGCAACAACGGCGGCAATTCGCTTGAGCCTTCAGCGGCCATTGCGCCGGATGGCACGCCGTATGTCGCCTGGCGCGACAACAGCGGTGGGGACTATGAAATCTACGTGCTACGCTGGAACGGGAGCAGTTGGGAAGAGGTGGGGGCTGGCTCGGCCAGCGGTGGGGGCATCAGCGACAACAGTGGGCGCTCGCGGAACCCTGCGCTGGCGATTGCGCCGGACGGCACGCCGTACGTCGCCTGGCGCGACGACAGCGATGGGGGCTATGAAATCTACGTCCTACGCTGGAATGGGAGCAGTTGGGAAGAGGTGGGGGCTGGCTCGGCCAGCGGCGGGGGTGTCAGTGGCAACAGCGGGGACTCCAGGTGCCCTGCGGTGGCGATTGCGCCGGACGGCAGACCCTACGTCGTGTGGGAAGACGACAGTAGCGGGGACAGGGAAATCTACGTGCGGCGCTGGAGTGGGAGCAGTTGGGAGGAGGTAGGAGCCGGTTCCGCCAGTGGCGGGGGCATCAGCGACAACGGCGGCGGCTCAGCAAATCCTGCGGTAGCGATTGCGATGGACGGCACGCCCTATGTCGCCTGGCTTGACGACAGTGGCGGGGGCACATACGAGATCTATGTACGGTGCTGGAATGGGAGCAGTTGGGAGGAGGTAGGGGCCGGCTCGGCCAGCGGCGGGGGCATCAGCGACAATAGTGGCTGGTCGGGGGCGCCCTCGGTAACCATTGCGCCAGATGGCACGTCCTACGTTGCCTGGAGTGACTACAGTTACGGAGATGCTGAAGTCTATGTGCGGCGAAACCCGCTCTCTGATCTCTCCATAGTCTCTGTCACGCCCTTGCAGGCCCTCGAGGGTCAGGATCTTGTGGTCGGCAAGGCTACGGCTGTCAAGGTTGTTGTGCAAAGCGACGGTACCGCTGCGGTTAGTGGCGTGCCGGTCACGCTAACCTACAATGGTCAGGAGTTCTCCACCTTCTACGTGGCGGAAGGGCAGAATATTGGTGCTGACTTCAGCTTGCTGGATGAAAACACCGCGTACCCTCTCTCTTTTCCCAACACTCCTGCCACTAAAACCATCTACTTCTTCGACCCCGACCTGACGCCAACCTCCACTGGAACGTATCAAGTGAGCGTTAAGGTCCAGCATGCCTATGACACTGATCCATCGAATAACTCGGCCATATCTGCGCCAGTCAATGTCCGGCGCACCAGCCTGTCAGGAAGCACTGATGGCTCCGTGGAACTCGTCTTTCTAAGCGTTGACAACGCTGCTGCGACCAGCTATATGGGGGCACGTGGAACGGAACAGTTCGCAGCGATGTTTCCGGTGGCCGAATCGCTGGTCAGTGACAGGCATCTCGGCAGTCTCAGTGCCGGTGCCACCGGGCGCTTGGGGTTCTTTGACTTCTATTTCGACTTTCTGTTCCAATTGTACAACGCGATGAAACTGGCAAGCCCCACATCGTCCCGATATATTGCGGTACTCCCTCCGGGTTGGTTCAGAGAGTATCACCCTGTGGCTAACGATGCTGCCGGCCAATGGTTCCCCCTGGTTCCGAGAATGGTGTTGCTAGAGGCTGGCTGGCAGAGTCCTCAGAAGATGTTGCACGAACTGGGGCACTCTTTTGGACTGCATACGTCGTTGGAAGAGTATGATTCATACCCTGACGGTATTCAGGTAACGAACGGTTTAGACGTAGAACACCGCCGGCTAATGCAGCACGGAGTGGAGAACAAATATGGTCAAACTGCTTCCGTATACTCTATCATGGGCGAAGATAGACCATCGGTACTACCGTGGATTAAACCGGCCGACTATGACTGGCTACTCTTGCAGCATACAGAAGCCAGCGACACGTCCGGGTTATTATTGGTCTCTGGTGTCTTGAGCAGAAGCGGCGAAATCACACTTGCGGATTGGTGGCGATTGCCTTCTGGCTTGGCTGACTCAGCCACGTCAGGCGACTACACGATCGAAATGCGTGACGGTGGCGGTAGCGTGCTCTACACTCACTGCTTTTCTCCAACGTTTGTGATGGAAGGTGGAGCCAGCGTGGACTTACAGCCGTTTGCGTTCGCCATCCCCTATCCCGTCGGCACCAGCGACGTCCACATCGTTAGGAATGGCTCTTCGCTTGCGTCACGACACGTCACGTCCAACCCCCCGCAGGTGTCTGTAGTCTCTCCGAACGGCGGTGAGGTGTTCATCATTGAGGATACGATCCCCATCACCTGGAACGGTTCTGATGCTGACGATGACACCTTGTCTTATGCTGTGCTGTACAGTGGCGACGATGGTGTAAGCTGGCAGACACTTGATATTGGCCTTACAACAACCAACTACCAGATACCTGCGGCGGCCTTGGCACTCGGAACACGCAACCGTATTAAGGTAATAGCGACGGATGGGGTCAACACAGGGCAGGACATCTCCGGTTTTGCCTTCACCGTCGTGAGGATGCTGGTGTATCTGCCGTTGGGGCTGCGCGACTACACCCCCGGCACCCAGCCACTCCCGCCTGCCAACAACCCGCCCAACGTGCCATCCAATCCTTCACCGGCAGACGGGGCCACCAACCAGAGTTGGGATGTGGGCTTGAGTTGGACCGGCGGTGACCCTGACGGCGACAGCGTGACCTATGACGTCTACTTCGAGGCTGGCGACAGCACGCCCGACGTGCTGGTTTCTGATGACCAATCCGGCACGTCCTACGATCCGGGCACGCTCAGCGTGGGCACCTACTACTACTGGCAGATCGTGGCCACCGACGAGCACGGGGCGACCACGACGGGGCCGGTGTGGAGTTTCCTCACCGAGTCTGCCCCCCCTGTCGTTGGACCGATTGTATACGAGGCTCACACCATTGACGACGATACGTCGGGCGAGAGCAATGGAAACGGGGATGGAATCATCAACCCTGGTGAGACGATTGAGTTGTACGTCTCGTTGACAAATCTTAGTACCTACACGGCCATATCGGTCACGGCAGTCCTGACGACCACCGATCCCTACGTGTCTGCCTTCCTGGGCGATGACTCATCAGCCTACCCGGATATCCCCGGCGGTGGAACAGGGCAGAACGTTGACGATTGGGATTTCGTGGTGGATCCGACGACGCCGGATGGGCACGTGATCACCTTTTACCTGGACCCCATCGCTGCTGGCAACGGAGGCCCCTGGACGGACAGTTTCACCGTCACCGTTGAGGGGCTGCCATCCTCTCCGCCCTACATACCCACTGTCCCTGGCCCTCCTGATGGCGCGACGATGACCTCCATCGCCACGCAACTTGTCTGGACAGGTGGCGACCCGGATTCCGGTAATACAGTGACTTACGATGTCTATCTGGGCACGTCGGACCCGCCGACGACTTTGGTCTGCGACGACGTGTCCGTCGAAGCCTGCGACCCCGGCCCACTGACTCACAGCGCCGGTTATTACTGGTACGTGGTGGCGACCGACGACACAGGCAGGAGCACAACCGGACCGGTCTGGCAGTTCGTTACTGCGCCCGATGGCCTCCTCCCGGTGGCTGTGTTCGACTACTCGAAACGTCCCTCCTACTTTTCCGGCCTCAACACTAACCAGTGGTTGACTTACTTCTCGATCTTGGACGATGATCCCGAAGGACGGTTCCAGGTGGGGGTGGTCGCTGATCTGTCAGCCGCAACGCTGGCCCCCTTCGAGCGGTTGGTGCTGCCCGACAACGCCGTGCCTGACATGTACCTCAGCGACGTGGCCGCCTGGTTCACGTCCGGTCGGCGAGTCGTCGCCGTGGACAGCGCCGTGTGCTACGCCGCCTACTCGGGCTTTATGTGGCCGGCCAGCACCGGGAGCAACGGAAGAGACGTCTACTGGGATTACTCTAGCCTATCCAACGACCAGGAGGTGATCCGGTTTAGCAAGACCACTGAGGACTATAACGTGGGTGACGTGCTGACTTCGCGGAGCAACGATGCTCAGATGTATGCTTCGCTCTTGCCGGAGGGCACGCTGGCGTTGACGGCCAAGACGACTGATCACAACCTGATCTACGTGGCCGAGCGTTGGGTGGCTGGTGAGGGCAGCATCGTCGTTCTTGGGCCCTATGCCCCGGTGCCAAGCGGCACCTACTCGCTCGTCCGCGATGCAGTCGAGGGTGCCGTCAGCCCGCTGGTCTACTATGACCACACCATTGATGACAATAGGTGGGGCGAGAGCAACGGAAATGGGGATGGTATCATCAACCCTGGTGAGACGATTGAGTTGGACGTCTCGTTGGCAAACCTCGGTACCTACACCGCCCAATCGGTCACGGCAGTTCTGGCGACCACCGATCCCTACGTGTCTGCCTTCCTGTACAATGATTCATCAACCTACCCGAATATTCCCGGCGGCGGGACAAGGCAGAACGATGATGACTGGGATTTCGTAGTGGATCCAGCGACGCCGGATGGGCACGTGATCACCTTTTACTTGAATCCTATCAGCGCCAGCAACGGAGGTCCGTGGGTGGATAGTTTTAACGTCGTCGTCAGTGGGGAGTAGGGGGTAGGGAGTAGGGAGTAGGAAGAGCGCGGGGCTTTGGCCCCGCGCTTTTGTTATTCCCCGAGGCGAGTCTGGCCCAGCCCCATTGTCGTGCGCCAGCCCACGCCGGCGAAGGGGGCGAAGGCAGCCAGCAGCCCGATGCGCCGCCGCCAGGCCGCGTCCGGGCCGCGGATGGCAAAGCGGCACGTGCTCCCGAAACCACCCACGCGCCCCCGACGCCCACTCTCAAAGTCCACCCGTTCCGTGCGCAGCCGGTAGCGGCTGACGACGACACAATCACGAGCAAAGGCCTGCAGTTCCTCGGGGAGGGGCTGCGGGCCGAAAGCGTTCCATAGCGAGAGCAGTCCAATTATACGGCTCTACGCGGATTGGTGGGGTGCTCACTATCAGGTGCGACGCACTTCCAAAGGTACTGTTGGCTAACCCCTTCCGGTGGGGCAAGAATGCGGTTTTTCAGGTCATTTTGACTGTTCAGTGGGGAATTACTTCACTAAAAGGGCGTTCTTGTGGGGTCTCATCCCTAGAAAACCGAGTTCGCCAACAGTATCTTCCAAAGTGCGTCGCACCTACCTGGTCGACTGCCGCGGGTTTCAGTGCCCGTGTGGGCTCTGGGGTCTTTTCTACCTGGAGCGCGACTGGTTTGTCGCTCAGGCGGAAGCGAGTTTCAGTGCCCGTGTGGGCTCTGGGGTCTTTTCTACTTGTTGGTTCTTTTCGCGTGCGTCGCCGGCATGTCTATAGCCGGGTTTCAGTGCCCGTGTGGGCTCTGGGGTCTTTTCTACCTGTCTGGCCCGACGGTACCCGTGGGGTTGTTGGGATTATTGGTTTCAGTGCCCGTGTGGGCTCTGGGGTCTTTTCTACGTCAACCGGTAGACCCACTGACGCCAGGACCGACGGATGGTTTCAGTGCCCGTGTGGGCTCTGGGGTCTTTTCTACCCGACACCGACGGAGATCCCGCCGACACCGACCGAGGTGGTTTCAGTGCCCGTGTGAGGGTTGGACAAGTCAATTGACTGGTTACGTTTCAGCGTAACCAGTTCGTAACC
>CAZZEX010000003.1:0-90077 GCA_964653285.1 uncultured Anaerolineales bacterium
AGTCGTAGTCGGCCACCACCTGGGGGTCGAAGTTGGCCAGGGTTACAGCCATTCATTGTGCCCATCCTCCTCCAGCCGCCTCACAATTGCTCTCACTTCCTGCTCCCGCCCTCTGGGGCAGACCAACAGGGCGTCCTCTGTATCCACGATCACCATCCTCTCCAGACCAATGGTGGCGATGAGCCGCTTCCCGCCGAAGACCAGCGTATCGCGCGTATCAATCCCCATGTGCGGGCCAACGATGGTGTTCCCTTTCTCGTCGGCCGGCAGCAACTCCAGGAGACTGGCCCAACTGCCCACGTCCGACCAGCCGATGTCCACCGGGATGACAACCACGTCCTCAGCCCCCTCCATCACCCCGTAGTCAATCGCTTGCCTGGCGACCTGGGGCCAGACGCGGTTCAGCGTCAGCTCGTATCCAGAAGTCCCCAGCGTCGCTTCCACCTCTACCAGTTGCACGTAGAACTCCGGCATCTGGCGCTGGAACTCCTCCAGGATGCGGTCCACGCGCCATAAGAACATACCGCTGTTCCACGAATGCTCCCCGCTCTCCACCATGTGAAGCGCCGTCTCCAGGCTTGGCTTCTCGGTGAACCGCTCGGCGCGGAAGACCGGAAAGCCCTCCACCGTGCCCAGGCTCTCCCCCTGCTTGATGTAGCCGAAGCCAGTTGAGGGAGACGAAGGCGTGATCCCCAGTGTGACCAGGTGGCCCTCTTCAGCGACCTGCGCCGCTGCGGCTAGCACCTGACGGAAGCGTGCTATGCCGGAGATGAAGTGATCGGCGGTGAGTATCGCCATGACCGCTGCTGGGTCCCGCCGACGCAAGTGGATCGCCCCTAACCCGATGCAAGGGGCAGTGCCACGGCCCTCCGGCTCAACGATAAAGTTCTCCGGCGGCAGTTCCGGCGCTTGTGCCACCAGAGGTGTGAGGTGTTCGGCCCCCGTGACGACGAAAATCTGTTCCGGCTGGAAAAGAGGCGCAATCCGGTCCACTGCGTGCTCGAACATGGTGCGCTCTCCAACCAGCCTGAGCGACTGCTTGGGACAATTGCGGCGGCTGAGGGGCCACAATCGCGTGCCAACCCCTCCGGCCATAATCAGTGCATAGTACAACTTGTCCCTCCACTCTTGAAATGGTAAATTGGCAATACCGCAAAAGTTACTGGGCAACAGACCGTCATTCTGAGCGTAGCAAAGAATCTCGCCTATATGAGAACCGAGACCCTTCGGCTTCGCTCAGGGTGACATAGCAAGTTTTGCGCTACTGCGTAAATTGGTAAACTGGTAGATTGGTATATTGGCTCCACCTGCTATTCTACCAATCTACCGATTCCTAATCCACCACGTACTCCACACCTGGCTCGCGGGCCACGACGTACTTCATCCCACCCACCTGGCGCACCATGCCCTTCAACTCCATCAGCGCCAGCGTGCTGGTCACCTGCGCAATGGGCAGGCTCACTTGCTGCCGAAGTTCATCCACGTGGGTTGGTTCGGTCGAGAGGTGGGCCAGAAGCGCCGCCTCCGTCTCGTCGGCTGGGAGCACCTGGCGCGCCTCCATCTGCTCGGTCACCATGGTCAGATTCAGTTCCTCCAGGATATCCTCCGGGCCAAGCACCACCTTGGCCCCGTCCTGGATGAGCGCGTTGGTACCGGCGCAGCCGCGCACCAGGATAGAGCCCGGCACAGCGAAAATATCCCGCCCCTGCTCGGCAGCATAGTCGGCGGTGATCAATGCCCCGCTCCGTACTCCCGCCTCGGTGACGAGCACGCCCAGGCTCAGCCCGCTGATGATGCGATTGCGCGGCGGGAAGTTGCTCCCCTCCGGCTGCGTACCCAGTGGGTAGTCGCTCACCAGCGCCCCCCGCGCGATGATTTCCTCGGCCAATTTGCGGTGCTCCGGCGGGTAGACCCGGTCAATGCCGCAGCCCAGCACAGCGATGGTGCGTCCCCCAACCTTCAGCGCCGCCCGATGCGCCTCGCCATCAATCCCCCGCGCCAAGCCACTGATGATAGTGATACCACTGCGCGCCAGCACCGTGGTCAGTCGGCGGGTCACTTCCCGTCCGTAGACCGAGGCCCGCCGTGTACCGACGACTGCTACCGCCCAGGCGTCCTCATCCGTCAATGTACCCTTGACGTAAAGCACAGGTGGTGGGTCGGGGATCTCGCGGAGGAGGCGAGGATAGCTGGGGCTTTCCCACGTGAGCACTTGTGCGCCCACGGCAGCAATCCGCTTCAACTCCTGATCCAGATCAAGCGCAGCCCGGGCCGCCAGCAGATTCTCCAGCGAGCGGCGATCCAGCCCGGCGCGGCGCAATTCCCCGGCCGGTGCATGCCAGGCCTGTTCCACGCCCCCGAAGTAGTCGAGCAGCGCCCGCAGCCGCGTCGGGCCGATACCGCGCACGATGTTGAAGCCAACCCAGTATTGTAAAGGCGAGCGCAGGTCGTTCATCCCTCATCTCCCAACATGCCTGGCAACAGGCGCACCACCATCCGCTTCAACTCCAGGTCGAGCTCAAGCACCACGTCTTCCACGGCTGGCAGGAGCACCTCGCCCCGCGGTCCCCGCACGACGTAGACGTCGTTGGCTCCGGTCTCCAGCACTTCGACTACCCGGCCTAGCCACTGGCCGCTCTCCGTCTCCACCCTGACGCCGACGAGTTGAAAGTAGTAATACTCCCCCTCCTCAAGCGGCACGGCCTCCTCAAGCGGTACCTGCACGAGCATGCCGCGCAGTTCATCAGCACCGTTCCGGTCGTCGCAGCCACCCAATTTCAGCAGTAACGCCCCCCTGTGCCAGCGCAGTTTTTCTACTGGATAGCGCCGCACCGCTTCAGGGGAATCTGGAGAGGCAAGGTAAAAACAGACGTGCTGCCCCAACCGTTCAGGGTAGTCGGTGATGATCTCGACACGCAGTTCACCCCGTATACCGTGCGGCCGCGATATTCGTCCGACCGCTAAATAGCGGGGCTCAGGCGTACGCGCTTTCCCTGAGCCCCCATCACCCTCATTATCGTATTGTGTCGCAGCACCCATCGGCGCTTAGACGATTTCGAGGGTGACCCGCTTTCCCTGCTTAGCAGCGAGTACCCGGACAAGTGTACGCATGGCGTTCGCGGTACGCCCACCCTTGCCGATCACGCGCCCCATGTCCTCCGGGCCAGCCCGCAGTTCCAGGATCACCGAAGTCTCACCCTCGATCTCGGAGACGTGCACCTGGGACGGGTCGTCCACCAGCGACTTGGCAATGAATTCAATCAACTCTTTCATCGAAGCCATTGTTGCTCCTCCCTCCTGAAGTAGATGTACGGAAATCCGTTGTCGTGGATGCTATAAACGGTACGGAGACGCAGTGGGGGAGCAGAATTCCACTGCGATGAGGAGTGGGCTATTCTTCTATCTCTTCCTCTTCTGTCTCTACCTCCTCACCATCACCTCCCGCCTCGGTGGGCTCCGCTTCGGACTCTACAGTTTCTGGCTCTACAATCTGTTCCTCCGCTACAGGCATCGCCAGCTCCCGGCGGGTCTTGGGACTGATCTCCGGCACAGCCTGGGCCGCTTCCTCCGCCTCGGCCATCAGCGCTTCCAGAGGCTCGCCCTGCTTAAGCCGCTCGAAGCGGGCCAGCGCTCCCTGCTTCTTCAGCAGCCGTGCCACCGCCTCGGTGGGCTGCGCCCCGACGCTCAGCCAGTACAATGCACGATCTTCTTTGATCTTCACCGTTTCCGGTTCGGTGCGCGGGTTGTAGAAACCGATGATCTCAATGAAACGACCATCGCGGGGGGCCCGCGAATCGGTCACCACCACCCGGTAACTGGGTTGCTTCTTAGCGCCTACGCGGCGCAATCGAATCTTGACCATACTTCTCCTCCTGTCGTTGTGTGAAGATCGGTAGATTGGGAAATTGGGAAAGGGGTGGCGGTCAGGACAGACCTCCCCGCTCAGCGTCAGGATCTCTGCGTCGGTTCGTGGGGTTATTTATGCTCCACGTCGTAGATGTCGAAATCATCGGCAATTGCTTCCTCATCAGCATGTTCCGTCAAATAGCACAGGCCGTTGCGAACAAGGGCCCGAATCTGTCCTATTTTGTTCAATGATGTTCTCCATCAACAGGCTCTCTTACTTCCCGCTTCCTTGCTTCCCCCTCCTACTTCCTGCCTCCTGCCCCTTGCTTCTTGCCTCCTGCACTCTACCCAAACATCCGCATCAACCCCCGCAGACTCCCCCCCCCCTTCCCCAGTTGCTTCATCACCCGCTGCATCTGGTGGAACTGTTTCAACAGCGCATTCACCTCCTGCACCGTCGTGCCGCTGCCACGGGCGATGCGCCTCTTGCGGCTGCCGTTGAGGATGCGAGGATTACGCCGTTCCTCCGGCGTCATCGAAAGGATAACCGCCTCAATATGCTTGAACTGCCGATCCGTGACCTCGGGCGTCACGCCCTGGGCCAACTGGCCCATCCCGGGCACCAAGTCGAGAATCTGGCTCAGCGGCCCCATCTGCCTGACCCGCTGCAACTGCTCCAGAAAATCCCCCAGGTCGAAACTGGCCTCGCACAACTTGCGCTCTAGCCGCTCGGCCTGCCCCTCGTCAAAGGCGGCCTCCGTTCGCTCGATGAGCGTCAGCACGTCCCCCATCCCCAGGACACGGGAGGCCAGCCGATCAGAGTGGAAAACCTCCAACGCATCGGTCTTCTCACCCGTGCCCAGGAACTTGATCGGCACGCCGGTGACGGCCCGCATGCTGATGGCTGCCCCCCCCCGGGCGTCGCCGTCCACCTTGGACAGGATCAGTCCGGTCAGTCCGATACGCTGATGAAAACCAACCGCGATATTCACCGCTTCTTGCCCCGTCATCGCGTCTGCCACCAGAAGCGTCTCGACCGGCTTCACTGCCCGCTTGACAGCCTCCAATTCGGCCATCATCTCCTGATCAATCTGGAGGCGACCAGCGGTATCCAAAACGACTACGTCACAGCCTCGCCGACGCGCTTCGCGGACCCCGTCGGCGCAGATGCGGGGCGGCGTGACGTACTGCCCCTCGCTATGGACTGGCAGTTCCAGTTGGCGGCCCAGCACCTCCAGTTGCGTGATGGCGGCCGGGCGATAGGTGTCACCGGCAACCATCAGCGGCAGATGACCGCTTTGTTTGAGATGCCGGGCTAGTTTCGCCACAGTTGTCGTCTTGCCTGAGCCCTGCAGCCCAACCAGCATAATGACGTAGGGTGCCGGCCCCTTCAGTTCCAGCCGCCCCCGCTCGCCCAGCGTGTTAACCAGTTCCTCGTGGACAATCTTGATCACTTGCTGGGCTGGGCTGAGGCTCTTAGCGACTTCGGCGCCGACGGCCCGCTCGCGCACGCGACCGGTGAAGTCTTTGACTACTTTGTAATGTACGTCGGCCTCCAACAGAGCCAGGCGAATCTCGCGCAACACCTCGTCAACATCGGCCTCACGCAGGATGCCGCGCTTGCCCAATCGCCGAAAGACGGCCTGGAGTTTGCCGGTCAGATTCTCAAACATTGTATCGTGATGCGTGAAACGTGATCTCGCTTCGCGTTTACGTTTCACGTTTTACGCCAGGCGATTGTAACGGAAAAGCCCTGTTTCGTCAAGTTTCCTAGCGTCTGACCACTATTCCAGCGCCGCCTGTTCACGGCGGCGCGTCTTGACGACCATCCGCGCGTCCACTGCTGCCACGCCTCGCTCGAACACGAGCAGCGGGTTGACGTCAATCTCCGCCACCTCAGGGCATTCGACCAGAAACCGCGACAGCGCCAGCAGCGCCTCGACGACCGCCCCCACGTCCGCTGGCGGTTCGCCGCGCACGCCCCGCAGCAGGCAACTCCCCCGCACCTCGGAGATCATCTCCTCGGCGTCCTCGCGGGTCAACGGGGCCAGGCGAAACGCGACGTCCTCGAACACCTCCACGTACACCCCGCCCAGCCCGAACATCACCACCGGCCCGAAACTCGGATCGCGCTTACCGCCCAGGACAACCTCCCGTCCCCCGGCGAACATCTGCTGCACCAGCACTCCCGCTACCTGTGCGCCGGGGGCGCGCTCCTCCACTCGCGCCAGAAGCGCAGGGAACTCCGCCCGCAGCGCCTCGGGTTCCTCGACATCCAACACGACTGCACCCACGTCCGACTTGTGGGAGATGTCAGCCGAGAGTACCTTGAGCGCCACCGGGTAACCCATAGCGCCAGCGGCCACCAGCGCCCCCTCGACGCTTTCCACCACAGCCCACTCGGCGGAGGGGATGCCAAAAGCCGCGCACAGCCCCAACGCCACGTCGGTCATCAAGACACCGTCGCGGGCCAGCAACTCCTCAACCTCGTGCGGACGATGGGCCGGCGCAGATGGTAACGGGAGCAGCCGCGCCGGACGAGTGTACCAGTCACGGGAGGCGGCCAGAGCCCACACCGCTGCCTCAATTGTGACAAAGGTCGGAAGTTCCACCTCCCGCTCCAGCGCCACCACCTCACTCTTCTGGGCAAAGGGGCAGAAAGCGATGGGCTTACCCGTCTGCCAGACCAGTTGCTCAATGCGGCGGGCCAGCCGGCGCGACATCTCCCCAGCCGGGCCGGGGCTATACGTGTGCACCAACAACAGCGCGTCAGGGTTCAACGTGCGCAGGCACTCCTCAGCAATCTCTCCGTAGAGGTCAAAATTGAAAATCACTCCCACGTCAATGGGATTGGTCGGCGCGATGACGTCGGCGCGGAAAAGACCCCGCACCCTGTCCAGGAAATCGTCCGGGACAGGTGGCAAGCGAAAGCCATAAGCGGCAGCCATGTCGGCGGCCACGACCGCGTGTCCCCCAGAACGGGAGATGATGACGATGTCGTTACCCCGCACCGGTGGCAGCGCGAATCCCCGCGCCAGCGCTACCGCTTCCCGGAAACTCCTGGCATGGGCAATGCCCGCCTGTCGCAGCGCCGCGCTGACGATGCGGTCGTCACTGGCCAGCGCCGCCGTGTGTGAGAAGGCGATCTCAGCGCTCGCCTGAGCGGTGTTTGCCTTCTGCACAATGACCGGCTTGGGTGACGAGGCGGCCAACTCTATCAGCCGCCGGCCCTCCTCGATGCTCTCCAAGTAGAGACAGATTATCTCCGTGCCGGGGTCATCCAGCAGATAAGTCAGGTAATCCACCTCGTCCAGGTTGGTCTTGTTGCCCATACTGACGACTTTGTTGACCCCCAACCCGGCCTCGCTGAGCAGGAGCGCGTAGGTGATGGAGACGCCGCCGCTCTGCGCCAGCACCGAGACCGGGCCTCGTTTGGCCGCCTGCCGCTCAAGATGGAAAAAAGGTAGACATAGCCCATTCTCCATATTGACCACACTAATGCAATTCGGACCTACAAAACGGATGTCCCAGCGGCGCGCCACTGCGCAGACCTGCTCCTCCAGTTCGCGCCCCGCCTCCGAGAACTCAGCGAAGCCGCCCGACTCGATCACCGCGCGGCGGATGCCTTTCTTCCCACAGGCCTCCAGCAGACCGGGCACCGTCGCCGCCGGGGTCAGGATCACGGCCAGGTCTACCCCGTCGGGCAGCGACTCCACCGACGCAAGGATAGGGATGCCGTGCACTTCGCCACTCCGCAGCCCGACGGCATAGATGTCGCCGCTGTAGCCGAACTCCAACATGTTGCTGACGATGCTGGTCGCCAGGTTGTCAGGTCGCTCCGAAACACCGATGACCACAACACTATCGGGATAGAAGATTCTGTCCACTGCTTCGCCTCCCGCTACGATTGGGCCGATTGTAGCAGAGAGCGGGCAAAACGCAACTGAGAACTTCGGAAATCCCCGTTTTTGTGGTACAATGAGAGTCGAGGTGATACTACTGTGAACATCGCCCATCACCCTGAACTCATCCACCCAACCGCCTACGTCGCGCTAAACGCGACCATCGTCGGCGAGGTACACCTCGCGGCCAAGGCGAGCGTCTGGTTCGGTTGCGTGCTGCGAGGCGACAATGCGCCCATCATCATCAAGGCTCGCACCAACGTTCAGGACCTCACCGTCATTCACACAGATGCAGGACAGCCCTGTACGTTGGGGGAGGAGGTGACCGTCGGTCACCGAGTCGTGCTACACAGCGCGACCGTCGAAGATGGCGCAGTGATCGGCATTGGAGCCATCGTGCTGAACGGCGCGGTCGTGGGCCAGGAGGCGCTGGTCGGGGCTGGTGCGTTAGTGCCCGAGGGGATGATCATCCCCCCCCGGCACCTAGCGCTGGGCGTACCGGCGCGGGTCGTGCGGGAACTTACGGATGAAGAGATCGAACGTACGCACACTTTTGCCACACATTATGTCGCACGAGCACAAGCGTTCCTGTCTGCTAGCAAAGGAGGTTAGTTATGTCAATCACCGAGTTACTGCAACGCAGCGAGTTGTCTTCCGGGCTAAGGCCTGAGCAGATTGAGCAGATCGCCGCCCTGGGCCATGAGGTTATCTACAATGCCGACGATACCGTCATCCGCGAGAGCGACCCCTCCGACGAGATATACATCATTTGCAGCGGCATGGTCGAGGTGGAGGTCTCCAAGGGCATGATTCCCGACGTGCCAGGACCACCCCGGCTGAGTTCTCTAGTCCGCCTGGGCCAGGGACAGGTATTCGGCGAAGTGGCACTGGTGGATCGGGGGGCTCGCTCGGCGACGGTGCGCTGCGTGGAGGACGGTACCGTGCTCTACATCATCCCCCGCCAGGCTTTCTGGGCGCTCTGCGACGGCGATCATGACATCGGATATGTCGTGATGCGCAACATCGCCGCCGACCTGTCGTTCAAACTGCGCCACCGTAACCTGCAAGTGAGGCTGGTGGGAGGCGAACCATGATCTACAAAGTGAGTTACGTCGTTGTCGGCAAGCCACACCCGGGTGAAATCGTCAATCTGGACACTCCGCCGCGTGTTGGCGACCAGGTACAACTGGGCGGTGAACTGTTCGATGTCGTTGAGGTCGTTGACCTGATGCCACCACGCGGAGACTTCGCCTATCTCCACGTCACCTGCCGGCCGGCGCAAGAGACGACGTAGGACACGCCAATGGGCACAACGCAGGCGATTTCATTCTTCAGCCGCGCCAATGGACACCCCTGCGAGGACGTGAAACGTGATGCAGAAGAACTTGTCATTTCACGCTTCACGCCAGGCCAGGTCATCAACCGAGGCGCGGCGGTGATGCCTTCCCCCTACCTCCTGACATTCTGCCCCCGCTTGACCGGTTGTTCCACCTGCTCTCCCATCCAGCCCGGCTGCGCATCCTGGACGAACTGCGGCGCGATGAGGCCTGTGTGTGCCACCTGCAGGCGGTGCTGGGCCGCCCCCAGGCCTACGTCTCACAGCAGCTGCGCGTGCTGCGGGAGGCGGGGGTAGTGACGGGCCGCAAGGAGGGACTCAACGTCTACTACCACCTGGCCGACCGCCGGGGGGAGCGGCTGCTGGAGGAGGTACTGGGGCTGGCGGGGGAGCGCACCGTTCCGGCGGGGTGTCCATGCCCCCGCTGCCGACGTATGACAGGAATGTGAGTAAATATGCTCAGAGGGGGTGTGCCACCCCCGTATGTGGGACCGAGACACCGCAGTGACCGGGCGGCGTTGGAACAACTGGAGCGAGCATTGGCTGGCCGCCGACGCGCGAGTGCCGGGAGGTCATCGCGGTGATGGAGGAAGCCGCTTCCACTTCCCCTCCTGCGCCGACTGCCTGTGGGCGCAGGACATCGTGCGTTGCCCGTAGTCGAGGCCGGTCAGCCCGTGGCCCTGGCTACGGTGGTGGAGGTGCAGGGCGCTTCCCCCGCCCAGGTGGGCTTCAAGTTGCTGGTGCGACCTGACGGCAGCGGCGTAGGCAACGTCGGCGGCGGGGCGCTGGAGCAGCGGGTGCGGGATGAGGCGGCGGCTGCCTTATGCGCCGCCAGCGGGGCCGAACCGGCGTGGGAAGGATGGGAGGCATCCCAGAGCGAAGCAGCCGCCAGCATCATCAAGCGGTTCCACTCCATCCCCTGCGAACGGGTACCCTCTCTACCATCTGGATTTCGTCAGTTGACTACAGCGCAAAATCGTGTATATTAGTAAATACAGAGTAGGAGGAATCCGTGGAACAGGAACGCATTCTGATCATAGACGATAGCCCCGAGACGCAGCAACTGCTGGCCGAACTGGTGCTTGAACCCAGCGGCTATCGGCCCATCGCGGCCCTGGATGGAGAGGAGGGGCTACGGCTGGCCCTACAGGAGCACCCCGATCTCATCATCCTGGACATGCAATTGCCAAAGATGAACGGGATCGAGGTGCTGCAGGCGCTGCAACAACGGAATGTAGACATCCCGGTCGTCTTCACGACCATCCGCGAGTCTGCCGAACTAGTCGTGCAGGCCTTCCGGCTGGGAGCGCGCGATTACATCATCAAACCTTTCGGTCCCCTTGAGATGCAAGAAACAATCCAGCGCGTCCTCGCTTCCACCACGTTGCGCGACGAACGGGATCAACTCACGCAGCAACTGATGGATGCCAACCAGAAATATCAGCGCCAACTCCAGGAACTGAACGCCATTTACACCATTGGGCGATCGGTCACATCGCTGCTAGACCTGAACCGCGTACTCAACCGCGTAGTTGAGGCGGCAGTATACCTGGCGGATGCTGAAGAGGGCATGATCCTGCTGCTGGATAGGGAAGGGGACGAACTCTACCTGCGGGCGGCCAAGGGTGTAGATGAAAAGGTGGCGCAGAGCCTGCGCGTGCGGGTAGACGACAGCGTCGCGGGGCGAGCGATTCAAACAGATCGGCCTGTGCTTATGACCGGCGAACGCGCCAAGGTTACCACCGGCTACCTGGTCAAGGCGCTGCTCTATCTACCGCTGCGGGTTCCTGACCGTGGTGTGATCGGCGTGCTGGGGATGGTCAATCGCGAAACGGAGCGCTCTTTCTCGGAGCGAGACATATTACTGCTTTCGGCCCTGGCGGACTACGCGGCCGTCGCCATTGAGAATGCACGGCTCTTCGAGACAGTTGAAGTCGAGCGGGCCAAGTTGGAAACCGTCTTGCGGGGGACCCAGGAGGCGATCATCATCGTGGACGAGGAGGACAACATCCTGCTGTGCAACACGGCAGCCCGCGCCACGCTGGGCCTGGTCGAGGCCGACCTGTTGCACCGGCCCGCTAGCGAAGCCATACCACACCCCACCCTGCATAGCATGTTCGCCCAGGTGCGCGAGACGGGGCAGGCAACTCGCAACGAGGTGCCTCTGGAGGACGGGCGCACGTTCAACGCACAACTCACCCCCATCAAAGGGGTTGGGCGGGTGTTGATAATGCAGGACATCACGCACCTGAAAGAACTGGGCCGCATCAAGTCGGAGTTCGTAGCCGCTGTCTCTCACGATTTGCGGACGCCGCTGACCACCATCCAGGGTTATATCGAGTTGCTCCCTCGGGCAGGGTCGCTGAATGCGCAGCAACAGGAATTCGTCCTGCGCACCCGCCAGAGTATGGAGGCCATCACTGAACTGATCAATAATCTCCTCGACATTAATCGCCTCGAGACCAGACTCGACCTGGAAATGGTACCCTGTGACCTGGTACAGGTGATCGAAGAAGCGATCAAGGACTTCCGACCACAAACGGAGGAGCATAAGCAGGAGATACGCTGGGAGCCGCCCGAGGCGCTGCCGCTGGTGCAGGGCAACCCCTATCGCCTGCGCCAGGTGATGGATAATCTGCTCGGCAATGCGGTCAAGTACACACGAGAAGACGGATGGATCGCTGTGAGCGCAGTCGAGGACGACGGGCACGTCGTGGTACGCGTGGCCGACAACGGCATTGGCATCCCCCCGGCTCAACAGCCCTACATCTTCGACAAGTTCCATCGCGTGGAGTCGGACGAGACATTGGGCGTCGCAGGCACCGGGCTAGGTTTGGCCATCGTCAAGACGGTGATCGAGAAGCACAACGGGCGGGTATGGGTCGAGAGCAGGCCAGGGGTAGGCAGTGTCTTCAGCTTCGTACTGCCCGCAATTAAAGACACGACGCAAAAGACATGATGCAGAGATAGCCAACGGTTGCACTTCAAGGGGGCGCTCCATTGAGCGCCCCCTTTGTGTTTCTGCAACCGGCGTGGGGTTGGCATAGGGTTTTCGTAGGGTTGGCGTAGGGCTGACGTCAAGCCCTGCGGGGCAAGATATGGTATTATTTAAGCGAAGTTAGGGACGGTTTCTCTTCTTCTCCTCCTTTTGGTGAGGGCCGGGGTGCGGCGACCCCGGCTCTCCGTGCGTTCAGGGCCGGCGGGGAACTCCACCGTCGCCGACAGGTCTCGCGTGTTGATGTACACTAACATCTCCCCGCCGGGTGGGATTTCTTCAGTACCACGGCTACACCGGGCCATGATGTCATCCTGCGCCCGAGACCAGCCACGCCATCCCGGCTCTCCCCGTCCCATGGGCAATTGACTTCCCCTCCATTCCAGTGTAAGATAAACACCCAGGAGGGGCAACGTGGCACATCAAACAGGCGGTCACACATCATCCACGTACGAAGAGACTACAGGCGCTATCACCATTGCCTTGCGCCTGGTCGTCATTGTCTCTTGCTTAGCCGCCACCGCCGCAATGACTCACGGGCTGTGGGGAGCGAGGTCGCCTGCTGGGAGCGCGCCGGAGATCATCCCGCCTCCTGCTCCACCCGCTATCCCATCTGCCAATCCCCTACCATCCACCGACCAACCCCCTACCCCATCCCTTAATCCCCCCCCATCCGCCGACCAATCCGCCGTTGTCCCGCACATCGGTATCGTCGCTGGTCACCGGGGAAGTGATACGGGCGCGATGTGTCCTGACGGTCTGACTGAGGTCGAGATCAACCTCAACGTCGCCCGGCGAGTCGTCTACACCCTGCAGGCTCTTGGCTACCAGGCCGACCTGCTGGCGGAATTCGACCCGCGCCTGGAGGGCTACCGGGCCGATGCGCTCCTATCCATCCACGCCGATTCCTGCGTGGATTACCCCAATGCTACCCCGCCAGCCAGCGGGTTCAAGGTCGCCAGCGTCGAGGACAGCCTGGTGCCGGAGGAAGAGGAGCGGCTGGTCACCTGCCTGGCGCAGTGCTACGCCGCCCGCACCGGGATGTACTTTCATGCCAACAGCATCACCTACGATATGACCCGCTACCACACATTTTACGAGATTGACGGCCAGACACCGGGTGTCATCATTGAGACCGGCTTCATGCTGAACGATCGCTACATGCTTACCCAACGGGCCGATTTGGTAGCCCAAGGCATCGTAGATGGTATCGTCTGCTTTATCGAAGGTGAGAGACCATAACGAACTTCAAACTCCAAAGCCCAGAACAGTCCACCTGACCATCTGAGTGCATGGTCAATTATCCCTGGGATACCACTTCCTGACAAATATATTACACGAGGAGGTACAAGATGTACTGTGCCAAGAATCCCAAAGCCGGACTGTTGGTTGGAGACGGCCCCGCCACCCCGGCCGATCTCGACGTCATCCGCCAGGCCGGACTGGAGGCGCTCAAACTGCGGGCCATCGTCAACCCAGCCTCTGACCTGTCCGCCTATCGGGACATCGGGGTCCACACTTTCTTGATCCAACTCCTCAGCCCGGAGCCAGGCAAACACCCCACCTCCCCACAGGAGTTCGTGGACTACTTCGCCCCGGCTATGGAAGCGTTCGTCCGAGCCAGCGTATGCGAATTCGAGGTACACGGCGAGCCCAACCTGCCCGAGCGCGGATATGGCGTCTCCTGGGACAGCCCCGCCGCCTTCGGCGACTGGTTCGTCGCCGTCGTGGAGGCGCTCAAGACGACCTTTGGCCCACAGGTACGGGCGGGATTCCCCGGCCTCATCCCCCCACCGCCCCGACAGCCGGGGGCCGCGCCTGCCGTCTCCCAGAGCGACTTCCTGGGAGCCTGCGCTGACGCTGTGCAGGAGGCCGACTTCATCTGCTGCCACGTCTACTGGGACAGCGCTGAGAAGTTGCGCGCCTTCGACGGCGGTGTGCGCTTCATCCGCCAGTACCTGGAGACCTTCCCGACCGCCCCACTGGTCATCTCCGAATTTGCCAATGTCAACCCCAACACCAACAGTGCCGTCAAGGGCGACCAATACGCCGAGTTCTACTTCACCTGCGCCCAGTACGACGAGTGCCGTTACGATTGGCCCTGGTACCAGGCGTTCTGGCCACGCATCCAGGCCGCCTACGCATTTCTCCTCCGCTCGCCCGATCCTACCTATGCCTCACAGGTTTGGATGGACGCCGATAGCCAGCCCCGCACGGTCGTCGCCCGGGTCGCAACCCGCTCCCGCATGCCTCTTCCTGCTGCCATGCGTTTCACCTGGCCCACCGAGTTCCGCCACTATACCCAGTTCTACGGCGAGAATCAACAGAGTTATTATGACACATCCTATGCCCATTCGCTGCACGGCGGTCACAATGGAGTGGACCTGCAGGTCAATCGCGACGACCCGGCCAGTTCTCCCATCCGTGCCTGCCTGGACGGCGTCGTGACTCGCAAGAAAATGATTGAAACCGGCTATGGCCACCACGTCTACGTCAGCAGCCAGGTGGAGGGTATGGGGCAGGTAACGCTGCTCTACGCCCACATGACTCACGTGCCGGTGGAGGAAGGGCAGGCAGTGCAGGCCGGACAGGTGATCGGCACTGCTGGCGAGACGGGCGCGAGCACTGGCCCGCACCTGCACCTTTCGCTGAAGATCGAGGGGATGAAGTTGCCCGCCAATGCTGATTACCTCAACCCGCGTCCTTACCTCGATCCACCTCCACCGCCACGCGGACGGCCCCGTACCCCGTACTCCCGCACCTACGTACTCCTCCCGCCGGAGGCCGACGCGATGTGGGCTCAGGCGGTGGTGGATGCGGCCTGGGACGCGCACCGCTTCACCATCGGCGGCAGTGCCGACGACGCCGGCATCGGCGACCTGGACTTCCGCCGCGTCGTCGCCGTCAATCCCACTGCCTGGGGCGATGACCTGTTCGCTTTTTTCGAGACCTATTACCCGGGCATCGTCTATGTACCCGTAGACGCGGAGAGCCCCGACGCACTGAGAGCCGCCATGGAGGCCCTGCCTGAGATGCCAACTCAGCCGCCTACGCAGCCCGAACCACCTCGGGGGAGGCCCCGCGCCCCTTATGCCCGCACCTACGTGCTGTTGCCACCGGGAGCCGACGCTGCCTGGGCCACCAGTGTCGTCGGAGGGGCCTGGGATGTGCACCGCTTCACTATCGGCGGCAGTGCCGACGACGCCGGCATCGGCGACCTGGACTTCCGCCGCGTCGTCGCCGTCAATCCCTCTGCCTGGGGCGACGACCTGTTCGCCTTTTTCGAGACCCATTACCCGAGCGTCCTCTACGTCCCCCTCGTGGCGGACACGCCGCAAGAACTGGCAGAGCGGCTGGGGGAACTCTGATAGACAGCAGGATATGATGGAGAACCGTATTGCTACCCTGCTACGGGATGGTCAGGTCGCAGCCCGCGCTGGTCAGAGAGCCAGGGCACGGCGTAAATTCCGCGCCGCGCTGGTCTTCGATCCTGCCAACGTGACCGCTTTGTTGTGGTTGGCGTGGCTCAGCGACGATCCCCGCGCCAGCCTGGCCTACATCGCTCGCGCGCTGACCTGCGACTCTCAAAACCACCGCACTCACGCCGCGCTGCGCTGGGCGCGCCGACGTGCGATCTCCCATGTGCCCCAAGAATCGCCATCTTCGCCCACATCTGCTGCACCGACATCCCGCCGCCGGCGGAGCCACAGTGTCGCCGCCGTCACACTGGGCCTGCTGGTCATCCTCATCGGCAGTGCGCTGGCCTGGTCTCTGCCGGCAGATATGCCTGTGTTAGCCGCGCTGGCCTCCACCCCCTCCCCAACTGCCACTGCTACCGCCAGTCCCACGCCCACCCCTACCCCCACACCCACTCTCACTCCTACTCACACACCCATTCTTCTCACTCCTACTCACACACCCACTCCTACCCCCACTTCCACCCCCTCCCACACCCCTACAGCCATGCCTCGTTCCGTCCTGCCCACCGCGCCGCCACTCCCGCCGAGTTTGACGCCAGCCCCCCCGTCTATTCATAGCAACGTGCGCTGGATAGATGTGGATCTGACCCACCAGAGGCTCACCGCCTACGAGGGACAGACGCTAGTGCGTACGACCCTCGTCTCTACGGGATTATCGCGCACGCTCACGCCCGCCGGCCGGTATCGCATCTGGATCAAACTGCGCTACGACGACATGAGCGGCCCCGGCTACTATTTGCCCAACGTGCCCTACACGATGTACTTCTACCGGGGCTATGGCCTGCATGGCACCTACTGGCACAACAACTTCGGCCACCCGATGAGCCACGGCTGCGTCAACCTGCCTACGCGGGAGGCGGAATGGTTCTTCAACTGGGCCAAAGTAGGGACGATGGTCAACATCCACTACTGAGAGATATGGGGGGGATACTTTCAGCCCAGGAGGGCACAGTGAAACGATATCGCGTAAAACCGGGCAGCCAGATCAACCTGAGCCAGTGGGATCCAAACGACAAGAGCGCGTTTGACGGAAGCAAACAGGAAGCACGGGAGGCACTACGAACACTCAACGAGCGACTGGAGGCGCTGCAAGAACTGCTCTACGCAGAACACAAACACAAAGTGCTCATTGTGCTGCAGGCAATGGATACCGGCGGCAAGGACGGCACCATTCGCCACGTCTTCGAGGGCGTAAATCCTCAGGGCGTGAAGGTGGCCGGCTTCAAAGTGCCCACACCGGAGGAACTGGCCCACGACTTCCTGTGGCGGGTGCACAAACAGGTGCCGGGCAAGGGCGAGATCGTCATCTTCAACCGTAGCCACTATGAGGACGTCTTGGTCGTCCGGGTACATAACCTGGTGCCGCCGGCAGTGTGGGGTCGGCGGTATGCCCACGTCAACGACTTCGAGCGGATGTTGGCCAAAGAGGGCACGGCGATCCTGAAGTTCTTCCTGCACATCAGCCTGGACGAGCAGAAGGAGCGGTTGCAGGCCCGGCTGGACGAGCCGCACAAACGCTGGAAGTTCCACCTGGGCGACCTGGATGAGCGCAAGTTATGGCCGGAGTACACGCGAGCCTACGAGGATGTCCTCAGCAAGACCAGCACCGAGCAGGCACCCTGGTACATCGTCCCGGCCAACCGCAAGTGGTACCGCAACCTGGTGGTGGCTACTGTCCTGGTGGAGACGCTGGAAGGTCTAGACATGAGCTACCCTCAGCCAGAGGAGGGGCTGGACGACGTGGTGATTGAATGATCCTAACCAGACCGTGACCCTATCCCAACCAACCAAACGCCCCTTCGCTGTCCCGGTCGGAAAAGGTTGCACCACAAGCGTATGAGCAAACGCATCGCTTTTCTTGTTGCCCTGACCGCTCTCTACCTTCTGCCCACCCTGCTGACCTCTTGCAGGGCTGAGATCGTGGAAGGCCGGGCCACACCCACCGCTCCAGCGGCCACGAGCACCATGCCCCCCCGCCCACACCCCCACACCCCCACACCCACCTCCCCTCCAGACTCCGCCCCAATCCCCACGAACCCGCCGCCCGTCGAACACGGTCTCGTCGAGCACACCGTCCAACCCGGCGACACCTTGCTGGGTCTGGCCACAGCGTACGACGTGCCGATGGCCGCGATCCAACTCCAGAACGGAATGGGCGATTCCGCCGTCGTAAAGGTGGGACAGGTGCTCTCCATCCCCCCGCGAGTTGGTTGGGAGGGGGCCTCGCGCTTCTGGGTCGTGCACGTAGTGAAAGCAGGCGAGACGCTGGTCGGCATCGCCCGGACCTACGGCCTGAAAGCAGCGACGCTCAAGGCTGTCAACGGATTGGCCGACGCCGACCTGATTGTGATTGGCCAGGAACTGGTGCTCCCGCTGGACGCACCGGCCGTGGCGCGCGCGCCGGAGCCCACCGCCACGCCGATACCGCCGCCCATCCCAACCCGCAGCCCGACCACAGATGCCGTCGGCACGTCACCCCCGCCGACCACCGCGCCAGCCGCCCCGCCACCCGCTGACGTCGCGGCCTGGCCCCACGAAACGGTGCGGCTGATCAATGAAGTGCGCGCTCAGCACGGCCTGGGGCCGCTGGCCTACAACGAGACGCTGGCGCTGGCGGCCCAGGGGCAGGCGAACGACTGCGCCCAGCGCGGCTGGTGCAGTCACACCGGCTCTGACGGTTCGAACATCAAGACGCGCATCCTGCGCGCAGGCTACGAACCCGCCAGTTGGGCGGAGTGTTGGGCACAAAGAAAGACACCCCAGGGCGCGGTGGACATCTGGATGGACGAGGTGCCACCCAACGATCCGCACCGGCGCACATTGCTCACCACCCATCTTTCGGAAATCGGCGTGGGCGTGGCCGAGACCAGTTGGGGCTACTACTTCATCGCCGACTTCGGCCGGCCGTGATGCGGTCCGGCGGCTTCCTTGACATCCCGCCCACCCTGACTACAATACCTCCGCCACGGACCTGCGCGGCTGTGAGTCTTACTCGACAACAACCCAATGCACCGCTTTCCGGTGCCGCTGGGATCGCCGAGGCGACCGAGACGGCAGCAAGGAAGCGATCCACTGCTCCCCTTGCCGCCCCACGCCTCCCCATCCCACACTTGTCCACTTGCAAACTTGCACACCTGTACAAGGAGAGACCAATGCTACTCGCCATAGACATCGGCAACACCAACATCACCTTCGGGCTGTACGAAGGAGAGACACTGAAGCCGCACTGGCGCATCCGCACAATTCACGAGAAAATGCCCGACGAGTACGGCATCCTGCTGGACCAACTGTTCCGCCACCGGGGCTATCGGCCCGAGCAGGTGACCGACATCGCCATCGCCAGCGTCGTGCCGCCGCTGACTCCAGTCTTCGTGCAGGCCTGCCAGGACTACCTGGGGCAGACGCCGCTGGTGGTGGACACGGGGGTGCGGACCGGCGTGCGCATCCGCTACGACAACCCACGGGAGGTGGGAGCCGACCGGGTGGTGGACGCCGCCGCCGTGCGGGCTCTCTACGGCGTGCCGGCCTGCGTGGTGGATTTCGGCACTGCCACTACCTTCGATGCTGTGTCGGCGGAGGGGGACTATCTGGGCGGGGCCATCGCCCCCGGCATCGGCATCGCCGCCCAGGCCCTCTTCGAGCGCACCGCCAAACTGCCCCGAGTGGAACTGGCCCGCCCGCCGTCGGCTATCGGGCGCAATACCGCCCACAGCATCCAATCCGGCCTACTCTTTGGCTACGTCGGTCTGGTAGAGGGAATGGTGGCCCGCTTCAAGGCCGAGTTGGGGCCCCAGACCCGCATCGTCGCCACGGGGGGCCTGGCGGAGATCATCGCCCGCGAGACGGAGGTCATAGACGTGGTGGACCCGTGGCTGACGTTGCACGGCCTGCGCATCATCTACGAACTGAACCGGTAGGAGTGGGAAACTCTACTTGCACCTTTCAGGGCTATGTGCTATAATTAGCACACAGAGAGGTGAAAACGAGGTAAGAACCATGCGCTATACCCACCCACTGGACGACCTGCTCAGCAGCCAGGCCCGGCTGAGAATCCTGCGCTATCTCTGCACCGTCGAAGGCGAGCATACCGGGCGGGAGATCGCCCGCGCCATCGGGATGGGGGAGACGCCCACTCACCGGGCCTTGAAAGAGTTAGCCGACACGCTGATCGTGCTCTATCGCGTGGCCGGACGTGCCCACTACTACCGCCTGAACGAGCACCACGCCCTGATAGAACGGGTACTGCGTCCCCTGTTCGCGGCAGAGAAGGCTCAACGGGATGCCGCCGTTGCCGAACTGCTGGCCGGGATGGACGTTCCCCTGGATGCGGCGCTGATCTACGGCAGCGTGGCACGGGAGGAGGATACCTGGCGCTCCGACCTGGACATCCTCTTGGTGACACCCACGGCCGACGACGCTTGCCGGGCCGCCGAATGCCTGTGGCAGCGCGATGCGGACATGCTCAGGCACTACGGGGTGATCTCGGTTCAGGCTCTATCCAGGGGCGAACTGGCCGCCAGGGTACAGCGCGGCGAGAAGTGGCTAGTGGAGGCCCTACGGGACGGCGTAGTTGTCAGAGGCACGTTCCCCCGGCGCCTGTTGCGTGGGCAGGCGCCGGCCTGAGCCCGTTGAAAGAATATGTCGTGATGGTCAAGAAGGCCAGACGGCGCACTCGGCGCTCCGACACGGCGCGCATTCATGCGGTTGGGCCGGCCGCCTGGCGGAACTACCTGCGGCGTGCCCAACAGACCCGGCGGGCGATGCAACGTTCCGCCGCAGAGGAGGACTGGGCTGCCGTGGCCGCCATCGCCCCCACCTGCGCTATCGCTGCCGCCGACGCAGTGGTGGCGAGGATGGCCGGCGTGGTGGCCAGAGACGAAGATCACGCGGCTGTCGTAGAACTGCTACTGGCCCACGGTAGTGAACTGGAGGGGGTGCAGCGGGCGGCACAACATCTGCGCCGGCTGTTGGAGCGCAAGACCACAGCCCAGTACGGTGAGGAGCCCGTCACCGCCTCGATGGCACGGGATATGCTGACCCATGCCGAGCGGTTGTTAGCCTGGGCAGAGAGGCAACTCGAAAATTCTTGAGGGTACGCGAATGGAACCCGTCCCCCTACTCGAAGACAAGCGTATTATCCTGGGCATCACCGGCGGCATCGCCGCCTACAAGATCGGCACGCTGGCCAGCCACCTGACCCAGGCCGGGGCGCAGGTGGACGTGGTGATGACGGAACCGGCGACCCGCTTCGTCGCGCCACTGACCTTCGGGGCGCTGACCGGCCGGCCCGCCTACACCGACATGTGGCGCACGTCCAGTGAGGGGTTGCCCACCCACATCGCCCACGTGGGGCTGGCCCACGCCGCCGACCTGCTGGTCATTGCCCCAGCCACCGCCAACACGCTGGCGAAACTGGCGACGGGCCTGGCTGACAATATCCTCACCACTCTGGCGCTGGCTGCCTCCTGCCCGATGCTGGCGGCCCCGGCGATGGACGCCGGAATGTGGACCCACCCGGCCACCCAGGCCAATGTCACCACGCTGCGGGAGCGGGGAGTCCACTTCGCTGGCCCGGTCCGCGGGCGAATGGCCTCCGGCCTGGAAGGAGAGGGCCGCATGATGGAGCCCGACGAAATCCTGGGCCACATCCGCCTGGTGCTGGGACGGGATGGCCCCCTGGCCGGACGGCGGGTCGTCGTCACAGCCGGCCCCACTCGCGAGCCGCTCGACCCGGTTCGCTTCCTCAGCAATCCCTCCTCCGGCCAACAAGGCTTCGCCCTGGCCCAGGCGGCGCTGGACCGGGGAGCGGCAGTCACGCTCATCACCGGCCCCACACACCTGCCTACGCCGGTGGGGGCGGAACGGGTGGACGTCACCACCGCCCAGGAGATGCACGATGGTGTGATCTCCGCCGTGAGACAAGCCGATGCGCTGCTGATGGCGGCCGCCGTGGCCGACTACCGCCCGGTCACCGCCGCTCCGCAGAAGATCAAGAAGGAAGAGGGAGATCTGAACCTGCACATGGTTCGCACGCCGGACGTCCTCTCCGCCGTCGCCGTCCAGTGGACAGAGACCGGCTTCCCCCGCGTCGTGGTCGGCTTCGCCGCCGAAAGCGAGGCCCTGGTGGAGAACGCCCGCGCCAAGTTGGCGGCCAAGAACCTGGACCTCATCGTCGCCAACGACATTACTGCGCCGGATGCGGGCTTTGGTGCGGAGAACAACCGTGTAGTGCTGATCGGGCGGGACAGCAGCGTGGAGGAACTGCCGTTGATGAGCAAGGCCGCCGTCGCCGACGTCATCCTCGACCGCCTCCTACCCCTCCTGACCGACCAATCAACTGACTAACCAACCAGCAGGGGCCTCTTGACACTCCATTCAATGGGGGTACAATAACCTTGCCATGAATCCACAAGGCCGTGAGCCTTATCTTGCAGCCCCCCAATGCATTGCGCCACGGTGGTGGCTGGCAGGTACATCACACCTCATCCGCCTCTTCCTCCTGCCGCTGCTGTTGGCTGCTTGCGCCCCCCCGTCCGCCACACCCCAGCGGCTTCCCACCCGGGCCGCCACCCCCACCCCTACCCCCACTCCTTTCTCCATCGCTGCGCAGACCTACTACGAGGAAGGGATGGTCCACCAGGAAGCAGGCGACACCGAGGGCGCGCTGCAATCCTTTACCTGGGCTATCCAACGGGTGCCCGACTTCGCGCCAGCCTACGTCGCACGCGGCACCGTTCACCTGGCGCAGGGGAAACTCCATTCGGCGCTGACCGACGCCGATGCTGCGCTGGAGGCCGACCCTGCCGACGCCGCCGCCTATGCGCTGCGTGGCGAGACGCTACGCCTGCTGGGCCGTGCCCACCAGGCATTGGAAGCCTTCGACCAGGCCCTGGCCCTGGACACTGACCTGAAGCCAGAGACCTTTCGCTCCCGTTGGCTGGCTGCCCGCGCGACCCACAATGCCGGCCGTCTGCTGAGGCTGAGCGATGAGTACGCCGCCGCCCACCCCGACGATCCCCTGCACCACTACTATCGTGGCTGGGGACTCATCGAATTGGACAAGCCCCGCCTCGCCATCAGGGTACTGGTCGAGGGGATCAAGGCCACTCCCGAGCCGCCAGCCCTGCTTTGGTTCGCGCTAGGTTGGGCCTACGTGGCGGATCGCTCCTGGCAGGAGGCAGTCACTTCTTTCGAGGCCACCCGCGCGCTGGTGCAGGCTGGCGACACCAGCCTAATCGTCCACTCCGACCAGCCCATCGCCGACCTCTTCGGTGCGCTCGGGCAGGCCTACCTGGGTGCCGGACGCTGCGTGGACGCTGAGATGATGCTAGAATACGCCATTGACGTCGGCGCTCCGGCCTCGGAATACGCCTCCGCGTTGAAGGAGGCGCGTCTCTGCCAGACCCCCGCCCCCACAGCCACGCCCTACCCTACCACGACTCCGTTCAAATAGCGAGAAGCACCGTCAGCACCGGGCCAATGACGAGCCAATAACCTGAAACTCCGCGCCACATTGACGCTATCTTCACTTGTGCTATACTATGCCAGCAAAATTCATCCAAGGAGACCGATACGATGGTAGACGAAGACCTGCTGAAGATCCTGCGCTGCCCCTATTGCGTCAGCGGCGAGACCCGCAAGCCTGGCGACGACCCCGGCCAACTGAAACTGGCCCATGACTGCTGGCTCGTGTGCCAGGAGCCCGATTGCGGCCGCAAGTACCCCATCCGCGATGACATCCCGGTGATGCTCATCGAAGAGGGGGATAAATGGATCAGCGTGGCCGTCGAGGATCTGCCGGTTCCGCCGCCAGCCGGGTAGCCCCATGCTCCAGTGGCGGGTGATCCTGCTGGCAGCACTGGCCATGCTGCTGCTGTTGGGCGGGCTATTCGCTCTGATCCTGCCCGACCCTTACGAGGGTCCGGTGCTCTATCACTTCGACGAGCAACACGCCATCCGCGCCATGGACGCCCTGGGAATAGTGCTGCTGGCCCTGGGATGTGCCATGTCCTGGAGCGCCGGGGCCTTATGGCAGCGCCGGATGTATGCTTCCTGACCAGCCTGGGACTTATGTGCTGATTTTGAGGCTGCCACGTCCCGCGACCATCGGCGTCGGGCGATTGGGCCACTTCCAATTCCCGGCTGGCTGGTATGCCTACGCTGGCAGCGCCCACGGGCCAGGCGGACTGGTTGCCCGAATTTCCCGGCACTTGTGCCCATCCAAACCCCTGCACTGGCACGTGGATTATCTGCGGGCTTATGCCCGGCCTGTTGAAATCTGGTACGCAATCGGGACCCGGAAGCGGGAATGCGCCTGGGCCCAGGCGCTGTTCGGACTCCCCGGTGCTTCCCTCCCTGTACCCCGCTTCGGCGCTTCCGACTGCCAATGCCTGGCCCACCTAATTCACTTCGCCGCGCCACCGGACCTGGCGACCTTCGTCCGCGTCGTGGGCGAACCCATATCGCAGGAGAAGCTGAATGCCTGATGCGCTCAAGGTGTTTCTGGACAGTATCGCCGCTGGCGACGACGCCCGCACCGAGGAAGCCGTGCTGGCGCTGGGGCACAGTTCGGCTGAGAACTCACGGCGCAGCCTTGATGACGCAGTGCTGCCCCCGTTGCGCGACCTGCTGGTCGACGCCGACCCCGACCGCCGCTGGTGGGCTGCCCGCGCCCTGGCCGCCGTTGGCACCCAGGCTGCACGGGATTTGCTCATCACCGCACTGGCCGACCCCGATCCCGACGTACGTGCCTGTGCCGTGCAGGGGCTGGGAGAACTGCACGCTGAGGACGCCGTGGCGGGGCTGGTGCGCTGCCTGGCCGATCCCAGCCCTTTCGTTTCCCGCATCGCCGCCGATAGCCTGGCTCACATCGGCCCACCCGCCGTCCCGGCCCTCATTGCTGCGCTGCAGGAGGGAGAGGTCCTTACCCGGGCGGGGGCAGCCCGCGCCCTGAGCATCATTCAGCCCGAAGAAGCCATCCCCGCCCTCTGTGCCGCCCTCAATGATCCGAGCGCCATCGTCACCTATCACGCGGAGGAAGCGCTAGAGCGGATGAAAGTGGGGCTGGTGCTCTTCCGCCCCTGAGCAGCAAGGGGTCCCGCCACCGTGCCGCTTTACCTCGCCCCGCGCATCCTCCTGGAGACGTGCCGCACGGCGCGGGAGGTCCTTTCGCGGATTCAGGAGATGCTGCACCTTCTTTCAAGCATTTCCTCACAGGTCCCACCTCTCCACCACTTCCGCGCCATTCGTTGCCCTACAGACGTAGATGCTTGGTGCGATGCCCGTGGTTGCCTGGTAGCAGGTGGTGACGGCAGCGGCAAAGGCGCGGGCGGCGTCGGCGCGGACGAGGGCCACGGCACAGCCACCAAAACCAGCGCCAGTCATGCGGGCGCCGTAGCAGGTGTCTTCGCGACAGGCGCATGCCACCATACCGTTCAGTTCATCGCTCGACACTTCGAAATCATCTCGCAGGCTGACGTGGCTACCGTTCATCAGTTGGCCCAGTGCGACGGCGTCACCCTGGCGCATAGCCCCCGCGGCCTGCAAGGTGCGGGTATTTTCTGTCACCACGTGGCGGGCACGGCGGCGAGTCAGGTCGTCCAGCCGGTCGGCCTGGGCCCGGAACTGGGCCACGCTGACGTCGCGTAGGACAGGGACGCCGAAGAAGCGTGCAGCGGCTTCACACTGGGCACGACGCTCGTTATAGGCCGAATCCACCAGTCCCCGCCGGGTGGCAGTGTCCAACACTGCGACAGCCGTGCCGGGCGGCAGGGGCACGGGCCGCGTCTCCAGCGAGCGGCAGTCAATCAGGAGGGCGTGGCCGGCCTTGCCCGCTGCTGAGATCATCTGATCCATGATGCCACAGTTGACCCCCACCCACTCGTTCTCCGCGCGCTGCCCGATCTTCGCCATCGTCGTTGAGTTCCACGGCAAACTCGACGCCACGGCGAAGACCTGGGCTGTGGCCATTTCCAACGCGGCCGAAGAGGAGAGACCAGCGCCAATCGGCACATCGCCAGCGACGACGCCCTCCCAGCCCTGTAACGTGTAACCCGCCTCCTGCAAGGCCCAGGCAACTCCCTTCAGGTATTCTCCCCAGCCTGTCCTGCGATGGGCATGGAAACCCGCCTGTCCTGCGGCGGGTATGGAAACCTGTCCCACGCTCTCCAGCGAGAATTCCACTGTCTGATCAAAATCGAGAGAGTGGCATAAAATGCGCTGGTCGCTGCGGGGCCGCACCGCCATCCACACCGCGCGGTCAATCGCCATCGGCAGTACAAAACCATCGTTATAGTCGGTGTGTTCCCCGATCAGATTAACCCGCCCCGGCGCACGCACGACGAAGACGGGGGGGGCGCCGAAGCGGCGTTCAAATTCCATTGGGACCTGATTTTTTCCGCCAGACCTGGTTTCTCTTGACTCGCGCCTCACGTTTCACGTCTCCCGCTTCGCTTTGTAATGAGTTTCCGACAACGCCCGCAGCCGTTCTGCTGCCCGCTCCGCCGTCAGGTCACGCTGGGCCTCGGCGAGCATCTCGTAGCCGACCATGAACTTTTTCACGGTGGCAGAGCGCAGCAGTGGCGGGTAGAAGTGGGCGTGAAGTTGCCAGTGCGGGTAATCGTCGCCAGTGTCCCCTGAACCCGTCGCAGGGCCGGTCGGCGTGCCGTGCCAGCCCATGGAGCAGGGGAACGAGACCTCGAAGAGGTTGTCATATTTGGTTAGCAACCGCTTGATAATCTGCGCCAGTCCATCCCGCTCGCGATCGCTCAGATCAGGCAAGCGCAACACGTGGCAGCGGGGCAGGAGCAGCGTCTCGAAGGACCAAGCGCAATCAACGATAGGCTGGCAACCAATCACCGTGAGCCTCAATGAGCTCATCCACCAGGTTCCAGATCTGGTCCAGGTCCAGTTCGGCACCGGTGTGGGGGTCGAGCATGGCGGCGTAGTAGATGTACTCCCGCTTTCGAGTCAAAGCCGCTTCTGCCGTCAGGGCCTGCACGTTGATGTTGGTCTGCATCAGCGCTGCCAGGTGCGGCGGCAGGGCACCAATGCGGGTGGGCTGCACACCGTTCTTGTCCACCACGCAAGGGACTTCTACGATGCAGCCTGGGGGCAAGTTGTCAATCAGGCCGTGGTTGGGCACATTGACGTAGACCACCCGGGGGGCGCCCGTCTCCATACTGTGAATGATCAGCGGGGCATATTCGCCACTGAGCTTCATCGTGAAGACCTCTTCGAAGAAGTCGAGGAGGACGTTAGTGCTTCCCAGTGCCTCGCGGACGTTTCCCAGTATCTCGCGCATGGCCTTTTCGAAGGAGACGTCAGAGTTCTCCAGCTTCTCCTGCATAACCTCCCACATGCCGATCTGGGCTTCGCAACGCCGGATGTACTCGTCCAGCGGAACGTTGAAGCGCTCGATCAGGTCGGGCCGATCCCGCTTGATGAACCAGGGTGTATACTCGGCGAAGTGCTCGCTGGACTCGGTGACGAAGTAGCCCAGCCGGGTGAGCATCTCGTAGCGCACCCGGTTCCAGTCGGGCACCCGGCCCTCCTCCACCACCTGGCGAATGCGCGGGTAGAGATCCTCAACACCCTCCTCCGTCTTGCGCTCGAAGCGCAGGTAGAAAGCCATGTGGTTGATGCCCGCGCACAGGTAGTTGATCTCTTTGATGGGTACACCGATGTCGCGGGCCAGTTGTTGGGCCGTGCCCTGAACACTGTGGCACAGTCCCACCGTGTTGATCTTGCTGGCCCGGCTGAGAGCCCAGCAGTTCATGGCCATGGGATTGGCGTAATTCAGGAATGTGACGTCGGGGCACAGCTCTTCCATGTCGCGGCACATGTCCAGCAAAACGGGGATGGTGCGCAGACCACGCATGATGCCGCCAATGCCCAGAGTGTCGGCTATCGTCTGGCGCAGGCCGTATTTCTTGGGAATCTCGAAGTCAATCACCGTGCCTGGCTTGTAGCCGGCTACCTGGATCATGCAGATGGCGTAGTCGGCGCCCTCCAAGGCTGCCCGGCGGTCGGTGGTGGCCTCAATAGTGGGGTGAGCGTCCAGGAACTGGGCTACTTTGTGGGCCACGACCTCCGAAGTGTGCAACCGTTCCTCGTCAATGTCGTGCAGACTAATGGTGGCTGTAGGATCGGCCAGTTCGGGAAAGCTAAAGATGTCAGCCAGCAGGCGCTTAGCGAAAACGGTGCTGCCGGCTCCAATAAAGGTGATCTTGGGCATAGCCTAAACTCCTTATCTCTACATAGTCAGACCTACTCTACATAGTCTGCTGAATGGGCATTTTATTATCTCCCTCCAAAGACCTCCGAGGTTTCCTTGGTAGGCCCATTTGTAATAGAGGACAAGGACTTTGTCAAGGGGGATAACCTTAAAAACCGGGCGCTGGTGGGGCAAACCCCTCATCCTGTGAATACTCCCGGCAGGGTGACGAGTGTCACGCGAAAGAAATACCAGGTCTCACTTGCCAAATGACGTGGAGTGTGTATAATTGTTAATGCGAAGCATTCGCACCAAGAAGGTGAGAAATGAGTGAGCCGAAAGAGCATCTGCGAGACGTCTTTCGAGCCGCGGGCCGGAGGCTGACCTCCCAGCGCCGCCTGATTCTGGAGGTGCTGGAGGAGAGCAACGAGCACCTGGACGCTGAAGAGCTTTACGACCGGGCCAGGGTTCACAACACCGACATCAGCCTGGCGACAGTCTATCGCGCGCTGGCTGTCCTTAAGGAAATGGGACTGGTGGAGGAGCACCGCCTGGGTGAGGAGCACGGTCACTACGAACCGATGCGAGACGAACCGCACTATCACTTCACCTGCGTGGGCTGTGGCAGGGTGATCGAGTTCGACTCCCCCCTGGTAGCACGGATCCAGCAGGAATTGAGCGAGCGGGAAGGGGTGTGTGTGACCAGTGTCCATCTGCACCTGAGCGGCTACTGTGCCCAGTGTCAAAACAAAGCAGGAGGACAAAGCAGAAATGAGACATAGATCGAAGAGGCACCGAGCAGCCCTATCGTCCACACCAGAGGACGAAGTGGTTGCCCTGAGCGCTCTACACCCCGGCGAGCAGGGAGTGGTAGCTGAGCTACTCGGCGGGCGCGGAGTACTGGGTCGCATGGCATCACTGGGCTTCACGCCGGGGGCGAAGGTGAGGATGCTGCAGAACTTCGGCCACGGCCCGCTGATCGTGCTTCTGCGCGACACGCGCGTGGCCCTGGGGCGCGGCGAGGCGCGCAAGGTGAGGATGTTGCGCAAATGACTGACGAGAACATCATCACCGTCGCCCTGGCCGGGCAGCCCAACGTGGGCAAGTCCACGCTCTTCAACCTGCTCACCGGCCTCAATCAGCACGTGGGCAACTGGCCCGGCAAGACGGTCGAGCGGAAGGAGGGCACGTTCGCCTTCAACGGGGCGACCTACCGGCTGGTTGACCTGCCCGGCACTTACAGCCTGACCGCTAACTCCTCCGAGGAGGTCATCGCCCGCGACTTCATCATCAAGGAACGGCCCGACGTGGTGGTCGTGGTGGTGGACGCGGCGATACTGGAACGCAGCCTGTACCTGGTGGCGGAGTTGATGCCGCTGCCCGCGCCGGTCATCGTGGCGCTGAATATGATGGATGTGGCCCAGCAGGAGGGATTCCGCATCGAGCCGGAGGTGCTGGAGGCGGCGCTAGGCGTCAAGGTGGTGCCTATGGTCGCCGCCAGGAACGTCGGTGTCCGTGAACTGGTGAGGGCGATTGACACAGTGGCGCGTGATAGCTACGTCTACACACCCAAGCGCCCCAAGATCCGCGCCGACCACAGGGATGTGCTGGCCAAGATCGAAGCGCTGATTGAGGGGTATGTACCCCAGCCTTACCCGCAGGATTGGGTGGCGCTGAAACTGCTGGAGGGGGATCGGGAAATCACGCGCATGATGCGGGAATGTATGCCGGACGAGCGCTGGGAGGCGGTTCACGACGTCCTGCGAGCCCACGACGACGCGCTGATGGCCGTGGCCAGCGGGCGCTACGAGTGGATCGGGCGCATGATCCGCGCCGCCGTGACCCGCCCCAAAGCCGGCCAGATCGGCCTGACGGAGCGGCTGGACCGCTGGGCCACCCATCCCTTGTGGGGGCTTCTGATCCTGGCGGGCATCCTGGGTCTGATCTTCTGGCTGACCTACACCATTGGCGCACCCTTGCAGGACATGCTCAATATCTACGTGGTGAGCGGGCTGGCAGAACTGGCGCGCGCCGGGCTGGCTGGAGCCCCCACCTGGCTTTCCGATCTGATCGTGGATGGCGCCATCGGCGGAGTGGGAGCGGTGCTTACCTTCCTGCCTATCCTGGTCATCTTCTTTGCCGTGATGGGCGCACTGGAGGATATTGGGTACATGGCCCGGGCGGCCTACGTGATGGATGGCTTTATGCACCTGATGGGATTGCACGGGAAGTCCTTCCTGCCTCTGTTCCTGGGCTTCGGCTGTAACGTCCCTGCGGTGCTGGGTGCCCGGGTGATCGAATCCCGCCGCGCGCGCCTGTTGACTATCCTGCTTGCCCCACTGATCCCCTGCACGGCCCGGATGGCGGTGGTCGCCTTCTTGTCCCCGGCCTTCTTCGGCTCTGCTGCCACGCTGGTCTCCTGGGGGCTGGTCCTCCTGGCGCTGGTGGTGTTGGCCCTCTCCGGCGTGCTCATCAACAAGACCATATTCCGGGGCCAGCGGGCGGCGTTCATTATGGAATTGCCCCTCTACCACCTCCCCAACTGGCGCACCATCGGCTTGCTGGTCTGGCAGCGCAGCCTGGCCTTCCTCAAGAAGGCGGGCACGCTGATCCTCACGGTCTCGGTGGTGGTGTGGGCTCTCTCGGTGCTGCCAGGCGGGGAGATCGAGACCAGTTTTCTGGCTCAAATCGGCCGGTGGTTGGAGCCAGCAGGCCGGCTGATGGGCTTCGACTGGCGGCTGATGGTGGCACTATTGACCAGTTTCATCGCCAAGGAAAACTCCATCGCCACGATGGGCGTGCTGTTCGGCACGGGCGAGGAAGCCGGGCTGGCGGAGACGATGGCGGCTACCTTCCCCGCCTCTACGGCGCTGGCCTTCCTGGTGGTGCAGATGCTTTTTGTCCCCTGCGTGGCGACAGTCGCCGTCGTCCGTCAGGAGTCCGGATCGTGGTGGTGGACTCTGTTCAACCTGGGCTTCCTGCTGGCGGTCTCTTGGGCGGCCGGCGTGGTGATCTTCTGGCTCGCGGGAATGGGGGGGTTATAGTGTCGCAACTAGAGCGCTTCTTCCTCATCGGCCTGGTCCTGCTGGCGGTGCTGGCGGTAGTCATCGTCATTGTAGTACCCCGGCTGAGACAGCAGCCCTCCCCATCTGAGCCATCCCTTGCACCAGGCGAGACGGAGACGATGTCCGCACGCGTGATCGAGGTGGTGGAGGAGGGCACCGTCGAGCTGGGCGGGGGCAGTACGCAACCTTACCAGCGGTTGCTGCTGCGCGTCGAAAGCGGATCCCTGGCTGGACAGGAGGTCATGGTTGAGGAGGGAACGGTCAACATCATCAGCCAAGAGCGGCTGTTCCACGCCGGCGACCGGGTTTACCTGGAGCGGGTGGTAGGGCCAGACAGCGAGCGCTTCTACGTCTCGGACTTCGTGCGCACCGGTCCGCTGCTCTGGATCGCGGCCCTGTTTGTGACGCTGGTCGTACTGGTGGGCCGGGGCAAGGGTCTGCGGTCGCTGGTGGGCACGCTATTCAGCCTGGTGGTGATTTTTGCCTTCATCGTCCCTCAGATCATAGCGGGCCGAGACCCGGTAGCCGTGAGCATTGCTGGCTCTATCCTGTTACTGGCCGTCTCCAACTACCTGATCTACGGTTGGAACCCCAGGGCGCACGCAGCGGCGGCCGGGATGGTACTGAGCCTGGTGCTGACCGGGGTGCTGGCCTGGTTGTCCGTGGGCTGGACCCGTATGACTGGCTTGACCGCGGAGGAGAGCTCCTACTTAATCATGGAACTGGGGCCGGATGCCAACCTGCAGGGGTTGCTGCTGGGCGCGATCATCATTGGGTCAATGGGGGCACTGGACGACGTATGCGTGGGTCAGGTATCGGTAGTCTTCGAACTGCTCGACGCCAACCGCGATTTGGGATGGACAGACCTCTTCCGTCGCAGCTTCAACGTCGGGCGGGACCACATCGCGGCGATGGTCAACACGCTCGTCCTGGCTTACACGGCGGCTTCGTTGCCCTTGATGTTAGCCTTCACCCTCTACCAAGAACCGCTCTGGCGGCGGATCAACCGGGAGCCCATCGCCGAGGAGATCGTGCGCACGCTGGTGGGGAGCATAGGACTGATCCTGGCCGCGCCCATCACCAGTCTGACCGCCAGCCTCTTAGCGCACTGGACGGTCCAGCAGGAGGAGGCGAGGAGCAGGAGAGTAGGGGAGTAGAAGAGCGGGGGAGCAGAGAGGCAGGGAAGCACAAGTCGCAAGTCACAAGATGTAGGAGGCAAGAGGCAAGAAGCAGGGGAGCGAGGGGACACAAGGCTACAAGCTGACAAGAAGACGGGATAAGAATGGGCAAGGGGCAGGGAGTAGATGACGATGTTGAACTGGCTGCTGGAGTTGCTGCGGGCGGGGGGCACCCACCGGGTGGTCGGCCTGGCCCGCGAGCTGGATACGACGCCCGCGTTGGTCGAGGCGATGCTGGAGCACCTGGCCCGTATGGGTTATCTGAGGCCGGTGGGGGGCGAATGTGACACCAAGTGCGCTGGTTGTCCACTGGCGGGACTGTGCGCGGCGGGGAAAGGCGGGCGCGTGTGGGCGCTGACGGGGAAAGGATAACTACGGAGCAAGCCCTGCCCCTACCAGCGACCGCAATACCGCCAGGTTCTCTCTATCCTCGTGCAGGTCGTCGCTCTTGGGTGTCTCCAGCAGGCCCGGCAGCACCGCCAACCGGGGGTCGTTCAGCACGTGGCGGAACCCCTCCAGGCCGATGTTTCCCTGGCCGATGTGCTCGTGCCGATCTTTGCGGCTTCCCAGGTCCCCTTTGCTATCGTTCAGGTGAATCACCTTGAGCCGCTCCAGGCCAATGACCCGATCGAAGGCCTCCATCGTGGCGGCGTATCCCTCCACCGTGCGCAGTTCATAGCCGGCAGCGAAGACGTGACAGGTATCGAGGCAGACCCCCAGCCGTTCTCCCTGCTGCGTGTGCTCCATCAGCCAGGCCAGGTGCTCGAAGCGATAGCCCAGGTTAGTGCCCTGCCCGGCGGTGGTCTCCAGAAGAATCTGGGTGCGGAAGCCCGGCGTGGCGGCATGGACTCCCCCCAATGCCTGCGCTACCCGCGCCAGCCCTGCTTCCTCCCCTGTGCCCACGTGCGAACCCGGATGGAGCACCAGATAAGGCACATCTAGCGCCTCACACCGATCCAGTTCGACGATGAGCATGTCGCGTGACTTTGTCCACAGCGCTTCGTCGGGCGTAGCCAGGTTGAGCAGGTAGGAGGTGTGGCCCACCACCGGCTGGATACCCGTCCCCACAGCCTTCGCCTTGAAACGTGCGATGTCCTCCTCGGTCAGTGGCTTCACCGCCCAGGAGCGGTTGGACTTGACGAAAATCTGCAGCGCATCGCAGCCTACAGACTGAGCGCGGTCGAACGCCTTGTGCAGCCCGCCAGCGATGGACTCATGGGCCCCCAGCCTCAGCGTCATCCACTCCCTCCGTTCCCATCGTCCAGCCCGGGTTCGCCCCGCACAACCTGAAACCTGAAACCTGAAACCACCAGAGGGCTACTCCTCCGGCACCCAACCCGTTGGATACCGCCGCGCCAGGTCCACGTAGGTCTCCTTAAAGTGGGTCCACTGGGCCTTGTATTCCTCGCTCACTGTCTTCTCCAGCACCCGGGCCGGCACTCCCACGGCGATGTGGCCCGGCGGGATCTCCTGCCCTTGCCGGACGACGGCCCCTTCGCCCACCGCGGCCCACTCACCGAGGACTGCCCAGTCGGAGACCACCGCCCCCATGCCGATGATGGCATAGTCGTGGATCATCTGCACGTTGTGGATCACCGCGCCGTGGCCGATGGTGACCCAGTTGCCGATGGTCGTCTGCCCGCCGGGGCGGGCGTGGATGACGCAGTTGTCCTCCACGCTGCAATAGTCGCCGAGGACGATGGTGCCGTAATCCCCCCGGATGCGTGCTCCCGGCCCGATCCAGCAGCCCTGGCCGATGGTCACGTCCCCGAAGACGTCGGCAGAGGGGTGGATATAGGTGCCCGCGCCGATGCAGGGCGTCTTGCCCTCGAAAGATGCGATGGTCATTGTAAGCCCTCCTGCGCCGTCTCGGCTCGCGCCTGCTCCAACTCCTCCTCCAGTTCGATGATCATCGCCGGAGGGACGGAGTGTTTGGGCCGGCGGGCCTTCAGGCCATCATACGATGCTGCGTATTACGTATTGCGTCACTCCTCTTGGTGCGGGATAACACAGATAAACCGCAGCACCCCCGCCCCGGTGTTCCGGTAGCCATGGGGCTCGTCGGGGGGGATGTAGAGGGCGACGCCCAGTCGCATCGGAACCTCCCCCTCCGGCCCCTCCACCACCCCCTCTCCCTCCAGCACGAAGATCTCGTGCTCGTAAGGGTGCTGGTGGCGGGCAAAGACCGCTCCCGGCACAAATTCGATCACCCGCATGGCGAAGTTGGGCGCGCCTTCCGGCCGCCCGACGACCCAGCGGATAGTGATTCCCTCGCCAGCGGGCTCCACAGGAACTTCCCTATAATCCCGGCTCAGCATATCTACCTCCCATGCGTTCGCTCGAGTTGCAGGTTTCAGACCCCTCACCCCCCAACCTGGGGATACTCCTCCAGGAACTTCTCCGCCTCCATCACCGTAACCGCACCGGTGCCGGCCGCGACCACCACCTGGCGATAGAGGGGGTCCTGCACGTCACCAGCCGCGAAGACCCCCGGCACGTTGGTGTGCTGACGCCGGTCCGAGACGATGTACCCCCGCTCGTCCAGTTCCAATTGGCCGGCGAATATCTTTGTCGTCGGCTCCAGGCCAGCGTAGATGAACACGCCATCGGTCTCAATGACCGAGGTCTCCCCAGTTTTCACGTTGCGCACCCGCACGCCGTTCACCGTCTGATCCCCCAAGACCTCCTCCACTACGGCATCCCACACGAAGCGGATTTTCGGGTTCGCAAAGGCCCGCTCCTGGTAGATCTTCGTCGCCCGCAATTGGTCGCGTCGGTGGATGATGATGACCTCGCGAGCAAACTTGGTGAGGAAGATCCCCTCGGAGATGGCGCTATCGCCCCCGCCGATCACCACGACCCTCTTGTCCTGATAGAAGAAGCCATCACAGGTGGCACAGACGGAGACGCCTCGCCCAAAGAACCTATCCTCACCAGGCACCCCCAAGCGGCGCTGGACGGCCCCGGTAGCGACGATCACCATCCGAGCCTGATACACCGCCTTGTACGTACGGATGGTGAAGGGCCGGGCAGAAAAGTCTACCTCCGTCACGTCGTCCAGCTCGACCCGGGCACCGAATCGCTCGGCCTGACTCTGAAAGCGCTGGGCCAGTTCTGGCCCGCTGATCCCCTCGGGGAAGCCGGGAAAGTTCTCGACGATGTCGGTGTTGGCCGGCTGCCCACCAGGGAGGGAACCAGCCAGCACCAGGGTTTTGAATCGGGCACGACCGGCATAGATGGCGGCGGTCAGCCCGGCCGGCCCCCCGCCAAGAATGATCAGATCGTAGACCTGATCCTTTTTCTCCGCATCCATACGTGGTTGTGCTTCCTGTTGATCTTGCGTCAGCCTGAAATCAAACATCCTGTTACACCTCAAAGTGTTACGCTTCCAACGCCTCCCACAGTTTCTCCATCACCATCGGCTCCGGCGCGGCTCCCTCAATGTGCACGGTCTCGTTGATCACCGTGCGCGGCACACCCATCACCTGGTACTTCATCGCCAGGTGCGGAAATTCCATCGCTTCCACCATGTCCGCCTGCACCATCGGGCTGGCGACGGCCATCTGGTGGGCCAGCACCACGGCCCCAGGACAATAGGGGCAGGTGGGGGTGATGAAGACCTGCATGTGTACCGGCTCGGTCACCTTCGCCAGCGCCCGCATCCCCTCTTCACTCAGTTCCGGCTTCCCTGCCGCCACCATGCGGATGGCGTGCAGCAGGGAGGTGAACTCGTAACTAGATGGAATGCCATAGAAGCGCACGCCGTAATCCTCCGCGCCGGTGACGGCTATGGCCGGGATTTTGTCTATCCCCAACTCCTCGGCCTTCTCCTTGTCAGTGACTAAGTTATAGACCTCGGTCGTCAGTCGGTCGGAGAGGGCGGCGACTTCCTCGACCAGTTGCCGGGTCTCAGCACAGTACTCGCACTTAAATTCCTGGGTAAACATCGCCAGCCGCACTGGGCCAGCCAGGCCGGCCAGTTCCTGCTTGACCTGCTCTGCGATCTCTTTATTCAACAGAGGCATCTTCTAACTCCTTTGTCTTGAAATTTGCAATCTGTAGCCTGCAACCTGCGATTTGCTTCTACGCCAGTCTCGACAGCGCCGTTGCCAGCGCGTCGGCGATCTCCTCAGACGAACTGCCCGATGCCACACATTCGGTGGCATAGACCCGCACCAGCGCGACGGTGGCCTGATGGGCAGCGGAGCGGATAGCAGCCAATTGCTGCAGGATTTCGTGGCAGTCACGGTCCTCCTCGATCATTCTCGCCACTCCTCGCGCCTGCCCCTCGATGCGTCGCACACGCCTCAGCAGATCGGCCTTGGCGGATAAATCAGTTAATTTCACCTTTCTCCCTATCGGAGGCTCACGGCCCCCTAACGGCTCGTCCCTCAAACGGGGCCGGGACCGCAAGAGGTGGCGCTCGTCTGGCTGCCCCCGCCTGTCCCCCCAACGCCAAATAGCGAGATAGCCTTCTGCACCCTTTGGCTCCCACACCTGGGACAGGTGGGAGTGGTCTGCCGGGCCGCCGAACGCACAAACAGTTCAAATATCTCTCCGCATTCGGCACAACGGTACTCGTAGATCGGCATATTCCTACCTCCAAAATACTCTACTAGAGTACAGTATACCACAAAAACCGGGCTTGCCAAGTCGCCATGGGGATGAGGATACATCCCTATAAGCCCTGCGTATTCCGTTATCTCGCCTAAGCCAAAACCTGCGCAAAATCCGCCGGTGCCACTCCCGGGCTCTCCACCCCGTGCTCCTCGTAGAAACTGGCGAGGGTCGCTTCCACATCCGCTTCGGACACCCCCACCAGCACTGTCTCCAGGTCGGCCAGTTTCTCCTCCGGGAAGAAGAAGAAATCGCCGGAGAGGGAAACGGCGGCGATGACGCCGTCCTGCACCTCGGTCGTGGCGCGGATGAGGCCGCCAGGTGCTTTGTACACCTTCTGCCTCACCTGTACGCCAGCGCGGATGGTGATCTCACGACCGGCACGAGGCCGCCTCTTCTGATAGAGCCACTCGTCGCTGAGGAACTGCACCGCCAATTCGTCCGTTTTGGCGCGCCACTCCTCGTCCACCATCGTCTCCACCTCCATCGGCCCCAGCATCTCGACAAACTTATCAGCCATCAGCGACCACAACTCCTCTTTCGGCGGGACCTGCTTGATCTCCCGCTTGACGGTCGAGAGATTCTCGTAGATCGTCTTGTAGATCTTGTCGCGGAATTTCTCGTCGGGGACTTTCAGCACCCGGGCCATCATCTCGTAGTTGAAGTCCACGATCAGATTGCCGACCAGGACGTAGTAGTCGCCAATCTCCCCGGCCCCACAGCCGGAGACCTTGCGCTGATTGGCGACGATGTCGTTGACCTCCCGGTACTGGGCGGGAATGCCCAGCGCCCGGTAGGCCTCGATGGGAGCCTGCAGGAACTTGCGGTAGAAGGCTATTTTGCCAGCGGGGACGAGCGGATTGTCGCGACGGATGATCAACTGGAAGAAGAGTTGTTCGCCATCCAGGTAGGTCGCGCCGCCACCGACCTCCCGCCGGAAGACGGGGATGTCGTTCTTGCGGCAGAACTCCACGTCCACTTCCTGCTCCACGTCCTGGAAGTAGCCGATGCAGACGTAAGTCGTGGCAGGAGAGCAGAGGATCACCCCCTCGCGGCCCACGCGGGGCAGAGAGTGGTACAGAAGTTGCGAATCCTGCCACGGTACGGTGCCAAGACGGTAGAGTTTCATTCGTGAGTCCCTCTTGCTGCCCTGCTAGCCCAGGATATCCTTGTACTTCTCCGCTTCCTCCTCAATGAAGGCTTTCATCTCTGGAGAGTCGGCCTTCATCAGGTTGTCCAGTTCGGCGGGGTCGGACATCTCAATCTTGACCAGCCAGCCGTCCTCGTAGGAGGAATCGTTGACCAACGTGGGCTCCCACTCCAGTTCCTCATTAACCTCGGCGATCTTGCCACTGACCAGAGCGGCGACGCGCCCTACCCACTTGCCTGACTCCATGGACATGAAAGTCTGCCCCTGCTCGACTTCCCGTCCAGTGCGAGGCGCTTCGACGAAGACGATCTCCTGAGCGATCGCCTGGCCGAACTTGGACATACCCTGTGTGACGACGTCCCCCTCCACCCGGGCCCAACTATGAAGTTTATCGTAGTACAGGTCGTCAGGGAACTCATAACCGCTGATCTGCATTGTTGCACCTCCTAATTTATGTGCTCATCCTCGCAAGTCTTCCTCGCCCACCATCAAGGCGACGTCATTCCCTTCCATTAAAAAGCGCCGTTGCGCGACGCAACGGTGCTCTCTCGATTGAATCACAACTTCTCCAACCGGTAACGTGGTCGCTCAGGCGGCACGTTCGATCTGATTCAAGCGCCGCATCAGGCGCGACTTACGCCGGGCGGCGTTATTCTTATGGATGATGCCCTTCTCAGCGGCACTATCCAGCGCGCTGACCGCCACGTGCACCGCCTCACGGGCTTCTTCAAGACGGCCCTCGTCCATCAAGCGCCGGGCCTTCTTGACGGCAGTACCAGCCCGCCCACGATGTATCCGATTGCGCAGTCGCCTGCGCTCCGCGCTACGGAGGCGCTTGATCGCTGACTTCGTATTGGCCAATACTTGATCCCTCCAACTGATAGATTACAGTGGCCATTATTTTACAACAACTCGGCCAATTTGTAAAGCCTGAGCATCTGGTCTATAATCAACTCGAAGTGACCGTTTGTCTACGCTACAACTACATCCGACTCAGGCCACCAAACTGGCCCCCGGCTGGGCCGAAGCGTGGTTCAACCGCACCATCGCCCACCAGACACAGGGCGATTAACGAGCACACCATCGCCGACTACGAGCGCTCCCTGCCACCAGGGCGCGACTTAAAGTGGCGCGGGGTCAGTCAGCAGTGGTCACAAGACCTGCGACCCGTTGACGAGGAGAGGACGGACAAATGAGCGATTCTGAAGAAACGCCCGCGAGCGGTGACTACGAAACACAGGTCGGCGACATCTCCGGCGCAGTGCACACCGGGCGCGGCGACATCATTCACATCGAGAAGGTGGAATTGGCAGCCACGCGCGCCGCGGATGCGCTACGACGCGCGCTCTCCACTGATGAAAAGACGCGCGATCAACTGCTGGAGGTACTCGAGCAGCTATCCACGCTCCAGGCCCAACTGGGGGAATGGAAGGAACTGCACCACATTCTGCACGAGCTACTGACCGCCTTCGCCCCTTTCTACGCTAGCCTGCTTGCCCTCGGCCACGCGGAAGTGGAACCGGCGGGGTGGCGGGCGTTGCTGCGAGGTTGGCGATCCTGTCAGACCGAAGTGGACCGGCTGATGGATTTTGAGAGCAGCGTGGAGTATATCCGGCTATCCCCCTGCCGCGAGGGAACCGCGGCCTCCCGGCCAGACTGGGGCGTACGCATCGCCTTGCTGCGGCGCGAGGTGGAGGATAGGCTGAGGGAGGAGAGGTGCAGCGCCGAGGGATTGGCTGACCTGGCCGACGAATTCAGTCGCACCTGCGACTGCTACCTCAGCCTCGCCGACCGGGAGTTGCGCCGGGCAGTTGAAAAAGTGCAGCGGTCGTACACGCATTTGATAGGGGGTCTGCTATGAGTGATCTTTTCGACACACTACAGGAACGGTACCAGACGCTGGTCGCCCGCAAGGAGAAGGGCGAGACGAGGAAAGAATTTCCGGAGGATGTGAGCGTCTTCATCGCCGACGCGCAGCGCGCCGGTGCAGCGATCGCTGACGTGAGCGAGCGCAGCCAACTGCGGGCCTGGATGCGCTTCCTGGCCAACATCCTGTACGACGCCACGGGCACCTATCCCGACACGTCGCTGCAACCGCTAGCCCATGGTCAATTGATCGACTCCCGGCTAGAGCGCAGGGAAAAGCCGGCCCCGTTGTCGCCGCTTGCCTGGGCGCTCATCGGCGGAGCAGTGCTCGTCATCGTGGCCCTGTTCCTCACCGTGGCCCTTCGCTCGGAAGGCGAAGTGGCTACACCTTCACCGCTTCCTACAGCAACGTCCACCGTCGGTCCCGCTGTAGCGGCCCAGGCCGCGGTGGGGGAGAGGTTGACGGAAGAGGGCACCCTGGCACACTCCGGCGATACCTTCTGCCTGGGCATCTCTGAGATCATCGCCGAGTTCACGCTGGACGGGATGCCGCCGGAGACGAAGTGGTACTGGGAGGTGCAGCGTGACGATGAAGTCGTGGCCACGCAGCCAGAGGTTCCCTGGGGACGGAGCGAGGGCCACGTCACTGTGCCTGTCCTGCGAGGCGGCCCAGAGGGCGTGGAAGCGGGCGATTACCGCCTGCTGATCTACGCTGGTGGGGAGGTGGTAAGCACCATCCCCTTCCGCGTGCTGGAGACCCCACCGCGCATCTCCAACCTGCGGGTATCCGACGTGCCGGAGCCGGCGAGCGCAGCGAATGAGCCTTTCGCCCCTGGCGTGCGGGTACTCTACCTGAGTTACGAGCACGAGGGGATGTGCCAGGGCCTGGAAGTCGTGCACTCCCTGTATTACGAGGGCGATTTGTTGCAGAAGCAGACCATCACCTGGAGCGACGCGCCCGAGGGGTCAGCACAAATCAGTTTCCAATCCCTGGCCGATGAGCCGTTCCTCTCCGGCGACTACGAGGCAGCGGTGACCGTAGCGGGCGAGGAGCAGGATCGCGTGGGGTTCACGATTCGGGAGGCGGGGGGAGAAACGGAAGCACCTCCTGCCTTTGGCAACGTCACCATCGCCCTGGGTATGCAACCGGACGGCACGCCGATCCTCACTGCGCCGGATAACCGCTTCGATTGGAACACCAAGATTGTCTACGCCGCCTTCGACTACGCGGGCATGCGCGACGGGCTGGCGTGGATGGCGGTGTGGAACCGCAACGGCCAGCAGGTGGCGCGGGAGGAGCATTTCTGGGACGTGGAAACCGAGGGGACGGAGGGCCGGCACTGGGTAGCCTACTACGACGAGCGGGGACGGGTGCTCCCTGGCGGCACCTACAGCGTGACGCTCTGCATCGAGAACGTCGCGCAGCGCACGGCCGAGTTCAACATTCTCTATTATGCGTCACCAGAGTAGGGAGGAACGATGACCAAGCGACGCACGGGCGATAGTTTCGAGACTCACATCGGGTCGGTGAGCGGGCCGGTGCACACTGGCAAAGGCGACATCGTCATTGAGCGTTGGGATGCGCAAGGGACGACGGCGGCGGACCTGGAGGCGCTGCACGCTCTGTTCAGCAACCTGCGGGGGCGCGTGGCAGCCGAGGCCCCGCCCGAACTGGCAGAGGAGGCCCAGGTGCAGGTGGATACGCTAGAAAAGGCAACCACCGCTGAGGAACCCGACTTGAGCGCGATGGAGCGGGTGCGGGATTGGTTCCTCCAGCACCTGCCCTCGGTCGCGGGAGCGGTGACCTCGCTGTTGGTCAACCCCATCCTGGGCAAAGTGATCGAGGCGGCCGGCGACCTGGCGGCCGGCGAACTCCGGCGGCGGTTTGGGCAGCAGGAGGAGACACCCCTTGACAGCCCCTGGTAGTGTGTTATCATAAGATTGGCGCCTAGGTCGGCCAGGCGGTCGCGCCTCCCCCCCCTCATCCCCCCACCGGGGGGGGAAAGAGGTGGGGCACGAGGTGAGGAAAGTCCGGGCTCCACAGGGCACGGTGCTGGATAACACCCAGGCGGGGCGACCCGACGGAAAGGGGCCACAGAAACAGACCGCCGCCCTCTCCCCTCACCCCTCCCCCGGTGGGGGAGGGGAAGGGAGTGAGAGTGGTAAGGGTGAAAAGGTGGTGTAAGAGACCACCGGCGTCGCTGGTGACAGCGGCGGCCAGGCAACCCCCACCGGGAGCAAGGCCAAGCAGGGGCAAGACTGTTACCGTCGGGTCTGAGACCCGACGGATAACAGCGCGGGGCGGCCCGTCCCGTTCGAGCCTCGGGTAGGCCGCTAGAGGCGGCGGGCAACCGCCGTCCCAGATAGATGACCGCCCACGACAGAACCCGGCTTATCGGCCGACCTGGGCGCCAGGTAGGGGTGCGGTCACCACACCCATAACAGAATTCACGCAATAGCGCAAAACTCACCCTGTCACCCTGAGCGGCCTGCCCTGAGCGCAGTGAAGGGAAGCGAAGGGCCTCCACCAGAGCAGAGGGAGATTCTTCGCTACGCTCAGAATGACGGCTAGCCGTCAGGGCGACTTTTGCGACACTGCGAATTCGCGCTAGAATTGTAGTGTAACTGGAAAGCAGTTTGATGGAGGGTGCTCTGACGACGGTTTACCAGTTCACAGTTGTCATAGAACCAGACGAGGACGCATTTCACGCCTACGTCCCGGCCTTGCCCGGTTGCCACACTTTTGGAGCCACCGTCGAGGAAGCACGAAGCAACATCGCAGAAGCCATAGCACTACACATTGAATGCATGCAGGAGGATGAGGAAGCCATCCCCGTTGAACGCGAACCCCTGTTTATCACTCGCCTGTCCGTGCCGGTGGCAGCATGAGCCCCAAACTTCCACGAGTTGATTGCCGTCAAATGTCCAGCGCGGTTTCCACCCTGCAAGACTTCCCCTGGGATGAGAGCATCCAGGCCGTCAAAGACAGCCTGCGCTTCGACTCGTACCCAGCCTTCGCGGAGCACGTCTTCAGCACGCTACCCCAGAACTCCCCCCAGACCCGCCGCCGCTACACCAACCTGATCGGCCGTTGGTTCTTCCCTGACCGCCAACTCCCCGGCCCGGCCGGCCGGGTGTGGGCCGCCTACGGGGACGAGAAGGTACTCCGCGACGTGATGCGTGTCTGTGTACTCTCCCAGGAGCCAGTCGTCGCCGCGTTCATCGAGCGGTTTATCCGGCCCGCACCGCCGGGCGCCGAGTTGCAAGGAAACGTGTTCCGAACGTACATCAAGGAGACCTACGGCGAGTTCAAGCGCCAATCACACCAGCGCCTCACCCGCACACTGCGCGAACTGGGCTTTATCGTCAGGATTGGGCAGACCTGGTTCACACAAGCCCTCATTCCCCGCCCCGCTACCGCCTTCCTGATCCTGCTCCACGAGCGGTTCGCCCCCACCCCTCGCATCGTCTCGCTGGCCCGGATTCTGGCCGACCCGCTGTGGTGGCAGGTGGGCTACCACGCCCCGGCCGAAGTGCGGGAAACGTTACACGACGCGGCTGCCGGCGGCCTGATTGCCCGTTTTGTCGCCGTGGATCAGTTGGAGCAGGTCACCACCCGCTACACGTTGGACGAGTGGCTGGCCCGGAGGCTGCGGCTATGACACCGGATGATCTGCGCGAGACTTTTGGGCGCTTGGCGCGAGGCCCCACCGCAGCGACGCAAGCGGGCCGGCACCTCTACCTGTGGCACGGCGATCTGACCGCGCTGGAGGAATTGGTGCCGCCGGTACTGTTGCAGCGGTTCAACCTCTACGCGCTGGCGGGGCGACTTCCGCGCACGCCCTACGCCGCTGACGAAGCCCGCCGTCTGCTGCGCGCTCAGATCGAGCAAGAACTGCACGACCGGGCCGCCCGTGCCTCCCGGCAGGTGCTCACCGTGGACGGCTGCACCCTGCTGGCGCGCTACGGCGTGCCCCTCCAGCCCTTCTACTCCTTCGTCAGCGACAGTCACGCCGTCGTCCTGGTGGTGGCTCGCGAGGAGACGGAGTTCGTCCCACCCGCGCTGCTGCCGGATTTCGTTCGCCTGGCTCCGGCGACGACGTTTGCCGCGTTGAGCCGGGCCGTGGGGGAAAAGAACGTCGTACAAGGATGATAGAATATGGAACGAGTACCGCTGCGCACGCTCATCCGTCCCCGGCCGCAACCGGAGACCACGCTCGACCTGCGCCGCTCCGTCGCCCAACCGGAGGCCACCGTCGGCACCTACGTGTTCACGGATAGCATCCGACGGCACTTCGAGGAGATCCTGGAGCACATGGCCCGGGGCGAAGGCCAGGGCTTTTGGGTACAGGCCGAGTACGGAGCCGGCAAGACCCACTTCCTGGCGACGCTGGCCTGCCTCCTGTCCGGCGACGACGCGCTGTGGAAACAGGTACAAGACGACGGTATTCGTCTCTACCGTCGCCGCCTGCGCGGTACCCGCCTGTTCCCGGTCGTCATCTCCCTGCGCGGCGAGGCAGAGACCGACGCGGTCGCCACTCGCCCCCTGTTCGACGTCATCGAGGAGAGGCTGGAACACTCGCTGAAGGAGCACGGCCTGCGCGACGCTGTACGGCTCACGCTCGCCGACGACCTGCTGGACTGGTTCGCGGGGCAGCCGGAGGGGACGCGCGGGGACATCGAGACCTACGTGCAGCGCCAGACCGGCCAGTCCCCTGGCGCGCTGCGCGAGTACGAGGGCGACGCCGCGCTCACACACCTCCTCCGGGCCTACTGCGACGAGCACTCCATCCGCCCGCAGGTGGCCTCGACCGTCAAGGCGCGGTTGTGCCACATCTACGACCAGTTGACGTCACCGGATTTGCCTGGCGGATCCTACGACGGCCTGCTATTCGTGATAGACGAGTACGAGGGCTGGGAAAAGTCACGCCCTCGTGGTTCTTCACAACAAGCCCGAGATGAGGATTTGCTGGAGACGATGGCCTTCGTCCTGCCCAGGGGCGAGGGGCTGCGCATCTTCACCGTCGTCGCCTCACAGACAGCGGTGCCGGCTAAACTGCGCGGCGAGCACGGCGGCGACCGCTTTATCAACGTGCCGCTTCTAGCCGGCGCCGAGCGCGACTACGACCTCATCGTCTCGCGCCGCGTGCGCGAACTGGAACCCGAAAAACTGCCGGAGGTGGACGAGTACTACCACTACTACGCCGAGATGTTCGATTTCGTCCGCGACCTGAACGAGGACCAGTTCCGCGACATCTTCCCCTTCCAGCCGCGCTGCTTCGACGTCGCACGCCGCATCACCGAACGCGATCTGCCCACCGCCCGCTCCGGCATCCTCATCTTCTGGCAGGCGCTCAACCGGCCGCGGTTGCTCGACTGCGACACCCTCATCCGCGTGGCCGACCTGCTGGAAAGCGACCACCTGCACGAATGTCTGAACACGACCGTCTACCGGCCCGCCTTCGACGCCTACCGGGTGGCCCACGAGGGGCTGGAGAGCCTGGGGCTGGAGAAGACCGACCTGCAACTGGCCCAGGACGTGCTGGCGACGCTGTTCCTCTGGCACCTGGCGTACCTGACAGGGCCCCGCCCGCTGTCGCTGAAAGAGTTGGCTCAGGCGACGCTGACCGTCTCCGACCTTCTGCGCGCCGAGGACGCCGTGGCCTACGTCCTGGCCCGGATGCGGGAACTACCCCAGGTGCGCTTCGACGACCAGGGGGCAGCGTTCGTCGTGACCGGCGGGGAAGGCCCGACGCCGGTGGAAGTCTTCAGCCGCTATCGCGAGGAACCGCTGCGCGACGCCCACGCCGTCGCCCAGGCCTGGACCGACGGGCTCTTTCTCACCCCCCGTGAGACCGGGGGCCAGGCAGGGCTGTTCGGTGACTTCGAGCCCAACGAGATGAAGCGGCTCCGCGCCGAGTTCCGACACCTGGAGTACAACGGGGAGGTCGTCGTGGCCACACACTGGCAACTGGACTGGAGCCTGCCGCTGCCCGGCGAGGACGTCCATTTCCGCATCGTCATCCTCACCGGCCACAAGCCCGACGCCGTGAAGCCAGCTGACCTGCAAGACCCGCGCATCGCTGTGATCGTCCCCTCCGAACTGGTGGGCGGAGCGCACGCGGCTGCAGTGGACTACCTGGCCTGGCAGAACATGGAGCGGGACTACCGTGATCGAACTGGCCCGGAGGCCGAAAAGATGCGCGACTGGCTGGTGACCAGGCGGACGACTGTGCTGAGCGACCTGCTGATGAAGCAGACCGGCCTGTACCGCTCCGCCACCGTCGTCACCCGCGACGGGCTGGCGATTGACGTGCGCGAGGCGATGGGGCTGGCCGGAACGGAGCACCACGTCGGGTACGTCGTCGAGCGCCTCCTGGCGGCGGCCTACCGGGACCTGCCCGTCGAGGCGGGCAAGTTGCGCTCCCTCCTGCACCCCAACGACGCGGGCAAACTGTTCGGCGGCCTGTTCGGCCGCCAGCAGACCTCCGCCGCCCGCGCTGCCGTGCGTAACTACGGCGTCGGGCTGGGCCTGGTGCACCCCGACCGGCCCACCGGCTTCAGGCCCACCGCTTGCCGGGCCTTCGACCTGATCCGCGCCATGCTGGACGAATACCAATCGCAGGGACGGGAACTGCCGGCCTGGCGCATCTACGAGCGCCTGTCCGGCGTGCCCTACGGCCTCCCCTACCCGCTGATCCAGTTGTACCTGCTGGCGTTCGTGCGCCACGGCCAGCCACGGGTCGAACTGAGACTCAAGCCGGGCCACCGGCTGACGATACGCAAGGGCCAGCCTTTGCCCAGGCCCGCGCTGACGATGACCAACGTGGTGGACGTGGACTGGAAACTGGGACTGAACCGTTGGTTCGACGCGCTCATCCCCGCCCGTGGCCCCAGTTGGAACGACACAGTAGCCTTCGCCCGTGAGGTCAAGCCCGACCTGCACGCCGCCTCCGACCCGGCCGAGATTGAGCGCCAGGATAACGCACTCCGCGCCGCGATGGAAACGCTGAGCCAGGAGGCGCAGACGGCCCACCGGGGACTGGAGGCGCTGGCCCGCTCGCTGCAGGGCGAACTGACCGACGAGGCTGGCGAGGTGCTCGACCGGATGCTCGCCTTGGGCCAGGCCGGTGCGCAGGGGTACCAGGCTTTCCACGAGCGGGTTCAGGAGCACTACGCTTCGCCCGAGCCGCTGCGCGAGGACGTGAGCGCCTACACGCGGCTGCGCCGTCTGGCCGGGTACGCGGCCGAGATTCAGGAGACGCGGGCCTACCTCGACGCGATGCTCCTCCGTCCGCAGGACAGCGAACTGGCCGGCGACCGCATGCTGTTGCTGGGGCAACTATCGCTGGCGGAATTGGAGCGCAATCCGGCGCTCTGGCCCTCCGTCTCCGACTCCTTCGGGCGGCTGAAGAGCCGCTATCGCACGGCCTACCAGAAGCACCATCGCGACACCTACCGGGTGATGGCCGACTTGCGGGCGCGGCTGGAGGACGTACCCCGGCGGCTGCACGCACTGGCGTTACTCAACTCCATTATGGAGTTGGGCGAGCCGGTGGGTGCGGACCTGGCCGAGGGATACGCACGGCTTCAAGAGCGGCTGCGTCCGTGCCCAGTGACGGAAGTGACGGCGGTGGACGTCGAGGCCCAGCCAGTGTGCGCCGCCTGCGGCCTGCCGCTGACCGTCCGCGCCCCGGCCGCCGAGGTTGAAGCGTTCCTGGGCGACCTGGAGCGGGCGCTGCAGGAGCAGAGGCGGCGGCTGAGCGCCGAGGCAGTGCGCCGCGTGCTGGAGCGCGCCGGCGGCGACGAACTCTCGCGCCTGATCGAGGCCGCCCGCGCGGCCGAGATTGCCCGCCTGGTGGACGTGCTCGACGAGCGCGTGGCCGAATCCATCCGCAAACTGCTGGTGGAGGACGGGCTGGTGACCGCCCCGGCAGAGGTATTTGCGCAGTTGGCCGAGTTGCATCCCACCGTCGGGGAGGGCGAGATACCCGCCACCGTGCGCGACTTTGAGGGCTTGCTGCACGAGGCATTTGATGAGGCGCAGAAGGCGCACCCGGACAAGAAGACGGTGAGAGTAAGTCTCAGGTAAGTATTCCATGACAAAGAAGCGCACTTCCCGGCGGCGCAGATCAAAATCCGCTCGCTCTACCAGTGCACGTCTCAGCCCGGCTCAACTCAACGGATTGCTCAACCAGGGCCGACGGCTGTTGATATCCGGCGAGCATGAGCGTGCAATCTCCGTTCTGGAACGGGCGTTGCCGCATCTGCCACGCAACCGCCAGCGGGCCGAGGCGCTCAGCGACCTGGGAATGGCCTACGGTATGCTCAAGCGTGACGAGGATTCGTACCGGGCGTTGCTGGAGGCCACGCAGATTGCCCCTGACGATGTGCGCATCTGGTATAACTTCGGTCAGACCTGCCGGGGGGCCGGGCGGCTCGTGCAGAGCCTGCGCGCCTACGAGCGTAGCGCGGCGCTGAACCGCGACCCCCGCCTGGCTTCCAGGATTGCCAAAGATGTTGCCCTGGCTCGCCAGTTGGTAGAGACCGAGTTGAGCGTGCGCCCACCTGGCTTTACCGTTGATGACCTGCTGGCGCAGGAGAACCTGTTCCTGGCAGGTGTGGAGGAAATGGTTGCCCGGCAGTGGGACCGCGCCGCCGATCTTTTCCGGCAGGCGCTTGCCCTGGCCGACACGATCCCGCAATTGTGGGGTAACCTGGGCATCTGCCTGCTCAACCTGGAACAGTACGACGAGGCCGAAGCAGCGCTCCGCCGGGCGCTGAAGCGTGACCCTGACTACGATCTTGCCCGGCAGAACCTGGCCGCCCTGGCGGAGATGCGCCGCTCGGGCGGACGCCCCATTGTGGCGATGCGTGACCCCCTGGCTGGTCGGCCGGCTCCAAAGATCTTCTACCCGGAGATGGATGAACACCATGGTTAACGACCTCCATCTTTTCTCATCTACTATGATGCCGCCCACTACGACCACATACTGACATCTGCTGTCACATCCATTTCCCCTGCACCGAGAAGTATGCTATACTGCGTCACGAAACCAACTGTTGAAAGGTGTGTTTCGTGTCGAGAAATATAACAGAACTGGGTCCCAGGGAGGCGGAGTTTCTCTCCAGATTGGCCGGTGAGGGACGGACTATCTTTACCGTCGAGCAGGCACGGTGCTTCTGGGGAAACACCGACTACACGACCAACGTCCTGGGGCGGCTGGAAAGCAAGGGGTGGCTGCGCCGGCTGGAACGCGGCACGTACCTGATCATCCCCCTCGAAGCGGGCCCCGCACGCGACTGGTCGGAGAGCGCGCTGGTGATCGCGCCGTACCTCATCCAGCCAGCGGCAATCGCCTACTGGTCGGCGCTGCACTACTGGAATATGACCGAGCAGGTACCCCGCACCGTCTTCGTCCAATCCACCCGCCGCAAACACCGGCGTCGGGTAGAGGTACTGGGCATCCCCTTTCGCTTCGTCACCGTCGTCGAGGCCAAGTTCTTCGGCGTGGTCAAGCGCACACTTGATGGCAAGCCGCTTTACGTCACCGACCGGGAGAAAACGCTGCTGGATGCGGCCGACCGCCCCGACCTGAGCGGCGGCATCGGCCAACTGGCCCAGGCATTGCGCAATGCCTGGGCCGACGTGGACTGGCAGCGGCTGGACGAGTACCTGGCCCGTTGGGGGACAGGCAGCCTGACCAAGCGGCTTGGCTACCTGATAGAGATACTGGAACTGCCGCTCCCCGACCGGGAGGAGCGTCTGACCCGCTGGCGCCGTTCGCTCTCTAGCGGCATTGCTTCCCTCGAACCCAGAAGTGGCGATAAGGGCCACGTCGTGACCCGCTGGCGAGTGCGCGTAGACGTAGAGGAGACGTGGCAATGATCGGCGAGGCCGAACTGCGGCGCTGTGCGGCGCGTTGGGGCGTGGATCCGATGATGGCGGATTTGGACTACAGCCTCGGCTGGTTCATCGCCGCGCTGTACAGTGCGAACGAGATCACCAGCCGGCTGTGTTTCAAAGGCGGCACCTGCCTGCGCAAGTGTTACTTCGCCGACTACCGCTTCTCCGAGGACCTGGACTTTACGGCCACGGTTCGTCTCAGCCCCGACCGGCTGCTGGAATGGGTAGAGCAAGCCACCCGCTGGGCTGCTGAGGCGGATGGCCCGAACTATCGGGCTTCCCCTCCGCGCCTGGAGACTGTCCATGATGAATACGGAAGCGAGACGTATCAGGTGCGGGTCTACTACCGGGGGCCATTGCGGTGGGGCGGGGACCCGCGCGCGATACGGCTGGATGTGACCCGTGAGGAACGGCTGGTGCTTGCCCCGGCGATTCGTCGCCTGATTCACCCGTATTCCGACGGGCCGGTGCTTGCCCAGGCGGAGATTGCCTGCTACACGCTGATCGAGGTACTGGCCGAGAAAGTGCGCGCCGTGGGCGGGCAGCGCCGCTTTGCTATTTCTCGTGACATCTACGACATCCATCGTCTGGTGCAATCCGGCGTGACGGTCGCCGATGTGGTGCCGCTACTGCCGGCCAAGTTCGCCGCCCGGGGTGTGGACATTGAGACTCTGGCCGTAGAGCGGTTCACAGCCCGGCGTGCCGCCTTTGAGGACGATTGGAACCAGCGTCTCGGCCATCTTGTTCAGGACGCGAGCCCCGTGACTTTTGACGCTACCTGGGAGACGACCGTTGATGTGCTGCGACAGGTTGAGGAGAGCCTGGGAAAGCGACCGTCAGCGTCCCGTGCGTCTCACACAGGAGGAGACGGCTCTGATGCCCAAGCCCAATGACTTGAAAGCCTTCCTCGCCCACCACGCCACCCCCTACGACCCCGCCAGCGACACCTACCGCCGGCCCCCCTTCGCCGCGCCGGTGAAGGCCGGCAAGAACACGCCCGTCTACAACGCCCACTCCTACCACACCAAGGTCCCGCCCCAGGGCATCGTCCCCTATATCCTGCACTACACCGACCCCGGCGATCTGATCCTCGACCCCTTCTGCGGCTCCGGGATGACCGGCGTGGCCGCACTGATGTGCGCTCACCCTCCAGCCGAAGCGTTACACCTGGTATCCGGCGTTCAGCCCGGCCCCCGCTACGCGGTGCTCAACGACCTCTCCCCCGCTGCGACGCACATCGCCTACAACTACTGCACCCCTGTTGACGTGGAACCGCTGCGGCGGGAGTTCGAGCGCATCAAGGCCGCGGTGCAGGAAGAGTTCGACTGGCTCTACGGCACGACCTGCGACCGCTGCGGTGGCCCGGCGACCATCCAGTACACTATCTGGAGCGACGTATTCGAGTGCGCCCGCTGCGGGGAGGAACTGGTGCTGTGGGACGTGGCGGTGGACTCTGAGAGCGGCAAGGTGCGCAAGAGGTTCACCTGCCCGGTGTGCGGCAAAGAGCAGGTCAAGAAAGGGTTGCACCGGGTGGGGTCGGTGCCGGTCGTGACCAACTACGAGTGTGCACGCTGCAAGCCCCATCGCGCTGAGCACCCCACAACTGAGACGGAAAAGCAGCGCATCGCCGAGATCGAGAGTGCTGACATCCCCTACTGGCACCCTACGGATGAGTTCCCATTGGGCAGGCAGACACGCAAGATTCGGAAGGGGACCGCAGGCATCAGCCGAGTTGACCAGATGTACACGAAGCGTAACCTTTGGGCATTGGCGCGGCTCTGGTCCGAGTTCGAAGGTGTCGAAGATGAGCGGATTAGTTCGGCTCTGTGGTTTGCGTTCACTTCAATTGGGCTCACGTCTACGAAGATGTATGCCTATCGCGCTACAAGGAAGGGTGGTATTCATAAAGGCACTCTCTACGTTCCTGCTCTCAACTGCGAACTCAATGTGGGAGCAAGTATCGCCCGGAAGGTAGGGGGCATGTGCCGTTCTCTGATCAAGACTGGAGAGGGTGGTGTGGTTGTCGCAACTGGTTCAGCAGTCAACTTGGGAGACCTACCTCGCGCGAGTGTTGATTATGTTTTCACAGACCCTCCGTTTGGTTTGAATCTTCAGTATGCTGAGATCAACTTTATCTGGGAATGCTGGCTTCAGCGATTTACGGACTGGTCCCAAGACTGTGTGATGAATTACGTCCACGAAAAAGACCTGGTTTTCTACAGCGATGTGATGACCCAGGCATTTGTGGAGATGTACCGCGTGCTCAAGCCGGGCCGTTGGGCATCGGTCGTCTTCCACAATACCGACGACGCAGTGTGGCGGGCAATTCAGGAAGGAGCACAAGAAGCCGGTTTCGACGTGGTCAACGCCATGGCTTTCGACAAGAGACAGGGCACCTTCAACCAGGTCAACATGGGTAAAGACAGTGCCGCTGGCTTTGACGTTGTGCTCAACCTGTACAAGCCCCGTCGCGACGGCACTAACGGCAGAGCGACACCAATCACTGACGTCGAGACCAAGGTTGTGGAGGCCGTGGCTGCTCACCTCTCCAACAACCCACCGGCAGAGCATCGCACAACCCAATTCCTGCACAGTTTTACCATCCGTCAGTTGCTTAACTCTAATGTCTTGATCGAGAAGGTGACCATCCCCTATCTGGAGGCGGTCCTACCCCACTACTTCAAACAGATTGAGGGCTGCTGGTATCTGCGCGGCGAGCAGGTGATCGAGGGCGGGCTAGGGCTGATTGTCAAAGACGAGCCCTCCGCCATCGCCTGGCTTTCGCGCCTGCTGGAGAACGAGCCCCAGACCACCGGCGACCTGATCCCGCAGTGGCAGATGACCACGCTCGACGCGCCAATCGCCAAGCCGCTGGACCAGATCCTGGAGGAGAACTTTTGGCAGGATGGGCGCACCGGCCGCTGGCGGCTGCCCACCGAAAAAGAGCGGCGCAAGATGTCCGCCAAAGAGGAGGTCGCCGCCCAGGCCCACCTGCGCGTCGTCCACCGCTACCTGGATGGCGGCCTGGAGCGCCGCCCTGGCGACCTGGAACTGTGCCTCTGGATCCGCTTCTGCTACCGCCGCGAGTTCTATGCCGAGGCGGTGGCCCTCTTCCCCCACGTGGACGAGACCCGCGTGGACGCGGAGGAGTACCGGAAGGTGCGCAAGATTGTCGAGGTGTGCCGGCTGAAAGGCGAGTAGGGAGGGAACCTATATCAGGGCTTTACCGAAGCCGCCTGACCTAACCCCCCAGCCCCCTTCCCTGCAAGGGAAGGGGGGCGGAAGCTCTCTCTCCACTCTCCGCTTCGGGGAGGGGGGGAGCGGAAGCTCTCTCTCCACTCTCCGCTTCGGAGAGGGGGGGAGCGGAAGCTCTCTCTCCACTCTCCGCTTCGGGGGGGGAGCGGAAGCCCCCTCTCCCCTCTCCGCTTCGGGGAGGGGGGGGAGCGGGAGCCCTTTCTCCCCTCTCCGCTTCGGGGGGGGGGGAGCGGAAGCCCTCTCTCCCCTCTCCGCTTCGGGGAGGGGCCGGGGGAGGGGTTCTCTTGGCAGACTTTGGGATAGCCTTGACCGCAGTATCGCAAAAGTCGCCCTGACGGTTAGCCGTCATTCTGAGCGTAGCGAAGAATCTCCCTACTACCTTGGTCGAAACCCTTCGCTTCGCTCAGGGTGACAGGGTGAGTTTTGCGCCATTGCGATACGAGATATTGGCGGGGCTACAGTCTTCGAGGAGGTGTCTGGATCACGAAGGTCACGAAAGAACGCGAAAGCCACGAAGTTTTCGTGCTTTTCGTGCCCTTTCGCGTGTTTCGTGGTTCAGGGCCCCGTGTCAAAGTCGTCACTATGAACAGATTGCCGGTGTCCGGTTAGGGGGGAGAACTCATGTCCGCGTCAGTTTTTGAAGTGCAATCCGATTACGAAGTGCCACTTCTTCGTCTGCTGCCCACACTTGAGGGAGGTCAGGGACAGGCAAGCGAAGTCATTCGTCTCTTCGCTGAACGCTATGAAGACAACATCCACGCTGACCAGCGCGAACTGTTATCAAGGGGGATACCCAGATGGCACGTAAACGTGCAGCGGGCGCGGTATGGACTCGTGCAATGCGGCCTGATGGACGCACCGGCACATGGCGTCTGGCGCATCACCGAGGCAGGACGCCAATGGCTTCAGGAGCACCCCGAAGCGACACGACTGGAACCCGGACGTCGCCCGCGACGGCCCCGCTCTCGACGGAGCCGCACGACCGTTCCGCCAGACGTCACGCTAGAGCAACTCAAAGCCACCAAAGCCGTGATGCCCCCTGATCAGTTCCGCCACATCTGGGGGGAACTCTACGACCAGTTGCTGGCCGAGGAACGCGCCCGCTCCAAGACCAGCATCTCTAACCGGGAACTGGGCACCCGGGCCCGCGCCGTCCTGCGCGAGGTGCACGGTTTTCTGGACGGCAACGCCGCTGCCTCCTCAGAGAAGGCCTACGACTGGATGCAGTTCTGCTACGCGCTGGGCCTGTATCGTGAGACGGCCGCCCTCTTCGCCTTCGTCTTTCAGGACGACTTGCCCGCATGGGCCTACGAACGTGCGCGCAAAGTGGCGGAGGCGTGTCGAGCGCGACTGGGGTAGCGGAAGAGCGATGCGCTGGGAACTTCGAACCACTGAAGCGCTGAATTCGCTGATGACACTGAAAAAGCCCCATATTTCAGCGCATTCAGTGCGCTCAGTGTTTCAGCGATTCAAAGTGGAGATACCATGAGCCATGCGGAGAGCCTCCCATCCCTGGATGAACTATTGCGCAGCCTCAATCACACCGACACCCTGACCACCAGCCGCGCTCTGACCCACCTGGAGAGCCTGAGCCTGCTGCGTCGCTCCGAACAGCGTCGCGGGCCGGGGGTCTATTACACCCTGGTCGAAAAAGAGGAAACTCCTCAGATTACTTCTAAGGTTACTCCTGATACTGTGTCCCAACTCCTTATCTTGTTGAGAAAAGGAAAACGACTCTCAAGGGATGAAACCATCACACTTGTCATTTCGCTCTGCACCAAGCGACCACACACAGCGCGCGAGTTAGCCCAGATTTTGAATCGCAACGCCGATTACCTGCGTAACGCCTATCTTTCGCCGTTGGTGCGAGAAGGACGGCTGCAACTCACCGGTGCGCCCAACGACCCCAACGTCGCCTACCGCGCGATAACAAACAAAGACACGGGCAATGACAGCAGAATCCCTATATGACCATTTCGAGCACCTCATCGCCTGTCTGCCGCCCCAGGCGCGGCTGGCGCTCGCGCTGGACCCGCCTGGACTGCTGGGGCTGGGGGAAGCCGTAGAGGTCGAGGGGCGGCGCTGGACCGTCTTCCGCTACGATGGCAACGACCTGGCCTTCCGCCAGGCCTACGGCCACCACGGGCCGGACACCCCCCACCTGGTCTGGATCACCCGTCCCCCTGGCTATCTGACCACACGACCACTTGACCTCAGTTTCCTGACCGGCGTGGTGCGCCGCGCCGACGCGATCCTCGATCTCAGCCTGCTCGGCGTGCTCAAGGCCCTCAAGCCCCGCGAGACCTGGCCGCCGGCAGCGGTGGCCCGCTTCGAGCCGCTCATCGCCGCTCACCTGGGCACGGTGCTGGCCGCCCACGCCGACCTGCGCCGCGTGCTGGGCCCCGGCGTTCCCCTGGACACCCACTGCCTGCGTGCGCTGGTGCTGCACGCGCTCCATCCGGCCGTCCCCATGGGCGACCTGACCTTCCGCGACCCGGACCCCCGCCGGGCGCTCACCCGCTACCTGCGGCTACTCGTGCAGGAGGAGTGGGACGAGGAAGGGCTGGCCTTGCTTCAGGATCAAGCCCGCCTGGCCCCAGGGCCTCCTGCTGAGGAACTGGCCCCCTGGTTCGAAGCGCCCCCGGTGGCGTTGATGCGCTACCTGTACCTGCGCCGCCTCCTGGCCCGGCAGCGCGTCGCCAACATCGCCGCCGTCACGCGCGCGCTGCTCCCCTTCGACCCGCGCCCGCTGGAGCCCGGAGTGGGCTTCGCGCTGTATCTGTGGGACGACGACCCCGCCTGGCGCGAGTCTCTGATCGTCCGTACCGAGCACATGCTGGACAAGGTAGAACTGGACGAGGCCCTGGCCCTGCTGGGGGCCGGCCGCCCCGCCGATCTCTTCGCCGCCCTGGCCGAGGCCGAGACGCCGGCCGTGGTCTACGGGCTGGGTCGGCAGCTACTGTCCGGCATAACCGGCACCGAGGAACTGGGCCGCATCGCTCTCACCTGGACGCGCCGCCGTCCGCCATTGGCCGCCTGGCCCAAGACCTCCTACAGCCGCCACGCCCGTGACCTGGCTGGCTTCCTGGACGAACTGGCCTTCCTGTTCGACCGCCTCACTCAAGAGCGTCGCCCTGAGCCTGTCGAAGGGATGAGTCCGCCGACGGGGGCGGCTGGTCTGGTAGACTGGTACGTCGAACAGCGGTTCTACGATCTGGAGTATGCTGGCGCCCGCGCCGCCGATGCGCTCCAGCGGCTGCCAGGGCTGACCGAAACCCTGCGGCCCCTGCTCGACCAGGTACGGGCGACGGTACGACAACACCTCAACCGCCTGGATCAGGAACTGGCCCGTCGCATCGGCGAGGACTGGCGCGGCTACCTGGGCCACCCGCGTCTATCGTCCAACGTCCTGCGAGATGCGCTTATCAAGCCACGCCAGAAGGTCAGCTGCGAATCTAGCGTCTGGATCATCGTCTTCGACGGTATGCGCTACGATAGTTGGGAGCGGGTCGTCAAGCCTCGCCTCCTGGAGCGCTACAGCCTGGAGCGGGAGCGGCCCTACCTGAGCCTGCTTCCCTCGTGGACCACCATCGCCCGCACGGGGCTCCTGGCCGGCAAGCCTCCCGAAGGCTGGCGCAGTTACCGCGGCCGGGTCACGCTGAACCAGGAGATGTTGGCGGCACGGCTTTTTGGCCTGAGCGAGGCCGAGCGCAAGCGGAGGTTGCGCTTCTACTCCGGGATGGAATCGGACCGCACCCAGCGCAAACTCGACCGGCGCAAGCGGTTTCCTTACAACGTCCTCGTCTTCAACGTCAGCGACGACAACCTCCACGCCATGCGGGGCAACCTGGTGGCGCTGAACGAGGTGGTCGCATCGCTGCTGAAGGGCATCCTGGAGACACTGGACAATCTGGTGCAGCCGGACGACACGCTCATCGTCACCAGCGACCACGGCTTCGTCGAACTGGAAGAAGGCCAAGCGATCACCATCCGCGATGACACTCGCTGGCAGCGTTACGTCGAGGGTGGCCGGCACCCCGTCCATTACCGCTTCATCCGGGGCGTGGAGCGACCGGGGGGGTTGGCCGACGAGGATGCCCTGACGTTCGAGTATCCCAATCTGCGCGACGGCCAGTTCACCGTGGCGGTGGGCCGGCGCTGGTTTGCCCGCGAGGGGACCACCCGCCCCGACCGCTACGCCCACGGCGGGCTGAGCCTGGCCGAGATGGTCGTCCCCGGCGCGGTGCTGCGTCCCATCGTCGCGCCGCTGGTCAGGCTAGCACTGGAGAGTTTCCCGCGTGCGCTGACCGTGCAGGAGGGAGAGGAGACCGTCATTGCGCTCACGCTGGTCAACAGCGGCAACCAGCCGGCCCATTTCACGCTGGAGGTCGGGGCCAACACTGCCCGCGAGGCCCACCGCCAGGAGGGAGACCTGCGGCCGGGGCAGCGTCTCCCCGCCTCCTACCGCTTCACGCCCGTCTACGCCGACGTCCCAGGCGAGGTGGGCACGGAGCGCGTCACCGTCAAAGTCACGTACCAGGACGCCGGGGGGAAGCGCCGGAAACTGTCACGCTCCGCGACGGTCACCGTCGAGCCGCGCAAAGACGTCGTGAAGTTCAGTCTGGGCGGCCTGGACGAGTTGGATGATTTGTGATCAAGACCGGAGAAGCAGGAGGCAAGAGGCAAGAAGCATCCTGCATCCTGACTTCAAGGAGGAGGAGTGGATAACCTGACGGTTGAAGTAGATACGCTGGCGCAGCAACACCTGGGCGACCGGGTCGTCCTCAAGCCCCTCACGCGCTGGAACGAGGCCTACAAGGAGTTTCCGCGCTACGTGATGGAGTACCTGTGCGCAAGATACGTGGACCCGGGCAACCCCATCCCCGGCCAGATGCGGATTGACCGCCTCCTGAGCGAGCACTACGCCGAGAGCGAGGCCCGCGAGTTGATCAAGAGCCGCATCAAGGAACAGGGGGAGTATGTCCTGTTGGGGCAGTTGCAGGTGCGGCTCGACCAGGCTCGCGACCATTACTGGGCGGAAGTGCCGGCGCTGGGCGACAACTTCGTGCGCATCAGCCCGCGCGTCCTGAGCGATTACGGCGAACCGCTGCTATCCGGCGGAGCCTGGGGCACGATGAACATCGAGTACGACGCCCGCTACGAACTCAAGGGCCGCATCTACCCCTTCTTCATCCGCCAGTTCCGCCCCTTCCAGATCACCCGCCTGGACCTGGACGACTACGTCGAGAAGCGGAGCCTGTTCGACACCGACACCTGGATCGGCCTCTTGATCCAGTCCATCGGCTTCAACCCCGACCGGCTGAGCGAGCGGGAGCGATGGCTGATGCTCCTACGGCTGGTGCCCTTCGTCGAGGCCAACTACAACCTGATCGAACTGGGGCCCCGCGAGACCGGGAAGACCTACACCTTCCGCAACACCTCCAGCCGTTCCTTCGTCATCTCCGGCGGCAAGGCCACGCCGGCCACGCTGTTCTACAACATCGCCACCCGCAAGATCGGCATCCTGGGCTACAAGGACGTCGTCTTCTTCGATGAGATCGCCAGCACCCACTTCACTGATCCGGAGGCGACGATCAGCGTCCTCAAGGACTTCATGCAGACCGGCCACTTCAGCCGGGGGCGGCTGGAGTTCACGGCCCAGGCCAGCATTGTCCTGGGAGGCAATATTGACACCGACATGGAACGGCGGGAGCCTTCGCCGCGTTACCGCCATCACTTCGAGATCCTGCCGCCGGAGTTACAGGATCCCGCCTTCCTGGACCGCATCCACGCCTTCTTGCCCGGCTGGGAGATGCCCAAGGTGCGCCCGGAGAACTATGCGACCGGCTACGGTTTCATCACGGACTATATGGCCGAGATTTTCACCCGTCTCCGCCGCCGCAACTACCAGACCCACATCGCGGCCCACGTGGACTTTGGGGGGATGACCGGGCGCAACCAGGATGCAGTCAAGAAGACCACGGCGGGCCTGCTGAAACTCGTCTTCCCCCACCGCACCGCCGATGACCTGGAGCGGGATGAACTGGAGATGTGCCTGGCCCTGGCCGTCGAATGCCGCCAGCGGGTGCTGGATCAACTGGCGGTGATGTCGCCGGAGGAGTTTGGTGGGGTGAGGGTGGAGGTGAGGGTGGAGGAGTGAGAGAGAACCGGAACGAGCGTTTGCTCGAATTTGCAACGGGAGTATAATTGTACTGAATCCTGGTTACAGAAACGCGGCTTAGAGCCTGCTTCTGTAACTCCATTGACAGAAAGTGGTTCGGCGTGCACAAAGACACCTACGTTGGCCTGCCTCGCTTGCTGCGTCAGCACGCCGAGGGCCAAATGGCGATGGCCTTCGAGCGGCTCGATCAGTTGCGGGCCGGGCGCTGGTACGGCGGCAAGGCCGGACATCGAACGCGCGGCGGTGTGGTTGCGGGATAATCTGCTGACGGCCGGGTTTCCGAAGGCGGAGGTGATGCCCACGCCGGGCCATCCTGTCGTCCACGCGGAGTGGCTGGCTGCCGGGCCCGAGACTCCCACCATCCTGATCTACGGACACTACGACGTGCAGCCGCCCGATCCACTGGAACTGTGGGATACCCCACCGTTTGAGCCCACCGTCGTGGGCGACGACATCTTCTGCCGGGGGGGCGGCGGATGATAAGGGGCAGTTGTACGTTCACGTGAAGGTAGTAGAAGCGCTCAAGGAGACGGTGGGCGCGCCGCCGGTCAACGTCAAGTGCATCTTCGAGGGCGAGGAGGAGTCCGGCAATCCCTCGGGCTATAGTATTACCCGGCAACATTTGCGTTGTCCGCGAGAATCATAATCTGCTACTTGCAGACTTGCAGACTTGCAGCTTTGCCGCGCTACGGAGTTCTTAGGAGAATAACCGCCACGAAGAGCACTGCCAAGAATGAAAGAGGTGTCTCATGTATGCTTTATCCCTACCCACCCACGACTTTTGTCCTATAGACATATCGCGCCACCTGTGGTATCATTGGGTTAGTTTCCAGTACAACAGTGGGGCAGACTCTTCAATCTGCCGCTCGGATAGGCTAGAGAGTGTGCCTCACATGTCGTTTTGCGCCACAAATCAGACTGCCGATGGATGCGACACCTTCTTTGATCTATCTCATCCTCGCCCTGGCTACATTTGCTATCGCTGGGGGATTGCTCGTTTGGGTCGTGGGCTACATCAGAAGCCGAGGCAAAGGGAGTTCAAAAGGACGTGGATGGCCTCCGACCACTGTGGCACCAGCAGAGCCGGAGACTTCTGTGCTGGCAGGCGAACAGGAACTGCTGCGCATCTCGCGCACGAAGAAGGGCAGGCTGACCATCTTCGTGCAGGGCCGACGTTACCGTCACCTACGGGAGATTAAAGATCCACAGGTGGGACGCGAGACAATCGAAGCCCTCAAGGCCGTGCTGACCTTTGCCGAAGGCTGGCTACCCGCGCCCCGACAGACACCACCCCAGCCCGCCTCCAGGAAGTCTACCGTGGATGAGGAAACCTTTCTGGAGCGACTGCGCCGGAGTGATCTTTTTCCCGCAGGTGGCCCTGCCAGGACGTCCCAGCCGGAGCCACTGATCCCTGTAGGGAAAATCAACGCCCTGGTGCAGAAACGACTACGGGAACGGCCAGACCTGGCCGGGCGACACATCTTCCTGACCACCAAAGTGGGCGGGAACCCGCTCATTTGCGTGAGCCAGCAAACCTTCGACGCTGTGGACGATATCCCCGACCCCCAGATACGAGCCCTGATCCAAGACGCCATCCGCGAGTGGGAGAGCGGCTAGCGCGGGCCCCAAGCAACACAAAAAGCCGCCGCCTTTACCGGCAGCGGCCCGATGCTCCGTGCCTGTCTGATCTAACGTGATGACCTGAGAGCGCAGGTCGCGCACGAGGCCGAGGGCGTACAGGAGCCGCACGACGTCCCCGCCCCCGCGATCACCCCCTCGCTTCCAACGGCCGAGAACAATGAGATCATACGGCACGTGTTCTCGCTGCCACACTTGGGGCACGCGATGGGCACATCGGCGTCCGACATCGCCCGCAGAGCGTCGAAGCACGTCTCGCAGTCGGAGCACTTATACTCGTATAGCGGCATAGCCTCCACCTCATCTTCCGCTTGCTCAGCCTTGCGGGCTCATTGTACCGCCGTTCAGCCTCACCGTCAAGGTTACCAGCGTACGCCCACTACCCGACGAGGCCCAGCGCCTGGCCTACCTCCGCGAAGGTCGCCAGGACGCGACCGAGTTGCTCGTCGGTGTGGGTCGCCATGTAACTGGTGCGCAGCAGCGCCGACCCCGGCGGCACCGCCGGTGAGACGACCGGGTTGGTGTAGATACCGGCCTCGTAGAGCGCCTTCCAGGCTATGAAGGTGTGCATGTCGTCGCCAATGATGACCGGGATGATGGGGGTCTCACTGGCACCCACGTTGAAGCCCAACCGGCGGAACCCGGCCCCCATGCGCCTGCCGATCTGATTGACCCGCGCGATGCGCTCCGGCTCCTCCTGCATCACCTCCAGCGCGGCCAGCACGGCCGCCGCGTTGGCCGGCGGCATACTGGCGCTAAAGATCAGCGAGCGGGCATTGTGCTGGATGTAGTGGATCACATCCTCCGCGCCGGCGATGAACCCACCCAGGCTGGCGAAGGATTTGCTGAAGGTGCCCATTGTCAGGTCTACCTGGTCGGTGAGGCCGAAGTGAGCCGCTGTGCCGCGTCCCCCGCCTACCACACCCATAGCGTGGGCGTCGTCCACCATCAGCCGCGCCCCGTACTTCTGGCACAGCGGCACGATCTCCGGTAGCGGAGCAATGTCGCCGCCCATGCTGAAAACACCGTCCACGACCACCAGTTTGCCCACCTCCTCTGGCAGCCCGGCCAGGACGCGCTCCAGATGAGCCATGTCGTTGTGGCGGAAGCGGCGCATCTCACCAAAGGCCAGCCGGCAGCCGTCCACGATGCTGGCGTGGTCATCCTTGTCGGTGACGACGAAGTCGCTCCGGCCCACCAGCGCCGAGATGGTGCCCAGGTTGGTCTGGTAGCCAGTGGAAAAGACCAGCGCCGCCTCCGTGCCCACGAATTCGGCCAGCCGCCGTTCCAGTTCCAGGTGCAGTTCCAGCGTGCCGTTGAGGAAACGGGAGCCGGTGCAACCGGTGCCGTAGCGTTGCGTCGCTTTGATGGCGGCCTGGCGCACCCTGGGGTGCGTCGTCAGGCCCAGATAGTTGTTGGAGCCAATCATAATCAGGCGGTGATCGCCGATGGTGACCTCGGTGCCCTCGCTGTCGGTGAGGGGGATGAAATAGGGATAGAGGCCGGCCGCTTGTACCTCCTTGGCCGCCGTGTACTGCCAACACTTCTCAAACAGATCCATCGAAATACCCTCCTTAATTCCACATGTCGCTAGTTGCGCATCATCTCAATATTTAGGGGCAAATAGTCCCCATCTGTCGCCGATGGTATGGATGCGCCAACTTGTTGGCGTTTTTGCCGACCGAGACCCGTTTCCGCAAGACCGAAACAAGTTTCGGCATCCACATTCCCCAGTTTATTGAGCAGATACCTAGTTACGCTAATCTATATAACACGGTATTACAGCCAAAGTTTCCACGCTATGGCTACTTTCGCAGTATCGCAAAAGTCGGTGGTCCCCCCGTAGAGTATTGGTCGCTCGGCCCCGCCCGGACGTGAACGTCCGGGCTGAGAGAGCAAAGCCCTACGGGCTGAAATCCAGCCCCCGAAGGGGGCTTCGCTCTTTCAGCCGGGCGGTTTAGCGCCTGGCAAGGCGGCCGGAAGAACACCAACACCCAAGCGGGGGACTACCCAAAAGTCGCCCCGACGGCTAGCCGTCATTCTGAGCGTAGCGAAGAATCTCCCTCTGCTCTGGTGGAGACCCTTCGCTTCCCTTCACTGCGCTCAGGTGCAGGCCGGTGAGTGCGTACTGGTGGTGACGGTCTTCGCATTGGCCCTACACTGATTGCATCTACCGCCAGACCCACGACGGCCTACGCGCCGCTAGGGGTCGGGCACCATGTGGATCACCAAATCGCGCGCCGCGCAGCAGAGGCCCCTGGGCGCACATTGACCTACTCCGAGGAGTTCCCCTACGCGGAAGACCCACAGACGGTGCAGACGGCGTTGGCGAAGAGGCGAGGGCAAGCAGAGTTGGTGCTGCTCTCCGGAGCGGTACTGGATACTGGATGCTTGATGTTCATCCGGCCAATCCGGGTGCCAGTTCGTCCATCGGTCACCTCGCCAGAAACGGGATGATGAACTTAAACAGGCAGTACATGTCCAGCGCCGCCAGCCCAGCGAAAAGAGCGACCATCACCCAGGCGCGTGTTCGCTGTGGCAGAACTCTCGCCAGCATGCTCAGCCCCAACGCAGCCGCCATCCCGACGGGGATCAGGGCTGGAAAAAGGTAGCGGCCCTGATGCTGGACGAAGGTCAGGTTGTACCAGAAAAAGGAAAGAACAGTAAACAGACAAGAAACAAGAAGCAAGAGCAGGCTGGCGCGTTGGAGCGAGGTCAACCTGGGACGACGTCGGTCGAACAGCCACCACAGGAAGCCAGCGACCAGGAGGGTGGCGAGAAATGCAAGAGCCTGGTAGATGCAAGCCGGAAGCACCACCTTCATCCAGCCAAATTGTCCCCAGAAACTCTGGAAGGTGGTGTGGGCCAGGCGGCCCAAAAGCCCACCCCAGCCGTAGAGCGCCAGCCATTCGGAGGAACGCGGTTGTCCTTCAACGACTCCGTTGTGCCGCGCCCACCCCAGCGGGTCACGCCAGCCATAGGTGAGCCCGTTGCGGATAAACCAGGGTGCAGAGAGCACCAGTGTCGGGACGAGCATCCAGGCCAGTTGTCCCACCGCCCATCCCCACGTCCGGCCATCTCGCCGCCAGCGGAGCACGACCGCGAGCACAGCCACTCCCACGACGACGTAGGCTGTCGTCTTGGTCAGTAACGCCGCCGCCAGCAGCAACCCAACTGGCCAGGGGCGGTCACGGCCTCCGCCGACGTAGACAACCAACGTCCACAGTGTACCCCCTACCACAAGTTCCGCCAGCGCGTCGTTCTCCACCCCGGCGGTCATAGCCACGTGCTGGGGGATGAACGCGATGAAGGCGGCCACCGTCAATGCCAACTCAGGCCGTGCGGGGAAGATCGCCCGCGCGGTCCCGAAAGCGACCACCAGCAACCCGGCCCCAAATAGCACCGACAGCAGCCGCAGCGGCAGTACCGCACCGCCAAAGAGCAGGTAGACCGGGATCGCCAGCAGATAGTAGAGCGGCGGCTGGTGATCCTCGTACTCCAGCGATTCGATGGAAAGTTCTGGCGGAAAGTCTCGATGGGTGAGTTGGTTCAACAACTCCTGGTCATAGTCGCCTGGTTCCAGGACTGGGAACCCCTTGCCCTCGGCCAGCGCACGGACGTAGTTGTAATGGGCGGGTTCGTCGGGCACCTGCCAGGTGGGGGTGAGGGCCGCGTAGAGAACGCCAATCGTGGTATAAGCAGCAACGATGGCGACCAGGAGAGCGCGCAGGGGTGGTGCCACTGATTGGTTAGGTGCTCCCACTACTATCCCATCACCTCTGCTAGCAGGTCGGCCAAGTCACCGTAGTCGTAGGGGGGGCGCTTACGCACGGTCAGGATACCTACCCATTGGTCGGCCTCATCAATCAAATACACCACGCGCCAGCGGTCCAACCTTAGCCGCCGTAACTCGACATCGGTTTCTGACCACTCCAGCCGTTTGCCACGGAGCGGGCGCGGATCGTTTTTCAGGTCGTCTATCGCCCGTTTGACTCGCTGGCGCATGTGGCCTGGGAGATGTCTGACCTCGTGCCACACATCTGGCGGTACCCAGACCTCATAACTCATGCCGAACATCCTCCCAGCGGAGCCAACCGGCTGCCTCTGGATCGCCCCCTGCTGCTCTTAATTGCTCTAGAGCCCTCTGTGCTATCTGGATGTCTTCTATAGCCTCCAGCCACTCTACAAGTCCTTCCCACTCGTCAGCATCCAGTACAGCCAGGCGCCGCCCGCCTGCCGTCAGGAACTGAACAGAGGTCAATACCTCGCTCAATGTCGTTACCGCATTCATCGCTTTTTCCTCCGTGAGACAGAAACGCTATCCACCGTCCAGCCGATCTCAGGACGTAGCATCGTTACCCAATCTAACAGTCTTTACATTATAGCCTATCCACTTCAACTGTCAACTGATTGTCACCCGTGCATCCGCACATGGGCCGATTGACAAGCAGCGTCAACAGTGCTATCATATCGCGGCTTCCCGTGACGGAGTTATCCAATGCGCGATGTGAGTGAGTGGCGCCCTACTCACTGGGTGCTGTCCATCATTATTCTTTTGACACTGCCGTGCTATTGCATCGGCGTCTCGATGCTGGCGTTGAAACCAGAAGCCAGAGGGCCGACGCCCACGTCAACCGCAACGCCTACTGAACCTCCCTCGGCTACACCCACCCTGAGGACGGTAGAGCCGACGGAGACACTGCCGCCAACCTCGACCCAGTGGTTTCCGCCCACGTTCACGTCCACGCCCAGCCCGATGCCTACCGCCACGCCGACACCCACCGATACCCCGACCCCTACAGCCACGTCAACAATCACACCTACGGCGACGTCCACGTTCACGCCGACGCCCACCGACACGGTCACCCCGACGGAGACGCCGACCGAAACACCCAGCCCGACGGAGACGCCGACCGAGACATCTGTCCCGACAGAGACGCCGACCGAGACATCTGTCCCCACGGAGACGCCGACTGAAACATCTGTCCCCACGGAGACGCCGACTGAGACACCCACTGTCACGACGACGCTTACGCTTACACCCACAGCGAGCATTACTGCAACGCTGTAGTCGTGAGTGGTAATATATCACAATCATAAAGGAGCCTTGCGTGGAAGTTATCCCCTTGCTGAAACAACTCTCGGAAGCCGATGGCATTGCTGGTCACGAGGAGCCAGTGCGCGTGTTTCTGCGCCAGACCTGGCAGCCCTTCGTGGACGAGATGCGCGAGGGTAAACTGGGCAGCCTGATCGCCCTCAAGCGGGGCATAGGGTCTGAGCCCCGCCCCAAATTGATGCTGGCGGCCCACATGGACGAAATTGGCCTGATGGTGACCGGGATTGAGAAAGGCTTTCTGCGTATCACCCGGGTCGGGGGGACGGACCGGCGAGTGTTATTGGGACTTGAAGTGGTCGTCCACGGGCGACGTGACCTGCCCGGCGTCGTCGCCACACGCCCACCCCACGTCCTGCCCCAGGATGAGCGCGAGAAGGCTGTGCCCTGGGACAAATTCTTCGTGGACGTGGGGCTGCCAACGGAAGAGGTCGAGCGGCTGGTCACAGTCGGCGACCTGATCTCCATTCGACGCGAGATGGTGGAACTGAAGAACCGCCGCGTGGCCGGCAAGGCGATGGACGATCGGGCCTGCGTGGCCGCCGTGACGCTCGCGTTGGAACAACTGTCCGGCGTGCGTCATGCCTGGGACGTCTTCGCCGTGGCGACGGTGCAGGAGGAGGTAGGTCTGAAGGGAGCCATCACCGCTGCCTACGGCGTCGCGCCGGACCTGGCTATAGCGCTGGACGTGACCTTCGGCAAACACCCAGGCGTCCCGGAGGTGGACGCCTTCCCTCTGGGTGGAGGCCCTGCCATCGGAGTTGGCCCCAACTTCCACCCGGGGCTCGTGACGCGCCTGAAGGAGGTGGCCGAGGCCCACGAGATTCCATATCAAATTGACCCCATTCCGGGCCGCAGCGGCACCGACGCCTGGGCTATCCAGGTCACCCGCGAAGGGGTGCCCACGGCTCTCGTCTCCGTCCCGGTCCGCTACATGCACCAGCCGGTGGAAACGCTAGCCGCGCAGGACGTCGAGCGAGCCGGGCGACTGCTGGCGGCGTTCATCGCCGGGCTGGAAATGGATTTTATGGAGGGGCTGGCATGGGAGGATTCATGATACTGAGAGAACTTTCGGAAGCGGTTGGCGTTTCGGGGAACGAGGGGGACGTGCGCGCCGTCCTGCTCGACGCGGTGCGGGAGCACGTGGACGATGTCAGAGTGGACACAATGGGCAACGTCCTGGCTTTCAAGCATGGGACGGGGCGGCAGCGTATGCGCGTGATGCTGGCCGCCCACATGGACGAGGTCGGCCTGATGGTCGTGGGGTACGACGACGACGGCTTCTTGCGGGTGAGATCCGTCGGCGGCATTGATCCTCGGTTGCTGCCCGGCACTCTCCTCCAGGTCGGCCCCGAGCACACCCCCGGCGTCATCGGCGTCAAGCCGATCCACCTGCTTAAAAAGGGGGAGGGCGAGAAGGTCCCCAAACTCGAGGGCCTGGTCGTGGATATTGGGGCCAAGAGTAAGGATGAGGCCAGGAAACTGGCCCCGCTGGGCACCTACGCCACCTTTACCACGCGATTCCGCGAACTGGGGCCCACCGTCAGCGGCAAGGCGTTTGACGACCGGGCCGGATGCGCGGTGCTGGTGGAACTTCTGCGCGGCGAGCGCTTCCGCTTCGACCTTCACGCGGCCTTCACCGTGCAAGAGGAAGTCGGGCTGCGCGGGGCACGAGTGGCGGCCTACGGTATCGAGCCTGACTGCGCCTTTGCGCTGGAGGGCACCATCGCCGACGACATACCCAAGGACAAAGACGTCAGCCCCACGACAGAATTGGGCCAGGGGCCAGCGATCACGGTGATGGACCGCTCCTTCATCGCCGACCGGCGGCTGGTGAATCTCTTGACCAGCACGGCCGAAGAACTCGGTATCCCGTATCAGATCAAACAGCCGGGCATCGGCGGCACGGACGCAGGGGCTATTCACCTGGCCCGCGAGGGGGTGCCCTCAGTGACAGTGGCGGTACCCTGTCGTTACATCCACAGCCCGGTGGCATTGTTGAGGCTGGACGATTTCAACAACACGGTGCAGTTGATGCGCGCATCTCTTTCGCGTCTCACGCAGCGCACCCTGGAGAGGGGGAAAGACTGATGAGAGAATTGATCCGCAAACTGGTGGAAACCTACGGCCCTTCGGGAGTCGAGGAGCAGATTCGAGCCGTCATCCGTGCCGAGGTTGAGCCCTTGGCCGGCGAACTCCGGGTGGACCCGCTGGGAAGCCTGGTCGTCCACAAGCAGGGCAGTCCTTCGGCAGGCTCAGGACAGGCTGGTGAGGGCCAATGCATCGTTCTGGACGCCCACATGGACGAAATCGGCGTGATGGTGACCTACGTGGACGAGAAGGGGTTCGCCCGCTTCACGCGCATCGGCGGGGTGAGCCCGCTCACCTGCGCGGGCGCGCGGGTGGCCTTCGCCGACGGGACGGTGGGCGTCATCGGCGTCGAGGAGAAGCGCGAGGACGCCAGCAAGACCCCCAAATTTGAGCAACTGTACATTGACGTAGGGGCTACGAGCCGCGACGATTGCCCCGTCCACGTAGGCGACGCGGCCGTGTTCGTGCGCCCCTTCGTTTGCATGGAGAGGGCGCAGGGCACGCGGCTGATCGCCAAGGCGATGGACGACCGCATCGCCTGCGCGGTGCTGATTGAGACGCTGCGGCGACTGGAGCACACGCCACACGACGTCTACTTCGTCTTCAGTGTACAGGAGGAGACGACGCTCTCGGGGGCGCGCACTTCTACCTACGGCATCAATCCCGACCTGGCCATCGCTGTGGACGTGACGGGGACCGGCGACAAGCCAGAGTGCCGGCCCATGGCGGTGGAGTTGGGCAAGGGACCGGCGGTGAAGGTGCAGGACTCGGGGATGATCGCCCACCCACGGGTGCGAGACCTGCTGGTGCAGCGGGCGAAGGAAGCAGACATCCCCTACCAATTGGAGGTGCTGGAACGAGGCACCACCAACGCGGCGGCGATGCAACTGGTGCGCGCCGGTGTGCCTTCGGGCTGTCTCTCCATTCCCTGCCGCTACATCCACACTCCCTCGGAGATGGTGGACGAGGGAGACGTACAGAACAGCGTGCAGTTGTTGCTGGAGGTGCTGCGGACAGCGTGACCCGTACCGTTTAAGAAGCCCGGTTTTTCGGAAAAAACCGGGCTTCTTCAGTGTGGTAAAGCAATGGAGTTTAGATGGGGGAGACAACGGATCAGGGGACAGCACAATACCACCGAGGTCATATCATCCTCTGTTCGGTGCTCGGCCTCATCGTCGGGGGTGTGATTGGCTACTTCGCCCCACACCCCCCGCCCAGCACGCCCATCGTCGTCTCTACTCCTCTCCCGACCCCAACGCCACCTCCCACTCCCACCTTGGCCCTCATCCGGGTCCACGTCAGCGGGGCGGTGCGCCAGCCGGCTGTCTACGAACTGCCCCCAGGCAGCATCGTCCAGGACGCTGTGGACGCCGCTGGCGGCCCTGCTTCCGACGCTGACCTGAGCCACATCAACCTGGCCCTGGAACTGCGGGACCAACAACAGGTTTACGTGCCGCGTCAAGGGGAGACGAACCCACCGCCGCCAGTTTCTGGCGGCGAGCCGGGCAGTGGGGGGCCGGCGGGGGCGATGATCAACGTCAACACGGCCACGGCGGTGGAACTGGAGACACTGCCGCGCATCGGGCCGGTGACAGCGCAGCGCATCGTGGCATATCGTGAGGCCAACGGCCTGTTTGAGGCCGTCGAGGACATCCAGAACGTGCCAGGCATCGGCCCGGCGACCTTCGAAGGGCTCAAGGACTTGATCACGGTGGGGCCGTAGACTACAGATATCCGAGTACTGCGAGCGAAGAGACAAGAGCCACTGGCCTATAGGCCAGTGGCTCTCCATAACGATAAGGGTGCGCTGCCCTGCTACTCTGGACCCTGCTACTGCGTCGCAATGCCAGGGAAGCCGGCCGAAGTATCGCCCGCACCACCGGTCAGGTTCTGGTCGCCGATGACCACAATATCCTTGTCCGAGGTGATGGTCACACCACCGATGAACCCGGCAGGTATGTGACCGTCTGTCACCTGATTGAACGTATGGGAGGAGGTTGTCATCTGGTACGTGCAGGGGCTGCAATTAGCCGCCACGTTGCCGGAGTAAGCCATTGACAGGTTCGCCGTGCCGCCTTCGATGTTCTGGACCGAGAACGTGGTGTCCCAACCAGAGGAATAGTGATTCTCGATCAGCGGGACGGCCACCGTCTTCGCGCCTCCTGTGGCTGGGAAGCCTACGTAGCCCATAGCATAGTTGCCTGGCCCGCCTCCCGAGTTGGAGATGTTGTAGACGACGACGATGTTCTTGTTAGAAGTCACGGTCGCCGAGCCATAGTAGCCGGAGGTCGGGGCGCTGCCAGTCAAGCCCCCGTATGCCCCTATGTATGGGTTAACGTAGACTGAACCGTTAGCAGGGATTGTGCCGTTCAACGCGTTCGAAGCGCCAGAGAAAGCGACACTCACTGTTGCCGCATCACCCGTGGTGTTTACCATGGTAAAGTCGGTCGCCCACACGTTCAGCGCGATGTAGCCGGGCATATATATGGTGGTGCTAGCCTGGGAGAGCGGAACGCCGACGTAGCTGACGAGCACGCCGCCCGAGGTCTTGTACTCGTCCACCACCACCGCCAATGGCTGGCTGCCGCTCGACGTCACCGTCGCCGAACCGTTGAAGTTGGAGATACCGGAGATGTCTCCCTGGTCAACGAGCGCCATCATATTGGGCGGCAGGCCGCTGATGGTCGTGGCAGCCGGAGCGCCAGAGCCGATGTAGGTGATCGTCACATTGGTCGTTTCGCTGCCCGCGTTCTGGACGGCTATACGCGTGTTCCACACCCCCAGATTGCCCATGATGATGGGCAGGAAGACCGAACTCGAGACCTCCGAGACCCCGGCATACGCATCAGACGCATAAGCACTGCCCGTCTGGTCATTTGCCACCGTGACTGTGGTGGCTATGCGCCTGTCTGAACTCACCACAATGGAACCAGCGAACCCGGTGGGGAAATTCGCATCGAACGCCGGGTTGTAGTACTCCGACCCACTGGCGGGAATTGTTACGCTTTTGACCAAAGTGCCCGAGTCCGCAGTGCAGCCCGTCGTACATTGAGTGTAGCGCATGATCTGCACAGCAGCCGGTTGACTTTCCAGGTTAAGAATGGTAAAGTCGGTTGTCCAGCTACCAGGCGGCCCTGCTGCTTGCACGGACATCACAAGCAGCCCCATCAAAACCGCTACCACACCGAACGCTCTTAAGATTTTCATGTTTCACCTCCAGTTTGTTTTTTGGCAGGGGTAACAGTACGTCCTGCTAAGCCTAGAATACCCTATTTCCTTCCCCATGGCAATACTACCTTGGGATTATTATTCAGACTTTCGCCCCTCCTTCGCCAAAAAACGGCAATCCACAAGCATCCTTCCAGAAAAATCTCTATCGTCCTCTGAACCAGGCCAAGCACAATGATGCGCTCAGCAGATGCGATAGGCTGAAGTAAGCCGACCAACGAGGCTTCTCGTATCCCGAGGCCTGTCGGGATAAGCGACAAGAAGCCTGTCATCCAGGCGGCCGTGCTCGCACCGACCACGTAAACGTAATTACCGATTGATATGCTCATCGGCACATCCAGGGCCAGTAACAGCAGATTCATCGCCGTGCCGTACATGAACCAGGTACACAGGTAAACGAGGGTAATCGCAAACAACCCCCCTCGTTGAGCATTGCCTGTACTGCGTCCCCGCAATACCAGCCGCCGCAGCCGCCCAGGCCAGAGCAACGCTAACGCGATGCCCAACAGACAGACAAGACTCACGCCCGATAACCAGACATGCTTGAACCGCACAGCAGCGGCGATCCCCCCCAGCATTCCGGCAGCGGCAAGCAGGAAGAACAACTCCAGAAACGCGCCGCCAGCAAACGTGGCCAAAGAGACACCTCGCTGCTGGCACAGGTATGCGCGACCAGGCAGGTACCACAAAGACCCGGGCAAATAACGAAAGATGCTTGACCGGTAATAGATCTCAAAGCCAGCGCATCCACTTAATGGAACACCGACCCAGCGCATGGCAAATGTCCAGCCCCAGGACACCAGCAACAACATGATCAGAGTCGGGAGAAACGCGGCCGCTACATAGCCCAGCCGGATATGCTGCAAATGGGGTGCGATTTGGCTCCAGTTACTTACTAGATGCTTCACCAAGAAGTAAACCGCAGCCACCACCAACGCTTCAGTGATGGCCATCCTCAGCCAACGCCCTATCCCGGATTTCTCAAGCATCCTTGGTCAGCACCCAGTTGAAGTTCGGTACCCACCGACGCAGAAACCGCCAGACCCAGACTGGCATGCTGGCTGCCACGTTTCGAAAAACTCCCACTTCCTCGTCCAGTGCAAAATGGACCGGGTCTGACAGGAGTCGTAGAGTATAGTCGTGGATGGTAAATTGCCGCAGCGCACGGCGCAACTCGGTGGCTGAGCGCGGACGCTCATAATACTCCTGTGCCCGGCCGGCTAGCCGCACGTACCGATCCGCCCAGCGCGGAGGCAGCCAGCTCAGCAACGGCAGTCCATAGTGCCTCTCCATAACCGCCCAACGGTTCGGCCCACTGAAGAAGCACACCCCATCATCCTTAAGCAGGCGGTAGATTTCAACGACGAGTAACTCCAGGCTGGGGGTGTGCTCATACACCTGGCTACACACGATGACGTCGAACGTGCCATCGGCGAAAGACGTGGCCCCCACGTCTGCCACGACAAAGGATGCCTCCGCGCCACCCCACCCCGTAGCCTGCCGGACCGCTCCTTCGTCAATGTCCATTCCCACGGCGAGACGCGCCGACTCGGCTAAATGCTCAGTGATCACACCGATTGAGCACCCCATGTCCAGGCATGTCAAACCAGATAAATCGTGACCAAGGAAATCCTCAAGAACGCGGGAGATTTTGATCGCCTTGCGGGCACGCACGGCCTGATCTTTAACGGCAGGAAAATGGCGTGAATAGTCGCACTGGTATTTCATCGCCCGCGCTCCGCTGCCGTAGATAACGCCTCCGCACAACGCGCAGCCGACCGCGCCAGATCAAACTGCTCTGCTGCTTTCCCCAACGGGCCCGCAAACTCGGCCCTGGCGCGTTGCATAGCCCACTGCATTGCCTCGGCCAGTGCAACGGTATCTTCCGCCGGGACGACCTTGCCCACACCATACCGCTGCACCAGATTGCCAACGTCGCCCACGTTGGTCGCCACCACAGGCAGTCGCATCTGGAGCGCGTCCACGAGGATAAGGGGGATACTTTCGATGCGCGATGGAATAACCAGCCAGTCGCAAGCCTGCATGTAGGCCACTGCTGTCTCCGGGTCGGCGTAGTCACCCAGCGAGATGTGGTGTTCGTATCCCCTGATCCGTTCGCGCAGTAACGGCTCCAGCGAGCCAACGCCAAACAGGTGCAGATAAGCCTCGGCGTCGCTGTCAAGTAGCCAGCGCATCGCCTCAACCAGGATGTCTGGCCCCTTATTGCGTTCGTAGCGGCCGATGTATAGGAAGTGCGGTGCGCCCGGCTCCAGTGTGACCTGGCGCTCCGCGTGAGCCGGCAACCGTCGCACCGACGGGACGAACTCGCAGTCACGCCCGGCCAGTTCGGCGGCGCTGCGTGCCAACTGGATACCATCAGCGAAGCGGAACGCGGCGTCGTGTAGCACCCGCTGCACAACGGCATCGCCAAACGGATACTTGTGCCGCGCCCATATATCGGAGCCCAACGCCCACACCCCATACGGGATGCCCCAGCGCCTCCACGTCATCCACGCGAACAATCCGCTGGGGATGGCCCACATTGCCATGATCGCATCGAGGTGATGCATACGCGCACAGCGTGGGACGATCCACAGTCCGCTTCCGATCAGCGTGGCGTAACGCACAACTGTGAGCAAGTTACGCATCGAAGCGCTGGCCAGGTCTTTCTCACCGCCCCACCATGGGATGAATTGGACGTGCAAATCATCATCCAGCACGACCGGTCCGTGCTTGCGCGGTGTGATGACGTGGACCTCATGTCCCAGCGCGATCAACTCGCGCGCCAGGTCGCGCACGAACACGCCCGCCGTAACAGTATCTACCAGCGATGTCGGATACGAGCTGGTGACCACACCGATTCGCATCGTCTTCATCCTTTGACCAGCAGGAAGCCACCCAGCCGGGCCCAACGTCGAGGCAGTAACCATGAGGCCAGGTACTCCAGCGGATAAGAGATCGTAATCACCAATCTCAGCATCCACGCAAAGGCTGGTCGGCGCTGCAGGGTCACTGCCACAGAGGAGACGTCAGGTACAGCCGATCCGAGGGGACTGCGTTGACCAAGCCAGGCACGCACACGCTGGAACAGCCTCACGTAGGGGAGATACTCGCACGGCGCATAAGCCACCTGCCGCAAGCCGGCCGCTTCGAACATTATATGCCACATCTCTACCGGGTTCCCGAAAACATGAGGAGCCGGATCGGCCGGATCAATCAGCTCACAGGCAATGAGCCAACCACCCGGCCGCAGCACACGCGCCAATGCCGCAATCGCTTTCTCTTGCTGTGATCCTGGAACATGCTGCAGGACAGTCACAGAAATGGCCAAGTCGAACACGCTATCGGCAAAGCTCAAGTAGGGCAACTCCGCTGCACTGAAACGCCCGCCGCCCTGTCGTGTGGCGGCCAGGCGCAGGGCCCGCAGTCCCATATCCACACCAACCGGGCGTGCGCCCATCGTCGCCAGCAGCTCTGACCAACGGCCGGTGCCGCATCCTACGTCCAGCGCGCGTACCTCGTTTAATGGCCCGCAGTGGCGTAGCAGGCTCACCACTGCGCGCCGCTGGAAGTGAGCATAGTAGGCGTTGAACCACGGCGGCATCCCGCGGTACAGGTCGTGGGAAAGCGCGACCTGGTGCAGCGGTTTATGTTCCGTAAGTGCTTCATCGTGGTGAAGCCAGAAGAACCGAGTATCTGTCATCGCGCTTGCCCAGCCGTCTCTGGCCCCGGTTTGTCGAGCAGATACTGTACGTGCCAGGTGAGCAGTTCGCGAAAGAGGGGAATGCCGGAAAAGTCCAATGGCAGCAGGCGGGTTGAACGTTCACGGATGCGGAAGGGTGTACTACGGAGCAGGCCCTCAACCTTGCTTATCGTCAGAGGGTACAGCCCCCACGCGCCGTAAGCAGTTCCGAACGAATCGGGGCTGGTCGGGTAGTTCTCCTGCACCCAGGCGCTCCTTCGCCAGCGGCCAAAGCGACATGCCAGCCGCAGGGCATTGTGTTCGCCCAGGTAGTGGAACGGGCTGAACTGGTGACCGCCGCCGGGACTGTAGAACGGTGGAAAACTCAGGTAGACGACGCCGCCAGGTCGGGTGACGCGGTACAGGTTCATCAACAGGCACTCCGGCCCAGCCACGTGCTCGATCAAACTGGCACATATCACAACGTCGAACGTGCCAGAGTCCAGAGGCAGCGCCAGCGCATCGGCGACAACCACCGACAGGCCCTTCGGCACCCCGTTGGTGGAACGATCTAGCGCAATGACTCGCGCTCCGGCATCGCACAGTGCCAGGCTGTAGCCACCATAACCGCAGCCCACATCGGCCACGCGGCGTCCAGCCACTTCAACGCCACGGCTTTGCAGGAATCTGATCAGTAACTTGCCCTGGAATTGTTGGAATGCACGGTAGTCGTCCTCAGAAGATAGCCGGCCCCGTGCCAGGCGATACAGTTTCCAGTAGTCGGTCAGACACAGGTGAAAACGCATGCTCCTCAAAGTGCGTTAGTCGGGGCCGAAAATCCAGCGGATGGCTGCAATCACATCTTCACCGTCAGCATCGGTCATCTTGGCCGTCAGCGGGAGCGAGAGCGTGCGCTCGGAAATCCATTTCGCATTGGGGAAGTCGTCGGGTTGATAGCCAAACGTCTCGCGGTAAAACTTGTGCAGGTGTAGCGCCGTATAGTGGACACCAGTCCCGATATTAACTTCCTTGAGGCGCTGCATCAGGTCGTCCCGTGTAAAACCAGCCTCTGCCGGTTCCACCATTACTGTGTACAGATGCCGCGCATGGACAGTGCCTGGTTCTTTCGACTCCGATCCTGATGGGAGTACCAGGCCAGGCAATCCTTCCAGCCCCAAATCATACATCTGCCACAGGGCCTCGCGGCGGCGCAGATTGCGCTCCAGTCGCTCAAGTTGATGAAGGCCCAGCGCCGCCTGTAAGTCACTCATGTTGTACTTATAGCCAGGCAGCAGAGTCTCATAGTGAGTGTAACCAGCCTTGGAGTAACGTTTCCAGGCGTCGGAACTGATACCGTGCAAACGCAGTAAGCGCGCCTTCTCTGCCCATTCGTCGCGGTTGGTTGTGAGCATCCCACCCTCACTAGTGGTAATACTCTTGGTGGGATAGAAGCTGAACGCAGCGAAGTCGCCAATGTTGCCCACCTTGTGACCGCGGTAGCATGCCTCAATGGCATGAGCAGCGTCCTCAATAACAAGCAGTCCGTATGCCTCCGCTAATGCCATGATCTCGTCCATCTGGCACGGACGACCAGCCAGATGGACCGGAATGACCGCCTTGGTTCTAGGTGTAATGCGCTTTTCAATCTCGCCTGGCAAGATGTTACCGGTGGCCCTGTCCACATCGGCAAAGACCGGCCGTGCACCATGATGCACGATGACATTTGCCGTTGCGGGGAAGGTCATCGGCGTGGTGATCACTTCATCACCCGGCCCTACACCGCCTATTTCCAGCGCCAGCGATAATGCGGCCGTACAGGAATTGACGGCAATGGCGTACTGACAACCGATCAGTCTACGGAAAGACTCCTCAAACCGGGCTACCCTGGGTCCGGTTCCAATCCACCCGGACCGCAACGTGTCCACCACTTCCTGGATATCTTCCTCTGTGATCAGTGGGCTGCCAAAGACGAGAAAGTCCCGCCGCTCAGGTTCTCTTGCTCTCGCCATACGAGATCTCCATGATGCTTATCAGGGGTTCAGCCGCCCGACGACGACGTCAGCGAGCCGCTCAAGCGCTGCGGCCCGCATGGGATCCGGGGGCTTTACCGTGATGATTGCCAGCGCGTTGGCCTGGCGGATGATAACGACATAAGCAGAGTTGTCCACCCCTGGCGTGTCCGAGGGCACCTCGAAGGCACAGGACTCGTCACCCCTGCTGCCCATCCTAAGCGGCTCGCCAGCCTGGTTGGCCACGGCCGCATAGTAGGCTTTTACCGCGTCAGTAAACTCGTCATAGACCTCTATTTGCGTGGCAAAGCCCTCGGCAAACGCACTGGTGTGCAGGATGGCCACAGTAGGATATACCACCTGGATACCCCGCATCCCATCGCGCTGGTAGGGCTGTGTGATACTATAGGTGGTTGCGAACAAATCGCCCATATCGGCAGCGGTCAGAACCGCCTGTGCCGGGTCAAAGTCTGTACCCAATAGCGATTCGGGTACTGGCGTCTCTACCGACACAGCGGTCTCTACCGCCACAGCGGTCTCTACCGGTGAGACAGCCACAAGCGGAGACTGTAACGGCGAAACTGGCACGGAAGATCCCCCGCTGCACCCTACCAGCGCAGTTACCGCCATCAAGACGAGCAGCCACAATGCTAAGCCTTTAGGCTTCGCACCTATGGTGCGATGATTTTCCATTATCTTTCTTTCCCCCTTATTCCTTTTCTTCACTTTTCCTCGATGATCTTCTAGTTTGGAGTGCCTCTTCTATGGAGCATGCTAAGACGTCCGTCCCTTTTTGTCAAGCCGCCTGCCATATCTTACCGAATGTCAACGAAAGGCCAGTCAGGAAGAACCTCACCACACCACCTCAAACACCCACACCCGGCCTTGATGATACACCAGCCGGTAATACGCGCTGTAAAGCAATACCTCGGGGTCCAGCACGTCTGGACCGCCGTAATTCACCCGCCCCTGCCGCTGACCGACATACACGTGCGTGATCCCGCGCTCTTTCAACAGGGCCAACGTCACCGGATCGTCCATCCCTGCTCCCTGAATTTGCCGGGTCAGGTCGTTGATCCACTCCTGGTACCCGGGCCATGGCCCCTGCTCTATATCGTAGTTCAACGGTGGCACAGTGTTCGCCCGCCCCGCCAGGAGCGGCAGCCACCAACCCCCGTCGGAACCGACGATCACGCTCCCGCCATAGGCGAAGAACGAGTTGATCAGAAACCGGGCCTCCTCCGGCGTTTTATCCCGAATCCACGCCATCGCCCGCAGGTCAGGCCGGGTGACCATAGCATGCTGGTGTACGCGCACGTCCCCCATCCGCACACGTACTCCTCCCAGACCTATCCCCACCACCAGCAGCAGCGTCGTCAATGCAACGAACCACCTCTGGGGTCCCAACCAGTCCACCAACCGAGCAAACAGGTCTCCGATCATCACCCCGGCCGGGATGTAGGCTGCGATGAACAGGGCAAAGTTGCTGATCGCACCACTGCCGGGGAGGTGGAGCCACGCCGGGTTGGCGGCGATGAGAAGCAAAAACCACCATAGGGACATCATCAGCACCCCACGCCGGCGTCGCCACAACCCCGCCGCCACCGCCACCGCCAAAAGCAGCCACCACGCCGGGGCCAGGTAAAACGTCGGATCGCCGATGGTGTTGTACTGCCGGGCGAACGAGGAAAGACGACCGGGAGCAGTGGTCAACTGCTCTCCGAGACTGCGCAAGGTCTCTCCCAAAAAAGTGTGAACAAACCAGGGTAGAAAGAGCACGCCCGCCCCTATGCCTACGCAGGCCACGCGGGCCAAACTCTGTCGCCAGGTTGCCCGGCGGAGTGCGAGCAACAGCCAGGCCAGGACAAAGACAACGTAAAAGATCAGCACCCGATAATGAGTCAATGCCAGTCCCCCCACGGCGATCCAGCCCAGGACGATGAGGCGCCGATCCCGATGGGGAGCCTCCAACGCCGACCAGGTAACAAGCACCGCGGCCGGCAAAATAACCTGCCCGGCCAGCTGGGTGTAGCGCCCCCAATTCACGTAGAACATCGGCATCGGCGAGAGCAGCCCCGCCACCAACACCGCCCCCACGCCAGCCCAGTGGCTCCTGCTCACTCGCACTGCCAGGGGATAGAGCGCGACCACTGCCAAGCCGTTGAGAATCTGGCCGACCCAGGTGACTGCCTGAACCATCTCGACCCCGGTTAGCCAATGGAAGGCCGCCACTGCGGCATGAAATCCGAAGTGATAGGTGAACGTCCGTAGCGGCGCATACGGCTCCCACGAATCGAACAGCCCACCGTGATCCACCAGCAACTGGGCGATCATCGTGTGATGGTAGGAATCGCCCCACATCGGCACATCCAGTGTGCGCACCACCAGCAGCCGCACACCGAAGACCAATCCCACCACGGCCAGTAGCGTCAGATCGGGCCATAGAGCCTCCGAACGCGCCCACTGCCGCAGCGCCTCCCAGCCCCCCCGGGGGCGCCAGGCCCGGTAACGCCAGGCCAACGCCGCCAGCCCGCCAACAGCGGGAAGCCAGGCACACAACAGCCCCAGGTGCAATCCCACCAGGTCGGTCCAGAGGAGCAAGAGCGGGTACAGCGCCAGGCTCAGCCCGGCAGCGATTCCTAGCCTCTCGGCCCAAGAGAGCCGCTCCCCTTCGGCTCTGCTCAGGGCAGGCCCGGGCCACAGCCACGCCAGCAGCGCCCATCCCGGCACCACATAGAGTAGCCCCGCCACCCCCAGCAGCCCCAAACCGCCCACCACCGCCCACACCAGGTCCAGCAGCATCCAGCGGGGCTCGTAGACCAACTGGAAGGCCATCTGGGCATCCAGCGGCTCGTGATCGCGGTATAGTGCCCCGTCCAGATAAGCCTCGCCCGGCCCGGCACCCACTTGCACCGCTTCATCCCCTACCACCTCCAAGAAGGCATAGTAGTAGCGGCCATGGGAGTCGCGCAGGGGCGGGAAAGAGAGGCGATAGAAACCCGAGGCCGCGGCCTGCGCCAGCGGCAGCACCGCCGTTGCCAGGTCTTCCCCCGCTTGCGGGCCGGCCCGAAGGTGGAGATGTACCTCCCCCTGGCGATCCTGTCCTGGCTCCAGCCAGACTGCCACCCCATTAAGCCCGGCGTGGCGGGCGACGAATGTCTGGCCCACAGGGTGACCGGGCTCCAGCGTAACCTCGGCCCCAGGCTTGCTGTGCGACTGATCCTGATCCACAAAGTCGGAGCAGCCGGTCAGTAAGAGAAGGCTCGCCCCGATCAATACTGCGACGAGTCTCCTGCCGATGCACTTTAACGCGCTTTCCTTCTCGCACTTACATCTTGGAGAAAAGGACAATGCCTCCCTCCGTCATTCTATTGATGCGATCCCGTGCCCGCTCAAACTCCTCCTTGGAGTAAACATGGGGTTCCAGCGCCGGGATATCCAGAACTCTCTTGGTGATGGCAAAGGCATCCTCCCGAACCCTGCCTCGATACACCACCAGCAGGTCCACATCGCTGGCCACCGTATAGTTGCCCCGGGCGTAGGAACCGAACAGCACAACCCGGAGCAAGGGGAGTTTCCTATCGAGGTCAACAATCCGCTCCCTGAGCCGCCGGGTCAGTTCAGCGCAGTCAAATCTGGGAAAGAAGACGCGCACAGAAGTCAACGATTTCCTCCGCGTATCCAATCAGTCGGCTTGCCTCACGCTCGGTATAACGCTGCCGTGGGGAGCCAGAGGGGTGAGCATTAGGGTATCGGGCTGGAATGTACACTTTGTCCAATTCCAACGCTCCGTCCACCAGTTCTGAAGCGACCGAGTGATGCCTGGACAATTCCTGTAACAGGTCGGCGACCGAGTGCCCCCATGCTTCTGCCCCCATTTTCTGGAACACGGCCTTGACCGCTTTCTCAGCCGCCTGTTGTGCCGAGAAGCAAGCCCAGTTGTAGAATCCATGCTGTAGATCACTTCGAGCATGCTCCAGGTCGCCTATCGCCTCGTCCATCCAGTCTTGACTGCGCTCCATTATCGCTGCTCCTCCTTACTCCTTCTCCCGCTCCAACTCCATCTGCCGCACCCGATACAGCGTCTCCTCCAGCATCTTGCGGTTCAGCCTGACCAAGTCAGCCATCAGGCCGATCAGGCAAACCTGGAAGCCGACGACGGTCAGGATGGCCGCCAGGATCAACGACTGGACGTTTCCAGTCCCCCCTCCCCGCAGCAAGAGGTACAAGAAACGCAAGCCCAGCACTATGCCGCCGACAATGAACCCCCCCCCTAGCGCCGCGAAGACCCGCAGAGGGCGGTACATGGTGTAGAAGCGGAGGATGGTAACGATTGAGAGAGCCAGGAAGGAGGGAATGCTCTGAATCAGGCGCGACCGGCGGGTCTGAGGGTTGGTACGAATTGGGATAAAGACAACCGCCATCCGGCGAGCCCCGGCCTGGATGAGCGTCTCCAGGGTGTAGGTGTAGTCGCCGAGGACGGTCAGCCGCAGTGCTGACTCACGAGTGAGGGCCCGAAACCCACTGGTGGCGTCGGGGGTGGGAATGCCGGCTGCCCATCCCACAACCCAACTCCCCCAGCGCTGTAGCAAGCGCTTAAGGGGTGAAAAATGCTCCAGCGCCGCCACCCCCCGGTCACCGACGACGATGTCGGCCTGCCCATCCAGGATCGGCTCGACCAATCGGACAATGTCCTCCCCTCGGTACTGATTGTCGGCGTCGGTGTTGACGATAATGTCGGCGTTGGCCCGCACGGCCGCTTCCAACCCAGCCAGGAAAGCATGGGCCAGCCCGCAGTTTCGTCCCAAACGGATGATGTGATGTACCCCCGACTCCCGCGCCACCTCGGCGGTGCGGTCAGTGCTGCCGTCGTCCACCACCAGGTACTCGATCTCATCAACGCCAGGAAGCGCACGGGGCAGGTCTCGCACCGTCTGGGGGAGGGTAGCCTCCTCGTTGTAGCAGGGGATCTGGATGATGAGTTTCATCTGTAGAAATATAGAAGCCGACTCTAGCACGGAAGCCGCTCGGCACAAGTCAGAGGTGCACTGCCGAAAGTGGAGTCTATTGTATCACGAGTGTATGCTCTCGTCAACGAGTGGAAGCGGGCCGGGCATGCCCACGGCGGACAACTCCGCCTGCCGTTTCTCGGCCCCCTCGTCACCGGGTCAATGTATGGCAGGCGGTACGCATCAGGTCTGTTTGAGGAAGGCGGCACCAAGATGTACATCAGCCGCGAGCTGGGGTTCGAGGGCGGAGGCATGCCCCGCGCACGGTTTCTGTGTCGACCGGAGATCGCGAGCATTGAGCTCAGGGGATTGGAGCAGGGGCTCAATCACGCTCTGCACTATGTTTCATAATACCCCGTTGGAAAGGGTATTTTCCTGGTTCGGTCACCAGTTCTTCAATACCAGCGGCAGGTAGATTCCTCGCTGTCCGACAATGGTGCTCTCTTCGTCCGTATTGTTCACCCCGGTGTTGGGGTCAGGATCAATGCGCTTCACGCTGACCGTGTTGATGATCGTACACTAATAGACCTGGGCCAAAGATTTTCAGGTTCAAGTCCATCATACACGCATCGGCCCTACTTGTCAACAACGACATACTGGTTGACTTTTAGCCCCAATCGTTGTATGCTTGAGGCAGTCCATTCCACGCCAACACCCCCCCCGGATGGCTGGATACCGGCAGTCAACGACCAGTGAGTACCCACTGCACACGAGGTTATCCTGCCGGCTATAGACGATACCATCAAGCGCGGTCCGAAAGCCGAGGCCACGGCTGCGGCTCGGGCCGCTGAGGCCGAATGATTCTAAACGGGCCACGTGCTCACGGCCAGCGTTGGGCACGCGGTGCACGACACTTAATTTACAGGAGAGAGACTGTGTCCTGCGATTTCGATCAAATCATTGACCGGCATCACACCGAGAGCGTCAAGTGGCGCCGCTACGGCGAGGACGTGCTGCCCCTCTGGGTGGCCGACATGGACTTTGCCGCACCAGAACCGGTGATCCGCGCCCTGGAAGAACGTGTGGCACATGGAATCTTTGGTTATGGACGACCACCAGACGGCCTCTGCGAGGTGATTCAGGAGCGGCTGGCCCGGTTGTACGGCTGGTGCGTCGAGACAGACGAGATATTCTTTATCCCCGGCGTGGTGACCGGATTCAACCTGGCCTGCCATGCCGTCGGTGCACCGGGCGATGAGGTACTGGTGGAAGCCCCCGTCTACCCACCGATGCTCGCCGCACCGGGAAATGGTGGGCGCACCTGTAAAGTCGTGCCGCTGGTCGAGGGGCGCGAGCGGTACGAACACGACTTTGACGCCTTTGAGCAGGCAATCACGGAGCGCACCTCACTCTTTCTGCTCTGCAACCCACACAACCCGGTGGGACGCGTCTTTGAGACGGCCGAACTGGAGCGTCTGGCCGAGATCTGCCTGCGCCACGACATCGTGATCTGTTCCGATGACATTCACTGTGATATCGTCTACCAGGGACACCGGCACATCCCGATCGCGTCCCTCGCCCCGGAGATCGCCGCGCGGACAATCACCTTTTTCGCGCCCAGCAAGACCTATAACATCGCGGGGCTTTCCTGCTCGGTGGGCGTGGCCCAAGACTCAGACCTGCGTGCCAGGCTAAAGCGGATCGGTGCGGGCCTGGTGCCCCACGTCAACGTGCTCGGCTACACGGCCGGACTGGCCGCCTACCGTGACGGTCAGGCGTGGTTGGACGGGCTGCTCACCTACCTGGAGGCTAACCGCGACTATTTGCTAAAGTACATCGCCACCCACGTGCCCAGCATCAAGTGCAAGCAACCGGAAGGAACCTTCCTGGCCTGGCTTGACTGTCGAGAAGCGTCCATCCCCGGCAGTCCCTACCAGTTCCTCCTGGAGCACGCCAGGGTGGCGCTGAACGACGGGACACCCTTCGGCGTGGGGGGGGAAGGCTTTGTGCGCTTAAATTTTGGCTGTCCGCGCGCCACCCTGATCGAGGCCCTGGAGCGGATGCGGGCCGCGCTGGAAGAGTTATGAGACCAGTAGCGGCTGATCACTGCCCGTGTCGGCCCTCACAGCGGCAACGAAGGTTTCCGAACCGGCTGACTCCATACAGCGCGGCTGCACGGGGAGGATGACGTGGAACTCGCTGCCGGGACAGGTTCTCTCATCGTGCCCTGGACTTTCAGCCCAAACACGGCCGCCGTGCGCTTCCACAATGCCCCGGGCAATGGTCAATCCCAGGCCCGGTCCTGCGCCTTTGAATTTGGTCTTGCCAGTGCTGTGTGACATGATGTCGCCCACACGGTAAAACTTTTCAAAGATGCGCTCCCAGTCATCGGGCGCAATGCCGATGCCGGTGTCAGCCACGACGACTTCAATGGTCTGATCCTGGGACAGCATCCCCCCATCCAGCAGATGGCCAGTGATCTGAATTCGCCCGCCATCCGGCGTGTATTTGATCGCGTTCTGGATGAGGTGCGAAAAGACCTGCTTCAGCCGCCTGCCATCGGCAGTAATAAGGGGCAGGTCCTCCAGGCCCTCTACCGTGAGCGTCTGCTTGCGCTCCTCCAGCGCCGTGGCCCAGACGCCCACAGCCATACTCACGATCGAAGCCACCGAGGTCAGCGACGCGTTCAGTACCAGCGTCTCAGTGTCTAGCTGGGAAACATCGAACATGATGTCCACGATCTCCTTCAGCCGCCGTCCGGCCTTTCTGATGCCTTGGGTCAGTTGCAACCCGGTGTCGGGGGTCAGCGAGCCGTCCTTGATCATTTCGCTCAGGATGTCAGTGCAACCATACACCTGGGTGAGCGGCGTCCGCAGCTCATGCGAGGCGATGTCAATAAAGTCGGACTTGGCCTGATCTAACCGGGCCAGTTCGCGGTTGGCCGCAGTTAGTTCTTTGTTGAGACGCTCATTTTCCACGTTCTGGATCTTCAAGTCGCCGAACAGGCGTGCGTTCTTCAGCGCCACGGCCGTCTGGTCGGCCAGCGTACTGAGCAGGACCAGGTCGTCGTCAAAATAGCGGTCACCGGAGGCTTTGGGGCCCAGCGCTAAGAGGCCAATCCACTCTCCTTTGGCGTAGATGGGCACGTAGACGTCCATATCCAGATTGGCCAGCCAGGCGCGCTCCGCCGGAGAAGTCTCTCTGAAGCGGGGTAGCAGGTCTATGTCGTACTGGGTCAGGGGACGGTTTTTCAGACGCAAGTAGTTGGCCACAGGACTTTCGAAGGACAGAACGCCTGGGGACAGGTCTTCTCCCCTGCCTGTCACGCCTCGCAGGCGGAAATAGCCGCTTCCGTCCTTCCCTCCTTTTTCGTAATGCACCACGAACAGCGCACCGCGCTGGCTCCCCATCGCCTCGCTGATGAGACCCACCGCCACCATCGCCAACCGTTCCAGGTGCAAGATGTTGCTGATACTCATGCTATATTCGCGCAGCATGCGCCTGGGATCGTAGCCGGCCCCGGAGATTAGCCGGTTCACCAATCGTTGAACCAGGCCCAGAAGAGGATCGAAAAGAATGGCCAGAATCAGGGCCATGGTCGCCCCGACCAACAAAGGACTGTAGCCAGGCACGGACTGAAAGACGTATTCCATCAACAGAAAGCCAGCGGTGTAAATGATCACCGTCAAGAGCGTGATGATCAGGTAACTCACCGTCCGCCGCGCCATCTGACGCACGTCGGGCAGGCGATAGGTCAGCACAACGTAAGCGGCGATGAGTGTGCCCAGCAGGTGGAAACCGCTGTCCAACGGTTCGCGCCCGGCGAAGAGCAGCGCAGCGCTGGCGATGGTGAGCCCCAGGGCCAGGGACCAGTACGTGATCCGGTTTCTGTGCAGCGGTTGCTGCGTCCGGCGATAGGCCCTCGCCGTCAGGAGCGTCGCCCCGCCCATGAAGATCCCCCAGCCAAAGACCAACGCGCTGAAGCCAATCCCCTGGCGTTGAATGGACCACCCCTTGCCGGCCCACAGCACCTGGGGCAGGGCCAGCAGATTCTCGTTGAGGACGACCACCGCCGCTATCCAGGCCACGCCCAGCGCCCACCAGCTCCAGCCGGCCCCTTCGAGCCGCAGGAACGACCGGTTCAGATGAAGGAACAGCAAAGATAGGAGAAGTAACCCATAAAGCGGCACTCGCGCCAGAACGTCGTCGGCGAGAAAAGCAAGCCAGCCCAGCCGCGAGAGTACCTGACCTAGCGTCAAGAAAAAGGAGAGCACGAAGTAAAGACCCAGCAAGTCCACGGCCCATTCCCGGAAGCCGCGTCTCTTCAGGGTAACCCCGGCGATAAGGAAGTATAGGACGCCTACCAAGCCTAAAAAGATGAGCGTTGGGTCAGCGGTTTTCATCATAGTACCCCTTCCTCCCAACCCCTTCAGCAGATCCTACAGTCCACCGTATTCCTCGCAGGCGGCATTGGCCAACCGCCAGGGTACACTGAACAATCCCAGGATGCCGTGGGGCCGGACGCGCTTAAACAGGGCTTGGGCCTCAGCCACCCAGGAGACGACCCGCTCACAGCGCCAGGCTGTCCACCCTGCTTCGTGCCGGTCAAGCAGCGTCCGGGCGACGGCGGGAATGCCGCCTTGACGAATCTCGACACTGGCCTCGTGGCTGAAGCGGGCCAGCGTGTCGGGATCGAAGGAGGTGTGGGGCAGGTACGGGTCGTGGACTTTCCAGTGGCAGGGCCGGCGGATAAAACCGAGCCAGGCGCTGTCAACGGCATAGTCCGTGAGCAGTTTGTAACCGTCTGGCGAAGATTCGCCTCAAACCGACAGGCTGAATAGGATGCAGACACATGCAGACTTTCGCAGATACCCTCGCAGATAAGAACAGAGGCAATAGCGCAAAACTCACCCTGTCACCCTGAGCGCAGTGAAGGGAAGGGAAGGGAAGGGAAGCGAAGGGCCTCCACCAGAGCAGAGGGAGATTCTTCGCTACGCTCAGAATGACGGCTAGCCGTCAGGGCGACTTTTGCGATACTGCGAACAGAGCCTTCCTCAAAATCAGCGTGAATCTGCGTTTGAGCCACGTTATTATCCTAGCACGCTTCTGTTCACATAGCGTTAAAGGAATACGAAATATTTACTAGAATCCATCGCTCCCCTGAACGGTCACAACCCATCAGACGATTTGACTTTCACCACGGGTTGGCGCGTGCGCAGCATGAAGGTTTTCCGACACGCGCTCCAGATCGCGCATGTGCCCCAACTGGTAGCCGTAGATGGCATGACGGCGACTCTCGACGAAGACCACCGGCCGCTACGAGAGGGCGAAGGGCGCGGTGAAGTACCCCACGTCCTGCTGCTGCAGGCCACGACCGAAGACGTGGGCGAAGCGCAGTTCCTGCCCGTCGTGAATCAAATGAGGCTCGCGGTTGAGGGTGATACGGTCAACGGGGAAAATGACGATGCTTGGGCTGTGCTGCATCAGCCAGTCTGAAGCGTCGGCGAAGAGACGCCGCAGGAAGCGGGCCTGTTCGCGGTTCTGCATGTGTGCCAGCAGTGGCCCCAGTCCGTGCACTTGCACGGCCCGGGGCAGGCGGGTGCGCCCCTGCAGGCAGCGCAGGAAGGCCACGATGCTCATCGGCTCCCCGAGGTCCTCGATCTTGCGGCCGATGAACCGACGTTCGACGAAGTGGTAGCCGGGGCGTAATTCGTGCATTCTCTTGTCCCTTTCGCGTTTCTGCGTCTCTCCCCGACGCTACTTGTGGAATTTGTAGTGGCGACTTTAGTCGCTCTACACCCTTTATGGACGACTAAAGTCGTCATTACAAACAATTGCGCTACACCAGCGCTTCCTGCCTGGGAGCCAGTGCACGGCGCGAGAGTTCGGCCACGGCCCGCCAGACCCGGTCGCCGGTCTTGCGGTACAGGTGCTCCAGCACGGCCACGAGTTCCTCCCGGCTCCAGCGGCCCATCATCCTCCACTGGAGCGGCTGGCCGGTCTGGTAGATGGCGTAGAGGTAGTGGGCGACGTCTATCAGGGGTAGTTCCGCCCCCCGTTCGATCTGCCGTTCGACGAATTCGACCCGCTGCCCGGGCGTGGCGACGGCGAAGCGCCGGCCCTTCCTGACCAGGTAGCCCCGCCCGGTGAAGTCCGAGAGGCTCCCGCCGCCAGTGACCAGCCGCTTGCGCAGTTCGTCACCGCTGACGGCCTGCTGGCCGGCAATGTAGAGCAGGTAGAGTTTGGTCATCTCGTCGAGCGTGGGGGGCAGGAGTTTGAGTTCGTAGGACTTGATGAGCGAGTCCACCAGGTCGTCCAGGTCGTCCACGGCCTGGTCCACGCCCACCGGCTCCCCCTCCTTGAGGACGTGGGGCCAGTGTTTGGAGTAGATCTCCAGGCAGCGGCCCATGGCGATGACGAAGAGATCGCCGTCGGAGAGTTGGCGGCCGGAGGTCTTGAGCCGTTCGACCGACGCCTGGGCGGCGAAGTAGATCTCGTCCTTGAGCGTCTCCCAGCCCACCATCTGCCCATCTCCCGGCCGTTTGCGGCAGACGAAGGGGATGTCGTATTTGATGTTGCCTACTTCGCCGTGAAGCCCTGTACGGGCATCGGACTGGACAGGGTAGACAGCAGTCGCATAGAAGCCAGTCTCCAGGATGGCGTTCAGCACCGATTTCCAGGCCCAGGTCTCTTTGTGATGAAAAGTGAAAACCATCAGGCCTTCGTCCTTGAGGACACGGTGACATTCGCGGAAGACGCGGGTCAAGCCCCGAAAGAATGACTCCTCGTCCTTGATCTCGATGCGCAACTCCTGTAACTTCTTGAGGCTGCCACGCACACCGACGTTGGAGATAATCTCTCGTGCCTTGGGCGTATATTGCGGTCGGAAGTGGGAATAGTGGCTGGAAAGCGCCAGGCGCAGCCAGATATAGAAGAAGTCGGCCAACTCCGAATAGGTCACTTGGCCACAATAAGGCGGGTCGGTGATTACTGCATCTATCGCCCTGTCGGGAATCCGTGAAAGGTCTTCGGAGGTTTGAGCCCACAGGAGAGTATTACCTTGACCAGCTAGAACGCTGGCAAAGTCGCTAGCCCACTTCGCGGTCACCGTGTCACCCGTCTTTCGTCTGGCTGCACCGTCTCGCTCAAACGGTCTGATGCCGTACTCTTTTCCCCTTCGAGTCTTGTGGTAGTATCTAACAAAGCTGCCCCTCCCATACTTTGTTCCCCAAACGTTATTCTCGAGTGGCTGGTCAACAGTATGGAAGGCATGCAGGCCAAAGAGCGGTTCAAGTTTCTGGGCCGAGGCATTGTATTTGCACAAGAGGTTATTGGCATTCACGGCATCCGAGAGAGTCATTACAAACAGTTCGCAGATATTCGCGTCCGGGATGCGCAGGATAGTGTCCATGAGCATCCCCAGGCACAGCAACTGTCGCTCGTTGAACAACTGGTGGAAGTAGCGGTAGTTTTGGAAGATGACCGCGTCGGTGTGGATGTCCATCGGGATTTCCTGCTTGGGCCAGGGCAGTTCATCCTTACGCCGCTCGAATTCGGCCTTCGCCTCCTCGAACAGCGCCCGGTCTTCCGCGCCGGCCGGCTTGTAGCCCCGCCGGGCGTAGGAGTTACCCCCCTCGGTCCCCCCTACGAGGGGGGAAGAGGAGGTGCCGTTCCACGCCTTGGCCGCCCTCTCGCACGCCCCGCAGTAGTACTCCAGGGCGAACATCTCCGTCTCCGGCGGCCCCTCGCCGCGCCGCACCGCCTCCAGCACCCGCTCCACCTGGCCGCAGTGGGGGCAGGTGTACTTGCCCCGCTGGGTCACGCCCCGCCGGGGGACGAAGCGGCGGCCACATTCCGGGCAGGTGGCCTCTTGGTCCAGATCGTCCACGGTGAAGACGTGGATGCAATCGGGGCAGAAGACGGTGTGCACGTTGCCTTTCGAGGCCAGGCGGTAGGAGGGGAAGAGGCGCACCTCGCGGCCGCAGCCGACGCACCTCACCTTCTTAACCCAGAAGACGTACATCACGTCGGCCTCGTGGCCCAGGGGACAGGTGGTCTTGTAGTAGCGCAGGATCTGCGGCGCGACCGTTCTCTCCAACTGTTTGAACGCTTCGTCCAGCGCTTCTAACTCTACCGGCTCGATCTCCTTCTTGGTCACGAACCAGGCCACGGGATTGAGGTCCACGCCCACGACCTTGCAGCCCAACCGCAGCGCCTCGACGATTGAAGTGCCGCCGCCCATGAAGGGGTCGAGGATGATGGGGGGGCGGTGCGTGCCGTCGGGATTGGTCACCAGCAGTTGGTTGCGCGAGTAGAAGCGCCGCCACAACTCCCCCCGCTCCAGGTCGTCCTCGGCGAAGGTGGTCAGGATGAGCA
>CAZZEX010000004.1:0-86812 GCA_964653285.1 uncultured Anaerolineales bacterium
CGTCTCGGCCCAGGACAAGGCCACCGGCAAGGAGCAGCAGATCACCATCACCGCCTCCACGAACCTGAACGAGACAGAGGTGGAGCGGCTGGTGCAGGAGGCGAAGCGGCACGAGGCGGAAGATCAGCGGCGCAAGGAACTGGTGGAGGCCCGCAATACCGCCGACGCGCTGATCTACCAGATGGAGAAGATGCTGCGTGATCTGGCCCCTGAGAACAGGGTGTCCACGTCTGACCGTGGGCGCATTGAGCACATCATCGAGGACCTGAAGCAGGCGAAGGAGGGGGACGACGCGACCCGCATCCGGCAACTGATCGAGCAGTTGCAGCAGGCCAGTTATGCCGTCGGGCAGCAGATGTACGCGCAGCAGCAGGCGGCCGGTGGGCCGCAGGCCGGAGGCAATGGCGGCCCGCCACCTGGATACGATGCGCCGCCACCGCCCGGAGGCGAGGAAGTAGTCGAGGGCGAGTTCCAGGAGATATAGTCGGGAAATTGGATCTACTGAGTTCACCAATCTGCCAATCACCAGATGCACAAACCCTGGATTACCATTCTGGTAGCGATTGTGGCGTTGGTGGGCGCGACGCTGGGGTGCAGTCTACCCGCCGAGTTGTCGTCTCCCTCTGCCACCCCGCCGCCGACCGCGCCATCAACCCCCACGCCGGCCCCGCCAGCGGTGTCCCCAATGCCCGAGGAGCCTGCCAACGCGCTGGAGGCCCAGGTAACTGGGTGATTCGGATAGCCTGCGCGTGGGACAATTCGCCGTCGCCATCGGCAACCCCTTCGGGCTGGAGCACACCCTGACGGTGGGGGTCATCAGTTCGCTGGGGCGGATCATCCAGAGCCCTGACGGCCGCTTCATCGGCGAGGCCATCCAGACCGACGCGGCCATCAACCCGGGCAACTCCGGCGGTCCGCTGCTGGACCTGGGGGGGCGGGTCATTGGAGTGAACTCCCAAATCGTCAGTCCCAGCCGCGCAAGCGCTGGCATCGGCTTCGCCGTACCGGCCAACACAGTGCGGCGGGTGGTGCCCCAGTTAATCGCCCATGGACACTACCTGCACCTCTGGCTGGGCGTGCAGTTGCTCGACCTGACGCCGGAACGGGCACGCGCCTTCCGCCAGGCCAAGATGGAGGTGCCGGTAGAAGAGGGGTTGCTGGTAATCGAGGCAGTGCCCGGCGGCCCCGCCGACCGGGCGGGCATCCGAGGTGGCGACCGCACCGTGCGGCTGGGCAACACCCGCATCCCGCTGGGCGGCGACATCATCACAGCCATCAACAGCGAGCCTGTGGCCGATTTCCGATGAAACACACCCAATTCAGTTTGCCTCCTTCTTGCACCTGTACTATAATGGTACATGTTCGGCTCCCAACTCCTCGAAAGCTCCAGCGGCACATCCGCCGGGAGTTTTGGGATTTCTCAGACGAAGTGAGTATCGTGCGCCGTGCCCAGCAGGCTGTATGTGATGGGTCGAAAGTCCTATTGCGTTCCGTGAGACGCTTATGGTACAATGTATTCAAGTGGAAAGCATTCAACCAACCTTGCTAAGGTTGCGAGTAGCCTGGGCAATGGGGCGATTCCGGGCGAGAGAAGATGCTTCCGGCTCGAAACATACTGCCCAACCTTCGCCTGTGCCTTCGGCGAGTGTTCACTGCCGCGCGAAATCCTGGAGACTATTCTATTGACCTCTGCTACTGGCCGCCGGAGGAGTGGAGCATAGCAGCCCATTATGTCTTTCCGGAGCCTGCCGACCGGGGGGGGGTAGATTATGAGTAGAAGCGTACGTGCAGATCGTGGAGCTGGCCCCTACCTGAAAGGAGCTCTACGATGCAGGAACGGTTGAGCACTGCCTGGCTGGTAGCGGATTTCTTCACCCATAGTTACCGCATATCCGGCCGTGTGAATGTGCGCCATAAGAAACTGGCTGACCAACTCAACGATCACACCACGGCCTTCCTCTCGCTTGAGGATACCTACGTCTCCAACTTTGAACGTCCTGCGCACATCACCACCAGCCATCCCACTTCGATCCTTCGTAAGCGCAACATCACTGCCGTCATCGTCACTCGCCAGGAGGATGGGTTGCCGCGAGAACATACCTACGGCAGTTATTTCGGCACCTATCTGCGCAAAATCTTCATCACCGTTCCATCTTTCGAGATCGAAGGCCAATTGCGTCTCTCGGGTAGATTGGATCTGCGCACAGTGCTTACCAGCGGTACAGATGATTTCGTCTCCATCATTGATGGCCAGATGAGATCATCGGTCCATCCGGACGTCGTGTTCACCGGCGGGGCAATCCTGGTCAACAAAGATCACGTTGGGGCCTTCTGGGTAGAGGAGGAGGTATAGCCTGGCGATGGCGAAGATACTGATTATTGACGACAATGCCGATCTTCTGGAGACGATCCGCCAGGTACTGGAACTGCGAGGGGGCCATCAGGCTGTGCTCAGTGCTGACGGCGCAGACGGGCTGACCAAGGCCCTGGCTGACCCGCCTGACCTGGCGATCATTGACGTGATGATGCCTGGCGTCAGCGGCTACGAAGTCTGCCGCCAACTGCGCGCCAATCCCCCTACGGCCTCCATCCCGATCATCATCTTCACGGCGCGAGGCCAACTCGTGGACCGCCAGGCCGCGCTGGACGCCGGCGCCGACGACTACATGGTCAAACCGGTGACGCTGAAGAAGTTACTGGAGCGGGTCAATGACCTACTGGCCAAACGGGCGCAGGAAAAGGCACCCGTGCTTGCCGGGACGGTCGTGCTACTGAGCCTGCGCGGCGGCGTCGGCGTCACCACGCTGGCGGTCAACCTGGCAGCGGCGCTGGCTCAGGCCAGGGATGGGACAGCCTGCCTGGTGGATCTCTGCCCCTCGTCAGGGCACGTGGCGCTGCAACTGGGCCTGCGTCCCGAGCCTAACTGGTCGGACCTCGTCCGGGCCAGCGTTCCCGACGCGGAGGTCGTCGAAGCCCACCTCCTGCAACACGCTTCCGGGCTGCGGGTGCTGGCGTCACCGGTTTTCCCCATCACAGGGCAGATATTGCCGCAGCCGGTGGTGCAGACGACGCTCAGGATCCTGCGGCAGCGGTTCACCGCCACTGTGGTAGATGCGCCGTCGGTGTTGAGTGAGGTGACGATGGAGACCCTGAAGGTAGCCACAGTCGTGGGATTAGTGATCACCGCCGAGCCCCCCTCGATTCAGACGGCCGTCGGCACACTGCGTGCCCTCAGGCAATGGTCGAGCAAATTCCAGATCATCCTTAATCAGACCACACCGGGGCCCCAGTTGCCAGCCGAGGCAATCGAGCGCACTCTTAGACGCCCGCTGATGGGGACCATTCCCTTTGATCCAGATCAGGTGCGGGCCCTGGCACAGGGAGCGCCGCTGACCCTCCATAGTCCCGACTCGCCGCTGGCGCGGGCGGTGCGGGGGTTGGCCCAGGAACTTAGCCGCTAGCCATCAGCCGTTGGCTATTGGCCGCTAGCCATCGCTGGCTGCTAATCGCTAACCTCCAACCAATGATGGTCAACTGCTCAAAAGAGGAACTATGAACCGGACACTTGCTACATTGGTTGCTGTGGCCGCCTTGCTGGTGGCAGCAAGTTGCTGCTGCTGTGGTGGCCTTGATTGGGAGGATTGGGATTGGGAGAAGTTCTTCCAACCTACGATAGTCTTCGAGACCCCTGCTCCCGAACCCACCTCCGCCATCACCCGCGAGCCCGTGGGTGACGTCGGGGCCGAGACGGAGGAACTGCTGGAGACGACCGACGTGCCGGTGCGCGACCTGCACGAACTGGCGATCCGGCTGCGCGGTCTGTCCCCCGACACTCCACGCACCGTCAATCCAGCAGGTTCCCCCGATTACCCCGTGGGCACTCGCCGCCTGTTCCACGTCTCCAACGTGGACACCGACGAGCAGTTCGACATCTACGCCACCCTGGAGTACAAGACCGAGCACGTGTACATGTGGGTCGAGGAGGGAGTGCACTTCGACCGGGACGAACTTGAGGACGCTGCCGATCTGTTCGAGGAGCACTCCTACCCCACCGACCGCGCTTTCTTTGGCTCCGAGTGGAGCCCCGGGGTGGACAACGACTCCCACGTCAGCATCCTCCACGCCCGCAACCTGGGGAACACCATCGCTGGCTACTACTCCAGCGCCGATGAGTTCGTCTCTGCGGTGCGCGACGACTCCAACGAGATGGAAATGTTCTACATCAACGTCGAAAACGTGACCGTCAATGACGACTTCTACAACGGCGTGCTGGCCCACGAGTTCCAGCATATGATCCACTGGTACAACGACCGCAACGAGGAGACCTGGCTGAACGAGGGCTTCTCCGAGTTGGCGATGTATCTGAATGGTTTCGACACCGGCGGCTCCGACTGGATATTTGCTACGGAGACGGATACGCAACTCAACTCCTGGCCCGAAGGCCCGGGGGAGGCAGGGGCTAACTACGGCGCGGGCTATCTCTTCACTTCCTACTTCCTCGACCGCTTTGGCCCGGAAGCCACCCAGGCGCTGGTCTCCCATCCCGAAAACTCTTTCGCCAGCGTGGAGGCCGTACTGGAGGAACTGGGCACCGGGTTGACCTACGAGGATCTGTTCGCCGACTGGATCGTCGCCAACCTGCTGGACGATCCCTCCATCGCCGACGGGCGTTTCGGCTACGAGGAGATTGACCCACCCTCCTTTGACGTTGAGCCCACTTACTACGAGGGAGACTACCCCGTCTCCGAGAGCACCACCGTGCACCAGCATGGCACCGACTACGTCGAACTGCGCGGCGAGCGGCCACTCGTCTTTCGCTTCACTGGCTCCACCCAGATTGGCCTGATGGATACCACTGCCCACAGCGGGCGCTACGTCTGGTGGTCGAACCGGGGCGACGACTCGGATATGCACCTGACGCAGGCCTTCGATCTCTCTGGTGTGAACGAGGCTACGCTGGAATTCTGGACCTGGTACGACCTGGAGGAGGACTGGGACTACGCCTACGTGGAGGTCAGCACCGACGGCGGACAGACCTGGGAGATCCTCACCACCCCCTCCGGCACCCCCACCAACCCCAACGGGAACTCCTTTGGCTGGGCCTATACCGGCAGTAGCGGCGGTGGGGCAGCACCGGAGTGGATCCAGGAGCGGGTGGACCTCTCCGCGTACGCCGGGCAGGAGATCCTCGTCTGCTTCGAGTACATCACCGACGACGCGGTCAACCGGCCCGGCTTCATCCTGGAGGACGTTGCCATTCCCGAGATTGGCTACTTCAGCGACTTCGAGGAGGACAGAGGCGGGTGGGAGCCGGCTGGCTTCATCCGTCACGCCAACGTGTTGCCACAGCGGTGGCTGGTGCAACTCATCCTCTTCGGCCCCGAGACGAAGGTGCAGCGGCTGGAGTTGAACGAGGATCAGGCGGGCGAGTGGGTTATCCCGCTGGAGGAGCGCACGGACCGGGCTGTGGTCACCATCTCCGGCCTGGCGCCCGTGACGACGGAGATGGGGTCGTACAGTTATGAGATTGAGGAGCAGTAACAATAAAACGTAAGAAGTAATGCGTAAAGCGGTTCTACTCCAGTGGCGGATCACGTTTTACGCTTCGCGTTCTGCGGGGGGTAACTTTGTCCAATATCCGGGTGCTCGTCGTGGACGACAGCCGCGAGATGCGCGAGTTTGTCGTCCAATACGTCTTGGAACCTAACGGCTTCGAGGCCGTGGAGGCCACCAACGGTGCTGAGGGGGTGCGCAAGGTTCTCAAGGGTGGCATTGACCTCGTGCTGCTCGACCTGGAGATGCCCAGGATGAACGGTTTCGAGGTGCTTGACGCCTTGCGTGCTCGACACTCCGAAGTTCCAGTGGTCCTGATGACCTCCCACGGGTCCGAGGCCATTGCCATCGAGGTGTTCCGCAAGGGTGTGCGCGACTACGTCATCAAACCCTTTACAGCCGACGAGATGCTGGCGACCATCGAACAATCGCTGAAGGAGGTGCGACTTCAGCGTGAGAAAGAAGCGCTCACTGCCCGGCTGGTGCAGTCCAAGCAGCAATTGGAGCAGCGCCTGCGCGAACTTCACACGCTCTCTCGTATTGGGAAATCGGTCACGGCTCTGATGGAACGTGATACACTGCTGGGGCGGATAGTAGACGCTGCGCACTACATCACCGGTTCTGAGGAGAGCGCGATCTTTTTGCAGGACGAGCGGGCGGGCGAACTCCAGGAGTACGTGCGCAAGCGGCGTGTCGGTGGGAAGGAGCGGCGAGTGTCACGGCGCACAGAGGACCAACTGGCAGCCGAGGCTATGCGTAAGGGCGAGGCCATGGCGACTGGCACGATGCTCTCCGTACCCCTGAAAGTCGGTAGAAGACCCATCGGCGTGTTGAGTGTGAGCAACAAGGCCACGGCCCGCTCTTTCAGCGATCACGACCGCCACCTGCTTACGGCGCTGGCCGACTATGCCGCCATCGCGATTGAAAACGCTCGCCTGTTACAACAGGTTGAACAGACCAAGGAGCAAGAGAAAGATCAGATACGAGGGCTGTTTGAGCGTTACGTCGCCCCCAGCGTGGTGGAAAAACTCATGGCTCAGCCCGATGCCGTCGCGCTGGGCGGTGTACGCCAGAGGGCGACTATCCTCTTCGCCGACATCCGTGGCTTCAGCGACTTCAGTACCCGCGCCACGCCTGAGATATTGGTGGACGTCCTCAACCGCCACATCACCGTGGCTGCCGAGGTCATTCTGGCAGAGAGTGGGACGCTGGACAAGTTTCTGGGTGACGCGGTGATGGCTTATTTCAACGCTCCTCTCCCACAGCCGGATCACGCGCTGCGGGCAGTGCGAGCAGCGTGGCGTATATGTCGCTCGGTTGATGAATCTCGCTTCAACCTGCCCCCAGCCTCCCGACTCCAGTTTGGGGTGGGAGTTAGCACGGGTGAGGTGTTGGTCGGCAACGTTGGTGCGCCGCAATTGATGAGTTTTACCGTCATCGGCGACGCAGTGAACGTGAGCCGACGGTTGCAAGAGCACGCCCGTGGAGGACAGATCCTGATCTGCCAGCAGGTCTACGGGTTGGTGCGCGGCTACGTCGAGGCGCGACCGGTGGGAATGATGGAACTCAAAGGACATCCACAACCTGAACCAGCATTCGAGGTGGTGGCGGTGCACGTGTGAGCCGGCCGATCTTTGACTACATCCTCCACAGTCTGGCTTCCAAAGTCTGGCTTCCAACTCCCCCAGGCTCTTCACACGCTCCGGCCCGCCGAACTTCTCTCGTATCTTTTCAATATCTTGGGGAGAGGCAACGTAGGGCGGTTTTGCTAACCGCCATACAGGGTCGGATAGCAAATCCGACCTAGTCGGATAGCAAATCCGACCTACTTTCGCCCCAGCTTTTTGAAAAGATACCTCGTCGCTGTGCGAAGCCAGGAGATGCGGTCGGAACAAAGAGCCCGCCGCACCTTGACGGTGGGTGGGCTCTGTGATACTCGATGTTCACCGCCCAGGCGCTTTTCCTGCCTTGGCCACCCCCTCGGACTCAGGTGCAGCCTCGAGCGATTGCTTTGTCCGATGTAGATTCTGTATAGTGCAAATTTGCACAGAAGTCAATACGGTTGTTTGTGCGAGTACCGCCATTGGGCTATAATTGGGGATGAAACCATCCCTGGCAATCGCCCCACGCGATGCCCAGGACAGAAACCAAACAGCTCAAAAACAAAGGAGGTACTGAACATGAAGAAAAGACCTGGCGGTGAGTTAGCAACGCGGCCGCTCCATTTCATCTGGATTGCCGACAGCTCTGGCTCTATGGCGACGGACGGCAAAGTCCAGGCCCTGAACTACGCCATCCGAAATGCGATTCCCGATATGCAAAGGGTCGCTGAAGATAACCCCAACGCGGAAGTCCTGGTACGCGCGATCAAGTTCTCTAGCGGCGCACAGTGGCACGTTTCCCAGCCTACGCCCGTCGCAGATTTCGAGTGGATGGACCTGAGCGCCGATGGGGTCACGGACATGGGCAAGGCTCTTTCAATGGTCGCGGATCAACTCAAGATACCGCCTATGACCAAGCGCGCTTTGCCGCCCGTTCTGGTGCTGATTTCCGACGGCCAGCCCACCGATGATTTTGAGAGCGGTCTCGAGGCGCTTATGAACCAGCCATGGGGAAAGAAGGCCGTCCGCATCGCCATCGCCATCGGCGAGGACGCAGATCACGAGGTGTTACAGAAATTCATCGGCCATCCGGAACTGAAGCCCCTTCAGGCAAACAACTCCGAATCCCTGGTCAAGTACATCAAGTGGGTCTCCACCGCCGTGCTGAAGTCGGCCTCTTCGCCAGCCAGTCAAGCCGCAGACGCCTCCTCGCCGGTGGTGAATGTGCCCGTCCCCGACGTTCCCGACGCCGGCCCGTCCTCGGCAGACGACGTGTGGTAAGAGCATGCTTATGATGGACGATGGGCACGAGCCCGGGTGGCGCATCATTGGCCAATCGGTCCGGGGTGCCTCGCACGTGCGCACCGGCCTGCCCAACCAGGACGCCATCCGTTGGCTGCCGGAATCCGGAGCCGGCTTGCCGCTCGTTCTGGCCGTGTCCGATGGTCACGGAAGCGCGAAGTGTTTCCGCAGCGATGTGGGCGCTCGTCTTGCCGTCGAAGTGGCTACGAAGGTGATCCAGGAATTCCTGGAAAGCATGCCCAGTCTACAGTCCCCAGGCTTCTCCGCCATCAAGCGCTGGGCCGAAGAGAATCTGCCGCGCGAAATTGTCCGCCGCTGGAGAGATGGTGTTGCCGACCACGTTGCTGCGAGTTCCCTGACGAGCGCAGAACTGGATCGACTCGAGGCGCAGAAAGGAATTAGCGGACGGCGTCAGGCTGTTTTGGAGCCCGTCTTCGCCTACGGTGCGACGCTCCTGACCGTCCTGGTGGCGAAATCCTTCATCCTGTACTTGCAACTGGGGGACGGCGACATCCTGACCGTTTCGGAGACGGGGGAGGTGAGCAGGCCGCCATTGCCCGCCGACGAGCGACTCTTTGCCAACGAGACTACGTCACTGTGCTCCCGGGACGCATGGCGTGAATTTCGGACCCATTTTCAAGTGCTCTCCGGTTCACCGCCTGCCCTGATTCTGGTCTCTACCGACGGCTATGGTAACTCATTCCGTGACGAAGCGGGGTTTCTCCGGGTTGGCGCCGACATTCTGGAGATGGCCCGCGCGGATGGTCTGGACTCGGTTGGTGCAGACATGGAAACGTGGCTCGCCGAGGCATCGCAGAAGGGAAGCGGCGACGATATCACGCTGGGGATCCTCTGCCGTTTGGACGCCCTGGAAAGGAAGTTACCCGCCGGGCGCGTGCCGGCGGGACAACTGTCGAGCGTCGAGGAGGAACAGGGCGTCGTTATGGCCCGTTGCAGTCGGAGTGGGCAAGGCTTTGGGATTCGTTTTGAGGAGCAGGGGCACGGTCGCTGGGTCGCCAACTGGGCCTTTGACAGCAAAGAGACATCGGCCAGGAGAAAAGGTGGCGACCAGGGCGAAATCAGCGGCGTCTTTGAGTTTGACGCTACCTATCCCGGCTGCCCCCACTGCCACGCCCCGAGCATATTCCAATGCGTCTGTGGCAAGGTCGCCTGCTGGGACGGGAAAACCCACGCTGTCACATGTCCCTGGTGTGGGACCACCGTTGAACTTCGCGACCCGATCGGGAGCCTGAGCGCGAGATCAGACCGGTAAACCAGGATGACAAGGGGACAAAGTGACATCCTGAAGGCAAGACCAGACCGGTGAACGATATACCACGGCAGAAGCTCTGCGAGATTATTGCTCAGTATGGTCACTCCCTGGGGGATGACCCACGGCGGACTGAGGCCCTGCTGCGCGACTTCTGCAGCGAGTACAAGCGAGAAATCTTTGTCCTGGTCAGCGCGCTTAGGGAGCAGGTGGCGGACGACCTACTGGCGTCGCAGGATAGCATGCCGTATGAAGTGCTGTTGGCGCAGCTCACGAGGCGGCTGCAGGACAACCTGGCCCTGGCCGAGGATGCCGCCAGGTGGGCGGTGGAATCGTGGGCGCTGGCGCTGGAGGTGATTGAGCAACCCCTCCCCGGCCCTCCCCCACGGGGGGAGGGAGGGTCCGCGCATGTGGCTGCACCCGCGCCGCCCCGCTGGGGCCGGTCTCCCGACCGCTCTCTTGTCGTCCAGGCTCCCTCGCCGCAGGCTGCCACAGATGAGAGCCTGTTGCGCACGTTAGAGGAGCACACCGGTTGGGTGCATAGCGTCGCTTTCCATCCCGATGGGCGCATTCTGGCCTCGGGGAGTCAGGACCAGACGGTGCGGCTGTGGGATGTGGCGAGCGGCCAGGAGGTGCAGTGGCCGTTGAAGGGCACATCTCCTGTATACAGCGTCGCCTTCAGCTTCGATGGACATACCCTGGCCTGGGGGAGCGAAGACGGCCGGGTACGACTGTGGTATATGGCGGGCGGCCGAGAGGTACAGTGGCGACTACGGTGTACATCTTCCGTGTACAGCGTTGCCTTCAGTCCTGGTGGGGACCTGCTGGCCTCGGCAAGTGCGGACGCTGTCGTGCTGTGGGACGCGGAGAACGGCCAGGAGATGCGACAGTTGAAGGGGCACACGCATGTGGTACAGAGCGTGACCTTCAGCCCCGACGGGCGCATCCTGGCCTCGGCGGGTGGGGACAAGACGGTGCGGTTGTGGGATGTTTCGGCTGCGCTCAACCCAGGCGTGGCGAGGGGCAGGGCAGTGCAGGTGCGACGGCTGAGAGGGCACACGGAGCCAGTGTGGAGCATAACCTTCAGCCCGGATGGACGCACCCTGGCCTCGGGGAGCTATGACAAAACGGTGCGGCTGTGGGATGTTTCGGCTGCGCTCAACCCAGGCATGGCGAGGGGACAGGTGGTGCGCCAGTTGGAAGGGCACGCGGGTGGGGTGAATAGCGTGGCCTTCAGCCCCGGCGGGCACCTTCTGGCCTCAGCGAGTTTAGACACCATTGTACTGTGGAATGTGGCGAGCGGCCGGGAGGTGGGACAGTTGAAGGGACACACACATTTGGTACAGAGCGTGGCCTTCAGTCCCGATGGGCGCGTCCTGGCCTCGGGGAGTTGGGACGAGACGGTGCGGCTGTGGCGGGTTGGCGTGAGGAACAGGTGAACAGCATACCGGAGTCCCGCACTTGTTCAGGCCGTTGATGGATGGTGGAACTCGATGTCAAAAGGTTGCACATAGGAGGGAAGTATGCCCACGGTTTTGAGAATTACCCGCTACCGCTTCTTTTTCTTCAGTGCAGATAGGAATGAGCCGCCTCACATCCATATTGAGGCAGCGGAAAACACAGCGAAATTTTGGTTAAACCCAGTTTGGTTAGCCCGCTCGGAAGGTTTCAATAACCGTGAGTTGAACCAATTGCAAAAGATGGTCGAAGATCATGAACAAGAATTACTGGAGGCGTGGTATGAGTTCTTTAACGATTAGAAATAAAGTTACGGTTGCCACGAGCGCCCGAGCTAAAAATGTCACCTTTGACGATACTATGCTCCACTGCGAACTTGAAGATGGACGTATCATCAGTGTGCCGTTAGTGTGGTATCCACGCCTGTATCATGCTGGCGAGGAAGCGCGGAATAACTGGCGTTTGATTGGCAAAGGGTTGGGCATTCACTGGCCTGATCTTGACGAAGATTTATCTGTCAAAGGGTTCTTGGCTGGTGGAGAAGGGTCTATCCATCCGGTAGATAGATATGTCCAATTTCAAGGTAGCAGGGTACTGGTTGCTGATCGCCGCGATGAATGACTTGCCCCGCCAAAAACTTTGCGAGATCATTGCTACCCGCGAGGCCGTCACGGCCAAGGCCGGTCGCGACGTTCTGAACGACCCCCGGCTTTGCAGAGCATATCTGCTGGATCTCTGCGGCGAGTACAAGCGCGAAATCTCCGTCCTGATTGCTGCGCTGGAAGAGCGAGTGACCGCCGACCTGCAAGCGGTGCAGCCAGGCGTGCCGCCCGAACTACTGCTGGCGCGGCTGACGAAACGCCTGGTGGACAACCGCGCCCTGGCCGAAGAGGCAGCCCGGCGGGCCGTAGAATCCTGGGCGCTGGCGCTGGGGATGAGCCTGCCCGCCCTACAGGTCAGTATCCGTGATACACCGGTGCCCGCGCCCCCACCCCCTCCACGCCGCAAAGGATAGCACCTCCGGTCAGCCAGCGGGCACAAACGCGGGGCAATGAAATGTGCCTGACCCTGGCCCCCGGCGTGGATCTGATCCTCGTGCGCGTGCCGGCCGGAGAGTTCCTGATGGGCAGTGACGAGCGGAAAGATCCACAGGCGTACGATGATGAGATGCCACAGCACCCCGTCCACCTGGATGAATACTGGATCGGGATATATCCGGTGATAAACGGGCAATACCGGGCCTTTGTGCAGGCCGCAGGCTACCGAGAACCACAGCATTGGCAAGGCGGGCAGATCCCGCCGGGCAAGGAGCAGCACCCGGTAGTCCATGTCACCTGGAAGGACGCGGTGGCCTTTTGCCGGTGGGTTGGGCAGGTCACAGGGATGAACGTGCGGTTGCCCACCGAAGCTGAATGGGAGAAGGCCGCGCGGGGGATCGATGGGCGATTGTATCCATGGGGGAACGAACCGCCAGACGCGACGCGCTGCAACTTTTGTAGGAAAGTGGGACATTGGACACATACAACGCCGGTTGGGAAATACAGTCCGCGTGGGGATAGTCCCTACGGCTGCGTGGATATGGCCGGCAATATTTGTGAGTGGGTGGCGGATTGGTATGGGCCGTACGAGGCCGGGCGACAGGTGAATCCTACCGGGCCAGCCTCTGGTAGGACGGGTTGGGCGGATCGGGTGTTGCGCGGGGGCGCGTTCGACCATGTTGCGGAGTTCGTCCGCTGCGCCCACCGCGACTGTTCGGCACCGGAGATGGGCTTCCGTGACGACAACAGCGGTTTTCGGGTAGTGGCGTCCCCCGTCCGACTCTGAGCTCTGGCGACTCTGGTTGCTGGGGCTCTGGAGGCTCTGTTCTTTGGGGAGAGTGAACTCTTGCGAAGGTTTCCTACCAGACAGCCCAGTTGACGGTACGCCCGCGGACGGCACGGCGGCATCGAACAAAAGATTTGCCACCGAACGAGTCTGGTAGTATGATGGTCTTCGGTCATTAGAATAATGACGGATAGTGAGGTGGATATGTCCCTTCTTGTAGAAACGCGGTATGAACACGTGATCCTTAACGAAGCTGAAGTTCCCATCATTGCCGGGACAACCATGAAAGTGGTCGAGTTGGTCCTGGAAAAAATGGCTTACGGTTGGAGCCCGGAAGAACTGCACTTCCAGCATCCCTACCTGACACTGGGGCAGATACACTCAGCCCTGGCTTACTATTGGGATCACCAGGATGAGCTTGATCGAGACATCGAGCGGCGGCTTGAGTTTGTGGACCGGGTGCAGGATGCGATGAGACCTTCGCCTCTGGTGGCTCGGCTGAAGGCCAAAGGGTTGATCTGATGGCAATCGCGCTCTACATGGACCAACACGTGCCACGTGCTATCACGGTCGGCCTCCGCCTGCGTGGGGTAGACGTGCTCACAGCTTATGAGGACGGCGCAAGTGAGTTGGACGACCCGAAACTCCTGGATCGGGCCGGTGAGTTGGAGCACGTGCTTTTCACACAAGACGATGACCTGCTTGCTGAGGCTGCTAGGCGACAAAGGGAAGGGGTTTTCTTTCGTGGAGTCATCTACGCTCACCAGTTACGTGTCTCTATCGGAGCTTGCATCCGCGACCTGGAAATCATCGCAGAAGCTGGAGAACCTGAGGATATGCACAATGGGGTGCTGTTCTTGCCACTCTGATGGCTAAAGGGCCGCGCCGACATCGACCTGACCGGCTGGTTGGCTTACTTCACTCGCAGCTCCGTCGTCGTCTTCCGCCGTGTGGCCGGCGAAGTACGCGCTCAGGCCGATCAACCCGCTGTGTCGGAGCCGCCTGAATTGCGCCGCCTGGACCGGCGAGAGCGGCTAGTGCTGGGGCTTTTCACCCGCGCGACACACAACATGCGACACGCAACACGGAGGAGTGCAATGAATCAGATTCTCAAACCTGGGCAGACCGTCCAGACCGAGATGACGGGCCTGCCCTGTACGGTGGAACAGTTCCTCGGTGGCGGGGGGCAGGGGGAGGTCTATCGGGCCAAACTGGGCGGCAAGGTCGTGGCGCTGAAGTGGTATTTCCCCGCCTCGGCCACGCCCGAGCAGCGGGCAGCCCTGGAAATGCTGGTCAAGAAAGGACCGCCCAACGAGAAGTTTCTGTGGCCGATGGAACTGTCGTCGGCGCAGGGCGTGCCAGGCTTCGGCTACATCATGCCGCTGCGCGAGTCGCGCTACAAGGGCATTGTGGACTTGATGAAGCGGCGCATCGAGCCAACTTTCCGCGCTTTGACGACGGCTGGATTGGACCTTTCGCACAGTTACCTACAGCTCCATGCCGAAGGCTTATGCTACCGCGACATTTCCTTCGGCAACGTTTTCTTCGATCCCGACACCGGCGACGTCCTCATCTGTGACAACGACAACGTGACCGTGGACGGCGAGGCCGAGGGCGGCGTTCTGGGTACTCCCCGCTTTATGGCCCCGGAAGTGGTGCGCGGCGATGCCCTGCCCAGCACGCAGACCGATTTGTTCTCCCTGGCCGTTCTCCTGTTCTACATGTTCATGGTGCACCATCCCCTGGAGGGCAAGAGGGAATTGGAAATCCACTGCCTGGACCTGCCCGCCATGACGAAACTCTACGGGACGGACCCCCTCTTCATTTTTGATCCCGACGACGATTCCAATCGGCCAGTTCCCGGATGCCATGTCAACGCCCTGGCCTTCTGGCCCATCTACCCGCAGTTTCTACGCGACCTTTTCACCCAGGCATTTACCGAGGGCATTCGCGACCCGCAAAATGGCCGCGTTCGCGAGAGCGAGTGGCGAGCCGCTATGGTCCGCCTGCGCGACTCCATCGTCTACTGCGCCCACTGTGGCGCGGAGAACTTCTACGATGCCGATGCGCTCAGGGCTTCGGGTGGAAAGCCCGGTTCCTGTTGGTCGTGCAGAAAAGAGATCCAGCTTCCGCCTCGTATCCGCATCGGGGATAATATCGTCATGTTGAACCATGACACCCAGCTTTTCCTCCATCACATTGACGACCAGAAGATGTACGACTTTTCGCAGCCCATCGCGGCTGTGACCCAACACCCGAAGGACCCGAGTATGTGGGGCCTGAAGAATCTTTCCGACGAGAAGTGGGTCATCACCGCTGCCGATGGTACAATAAAGGATGTTGAGCCGGGACGCAGCGCGCGCCTGGTGGTGGGTGTAAGGGTTAACTTCGGCAAGACAGAAGGCGAGATTCGCCTGTGAAAGACCTCGCGCCAGGTTGGCAAGAGCGTGCTCTCACTGCTGCACTGAAGCGAGGTTCCACCAGATGCCCCCCAACTCGCTGACGAAGAACGGCTAACCTCGGTAGGGGATTGACCAGGGCTGGCCCTTTGGGCCATTGGTGAATTGACGGGCCGGTCTACGCCGGTCCTATCGGGGAAGCCGGCGCGGACGGACACGTCGGGGTGCTGGTAGGCGCCGGCCATGGCGATCCGCAGCGATGGCGGTGCCTCCCATGGCGAGCGCCAGCACGCTGATGAGAAGCCACGGACGCCTGGGCGGAATGTCGGACATCGGTACGGGGATGGGCGTAGGGGAAGGGATGAGGGTCGGAGTAGGTGTGGAAGTCGGAGTGGAAGTCGCTGTTGGAGTCGGCGTGAAGGTGGGCGTGGAGATGGGTGTGGGAGTGGAAGTCGGGGTGGAAGTCGGGGTGGGCGTGAAGGTAGGGGTGGGAGTGGGCAATGCGTCGGCGTCGGGAGTGACGTCGGAGTCAGCGTTCTCCACGGGCGGCGGGGTCGGCGAGGAGGGCAGGGGGGCAGTGTCTGCACTCAGCGGGGCCTCTTCGATCAACATGAGCGGCGCGCCGCCTATCAGACAACCCTGGGCACAATTCGCACCAGGGAGATCAATGTAATAGTAGCCGCGCTCAGGATAGACGTTGTAGGCCGCGCCCCACACGTCCACCAGCAGCGCCCGGGTCGTCCGCGCTGCGATCATAGCGGTCTGTGGTTCGGGCGTGCGCGCCCAGACGACAGTCGTCGTCCGCGAGCCCCGGTCTACTGTCACGATCGAGACCTCGTCACGGCGGTCCCAACTGCCGCCCCGGAAGCCCGAAAGATAATTCGTCGCGACCTGGTAGGCAGTAAAGGCGGGGCGGCGGCGGCCGTCCACCCGTACCAGTCCAAAGGGTTCGGGGTTGGCGGCGCGGTCGGTCTCCGTGTCGGCCATTTTGTAGACGGCGATGCGCTCTGCTCCGGCGGCTATCCCTAAGCTGAGGGCCTGCACGACAAAGAAGGCTTGCTCCTCCAGCGAGACGTTGAACTGGGCGTTCGGCACGGGCCAGGCGGGGTCCTGGGAGGGAGCGGCGTTGGTCTCCACGATCCATATCGGCTTGTAGATGCCCCGGTTGTGCATCAGGCGGTAATAGTGGGCCGTCAGGTCGTAGACGGTTTCGGGCTGAAAGTAGATGTGGAGGGTGGCGGCGTCGAAGTAGTAGTTGTTGGCGGCGGCGTTGGGGTCGGAGACGAGCACGTCGAGGAACTGACCAAACCAGTGCTCGTTCCACCAGTGAGTCACGGCCGACATATGAATGACAGTGTTGGGGTTGGTCTCTTTGGCGACGGTGTAGGCCACGCGCAGCAATTGGACGAAATCCTCGACGGAGCCGCCCCAACTCATGTACTGCGTGTCGGGGATGTCGGGCTCGTTCCAGATGATCCAGTGGTCAATGCGGCCAGCGTAGCGGGCGACGATGGTGCGCACGAAGTTGGCCCACAGGTTGTTGGGGTCGTCGGTAGGCAGGTACAGGCCCTGGGGGGCGCCGGGGCCGATTCCCACGTCGGTGGCCCAACCGGGCGTGGTAACCAGCAGCCCGACGACCTGGCGGCCTTGGGCCAGTTCGTTAGCCAGAGTCCCATCGGAGATACGGACGACGTTCCACTCGTCGGGGCCGTTGGGTTGGATCTCGTTCCAGCGGAAGGTGACGCGGGTCCAGCCAGCGCCCAGGGCAGTGGCAGCGGCTGGGGCGGCGTAGGCCTCAACGACGCCAAACCGGTAGTCAGGAATACCTGCGGCGGTGACTGTCGCCCGCGAATTAAGGTCGAGCGAGACGGATACCAGGAGTGTGGCGACCAGGACAACGCGAATCCACGGAGTTCTCATCTTCCTATCCCCGCCCTATACACTGCTCAGCAGGTCAGGTGGAACGCCCCGGCCGTCCGTCGCCGCTCCCGCAGGTCGTTGTACATCTGCCAGGCCTGCCCCGTGCGGGCGGCCCGCAGTTCGATGCCCACCGCTTCCACTGCCCGGCGGGTCCCCTCGGGTATCTGCATCAGCCCATAGGCACCAGTCCCCACCACCAGCACCTCCGGAGCGGCGCCGAGGACTGCTTGCAGGTCCTCCACGTCCAGCCGGTGCCCTTCCTTCCGCCACCAGTTCGCCACCACCCGGTCCGGCAGCAGGATCAGGTCCCGCGTATGCTGCTCCTCGCCTACCACCATCCGCCCGAACTGGTAGTCCTGGATCTCTGGAGCCTTCATCCCTCGCCTCCAGTCAACGACCGGCCAATCAGCCGGCCAACCAACTAGCCAGTGAACTAACTAACCATCCCCCAGTATACCGCAGATGGACGCATAGGCAAGTTGTCCAGCCAGCCATCGCCGTTCCACTCCCTGGCGCGGATACCTGGTGTCTGTTATAGTATCCACTGCAACGAGGTGCACACGATGTTCACACTCTGCCCTCAAGACGGAGGCCTGATAGGGAAAGGGCCCCTCGCCACAACGAGGGGCCCTTTTGCCTGCCCGCTTGACGCTTGCTGCTTGATGTTTACAACGCGCATGCCTGCGGAGGCTGCCTGCGGACTGACCGCGTAGGTCTAGTATGGCGGCATACCGCCGGGTGCCCCGCCCCCGGGCGCGGGTGGTGTTTCCTCTGGGATATCGGTGATCAGCGCCTCGGTGGAGAGGATCATGGCCGCGATGGAGGCAGCGTTGGAAAGCGCACCCTTGGTCACCTTGGCCGGGTCAATAATACCCGCCTCCACCATGTCCATAAAGTCGCCCTGGAGCACGTCGTAGCCGATGCGGTTGTTTTTCTTCTCTTTCTGGATCCGCCGCACAGTGTCGAGAATCACCGCGCCGTCCTTTCCCGCGTTCTCGGCGATCTTGCGTATGGGCATCTCCAACGCCGTGCGCAGGATGTTGACGCCGGTCTGCTCGTCGGGGTAGTCCATCTTGACCTCGTCGAGCACAGGGATGGCGTTGATCAGCGTCACGCCACCACCGGCCACAATCCCCTCCTCAACCGCAGCACGGGTGGCCGAGAGCGCATCCTCGACGCGGTGCTTCTTCTCCTTCAACTCGGTCTCAGTAGCCGCACCGACGCGGATGATGGCAACGCCGCCAGCCAACTTCGCCAGCCGCTCCTGCAGTTTCTCCCGGTCGTAGTCAGAGGTAGATTTTTCGATCTCGACCTTGATTTGCTCCATGCGTCCCTTAATCCCCGCGTCCTCGCCGCCGCCGCCGACGACAGTTGTGTCGTCTTTGGTGGAGATGATCTTATCGGCCCGGCCCAGATCCTCGGTGGTGGTACTATCCAGTTTGCGGCCCTCCTCCTCGGTAATCACGTGGCCGCCGGTGAGGGTGGCGATGTCGCGCAGCATAGCCTTGCGGCGGTCGCCGAAACCGGGGGCCTTCACCGCCAGGCAGTTCAACATGCCTCGCAGTTTGTTGAGAACCAGCGTCGCCAGCGCTTCGCCGTCAATGTCCTCGGCGAGGATGACCAGATTGCGTGCTCCCCTCTGCACCAGTTTCTCCAGAATGGGCACCAGATCCTGCGCAGACGAGATCTTCTTGTCATGGATCAGAATGTAGGGCTCCTCGATGACTGCTTCCATCGCTTCAGGATTGGTGATGAAGTAGGGGGAGATGTAGCCCCGGTCGAACTGCATGCCCTCGACGTACTCGGTCTCGAACTCCAACCCTTTGCTCTCCTCGACGGTGATGACGCCGTCCTTACCGACCTTGTCCATCACCTCAGCGATCAATTCGCCAATCTCCCTGTCCTGCGCGGAGATAGCCGCCACGTTGGCGATCTCCTCCTTGCTCGTCAGTTCAATCGCCTGGTCGGCGACATTCTCAACCACGGCCTCAGCGCCGGCCAGGATGCCGCGCTTGAGCAGCATTGAGTTAGCACCGGCGGCTACGTTCTTCATACCCTCGGTGATGATAGTGTAAGCCAACAACGTAGCAGTTGTGGTCCCATCGCCGGCGATGTCGTTGGTCTTGGTGGCCGCTTCTTTCAACAGTTGTGCCCCCATGTTCTCGAAGGGGTCTTTCAATTCGATCTCCTTGGCGACTGTCACGCCGTCGTGGGTGATGGTGGGAGCGCCCCACTTCTTGTCGAGCGCCACGTTGCGCCCCTTGGGACCCAGCGTGGTGACGACAGCGGTCGCCAGGGTGTCAATCCCGCACTTGAGGGAACGGCGGGCCTCCTCACTGAAAACCAATTGCTTTGCCATATCTGTTCCTCCTTATCGAGATCAGGTTTTCTCTCTAATATTCCAGGATAGCCAGGATGTCGCCCTCTTTCAGAAAGAGGATCTCCTCGCCTCCCTCCGTCTTAAACGACGTGCCAGCGTACTTGGCGTACACGACCGTGTCCCCGACCTTGACCTCCATCGGGATGCGCTCGCCGTCCTCGTCAAGACGGCCCACCCCCACGGCCAGCACCTTGCCCTGCTGGGGCTTCTCCTTGGCGGTGTCGGGAAGCACCAACTCGCCACCGGCGAAGGTCTCCACATCCTTCTCCAGCGGCTCGACGACTACCCGATCGCCTAGCGGTTTGATGTTCAATGCCATCTCGTTACCTCCTGATTGAAATTGTTACTTGGAATTGGTTGTCCGCCGTGTTAGCACTCAGGTTGTGAGAGTGCTAACACGAAGGCAATCATACCACAGATTCTGTGTGATGTCAAGACTTGCCTTTCTCGGCCGAAGGTGTTAGACTAGCAGGTGACTTCTAGAGGAGGCGGCAATGGCAGCGCAGGCGTTGTATCGAAAGTGGCGACCCCGAACGTTCGACGAGGTAGTGGGGCAGGAGCACGTCGTCCGTACGCTGCGTAATGCACTCACTTCCGGGCGCATCCGTCACGCTTATCTCTTCGCCGGACCTCGGGGCACCGGCAAGACGACCACGGCGCGCTTGCTGGCCAAAGCGGTCAACTGCCTGGCCCCGGAGGATCAACGCCCTTGCAATGAGTGTGCCATCTGCCAGGCGGTCAACGAAGGGCGGCTGCTCGACCTGATCGAGATTGACGCGGCCTCCAACACCGGGGTGGACGACGTGCGAGAACTGCGAGAGCGAGTCGGCTTCCGGCCCAATGAGGCCCGCTATAAGGTGTACGTGATAGACGAGGTGCACATGCTCTCCAATGCTGCCTTCAACGCGTTGCTCAAGACGTTGGAAGAGCCTCCCCCTCACGCCATCTTTGTGTTGGCGACCACAGAGCCACACAAGATCCCTGCTACGGTACTCTCGCGCTGCCAGCGCTTCGACTTCCGCCGCATTCCCGTCGCCAAGATCGTCGCCCGCCTGGAATGGCTGACCGAGCAGGAGCACATTCGGGCCGACCGGGAGGCGCTGACACTCGTCGCCCATCAGGCGACCGGCAGTATGCGCGATGCCGAGAGTCTGCTTGACCAACTGGCTTCCTACGATGATGACGGCGTCACCGTCGCACAGGTGCGCGCAGCACTGGGAACAGGGGCCAGCGAGACGGTGATCCAGGTGGCCGATGCGCTGATCAGGAGCAACGTGGCGCAGGGGCTGGGTGCTATCAACACGGCCGTGGACGAGGGGGCCGATCCCCGGCAGTTCGCGCGCCAGATGGTGGAGCATTTGCGGGCGCTGCTCCTGCTGCGGCTGAAATCCGGCGTCGTCCCGGCCCACGTCTCGGAAGATCTGCGCCCCCAGTTGGAAGAACAGGCCGCTGCCTTTTCGCCTCGGGACCTGGCGCGGGCGGTGCGTCTCTTCAACCAGGCGGCCACTGAGGCTAAAGGCGGCTGGCAGCCTCAGTTGCCGCTGGAGATGGCCTTTATTGAAGCCACACTCCCGGCTGGGCCGGACAGTTCTATGCCCCGCAAGCAATCGGCCCCGGCCAGCCCGCCCACGCCGCCACCTGCTCGCCATTCGACGTCCTCACCTGCGCCGACCAGACACTCACCTGCCCGTTTGGTGTCACCCTCCCCATCTCAGTCTCCCGGGGCGGTCCAGGAATCCGCACCTGCCTATAGTAGCCTTGCGCCTGGCGATGGTTCGTTGACGCCCGACACGTTGTGGAGCCACTGGTCGGAACTCCTGAACTTCATCCGCCCGCGCAATCTGTCGTTGGAGGCGTTGATGCGCTCGTGCAAGCCGGTGGCTGTCGAAGGAGACGTCGTCGTGCTGGGGTTTACTCACAACTTTCACCGCAGTAAGGTGGAAGAGGAGCGTAACAAACAGGTTATCGAAGATGCACTGAGCAGTCTGATCGGCCAGCGGTACCACGTGCGGTGTGTTCTGGCTCAGCAGGAACGTACCGCCAGAACGCCGCAGCGCTCGGCATCGGAGTCCGTCGGCGGGAAAGCCACCCCGGCGGCCGAGCAGATTATTGCCGAGGATCCGGTGGTGCGTGCAGCGGTGGAGGACCTGGGAGCACAGATCGTGCGACGGCACGAATAATTGAGGGGGTCGCGGTGGGGAAGAGAAGGATTAAACGAAAGAGTGGCCCGGCCGGTTTGCGGAAGGGTCAGGCCGGGACGCTCCAGCAGTTGCAGGGCCTGCAAGAGGATATGCTCAAGGCGCAGGAGGAACTCGCCGAGATGGTCGTCACCGCGACGGCCGGCGGTGGTGCGGTGACCGCCGTCGTCACCGGCGAGCGGCGAGTGCAATCGCTCACCATCGCGCCAGAGGTGGTGGACCCCGAAGACGTGGAGATGCTGCAAGACCTCGTCATCGCGGCCGTCAACGAGGGGTTGGAGCAAGTGGATCGGGCTACGACCGAGCGGATGTCGGCCTTCACTGGCGGGCTGGGCATCCCTGGCTTGCTCTAGGTGTGGGTGGCGATGCAGACGGCTCCTGCTTCGGTGACGCGGCTCATTGAGGAACTTTCGGAACTGCCGGGCATCGGCCGCAAGACCGCGGCCCGCCTCACTTTTTTCTTGCTGCGTGACCAATCGGACCTGGCGGAGCGGCTGGCCGGGGCGCTGCGTGATCTCAAGGAGCGCACCCGTTTCTGCTCCGTCTGCTACAACATCACCGAGGAAGACCCTTGCCCCATCTGCGCTGACCAGGGACGCGACCATGGCACCATCTGCGTGGTGGAGGAGCCGCTCGACGTGCTGGCGATTGAGCAGGCCGGGGTGTACAAGGGGGTGTACCATGTCCTGCACGGCGTACTGGCTCCCTCAGAGGGGATGTTCGTCGAGAACCTGCGCATCGGCGAACTGGTGGCCCGCATCCGGAGCAGCGACGTGGAGGAAGTGATCCTGGCGACCAACCCCACGAGCGAAGGGGACTGGACGGCTTCCTACCTGCTGACCCGGTTGCGCCCACTGGGTGTGTGCCTCACCCGCCTGGGCCGGGGCTTACCCGTGGGCGGCGACCTGGAATACACCGATGCGGTGACGCTCATACGGGCGCTGGAGGGGCGGGAGGAGATCTGACTTACCTGTTGTTCAGCGGTGCGACGGAGACCAGGCGCGCGGCCAGGCCGCACAGTTGGTCGAAGCCGATGGGTTTGATGAGTACCAGGTCGGCCTCGTCTCGGAGGCTCTCGGCCATTTGTGGGTCACCGGTGACGATGATGACGCGTGTCTCTGCCAGCCGCGCGTCGCCGCGGATCTGATGCAAGACATCCGCCCCCGCTATGCGGGGGAGATGCAGATCCAGCACCACCACATCCGGCACTACGACAGCGAGCCGCGCCAGGGCCGTGTCCCCGGCTCGGATGATTTCGGTCTCAAACCCGGCTGCCTGCATCGCGTGGGCGAAGAAGACCGCCTCGTCCCTTTCATCCTCGATAACCAGGGCAAATTGGCTGCTCATATATGACCTCGTCCCCGTAGCACCTGGTCAACGTCGTCCAGCCTGCCGTGTTCGCGCCATATACTCAACAGAAACACCCACCACATCTTGACGGTGGATGGCCCGTATCTACGCTACTTCAGCCAAGCCGGTTTATCTCCGCGCGGTGCGCCGCACGAGGGACAATCTACCCTGCTATCTTCGTCGTCCCTGTATGCTCGACCACACGACTCGCAATGTGTCCATGCCCGCTCGGCCGCCTCCCGCTTCCGTTGCAACTCTCGTTCCTTACGCCGTTCGTCGAGATACGCTTGTTCGGCCGCCCCACCTGCGCGGTCAATGACTTTCCAGACACGCTGGGGCAAACCCAGGTACTGAATGTCCTCGACCAGATCCTCAACCCCCTCCATCACGCGGTTGGCCGTGTCGAGCAGACCAGCAATGCCCGAGCGTTTCCTTCCGGAGAGCACCGCTTTACCCTGATCCAAGACAGTGCTACCCACGGAACTTAGAGTCCCTCTCACAGCACTCTGATTGAGATCACTGACCGTGACCGTCAGCGTGTCGGTTGTTTCGATCAGGGTCGCGGTCAGTGCTGGAGAGAAATCGTGAGGGCGGCTTTGCTGGCTTTGCAGGACAGTGACTACAACTGAGTCGCCAGTCTGGTCAACCTGAACGCGGGTATCATCATCTGGGATTTCTTTTCTCAACGCAGTGACGATGACGGCGGCTTTGCAACCCTCGAAAGTTACCGAATTTGGATGGGGAGCCACCGCCCCACCAACCACACCAGCACCAAGCCCTAGCCCAGCAGCAATTTGGTCGGCCGGGCCGGGTCCGCTTGCTTCAGAACTGGGTTGCGGTTCAAAGGAAAACCCTTTGTCTAGCCGTGCTTGCTCTTCTGCCAACCACTCTTCGAGGCTTTGCTCTTTGTCTGCCATTTTCTCGCATCTTTCCCATGGGTTCAGAAAGTCATCAATATTCTAGCACATCTTTGAATTTCCTTCAAGCACTACCGGGTAGTCGGGTAGTCTCAATGCTCTCAGAGCCGCAGAAGGTCTTAGTGTTTACGGGTGGCCTCAACGAGCCGACTACGCAATGTCTCGCGGCTCAGTGAGCAACCGAATACCGTCAAGAATTCGATGGGTGCGCTGGCGAGAGAGGGTGCCAATCTTTTCAACCAAATCCCTCTTATCAACGGTAAATATCTGGGAGACATCTACCACACTCTGTTTGGGTAAGTTAGCCTCGCCTTTTTCCAGAAGAACGTTCCCTGGGGCCGTAGCGCGTTTGAGGTTGGAAGTAATGACGCAGACAACCACCGTGTTGATGCGGCTACGATTGAAGAGATTATTCTGGATGACGACGTGAGGATGACGATAACCCGGTTCTGACCCTGATGGCTCGCCCAAGTCAACCCAAAACACATCTCCTTGATTTATCACCATTCTCCCTCCACCAATTGCCTGTGTTGCCAGCGCATTTTGTAGCGAAGAGTTTGTTCCTCTGGGTCTGGTAAATCGTCATAAGCGGCATTGACAGCCTCGAGGAGCTTCTGGTTCTGGTAACGTTGGATAAAATCCTCGACAGCCAGGACAAACAGGCGGCTACGAGAGATTTCTAATTCATGGGCAAGGGCGTCAACCTGTTCAAAGAGGGGTTTCTGAATAGAGATTGCAGTCTTGATACTAGCCATTAGTTATACCATCCTTTTTGTTGTCAGTATAACTCAATAGTTCACGCTTGTCAATACCACGGAGGATCTCCACAAACTGACGTGGAGTGATGACCTGGATGCCCTCGTACTCGCCCAGCACCAGCAGGTACTGGTCGCCGCTTACGATGTATTCCGCCTCTCCTTCCTCGGCACAGGCCGCGACGGCATCATCCTTGGGGTCGCGGGTCACCCCCGGCAGATGGAGCCGGCCAGGGGTCACCTCCGCTTCGGAGAGCAAAGCGGCCAGGATCGCCGCCAGTTCTGCTTCGTCCAGACGGAGGCGCTCGGTGATGCGGGGATAAGAGAGAACGTGGACCAACTCCTCCACCAGGTAGAGGGAGGTCACCAGGGTGTAAAGGCTCTCCAGCCAGGCATCCAGGATCTGGCGCGGGGGGCCTTGTTCAGCCACCAGGCCGCTGACCAGGACGTCGGTATCCAGGACGACTCGACGTTGAGTGTCTCCAGCAGACGAATGTTCGGCGGCGCGGCACCCGGCTCCAGCACCATGCTACGTTTGAGCGATAGGCCTTTGCCTCGCAGCCGCACACCCCGTCCGAATAATTGGATAATCTGCGAGCCCTCTCCCATGCCGATTTTCATCAGCCCCATGTTGGAGACACGGTAGCAGTCCCAGCCCTCCATAAACTTGCGCGATCCGATGAGCACGTTCACGGTGGAGCCAGCGTCGTTGATGCGCTCAAACAGCGAACCGCTGATGTTCTCTTCCTCGCGTGCAATCCCCTGCGCTTCTAGTAGTCTCATCAAGCCCGTTACGTCGCCGATGTTGATGACGCCGAAGTAGGGACTATCTGCCCCGGCCTGCAGCCCGATCTCGCCGGGCGCCGCCTTCAACTCCACCGCCCGCAGTGTCTCGCCTGTCCTGGCGCGGAACACCCGCTGCACAACGTCGTCGTAGAGTTCGCCCACCGTGAGTCCCTTGCGCTTGACGTAGCGGAACAGATCCTGGAACAGATCTTCGTCGCGTTGGTTCTTCAACCCCGTCGCGCCGGAGAGCACTTTGCCTATCCTGCCCGCCCATTCGCTGGGGCAGCGCAGGAAATCGTCACAGAAGGCGACGATCTGCTGGCGGCTCCAGGTTGTAGGGGCGGAATGCTTCCCCGTGGTCCTCGTACACCAGAGATTGCTCGTAGAAGGAGAGAAGATTGCCCAGCAGCATCCAACGGTTGAACGTGTCCGTCTCGTCTTTCAGTGAGGCGCTCCGCGTACCCCTTGATGCGCAGGTCGTAGGCCGCCAATTGGTCGGGGGGAAGCCGCAATCCCTGAAGTCCCAGCAAGGCGTGGTAGAAGTAACTCTGTCCATCTTCCGTGTACCCCTGCTGGACGTGGCGCAGTTGTTCCCGCAACCCCTTAAAGTCGTCAAATCCGAACAGGCGGCAGAAGAAGCGGTTCAAGATAATCCGCTTTTGCAGCAGGGGCAGTTGGTTGACTTTTCTGTACCTGGCGCTCATTTATCTTTTGCTTCGAGAGATTGCTCAACCTGCTGCTTCAAACGCGGCAGATCAGACTCGGCTGTATCCCACACGGTGGAGAAGTCAACTTCAAAATAGTCGTGAATCAGTTTGTTCCTCATCCCGACCATTTCGCCCCAGGGGAGTTCTGGATGGGCGTTCCGAAAGGCATCGGAGACGCTTCTTGCAGCCTCACCGATTATTGTTATCTGGCGAATAACTCCATCTTGTAGAAGGCTGTTCTGCATGAAGTGGTCATAAGAAACATCGCTCAGATACTGCTCAATGCGGCGTATGGCATCCAGAATATGACGCAGGTAAACGGTATCATCCTTCATATAGAATCACCTTTTCCCTGTCCACGTAAGGGCGGATGTAAGGGCTTAAGCCGTCTTCACTTACCAGATCGACCTCACGGTTCAACTTCTCACTCAGTTCTTCCTCCAATGCCACCCATTTGAGGAGGCCAAGGGGAGGTCGTTCGGAATGGGGTTTCAACTTTACCAGGATGTCAATGTCACTTTCCGGCGTCAATTCGTCCCTCACTGCCGAGCCAAAGAGGGCGATCCGCCTGACGCCCCAGGGCAGAAGCACCGGAAGTATCTTTTCTCGTAACGCTTCAAATTTGTCCACTGAACATCCTCCGTTTGAACTCCGGCGCAACCGCCTCCGCTCTCTCGACGAAGCAGGGGCCGTTCACCAACAACCGGTCAGGCCGTGCTCCCTCCCCGCTCGCGGGGAGGGTTGGGGAGGGGTCGCCCAGCAGTGCGAGCAGGATGGTCTGCTCAATGAAAGCCTGGTCTGCGAAAAGCGCCGCTTCGTCGTCCTCCAGGTCGTTCGCGGGCCGCCACACGATGACTACGCGCTTGCCGTCTTTCTCGCCCAGCACCGCCCGGTATGGACGCCCGCCGTCCACGAAGGCCCGCATCTTTTTCACGTTAATGCCCAGCAGGTAGTTGAACGTCTCCACCAGGTCCACCGTGCGCTCGACGATCTCATCTCCTTCCTGCACCCTGAGCCGGTAGGCGAAGGGGTCTTTGAACTCGTCCAGGTCCAGCAGGCAGCGGCTGCCCTGGGTCTCGAACTCCAGCATGTAGCGCAGCAGGTATTCGTCGCCGAACATCTCCAGCGCCAGTTGCCCTTCCTTCTCGCGGGGCAGCGCCAGGCACGAGAATACACAGAGTTGCTCGTCGCGCGAATCATCAATGTAAATCAGGTGCATCGGTCTGATCCTCCGGCGTGTTCCAGCACAGCCTCTAGCCGCTCGACTCCTGCAGCGACTGCCGTATCTCCTGCCGCCCCCTGTCCGTGATACCCTACAACTCCGCCGCCTGATCAACCTGCGCCTCGGAGGGTCTTTGGATCACGAAATCCGCGAAACGCCGCGAAAGTCTTTCGCGCCTTTCGTGTTTCTTTCGTGTCCTTCGTGGTTCAAACCCTCACCGTAGTCGCCGAACATCATTCACCGGCGTGTAGCAATGGTTCCACCCACCCGTCTATCTCCTTGCGCTCCTCGGCAAGCATCTCCCGCACCATTGATCTGAGCTTGCCGATGCTGCGCACCTTGCCCGGCCCACCAGCTTCCAGCCAGTCGGCGACTTTTTGGGTGCAGGCCCGGCCCAACGCCGCCAGTTTGCGGTGAGCTTCCTCGGAGGGGTCGAAGCGAGGGATGGGCAGTTCGAGGACCTTCTTGTGAATGTCGCGGGCACCATATTGACCTCGGCTCTGCATGGGCTTTACCAATTTGTCCACCACAGGCGCATTGAGTGCCGCCACCAGATACAACGCTTCGCGCTCATTACCCGTCTCAAGCTGATATGATTTGTGATCTACGGCAAAACCAGCCGCTTGCACTTCTTGCCCACCGACTCCAAACTCGATGGGTTCGTCTTCCACGACACAGGCGGTGACGTAGGTAGCAGATGCCGCGTAAAGGACTCTATACTTCGCTCGCGGATCTTGTGAGGTGAGTTTTCCCCGGTAATCCAGATTCTGCAGGACATCCATCCTATCGACTTTGGCGCCGCGTCGTTTCTCCCACTCCGCTTGCGCTTTCTCCAGCCATTGGGCGAGGTGGAAGAACCCCCTCTGACGCGCTTGCTGGGCGGTGATGAGCCGGTACGCGGCGCCGCTGGGCTCGATAGGAAGCACGACGGGGCAATAATCGAGGTGACCGAAGGGCAGAAGGTCTGTGGAGAGCAAGGTAGCGTAGAGGAAGCGGCTCTCCACATTGCCCTTAAGCACGAGTCCTTTATAGAGCTCGTTGGCCTGCCTCTTTGCCCGCTCGCCGGTCTCCAGGGGTGGAAGTGAGGGGTCAAAGCCCAGGGGAGATGCTTTCACCTCCACGAACCAAAAGGGGCGGGGATACATCGTAGCTCCGTTCTTGAACTGCTTCTTGTACGGACTCGCCTCTTCTGCCAAAACTCCTTTGCCTTTGGCCCAGAAGGAACGTTCACCCACTCTACTGAGTGCGAACTGTACTTCGTTAACGGCAAGACTCTCTTCGGCCTCGTCCGATGTCGCATTCTTCCGCGGCAACTCCCCGTGCACGACTTGGCCGGGGATTGGGTCAGCGACTCTAGCACCACGCTCTTTTTTACCGAAGAGGACGCACGAGGGGACGTTGAACAAAGGCTTCACGCCTTCCAGATCCCAGGCTTCCTCGAAGCGCAAGCCAACCCCCTTGAACGTCCCCTGCCGAAGGTCGTCGTGCTGGTCAGCGGAAAAGATGCTCCGGGGAAGAACGAAGGCGATGGTTGCTCCGTCTTTGAGGTAAAGGTCTGCCGCTCGGAGGTAGAAGAGAGTTCCCTCCTCCATCTGAGTTATCAGTTCACCCCGGCCGGAGAGAAGCCCATAGGTTTCCGTGATCTGCTTCTTGAGGAACTTCTGGTACTCAGGCTCGGCGTAGCGGAAGGAAAGCCAGGGCGGATTGCCGATCACAAAGTCAAAGTTGCCCTTGAGGAAGAGGGGCTTGTAGATGTTCTTGAGCACAAAGGCCCAGATGGTATCCCGTCTGGATTCGATGAGCCTCCTCAAGGCGTTGGAGATGACGAACAGTTTTTGCAAGGGTACATCGTCTTCCAACAGGTTGGGATGATGAGCGCGCAGGTAATTGGTAAACTGTTCTGCAGTTGGTTGCCTGCCGACGTTTTGCACCGCGAATTCCTTGGCCGCCTCGATGGCCTCATCATACAAATCGGGGCTCTCAAGCAATGCCTGCGGGAGGTAGATGGTCTGGTCATCAATCTCCACTTCGTAGTCGGCCATCGGCGTATCCGCCCACCGCTCGGGCAGCCTGATGGTGTCCGAAAGATAGATCGGAATGCTCACCTTGCCCCGCCGTTTCTTCAACAGATCGCCCAGGGCGAGAATGTAGTTCGTCTTGGCCACAGTGACGGCCAGGGGATGAATGTCCACGCCCACCACCGAGTCAAGGATATGCTCCAACGTCCCGCGCGTGCCCCCCAACCGCTCCCGCTTCTCCCCCACGGCCAGGTAAAGGAAAGTCCCCGACCCACAGGAGGGGTCCAGGAGTGTACCCTGCGGGTTATCATCAAGCAGCCTGCGGATCATCCGGTGGGCCAGCCAGTCGGGAGTGTAGTATTCGCCCAGGTCGTGACGGGTCGCCGGGTCTACCAATTCCTGATAGAGCGACTTGAGCACGTCCTCGGAGAGTTCGCGCAGGTTGTAGTTTTGCAGCAGGCTCAACAGTCGCCGGGCGGTTTCCACCCCGGCGTCTTTGGCGTCTTCCCGCGCCACCCAGGAGAAGAAATCCTCTTCCAAAAAGTTCTCGATGCCTTGCTCTTTGAAGAACTGGCCTTCCAGCAGGGAGAGAATCTGGTCATCATCGGGGGCTGTTCTCTCCCCTGTGAGGCGGCGCCAGGCCATTAACTTGGCCAGCATAGACAGGTAAGTGTGCCTGACGAAGAGTGCCTCGTCGGCCACGGAGGTCCCGTACACGATGAGCAGATACCTGGCCCAGCTTTCGTAGACCACGCTGAATTCAGGCTGGTCTTTGAGACTGCCCCACCTGGAGAGCAGGGTTTGACCAGCGGTGCGAAAGGCGTGGCTCCTGAGCCCAAAGTCCTTGACAATTGCCTCAGTCGTGGGGGCAAGAATCTCCTGGCGCAGGAAGTAGCGGTCCAGCCAGAAGTAGACCTCCCGTGGTTTGAAAATCGTCAGGTCTACCTCTTCGACGAGTTCCAGGCGGACTTCCTCGGGTTGGATATCCGTCCTGTCGCGCTCCTCAATGGTTGGGGAATACACCACAAACCTGACGCCATCAGCGGCCATGCAGAGATATGGCGCTCGTTTAGCCGGTGGCTCCTGGGACCAGAGGCAGGCTACGTACCTTTGGAGCTGTTCTTCTGCTTCCCTTCGCGTTTTGCTCAGATCGCGCTCAAACTCGATGACCAGGTTGCCAAACAGGTTGTCAACCCGGCCTCTCAGGATACGGTCTTTCTGCTTGACCTTCACGTATTTCTCGATCCCGGCCACGTAATCCTCGATGAAGCCGGGTTGCACTCCAAAGAGATCTTTGAGGAGCAGAAGGAAGCGCTGGGACTTGGCCGGCTCGCTCTGCTGCGCCTGCACTGATTCCAGATACTCGGAAACGACCTGCTCCCACTTCGCCTCACGAATATCTGGCATACGAGTTGCCTTCTCGTGCAGTTTACTCTTCTTTGCCACTCAGGACCTCCCTCGACAAGCGGCGGGCAATCTCGAACGCAGCGGCGATGCGGATGATCTTGACATCAGAAAGCCCCTTGATCTCCAGGAATCTCTCCAGCGGCACGTTGGCCATTTCGGAAAGGGAGCCGAACCGCTCCACAACTTCCTCAGCGATCTTCTCTGCTGGCATCCCTCTAATGCCGGTGGAGATGAGGATAGCCAGAAGCTCCGCATCTGAGAGGGCCCCAGCCCCCAGTTCTCGCAATTTTCCTCCCGGGTGGGACCACTTTTTCATCGTCAAACCCCTGGACTGGTTCAGGCTTCGCCACCGCCGTGGATCTTGTTCAAGTGACAATCCTGACAGACCAACAACCCATTCTCAACTTCTGTTTCTCCACCCGCGATATATGGATCTATGTGGTGATAGTGCGTATGGGAATCGCCGAATTCCAACTTCTCACCACACACTTGGCAAACGCCACCATACTTCCTGAATATCACCAGTTTTTGATCATAGCCGAAGATTCTATCCTCGTCTAACTCTACAGGACCATATTGCTCTACGAAACGCTTTACGAGGACTCCGTGTCTAAACTTGATGGTCTCCTCATTGTTTGTACCCCTGCTGATTGCGGTGTTGAATCGAATCAATTCGGGCTCAGGTCTTGGCGATCCTTCTATGTGAGCGATCTCTTGGTAGAACTGAGCGATGAACTCCTTGAAATTAGTTCGCTGATCTTGCATGGCATAGTGATCGATCAGATAGGAAGCCAGTAGATACGTACTGACAATCCACGCCTGGGTTCTCAACTCCCCTGCCCGACCTTCAAACGCCGCCTCCAAATAGTCCAAGACCCTCCTCACTTTCCTGTAGGTCTTGGAACCTGTGTCTAGCCCTTGGTTGCTCTCAAAGAACTGATAGATGTAGCTCGGACTGGTGCTCGTGACTCCTCCACCTTCCAGCATGAGGAACATCGCTGCCAGATAGTAATGCTTATAGCGTCCAAGTCCCAATGCCACAGTGCGTTTAAGGAAAGGGTGTTCGCCCAACTCTCGCATAGTTGGCACTATATCACCGGGATATGCATTCAGCTTTTCTCCGGGAGATAGGGGCTTACCGCTTTGAAGTCTCTTGAAGGTGCTTCTGATTTCTTCGTCGTTGTAGTTATTGAGATAAGCAACAGGAAGAGGATAGCTATCGAATCTATTCTGATATTCATCGGAAAGATCGGTATATTTTCTAGCCCCATTGTTTTCTTGGGTGATGTCACTTGAATATTTCTTGCTCAGTTCAAGCTCATCATCTTTGAACCTCCAAATGGTAAGGAGTCTCTGTTGACCATCAACTATATATTCTCCGTCGCCTCTTTTGTGAATGAAGATCAGGGGGATACCATATCCGCGCAGGATGGTATCAATGAGATACTGCTCCCGCCACGTCTCCCATACTCCCGGGGCCCTTTGGTAAGTGTGATCAACTTTGTATCGGTCTTTGTGCAATATGAAGGTGCTGATAAGCATTGGGACTGGTTGAATGGGCTCTTTGAGTTCCATCGTTCTCTCCTTAAGCATGACCTGATTGTGATGGACTCCTCGCACAATGCGTAGGGTGGCTTGTTGGCAAAGTCCGGTTGCGTTTTCGCCTGCCCTCGCACAAACAACAGCGCCCGCCGCCCCGCTTTCTTCCCTCCCCCTGTTACTACGGGGGGAGCCGGAGGGGGGCTCCAACCGGTGCCGGAGGGCGAAAAACGCGGGGCCGCGGGCTTGTCTTATAGCGAATGCCTTTGTCACGCCCACGGCGGGGCGGCCCGCCCTCTGACGAGGCCATCCCTATGAAACGAGTCTACGCCACCGTCAACGTCGCGTCCAGCGCTGTCTGTCCTGAGCAGAGCCTGCCCGTCGAAGGGTCGAAGGGCCGCCGATGCGCACATCGGTGCTGCTGTTAAACCGGCTGTGCGCCAGTCGCTCAACAGATAGTCAAACGGGCCTGTCGCCGTCGCAACTTTGGAAGTAAGCGCAGCCAAGAGAAGGTCGGGTTCAGTTGCGTGGTACAGAGCACTGCTCACAACTACCGCTGGCCTCACTTTGGTTGTACTGAGGTCGCTGAACGGAAAGGGCACCAGAACCACGTCACTGCGCTGGAACTTCATACAACTCTCTCCAATTATCGTAGACGGCATCCTCTTCATTGTCCCATACACGCTGCAAGGCGGCTTCAGAGAGGAACGACCAACCCTGTCGCTCAACGCATTCATCAAGAAGATCGGTCAAACTGAAGAGAATGTCCAGTGCTTTTTCGATAATCTGATCTTCATGGATCTGGTGTACCTGAGCCAGGCGGCCCAGGCGATCAGCACGTTCTACAGACAGCCGGATGTGCTTCTCAACAACATTCGGTACGCTGCTCATTTCATACCTCCAGTTCAAAATGCCACTCGGTCGCATCACCGCCAACGTCGCCTCCAGCGCGCCGGTGCGCACGTCCTCGCTGCCGTGGATGGTGGCCCGCCCCAATTATACCCCACCGGTAGCCCTCGCACAAACGAACGCCGCCCGCTGCCCCGCTTCCCCCACCCCGGCCGGTGGGCGAAAAATGTGGGGCGGCGGGCTTGCCTTACAGCGGGTGGCTATCCGCCAGCGACTTTGGGATTCCCCAGGCACTCACGCATAACCCTGCCGAGGACGGTCACAAAGTCCACCTGTGGGATATCGAGGGGCAAAGCCCTATCGGGGCCTTTGGCAGGCCTCCGACCCTTATGGACGTGGTGGGGATGGGCAGGCATTCACCACCTCTGCTTCTGAGAAGCCGAAGCGTTCTTGCATGGTCAGAGAACTCTTGTAGCGGGCTCGCCACTCCCAATAGTCGGCCGGGCCTTCCTGGAGAGCGCCCTCTTGAAACTTTCGATAGAACTTGGCCAATGATCGATTCGTCCTCGACGAGGAGTTTGCGCCAAGGTCTCAAGGGTCTCAAATCAGTGTGGCGGAGTACTAGAAAGACTGTCCCGCACGTCGTTGGGCACCGACAGCCAGTCTAGCGATAGATGAACCATTTGGCGATGGGATAGCCCCACAGGAGAGTGATGACCGCGCCAGCAATGAGGAATGGTCCGTAGGGAATGGGATCGCGCGGACCGCGCACGCGGGTGACCAGCAGGATCAGGCTGGCGGCTGCCCCGATGAGGATGGTCAACACCAGCGCCTCAATGACCAGTGGGAAGCCCGTGATGAGCCCGACGAGCGCTGCCAGTTTGACGTCCCCGCCGCCCAGTGACCCGCTGCCAAAGATCGCGTTCCCCACCAATGCAGCACCCAGGAAGAAGACAAAAGCAATTGCCCCGCCGGCCAGCGCGCTCCACCACGTCATCCCCGGCATAAAGAAACTGGCGACGAAGGCCAGGAGAATGGATGGGTACATCACTACGTTGAGGATCAACCGCCGCTCGATGTCGGTGATGAAGATGAGGGCGAAGGTGGCACTATATATGAGATAGAGGACAAGTTTAACGGAGGGGCCAAGCATGATCCAGAGGTAGCCGTAGGCCACCGCCAGCCCGGTCTCAATCAGCGGGTAGCGCAGGCTGATTGGTGCGCCACAGGAAGGGCAGCCAGCGCGCCCAACCAGGTGGGCAGGCAGGGAGAGCCATTGCCACCAGGGACGGTCCCGCCCGCAATAGGGACAGTGGGGACAGGTCAATCTCCGTCGGACAGGGAGATCGGAACCGAGTTGATTGACCAGGCCACCGGCGAGGAGGCCGAGGAGCGCGAAGAGGATGGTCATTGCGGGGCATTATAAACGACAAGTGAGCAAATGACAAATCTCAATGGGTTCACTGGGCTGTTGCGGTGGTTGGTGGAGGGGCAAAGAGGGCGGTGACGAGGGCCTCAATTGCCGCCTGATCGGGGATCAGGACCTGGGCACCGCCGGGTGTGGTCCAGGAATGAGTGTAGGTTTGATCAATACCAGCAGTGACGATCTGATCGGTGGGGGTGCGGCTGGCGACGACGGCCAGGTCCACGATTTCTCCCAGCGTCAGATCGGTCTCGAAGGCGGTCTGGAGGGCGGACCAGAGTTGTGGGGATTGGACGATGAGACCCGGCAGCAGGTCGAGGCTCGTGACCCGGTCGCGCACGGCCAGCACCAGTTCTCGCTGACGGGCGGTGCGATCGAAGTCGCCATCGGGGGTGGCGCGGGTGCGGGCGTACTTGAGGACCGTGGCCCCATCCAGGTGATGCTGACCAGCGGGCAGGTAAAAGGGGTCGTAGCCGGTGCCGCTGTCCGGGTAGGTCGGGTCGGAGATGGCACAGGGCACGTCCACATCTACACCGCCGATGGCGTCAATGAGCGTGACAAAGGCGTGAAAGTCGAGCAGGACGGCGTGTTGGACCGGGATGCCGAGGGTGGCAGAGACGGTCTGGCGGGCCAAAGCCAGGCCGCCCGTTCCTTCCTGCTCGCCCCAGGCGTAGGCAGTGTTGATGCGCGCCTGCCCGTGGCCGGGAATCTCGACGTAGAGATCGCGGGGGATGGAAAGGATCGCGATGTGCCGGGCGTTCGGCTCAAGGTGGAAGAGCATCAGCGTGTCGGTGTTGTCGGTGCTGTTATCTGGGCTGCGCCTGTCGGTGCCCAGGAAAAGCACGGTGATTGCCTCAGGCTGCGAGTGAGACTTGGGCAACAGTGGAGGGGGTGGATCGTGGGCAACGGGGGTGGGGGGGACGTAGTAGACGGTGGGCGTCGGCCGGGCCGGGGTACGTGCAGCGGGGCTGCAGGCTGTCAACACGATCAGCCCCAGCAGCAGGACAGAAACCAGGTCTTTTCCGAAAAACCTGGTTTTTGTGGTCGCTCGGCGGATCATCGTTCTTCCTCCAGCAGGTTCTCTATCAGTACCTTGATCTCATCTGGCTGGGGCAGCAGCACGCGCTCCCCGGCCGGCGTGGTATACCGGACGGTGCAGCACTCATCGAGGCTGGCAATGGTGATGTCATCGGCAGTGAGGCTGGTCGCCAGGAGCGCCAGGTCAATCACATTGCTCAGGGAAAGGTCCGTCTCGAGACTGCCCGCGATGGCCGACCAGAGGGTGGGGGCCTGGGCGATGAGGTCGGGCAGCAGGTCAAGCCGTGTCATTCGGTCGTGCGCGGCCAGGATGAGTTGCTGCTGGCGGAAAGCGCGGTCGAAGCCGGGGGCCGGGACGACGCAGGTACGGGCGTAGCGCAGGGCAAGTGCGCCGTCGAAGTGCTGCGTGCCGACGGGGATGGACAGCGGATCATGGCCACCGTGGCCGTCCGGGAAGGCCGGGTCCTCGATGGGATGAGGCACTTCGACGTCCACGCCACCGATGGCATCAATCAGCGCGACGAAGCCGTCGAAGCGCACCAGGGCGGCTTGCTGTACGGGGAGGCCCACGGTGGCCGAGATCGTCTCCCGGGCCAGCACCAGGCCGCCGGTGGTCTCGTCCTGCTCACCCAACCTGTAGATGCTGCCAGCGCGTGCCTGCTCGTGGCCGGGCCTCCCTACGTACAGGTCGCGAGGGATGGAGAGCAGGAAAGCCCGTTGGGCTTCGGCATCCAGGTAGAGGAGCATCAGCGCGTCGGTCTCATCAGATGTGTCGCTCTCGCCGTCGGTGCCGAGGATCAGGAGGGAGATAGGGGCAGCCAGGCGATCAGACTGCGGGCGAGGTAGCGGCCCAGGCGCGGGCGACGGGCTGCCCAGGGACGTGGGGCTGGGGGTCGGCGTAGCCCTGGTTAACGTGGGACCGGTGACGGCCAGGGTGTGGATCAGGCCGGCGAGCCCGACGACGAGGAGTGCCAGGACAGCCAGCGTCGCCAGATGGCGCAGCGGCATGCGAAACGGAGGCACGTAAAACCTCGGGTGGCGTCTCTTCCGGCGCTGGGCTACCGCCTCCCACGAATGGGCCGGCGACAGCGGTACCTGCTCTCCCACGGCGTGCAGCGTCGTGGTCAGGTCTGCTGCTGCCCGGGCCAGCCGTTCCAGGCGGGCGCGGCAGGCGGGGCATACACGCAGGTGGGCCTCGGCCCGCTCGCGGCGTCCAGGCGAGAGGTCACTTTCCAGGTAGGACAACAGCTGACGTTCGTTGAGGTGCTTGTTCACGGCACGTCTCCTATGTGGTAGCCGTGGTGGCCTGGGTAGCCCAGCGTAGCGCGCGCCTCGCGCTCCAGCAAGCGGGCCAGCGCCTGGTGGCCGTAGACGACGCGCGACTTGGCGGTGCTGACTGGGCAGCCGAGAGCCTGGGCCATCTCGGGGTACGAAAGGCCCCCGAAGTAGCGTAGGATCAGAGCCTGGCGTGACTTGCGCGGCACCCGCTCCAATGCCTTCCACACTGTCTGCTGCATCCCCACCAGTTCAAGCACGACGTCTGGCTGATGGTCGGGTGTCTCATCCTCAGGCTCAAGTCCGGCTTCCGCCAACTCTTGCAGAGAGAGCCACTTGATGCGGCGTCGGCGCTGCCGGTCCCGACAGCGGCTGGTGACGATGACCTTGAGCCAGGTGGCGAAAGCAGCCCGCTCCGGGTCATATCGGGCCAGGTGCTCGAAGGCATAGATGAAGGCATCCTGCGTCGCATCCTCGGCGTCCTGCAGGTTTTGCAGGAGCATATAGGCCAGCCGGAGAACGGCCGGGTAGTGGGCGTCGTGTAATTCCTGGGCAGCGGCTTCATCGCCCGCCAACGCACGCTCGATCAGATATTGAGTCATCGGGCCAACTGGTCTGTAGTGATCACTACAAATCTTATACGTCGGGAGGAGAGCAAAGGTCTGGTTTTTGTCAGCAGGTTCGAAAGCCTGCTCCTCGTCAACGGTAACCGACGGAGATGACCGAGGGCACCGGGACGTGAGAATCTATCTCCACGGACTGCTCGTCCGCCCTCAACCACAGCCCCGTGGAGAAACCCCCGTCCAGGTTGAGCGCCACGTCCAGATCGAGGTCGGACTCTGCGAGGAAGCGCGCCAGTTCGTGGAGGCTGAGGTGGCCGCGGGGTGCGACGATGAGGAGGATATGTCCCTGACGGTCCTGGGCCACGACGGTGCGGCGGGAAGGGCGACCGTCGTCGGCGTCGGCGGGGAAGCCCATCACGCCACCCGGCTTGACCAACACCGGGAACGACTGCAGTGCCTCCTTGAGGGGCTCGGCGGGGTCATAGGGCTGGTCGCGGAGCCAGCGCACGCTCACCTTCTCCCCTCCCCTGCTTCCCCCCCAAAGTTGGGGGGGACCGAGGGGGGGCGGGGAGGGGCCGGGGGAGGGGTTGACGGCAAACATGCCCGCGAAGTCCCCGTAGGGGGTGCCCCAGACCTGCCCGTCGCTGATGAGCAGGCCCACGGTCTCGTTCTCAGGGGTGAAGTAGCCGCCGTTGATGACCAGCAACGGCTGGAGGTGCTCAGCCCAGGCGCTCACCGGGCGGGGCGCGACGGGGTCATAATGAACGCGAAAGCGCACAGTAGTGGGGTCGAGCCGGACGATGACCAACCGTTCGGCGACCGCGTTGATCTCCACGCGCACCTGGCGCAACTCAACGCCCGGCTGCAGCGGTTGCCAGCCGGTATCGGGCGGTTCGGTGGTGGGTGTTGGCCGTGGAGTTGGATAGGGCGTTGGCGTTGGCCACGGCGTGGGAGAGGGCAGTGGCGTCGCTGTTGGAGTGGGAGTGAGAGTGGGAGGTAGTGGAAACAAAGCGCAGCCTGACGCCAGAAGCAGGGTCAGGTAAAGAAGTCGGTACATTGGTAGGCTGGTAGATTGGTACATTGGTGAAGTTAGTAGATTGGATAGTCTCCCTCTTGAGTGTTGTTCCCCGCCTTGCTCTAAAGAGATCGTCAGATCCCGTCACCAAGCCGCTGGATCTGGCGATCCAGCGGGAGCGGGGCGGCACAGGTGGCCCCGGTGAGCCAGCAACACTCTACGGGGAGACCATCCTAGATTGGTATATTGGTAAATTGGTACCCGATGAATTCGCCCCAATTTACCAATCTACCGGTCTACCGGTTCCCAATCCACCATTTGCCCGGCGACGCTACGGGGAGTCTGGGGCACCCTCAGCCGCGATGCGTCGGGCGCACTCCGCCAGTTCGCGAAGCCGCTGTGATTCAACAGAGAGGCCGCGGGCGCGTCGCATGTGCTCGAAGGCCTGGCTGTATAGCGTGGCTGCGCTCTCCCACTTGTGGGTGAACTCGGCGATGCGGGCCGCCTGCTCAAGCGCCATCGCTGCCAGTTCCCATTTGCCTTCGTCAGCATACTGGGAGGCTGCCTTCTCCAGGTCAACCGGGCGCTGTTTGGGCAATCGGTGCTCTGGCTCTGCCAGGACGCGCTCAATGGTCGGCAGCAGCAGGTCGTACCAGTTCGACTTGGGCAGGTACTCGTAGAAGTCCAACTGTGCGGCGTGCGCCTCGGTCTCCAACGAGGCATAGCCGGTGAAAATGATTACCCGTAAGTCGGGCTGCAACTGGCGCAGCATCGCAGCCACCTGAAACCCGTCCATCTCGGGCATCTTCATGTCCAGCAGGGCAACGTCGCAAGGGGTCTCCCGCGCCTGATCTACCGTCTCGCGGGCACTGTTGGCCGTCACGACGGCATAGCCCGCCTGTTTCAGGTAGTTCTCCAGGCTTTCGAGTGCGAGCAGATCATCGTCCATCACCAGTATCGTGGATGACATTGTACTTAACCTCCTAAAGGATCTAAAGGATTCAGGCTGCCTGAATCGGAGTAGTGCCAGGAGAAGCGCACCCGGGCTGAATCGGTAATCGAACGGTGACGGTAGTCCCTTTGCCCACGGCGCTGGTCACCTCGATGTACCCATCGTGATTTTCGATGTTCCTGCGAGCGACGTAAAGTCCCAGTCCGCTTCCCTTGGCCCCGTTTCTCCAATCCGAGAAGCCGATGCGGAAGATTTTCCCCTGTGCCTCCGGGGGAATACCGATACCCGTGTCCTCGACGTCAACGACGATCCACCCCCCTCCGGCTCCCTCCTGGGAGGGGGGAGAGGCTTCCCGCCGCGTGCGCAGCGTGAGTGTCCCGCGTTCAGGCATGGCCCGCCCGGCGTTGGTCAGCAGATTGTGGAAAGCCCGTTCCAACTGGGCACGGCTACCGTGTATCGGCGGGATGTCCTCGTCCCACTCCCGCACGACTTTCACGTCCGGGTGGCCGTAACTGAATTCCTGCACCAGCCGCTCCAGCAGGCGGTGGAGGTCGAGCGTCTCCCAGCGCCAGACCTCCTTGCTATCCAGAGCCACAGCCACGTGCCCCAGATCGTCGGCCAACCGCTTGATACGGGCCAGAATCTGCTGGATGACCTCGATTGAACGCTCTCCCTCCGGCTCTCTCGGTACCAGCCTGGCGAGCGCCCGCACCCGCTGGGTGAGCACGAAGTAGGTTGTGCCGCCGATATCGTGGCCTACCTCACGCGCCAGGAGGCGCAGTTCATCCTCCGCCTGCTGTTTGCGACGGCGCAGTTCCTGCCACTCAAAGCCGCGTTCGATGCGCACGATCCATTGGTCCAGCGGCTCGGATTTGTTGACAAAGTCCTTTGCCCCCCCGCGCATGGCCGCGACCACGTTTTCATACACGCCATACGCGCTGAGCATGATGACGTAGGTCTGCTCCAACAGGTGCTTCTCGTGCATCGAGCCCAGCACCTCCATTCCATCCAGACCTGGCATGTTGATGTCGAGGAGCATCACGTCGTAGGGGACTTGCTCCAGCCAGGCCAGTGCCTCCTCCCCACTCGCCGAGGCCTCTACTTTCCAGCCTCGCGCGGTAAAAGTGGGGCTGCTGAGGAAGGCAATGACCTCCTCGCGGAAGAAAGGTTCGTCGTCCACTACAAGGATTGCCTTCTGTTTCATACTCCCTCTCTGGCTCCCCCCTGATGAGGGGGGAGGGTTCAGTTCTCCTACACCGGTAGTTCAAGCACGAAACTCATCTTCCCGTCATCGGCCTTCCAGGTGAGACTACCCCCGTATTGGGTCTGCACCGTCTCCTGTGCCAGTGCCCACTCGAAGTGAAGGGGCGATAGTTTCTCGGGCGCACCGATCTCGGACTCGAGGATAGACAAAATCCTTTCGGCCAGTGGGGCCTCCGGCGCGCATATCTCGGTACGCACGTGCTGGCCGCCAGCGGACGGCGAGGTGCGCACCTCGACGAGGCCACCGTGCGTTTCGAGGGTTTCCATCGTCAGGCGTAGGACTGTGACCAGGACGCCGAACAGTTCGTTGGGCTCGATGAACAGCGGGGGCAGGTCTCCGTAGATCACGTGCACCCCCATTCCGCGCCGTTGCCGCTCTGCCGCCAGCCAGATCAGGACCTCATGCACCACATCGTTCCACTGTGTGGTCGTGCGGATAAAGCCTATGCGCTGCGAGCATCTGAGCAAGTCCAGCAATTTGTCGCTGACCTCATTTAGACTGGTCTCTATAACGTCCAGCCGCCTGGTGAGTTGTGCGCTCTGCTCAGGAGTGAGCGGGCCTCCCAACTCCTTTTCGGTTCTTCCCTGGGCAGGGAAAGGGTTCAACACGTCCGGAAGGTTGCCACGCAGGTTGGTCGCCGCCAGGCGGGCCACAGCCAGCGGGTTCGCCGTCTCGTGGAGTATCCGTTGCGCCAGGGTGCCGAAGGAGGCGACGCGCTGCATCCGCAACGTGGTCACCCCTACGTCGCTCAGGGTCTTGAGATAGCGAGCCCCCTCCAGCACGCCGCAGGTGGCCGCGGATAGCAGGCGCAGGTATTCTTCATCGTCGTCGGTGAACCAATCGCGGTGGCCAGGGCCACTGGGGATCTTGTTGATCAACTCGAATGTGCCGAAGGTCTCGTCGCCCAACCGCAGAGGGACGCCCAGGAAGGAGCGATAGATGCCAGAGGGGAGATGTAAGGCGACCTCTGCAACGTGGGGATCGTTCCAGTCCCCCAACGCGGTCGCCTCGCGTACCCGGATGGCTGTTCCAGTGCGGAGGATGTGGCCCGTCAGCCCCACCCCTGTCACGTACGTCAGTTTGCCGATCAGCGCTCCGGGGAGGCCGCTGGCGGCCCGCAGCACCACCCGGTGGATATCCTCCTCGGTCTGCAGGTAAATCTGGCAGGCCTCGGTGCGGAAGCCCTGTCTGACCCGGTCCGCTAAGGTCTGTAGCATCTCGGCGATGGGACGTCGTGGATTCAACTTGCTGCTGATGTCTAGCAGTAGCCGGAAGTAGCGAGCGCGGCGTTTCTCCCGCTCGTAGCGCTGCGAATTCTCGATGGCGATGCTCACCATCGCGGCCACGTGGCTCAGCAATGCCTCATCCTGCGCGTCAAACTGCCCCCCTCTTATCTTCCCGGAGGCCCGCAACACGCCGAGCACGGTAGTTCCGTCCCTGGAGAGGACCGGCACCCCCATGTAAGCCTGGCCTGGTTTGGTGCTAATCTCGGAGTATTTTTTGCTCCAGACCAGGTCTTCGGCGATGCGTCGCAATTCCTCGCTGTCCTTGACGTTGGCGATGCGCAGCGGCCGGCCGTGCTTGGCGATCCAGCCGGTCAATCCTTCCCCAGGCTCATACTCTACCCGCGTGGCCGGCATCTCTGCGCTCTCCAAGAGACCGGTGGTGCTGCGCAGGACGTAGTGGCCCGTGATGTCGTCACGCAGGAAGATGGAAGAGCCACCAGCGCCAAGCCGGTCACGGGCATAGCGCACGACCAGCGCCATCAGTCGGTCACGGTCCAACTCGCCGTAGATTTCCAGTAGTTCTTGGTCGAATCCAGTAGTCCGACTCATTTACCAGTTCCTCATCTAATACCAGTGCAGCCCATAAGCGTAAAAAAGCGGGAGAAGCGTGATGCTAAGAATGTTCTGCAACTTGATGAGGATGTGCAACGACGGCCCGGCGGTGTCCTTGAGGGGGTCACCCAGGGTGTCGCCGATGACCCCCGCCTTGTGGGGCTCCGACCCCTTGCCTCCGAGGTGACCATCCTCGACGTATTTCTTGGCGTTATCCCACGCGCCCCCGGCGTTGAACATAAAGATAGCCAGCGTCGCACCGATGACCTTCACGCCGATCAGGTAGAAGGCCAGTGCCCACGGCCCCATCAGGAAGCCGACAGCGATGGGGAAAGCGACTCCAGTCAGCGTCGGCGCGATCATCTCCCGCAGCGCGTGGCGCGTCCCCAGGTCCACGCAAGCGCTGTATTCGGGGACCGCCTGGCCGGTCAGAAGGCCGGGGATCTCACGGAACTGCCGCCGCACCTCGTCCACCATGCGGAAGGCCGTCCGCCCCACCGCTTTCATCGCCTGGGAGGAGAACAGGAAAGGAACGGTAGCGCCGATCATCAGCGCGGCGATGTTCAGCGGATGGCCCAGGTTGAGATTGCGCACAATCTGTAAGGCCGCTCCTTCCGGGTTGTCGCCGCCGAAGGTGACGAAATGGGCCAGGCTACCACTGCTTGCTCCAGCCAATTCGGCGGCGCTGAGGAGATATGCAAAGAGGATGACGACGCTGGTCATCAGGGCGCAAGACATGCCGTATCCTTTAGTGATGGCCTTGGTGATGTTGCCGACCGCGTCCAACGCATCCCCGGTGCGACGCACCTGCGGCCCCAATCCGGCCATCTCGGCGATGCCGCTGGCGTTGTCAACGATGGGACCGAAGGCATCGGCCGCCATGATGATACCTTTCATCTCGGTGATGCCCAGCGTGGCCGCCGTGATACCGAAGACGCCGGGCAGCCCTCCCCCCATGATGTAGAAAGCGATCACGTTGACCATGGCCACCAGGATGATCATAATGACCGCGCTCTCCATTCCCCAGGCAAAGCCGTAGATCAGGTTGATGGCTACGCCGCTCTTACCCCCCTCGGCGATCTGTTTGACCGGTCTCTGGGTGATGCCGGTGTAGAACTGCACCAGGAGCGAGATCAAGATGGCGGTGACCAGCCCCAGCGTGAGGCAGTAGAACAGGCGGACGTCGTGCATCACGTAGGTGCCCAGGAAGTAGAAAGAGATGACGGAGAACAGAGCGGTCACCAGGAAGCCCAGGTTCACGGAGACGATGGGATTGCGCTTCTCCGTGCCACGCACCGCCAGCACCCCCAGCACCGCGCCGATGGTACCGATGGCTCGGCTGAGCAGGGGGAAGAGCACCGCCGCCCGACCGTAAGTAGGGATGAAGGTCAGCCCCACGATCATCGTGGCGATGAGGTTGTCGGAGCCGGACTCGAAGAGGTCCGCTCCACGCCCGGCCACGTCCCCCACGTTGTCACCGACCTGGTCGGCGATGACGGCGGCGTTGCGGGGGTCGTCCTCCGGGATGCCCTGCTCCATCTTCCCCACCAGGTCGGCCGCGATGTCCGCCCCTTTGGTGAAGATGCCGCCACCCAACTGGGCGAACAGGGCGGAGAAACTGGCCCCGAAGCCAAAGCCGACGAGCAGGTGCACGTTCTCCAGGTGAGCCGGTGACACGCCGAAGAGAAGCGCCAGCCCGAAGATGCCCAGCAATTCCAGCGCCAGGATGGAGAGCCCCATCGTCCCCCCACCGCGAAAGGCAACCAGCAGCGCCCGGGCCGCCGAGGAGCGGGCCGCAGCGGTGGTGCGCACGTTGGCCCGCACCGCCGCGTTCATCCCAATGAAAGTGGTCAGCAGGGAGGCAACCGCGCCGACGACGAACCCCAGCGCGATCTGCCAGTTCCCTTCCGGCATGACCGTGAGCAACAGCAGGGCCAGGGCCACCACGAAGGGGGCGATGGTGATGAACTCCCGGTGGAGGAACGCATTTGCCCCAATGCGAATGAAGCGCGAGATTTCCTGCATCCGCCCTGTGCCAGTATCCTGCTTTCGCAGCCACAGGTAGAGGGCAGCGACCACAGCCAGGGCGAAGATGGCGGTCAGAGGAACGGAGATGTCAACGAGTTGCGTCAAGTCCACTTATGTCTCCTGGGCTACCCCCTCCGGCTTCCCGGTGGGAGGGGGTGAGTTGAGCGTCGCGGCGTGAGTAAGAATTTTACCCAGGCAGCGGGAAAAGTCAAATCTGATTTCTCTGGTTCAGGTAGTGCCTCTGGCGATTACCCACAAGTCTGGTTTGTCCTGCTGGGTATGGCTCTGCGTTCACGAACAGGTCCCCCCGGACCGGAGTCCGGGGGGACCGTTTCGTCAGACGGGGGGTGCGCTGGCGTTCCCTACCATCTCAGCACAAGCGGCAGGAACACCTGGAAGCCCGGCTCGCCGGTGAGGGCGAAGTCGGTGAAGTGGTCAATCTGCATCACCACCCGGTTGCCCCCGGTGTCCACGACGTAACTCTCCGGGAAGGCCCACTCGTTCGTCGTCGTCGAGAAGTAGGCCGGCTTCAGGAAATGCTCGCTGATGCCAGCGTACCACAGTTCCCGCTCGTCGTAGGCGAAGCCGATGACCACGTCCTGGTTGAAGTGCTCGGTGATCGGCTGTCCCTCCTCGTCCACGGCGGTGAAGGCGTAGCCGTACCGGTAGACGTTGGCGTGCCGCTGGTGGGGCAGCGTGGCGATGGGTACGACGTGCAGCGTCACCAGCCCCTCCACGGGCATCGCGCCAGCGGGGATGTAGATGTGCGTCCCGTCGGCAAGATGGATGCGCTGGGGTTGTGAGGCGTCGAAGGTGACCGCGACCGGCGCTGGCTTGGGATGCGGCCCCATCAGCACCAGGTTCTGGGTCGCGCCGCCGGTCCCCAGCACCACCTCCTCCTGCGCCAGCCAGTACTGGCTTGGTGTCTCGTAGACCGCCCCCAGGTGCCAGGTCGTGTTCGAGATTACGTCCAGGCTGTAGGAACCCAGCGAGTTGGTCACGGGCACGTTGGCGGTGACGAAGGCGTCGTCCTCAGACCAGCCCCATAAGAAGACGGTGCCGGTTACGCCTGCGGTGTTGCTGATGCTGACCGTGCCGGAGATGGTGGCGTCGGGGCGGCGGAACTGGAGCACGTGGCCTCCGGAGACGCCATTGGCAGGCACGGAGACCAGGCGCAGCGCTGGCTTGATGCTTGTCCTGAGCGAAGTCGAAGGGCTGTCGGTGACGCCGATGGTCGCGCCCAGGTGATAATTGCCGTGGGGCACGGCCAGGCGGAAACTGCCGTCCTCAGCCGAGTGAGTCGAGAGCCAGAGATTGGCCACCACCGGGCCGATGCCGTCGGCGATGACTTTGGCCCCGGCCAACGGATCGCCATCAGGTCCCAGCACCGTGCCGGTGATGACGCCATCACGCTCGGCGACGGGCGGGGCTGATGATGTCCCGCCTGCCAATCCCCTCGTCGTTGTGCAACGACACGGTGACAGTGAAGGTCGGCACACCACCGCCAGGCAGTTCCACCGCACCGACGACGTGAGCGTCGGCCGTGAGCACGGTGAAATCCACCTGCTTCCGCTCCGGCTCAGCGTTGTGCTCGAAGTGCACCAATTGTGGCGGGTTGGGGTAGACCCATTCGGACGGCGTGGTGGTACTGATGGTTTTGACCGTCAACGCCCACAGCCCGTCGGAAAGGCGGAGTTCGTAGCCGCCGTTGGAACCGCTCAGTGTCTCGACGCGGCCTCCCTTGTCCAGCCGGTGTGCCACCACCCGGGCGTCCAGCACCGGGATGCCGGTGTTGGTCTCCACCGTGCCCGTGACCACCTTGGGCGGCGCGCGGAAGGCTAAGTCCAGCTCCTGCGGCGTGGGCGGCAGGGTGACGGTGGTGGGCGTCGGGGGCAGGAGCGCGCCCTCGTACCACGGCGGCCGGGCGGTCAGGACGTAGTCACCGCTGCCGAGGCCGCCGATGGCATAGTAGCCGCTGCCGCTGGTGCGGTCGCAGTGCTGGTAGTGACACCCGCCCACCCGGGTAGCGTAGACGCTCGCACCCGGCACCGGGTTGCCCAGGTGGTCGGTGACGGTGCCGTAGAGATTGGCTGCGGTCAGCGTCAGGGTGATCGTCTGGGTGTAGCCGCTGATCGTCACCGGTTCCAGCGGCGAGTGCCAGTAGGGGTCGTCAGTGACAGGCGAGGCGCGCAGGCTGTAGCCGCCAGCAGGGAGCCTGCCGACGAGGAAACTGCCACCGGGGGCCTCCACCCACTGCGCGACCGTGCCGCCACCGGTGTAGACCCACACCTCGGCCGAGACGGGCGTGATGCCATCGGGTTCAGTGACGGTGCCGTAGATTTCCGGTTCCGTTAGCCCCACCGTGCCCACGTCCACCGGCACGTTGAACACCGAGACGGGCACAGGCTCCGATTGGGTGTAGCCAGAGCCGGCCGGCGGCACCGCCTTGAGGACATACAGGCCGTTGGGCACTGGGCCCAGGCTGAAAGCGCCTGTGTCCACGTCCACGACTCTGTTAAGCCGCAACCCCCGAAGCCCGCTCGTCGCACTGGTACACCGCTGGCGGAACGAGGAGTTTGAACTGCCGCCGCCTCTTCAGGGCGGCGCGGCTCACTTCTCCACCAACGCCAGTTTCTCCTCCAGAAGCGGGATGATGGCCGGGTCGAGCAAGTGGCGGGCGATCACCGCCGTGGGCTCCACCGCCGGCCGGACTGCCTCGTAGGGAGCCAGCAGTTCCTCGACCAGGGCCCCTTTCTGCAACTCGAACTCCACGTCGGAGAGGGCGCATGCCTCCTCCATCAGGCCCTCTATGCGCTCCAGTTCGGCCTCCTCGTCCAGGATCAGCGCCGCACCGTGCAGGTGCTCGCGGATGCGCTCCAGGACGCGGCGGGCGATCTTCTCCTCGTGGCGCTTGAACTGGTCATCGGGTATGGCCCACAGTCGCTTCAGCACCGCCTCGCCGCCGCCCGTGTCCTGCGCCTGGCCGACGCGCAGTTCCCCTTTGGGAGGGACGACGCAGGGGACGTACTGCTCCAGGGCATAGAGTTGGTGCTCTCCCAGCACCTCCTCGACCTCACCGGCGATGCGGACCAGTTCGGCCTCGTAGTCATCCTTTGCTGCGTGGAGCCGGCCTTCGACGGCGTGCCATTGCTCCGCCAGGTCGGCTGGGATGTTCTCGCCAGCCATCAGGGTGGCTTTGAACTGCTCCAGCACTCCGGCCATCTCCTCCGTGTCGGCCCCGGCCTGCAGTTCTTCGCGCAACTCCTGCGTCTCCTGTGCCTTCTCAATGATGAAGCGCATCTGGTCGGGCATCAGTTCCAGGCCGTTGATCAGGTTGAGCAACTGAACCTCCCGATGCAGGCTCGCTATCTCCGGCGGCGCCTCTGCGCTGGCCGGCTGCACGGACTGGCATCCGGAAGCAAGCAGCAACAGCAGGACTACCAGCAACGGAAACCATTTCTTCATCGCGCACCTCCTATCTTCATCGTGACCAGCATAGCAGGCGGCTTTCAAGCGCCCGTTACGCCGGTGTAAAAAGCCGGTAAAAAAGAGCAGAGCCTGCACACAGGCAGGCTCTGCCGACGGTGAACTCAATGCGGTATTTGGTTATTCCAGGGTGTTGCATAAGTGGATGCCCGAACTTGTTCGGGATGCTCTGGCTAGCCAGGGAAACGCCTGTTCAGGCCATTCCGCAACAAGTTGCGGCTTCCCAGGGCTGTTCAATTCTAAAAGTGGAAACGAATTTGCTTCGATATCAACTGAGGGTGAACATCCTCAGATGCGAATGGTGCTGCTGAGGCCCGCTTCGGCATCTGAGGATGCCTCACTCCTCAGATAGAAGTCGGTACAGACACGTTATTTGAAGGGTTGACCCAGTTCACCTTCTCCCATCGCACCGTCAGGTGACAGTTGAAGCATCACCCAATAGACCAGCGGCTGGAGAGTCACCTCACCGCCGGAGCTGCGCACCCAGATCGAGTAGCGGCTGTCCTCTCCCTTCTCGACGTAGGCTTTGATGGAGAAGGTGACGCCCTCGTCAGGGCCGGCGGTGATGGCGTAGCCGTAGGAGCCCGTCCACGCCGCCGTTGGAATCCGCTCGACCTTTGCCCGATTGAGGGTCCCCGTAGGGTGGTCGTTTAGCACCACCTCTGCCTCTCCTGCCTCGAATCCGCCGTCGTTCACAACGTTGTAAAAGTCCAGCAGTTCCTCGGTCACGACGGCGTGATGGGGATTGGGATTGCGGCAGGCCGAGGCATCACGTGCCCCAAGGGCCTTGGCCAGGAACTCCTCGATGGCTTACAGGGCCGCACTTGCCTCCGGGGAGCGGAAGCCAAAGATGAAACCGTGCTGCGCACCCTCAACGGGCAGGTAAGTCACCTCGGCCCCGGCGGCCTGGAGCGCAGCGGCCATCCGCTTGGAGTTTTTGGGGCTCACGACGTCGTCGGCGGTGCCGTGGATGAGGAGCGTGGGCGGCGCGTCGGCGGTCACATAACTGACGGGGGAGAAAGCAGTGCACAGGTCCAGGGCTTGGTGGCACGGTTGCCCCAGGAAGGCGGCCACGTTCTTTTCGGTTCCCTCACGTTCTTGGGCATGAAAGGGCAGGTCCACCGGGCCGAAACAGGAGATGACGGCCTGCACGCCGAGGTCCGTCGCCGGGGCCTGCCCTGAGCCTGTCGAAGGGTCACCACAGGAGGGCTGCCACGGCGGTTCGGGGGCGAAGGGCGCGGCGACCAGCCCGGCCAACGCCGCCAGGTGCCCGCCCGCCGACGTCCCCATCACGGCGATGCGATTGGGGTCCACGCCGTACTCGGCGGCGTGTTTCCGCACCCAGGCGACGGCGCACTGCACGTCGGCGACAGCGGCGGGAGCAGGATGATCCGGCGCCAGGCGGTAGTTGATGGCGAAGGCGGCGTATCCCCACTCGGTCAGTTCCTCCCCCAGCCGGGTGTGGTCCGCCTTGTCACCCTTCTGCCAGTAGCCACCGTGGATGAGGATGACGGCCGGATACGGGGCCGGCCCGTCCGGGAGATAGACGTCGAGCGTGAGCGGCGCCCCTTCGACGGTGGCGAAGGTGACGTCGGTGGTCTGGCCAGGCGTGGGGACTGGAGGCGTGGGCGTGGCCGCCGTCTCGGCGCAATCCTGGGGGCAAGTTTGGGCGTTCTCCGGCCCGTCGCAGATACCGTCGCCGCAGCGCCCCTTGGCTGCCGGGGCTTCCGTTGGAGGCTGTGCCGTCGGCGGCGATGGTTCGACTGGGCTCACCACAAGCGTCGAGGCAGGTACCGTGGCAGTAGGGGTTGTCAACCCGCAAGCAACGAGCAGCAGGGCCACGGTGATTAGAATCAAAAACCTGGTAACGTAGATGCTTAGCCTTTGCATAGCCTTCTTCCTGTTTCACGATATCTACTTCCCGCCACTCGCCAGCGCGACCAGATCCTCCGAGGTCACGACGCTGAGGTTGGTGGCGGCATAGGCGACGAGTTCTTCGTAGGCCGACCAGATCGCTTCCCGATTTTTAGGCGGGCGGTCTTCGTCCCATTCGTCCAGCCGTGTTTGCAAGTAAGCGCTGGGGTTGTACTCGTCGGTCAGCGGCGTATTGAGCATGTTCCACCAGAACGGTTCGGCGGTGGGATCGGGATTGTTAGGGTTAGGCCAGCGGGTGACGCTAAAGTCGCCGGGGCGTACCAGCAGGCCAGCCTGATACTCAAAGGGCCGGTCGGGGTCTGTGCCCGTCTCGTGGTAGATCACGGCGGCCTGTGCTCCCAGGTCAGCAAAGATGGGCAAGGCCGCGTTCCGCCAACGGGCGTTGGGCACGCTGGCGACGACGGGGTTGCGGTCGAAAACGCCGGCCACGTACTCGTACCCGCCCGGCTCATCGCGCAATAGATCGCCCGTCGCCATGTCGAGCCGGTAGGTCTGGTAGTCCAGAATCGTGGCCGCCAGCGTCGCCTCGTCCAGGCCCTGCAAGCGTTGGTCGAAGCCGGCGTAGAGCGGGTCGGGCGACCGCACGTGGTAACTGACGGTCATATCGCTTTCGCGCAGGCGTTCGATGACGTCGGGTCGCTGCCCGGCGTAGAGGTGGGTCATCGGGGCCGTCAGGTAAAAGTCGCCGCGCACGCCGTACTTTTCAAACAGGTCAATCAGCCGCAGCAGGGTATTGCCGCTCTCACTGACGTTGACGATGTCGTGGACATTGATGGCGAAGGTGATGTAGGCGGGGGTATCTTTGGCCGGTTTGGTGGGCAGAGCAAGTTCAGTTGTGTGGGTGGCAGTAGGGGGCGATGTCGGTTCGACCTCGGTCCCCGCGAAGTTGCAGGTCGAAAGAGCGCCCAGCATCAGCAGGGCCAGGGCCGTTCTCAAAAGAGGATTTTGTAAGTAGGTCACGTCTCACCTCTTTTGAGGTGCCAGGCACTTAAGAAGGTACTGTTGGCTAACCCCTTCCGGTGGGGCAAGAATGCGGTTTTTCAGGTCATTTTGACTGTTCAGTGGGGAATTACTTCACTAAAAGGGCGTTCTTGTGGGGTCTCATCCCTAGAAAACCGAGTTCGCCAACAGTATCTTAAGAAGTGCCTGGCACCTGATGTTGAGAGTGGTTGAGGCAGATCAGCCTCCCCTCAGTACGATGGGCAGGTAGATGCGATATTGCTCGTAGGAGATGAGGACCTCATCCAGTATCGGCGTGTGGTTCCCGGTGGAGGTGAAGGCGGCCCGGTACTGGATAAAGCGGCCGGAGGGATGGAGAATGGCGTCGCCGGAAGCAGCGTGAGTGAACCATTCCGTCCATCCTGAACCGGCGGTGGTCATCACGCGGGTGGCGAGCACAAGGCTGGTGCCCTGTGTGGGTGTGGCTGTCCAGGTGATGGTGTCCCAGGCCGCCAGGCCGCCAGCATCGAACGTGCGATTGTACTCTCCGCTGGCGAGGTAGTGGTCGGCCGGATAGCCAGTGGCATAGACCTGGGTGCTGGATCCTTCTCGGAAATCCTGCCAGGCGACGACAATCTGGCCCTCGAAATCAGAGGCCAGGGCGGGAACGGTATCAACGTCTACCTTGTTCTGAGGCTGGCGGCTGAGGACACGGGGCTCGGTCCAGTGCTCGCCTCCGTCGGGGCTCAGGAAGAAGAGGACGTTGGAGGTGCTGGCCTGTGAGTCCGGGCTGTGCAGCCAGGCCACATAGACCCGCCCCAAAGGATCCACGCCGATAGCGGGACTGGCGTAGAAGGCATTGGAGGCGGATGCATTATAGAGCCGGTGCTCGACCAAACGGCTCCAGGTATCTCCCCTGTTTCCGCTCCGGGCCACCACGATCTGGAAGTCGTAGGTGGCGGGGCCGGTGGGGACCCGCTCCTTCCATGCTGCGAAGAGCACGCCGCCTGGCCTTGTGACGATGTCGGGACCATTTGCCCAATCCATCGTGGGGTCGCTCAGCCGGGAGTTGGCGCTCCAGGTGCCCGTACCCCAGGTGCCGCTGATCCAGCGGGAGAAGTAAATCTCCCCATCGTCGTTCTCCCGCAAGTCCTCCCAAACGACGTAGACGTTCCCGTCGGCGTCCACGGCCAGGTTGGGCTCCCGCTGCTCTGCGCCGGTGGTATCGTCGCTGACCTTCACCGGAGTGCTCCAGGCCGAGTCCACGTCCGGATTGTAGCGGCTGATGTAGACGTCGCCGGCATCGTCTCGCTCGTCCTCCCAGACGGTGTAGAGGTAGCCCGATTGGGCGTGGGGCGCGATGCGGGGGAGAAGTTGCTTCCCCATGCCGGTGTACACCGGGGTGGGCGGGGTAGCAGGATACCAGTTGGCACCCCCATCGTAGTTGACGGCGTAGTAGATGTCCCCCTCATCAGGGTTTATGGGATCATGCTGCCACACGACCCAGTAACTCTCGTCCTTTGCACGCACGGCGATATCGGGGGTGTGCAGGCAGGGACAAACCGGATAGGGGGGATCATCAGGATCACACGTATCCTTCACCAAAATGTCGGCCGACCAGGAATGGCCGCCGTTCGTGCTGCGGGCGAAGTAGATATCGGGGCAGTGATCGCAGCTACGTTCATCCGCCCACACGGCTAAGAAGACGGTCTCCGTCGTGCCTCCAGTGCTGGTGAGGGCGAAGGTGAGGCTAGGGGCTAACTTGCTCTGACTCGAAACGTCGTTCACCCGCACGTTGGGCCACCAGAGGCGATCCAGCCGCGCCGTCCCCGGCACGCTCCAGACGTCCACACCGTCCATAGTGATAGTGCCTTGACAGAAGTCAGCGAAGGTGTCGGTGGACCACTCCTGGCCCCCTCCTCCCGCAGCGCGGGTGGTCAGCAGAGCCAACCCCACCATCCCCAGCGCCAGGAGTATCCCTCCCAGTGCTTTCCAGTATTTCTTAGACATAGTGTACCTCCTCAAGGTTGGGTAGTCATACGGTGAATTCGCTGATAGTATGCCGCAAGTTATCCCAATTGTCCAGAGATATCACATCCTTTCATTTGATGAGATTTCTCGGAAAGTCTGTTTCCTGTTTTCCGCACTTCTCCGGTTGGAATGGAGGCCGAAACTTGTTTCGTCACCGGGATAGAGGTTCAGACCCAGCGACCTGAAGAATCTCCCTTTACTCTGGTGTGGAACACACCTCAATCTGACAGGACGCAGCAGATTGTCTGACGTGTCAACACGCTGCCGCTCAGGCATCACCCAACTCATGAGTCCAGCGTCAATATTAGTATACTCAATATTGACAGTTTTTTCGTTTCACTTTCATGTCAAAAGCGCCATCGAAGCCATAGTAGACGATCCACTCGCTGGGCAAGTCGCGCCGCTCACCGCTCTACCCCGCCCCCAGCAGGGCAACGAGTGCCACCACGAGTGCTGTGACGACCAATCCGGCCATGATTAGCCGGCCTATCAGGTCTTGCAACTGTTCATAACCCCGACCAGATACCGGTTACTGCCGCTTCAACGCATTGCTCGACCGTCCCGTAGCGCACCCGCAACCCCGCGTGGGAAGGCACATAGATGGCTCCTTTGGCCGAGGGGGTCGCCAGGGTGCGAAAGCCCAGTTGCTGCATCGGAGCGACGACCACGCACATGTCGGCCACCACCCGCCCCTCGCTGGCCTCGACTGCGGCCACCAGTCCCTCTGCTTCGGCAACCTGTCGCACCTCCCGCGCCGTCGTGATCCACAACGCCGCTTTCACCCGTCGCCCGGCCAGAAGCCGCACCACTTCTGCAATCTCCTCCAGCCCCGCGTGGGGACAGCCGAACCAGACCAGGTCAATTTGGCGGACTTCGGAATTGAGCGCGGCGTAGGCGGGCTGCAAGTCGTCCACGACAAGCCTCTCGTGGCCGGGGGTCAGTATGTCCGGCTGGTCAGCCTCGGGTGTGACCCCCTCGACGTGGTACAAGGCCACGGCACCACTGGCTGCCATGGCGGCCCCCAACGCCTTCAACGCGATGTCGGAGCACGCTTCCTCCAGACCCACGAAATACGGCACGCGATTGCGGGCTTCCTTCCCGACCAGACACCCCAACGCCCCAAAGTCGGAGAGCGTCCGCACTGGGCGGCGCACGACCACCCGCAACGTGGCCCGGCGATTCTCGTCCAGGTGCAGTCCGTAGGCAGCAGCGCGCCCCGTGATGGCCGCGGCCAGCGCGCCCGGCCCACCCTCCCGATTGGTGCGCGCCCCCAGCACCGAGTTGGCGTAACTCACCGCCGAGGATTCAGCCCAGGCCACGTGCTCGCCCAAACGGGGTATGTTGCCCACCAGGTAGGGCGTGCACGTGCAGGTCGTGCGCACTCCCAGCCGCCGGTAGGCCTCGATTACCGTTTCCTGGCGGCGGGCGAACGATTCCGAAAAGCCCAGTTCCCGCCAGGCGCGCAGGTCCATCCCGGCCGGGTTCAGCGTCGTGGGCACGCGTACCCGTGCGGACTGGTCGGCCCACTCGCGCAGGAACTCGAGCCCCGCCTCGCCCAGGTTGCGGTAACTGACCCCCGCCACCTGCACGGAGCCCACTGGCACCAGTCGCCAGGCGCCATAAATCTGCCCCAGCGTGACGACGATTTCCATCGCCTTGCGCACGCCGGGGCCGAATTCACCGACCAGCATGGATTGCTCTTCAGCCGAAAGTTCCAATTCCGCCAGGCTCCTTTGCTCTCTACGACATTCCTTGCCGGCACGCTTCGTGCCGGGCCAGGATTTCCTCGACCACGACCCCCCGGTTGCACAGGTGCAAGCGGCGGCTCTGATTGCTGACCGAGAAGAGGTAATGGTCGCCCAGCACGACGCGCACTTGATCGCTGGCCAAGCCCAGTTCCTCCAGAAGTTCCAACATCGGCCTAACTCCCACCAGACGGTCCTTGTGGCCCAGCACGACGTGGAAATGACGCCAGCGGTGGGACTCAACTTGACGGGGTATAGCCCCCATCGCGAAGAAGGTCTGCGCCAGCGCGCCCTTTGGAGTGGCGTTGAATATCCGCACGTGCTCGGCTTTCACAGCCCGGCTGGCCGCGCCGATGAGCATCTCGACGATGGAAGGAGCCAGCCTGGTCTTGAGCCACCCCAACATATCACCGGTCGAACCGGCCCAGATGCCCACACCAAGCGCCTTGTAGAAATTCTTGCGCAGTGCGTCGTTGATCAACAGGGCGGGTGCAATCGCCAGCCGGGCGACCTCGTGCTGGCGCCATCGGGACTCCTTCAGATAGAACAGCGACGCGCCGCTCATCGAGTGGCCGACGAGAGTGATGACGCGCAGGCGATGAGTCGCCCGGCGGCTTGAGCGCAGCCCCAGTAACTCGATCCAGTGCTCGATGGCGGCCATGTTCGCAGCCGGATCGCAGGCTTCGATGGCGGGCAGTTCATCAGCAAAAGGGGAGCCACCGAAGCCATTCACGTCGGCAGCCAGCGCGACCAGTTGGGGGTTGGTAGCACACACCAGTGCCGGAATCTGCTCCCAGATGGCATGGCTGCCATCCCAGCCGTGCATGAACACGACAACCCCCCGCGCACGGGCTATCGCTTCCGCGTAGTGCCTCCGTCTGACCGCCACCTTTGGCCAGAACACCCGCCACGCGAAATCCGTCAGGCTGGTTTGGGCGCGGAAACGGGCCGCCCGCCGACGGCCGATTAGACCAGCCTGAACGAGGTCGTCGAGGGCATAACTGGCGCTGACGACCCCTTTCGTCACTTCTTGCCGGGTTGTCCTGTGCCCTCTGACCCAATCCCACTTGCCCATGTGCCTGTCACCGTATGTGCCACCTCATTCGCGTTGTCAGTGATTGAGGCATAACTGTTACAATTGCGTTCAAAAACTGTCCGCTGGCGAATCCGCAGACTTCAGCCAGACTTGAGTCAATCTTGCTCATCCATGAGACCGAGTGTGTAGACTTCTGCGCGGTTCCAACCGGAGGCAGCGGCGACACGTCGCGCAGCGGCTGGACGGGGCATACCCTGCACCAGCATTTCATCCAACGCGGTTCGCACCTGCCCCTCATCCCAACGCTCGCGCTCCTCCGGCACTCCACCGATGACTAGTGTGAACTCGCCCCGTGGCTCGACTTCGTCGAAGTGAGTCCGCGCTTCAGAGACGATCCCTCGCCACACCTCCTCGTGCAACTTGGTCAGTTCACGGCAGACGGCCAGTGGTCGGTCACCCAGCACAGCCTGGATGTCGGCCAGACTGGCGCGCAACCGGTGGGGAGCTTCAAAGACGATCAGTGTGCGCCACTCCTGCGCCACTTTGGCCAACAGCCTGCACCGCTCGCTCCGGCGTCGGGGCAGGAAGCCCAGGTAGAGGAAACTGTCGCTGGGCAGGCCAGAGACGACCAGCGCCGTCACGGGAGCTGAGGGGCCCGGAACGGGCACGATTGGATGGCCGCGCTCAATGGCAGCGCGGATGAGTTCGTAGCCAGGGTCCGAAAGCCCCGGCATCCCGGCCTCGGATATCAGGGCTACGTCACCTGTGTCCAGCGCTCCCAGCACCGTTTCCAGTTTCGCTAGTTTGTTGCCCTCGAAGTAACTGGTGATGGGGGTCTCGATCTCGTAGCGCCGGGCGAGGATACGAGCGCGGCGGGTGTCCTCCGCAGCGATAAGCGTGACTTCCTTGAGGATCCGCAGAGCGCGGAGGGTGATGTCCTCCAGGTTGCCAATCGGGGTACCAACTAGGTAGAGAGTGCCCATGGGACAGTGAACAATGACTCAATGAGCCAATGAACAATGACTCAATGAGCCAATGAACAATGACCAAGACGAATCACAATCGCCGACGACTAATGGCTACGGCAGTGCTCGATACGGAATACCACTAAGCAGCCCCTGGCGCCCCTCAAAGGCATCCAGAATCGTCAGGCCACCTGGACCAATATCGTAGCGGCGAATCTCCTTGGCGTGGTTGGAGCCTCGCATCTTTAGCACCACGATGGCACGCTGCATGGCGCTCTCGATCTCCACGTAGCGCAACATAATAATGGTGTCCACTATGAACGAGAGGCCACCCTGGAAGGCACGCCGATACTCGGCCTGGCCTTCCTCACCCAGCAGCATCGCCGTGACTCCTTCCCGCCGCAGGCCGTTCGCTACGGAGGTGTAGACGTGGCGCAACTTTTGCGTATCGTCGGTGAGACGGTCGAAATGAGACACGCTGTCAAGCGCCAGCCGCCGGATATTGGCGTCGAGGATCAACCGGTTGAGACGACTATCAGGAGATTCCATGCTGGCCAGGAGTACCTCCGGCGAAGTGAACACCAGATGTAGTTTTCCACTTGCCTCCAGTTCCTTCAGGTTCCAGCCCAATGCCTCGGCGTCGCGGTAGAGGGAACTGGAGAATTCCTCAAAGGATATGAACAGCCCCGGTTCGTTGTGCTTCGCTGCGCCGTGGATGAGGAACTGGATCGCCAACGAGGTCTTACCCGTGCCCGGTGCGCCGCGCACCAACACCATTGAGCCGGGCAGGAAGCCTCCGCCCAACATCTCGTCAAGGCCCTTAATCCCTGTAGTTACACGTTTATTTGCCACGTTCCGCCTCTGCTTGCTCTCTAGTGGTTCTGGACGAACACTACATAGCCCAGGGCCGCACCGCAATACCCGGGCATGTCAATCACGACCTCCTCCGAAATAGGAAGATGGTCTGCCTGGTAGGGATCGTGAAGTTGCACCCGCACTTGCATCGACTTCGGGCTCGCATCAAAGAATTGCTCCCACGCAGCCTGATGACCGTAGCGGGTATTGAGCCCTGCATCAGCACCGGAGGTGACGACCGTGTCAATACCCGCTCCCCAGATATGCACCGGATAGCCAATGAGAGGATTGCCATCCAAGTCCTGCACGTGGCCTGCCACCCCCGTCCAAGCGCATCCCAACTGTGGCGTACCCAATCTCAGCTCGTAGGTGAAAGGCCATGGAGAACGCGTGACCCGGGGAGTGGGCGTAGGGGGCGGAGCCGTAGGAGGCCAGGTGGGAGTGACCGACGGCGTCAGCGTGGGAGTGCGCGTCCTCTTAGGGGTCGGAGTGGGCGTGATGGTCGGAGTGCAAGTCGGCGTCCGGGTGGGAGCGCCCGGCGTGAGTGTCTCCGTGGGCGTTGGTAAATAGGCCGTGGGGATAGGGGTTGGAGGCGGGAAAGGGTTGAAGACGTTGAACGCGACGAGTCCGTAGAAGCCCACCAGACACACCGTGGCCATAAGCACCACGATGGTCAGGACGTTAAAAAGCGCGATTTTTCTGTTGTTTCCCATCACTTGATCTCCTCACAGCAGTCCCGGGTCGGGCGCACTCAAATCTTGGGGGAAGGCCCCACCCTCCTATGTACACTCCCTTGCATCAGGAAGCCGTCTCGACGAAACGCTGAACCACAGCCTGAGCCCACAATTCATCAATCCACTCCTGCACCGCCCGGTCCTGCAGAAGGCGCAGATTTTCCGGGCTGACGGGCCGGGCCGGGTCGCGCTCAACAACCTGCACGATGTGATAGCCCAGCGTACTGGTCACTACACCGCTGAATTGGCCAGGCTGCAAGGCAAAGGCGGCCTCCTCCACCTCAGGGGCAAGCAGGATGCTCCGGGGGAAGAAGCCCAGGTCGCCCCCTGTTTCGCGGGTGCTGGTGTCCTGGGAATAGGCCCTGGCCAGGGCGGCAAAATCGGCGCCAGCCTGGAGTTGGGCCAGGGCGCGCTCCGCCTCCTGAGAGGTGTCCACCAGGATGTGGCGGGCGTGGACGTGTTCGGCTGTCGCCGGCACGCCGTCAATGATACGCTGCGTCATCGCCATTCCAATCAACTGCCTGCGTTCCTTCTGCCAGGCGTCCTCGTAAGTCTCGCCACACTCCGCCAGTTTAGCCAGGAACGGTTCCTCGCCTCCGCTCTCAGCGATCATCTCCTGCATATCGGCGTCCACCTCAGCATCGGAGACACCGACGCCCGCCGCGACCGCCGCCTGCTCGATCAATACCTCAGAGATCATCCAGTCCAGAATCCAGGCGCGAGCCTGAGCCAGGTGGGCCTGACCATCCGGGCTGTTGGGGTCAATCCCCTGCGACAGCAACGAGGCCTCGTACTGCCCCAACTCGCGCTCGTAATCGGCCAGGTAGATGGGCTGGCTGTTGATCAGCGCGGCCAGGGGAGGCTCCGGGGTGGGAGAAGGTAGAACGACGGGCGTGGCAGCAGGCTCAGCCGGGGCCGGGACCGTAGAAGTGCTGGTTGGTGCATAGGTAGGAGGTGCAGATGTGACCAACGTCGGAACACACGCAGTTGAGGCGAACAACAGTGCCAGCGCTACCAGTCTCCCTATCGCTTTCAAAGCCATAGTAAACTCCATTCTAGCGACCAGACGACAAATCTCAGAAGCCGATTGCGAACCGTGAACGGCTGTCTGCTAACCGCCTCGCCATTATACCCATACTCAGGTTTTACGCAACCTGGGTGGCTTGCCAAAGCGCCCGCCATCTGCTACAATTCCCATCGCTACAAAGAGACCAAATGGCATCACTGTACCTTGTTCGTCACGCCCGTTCACAGATGATGGGCGATGAGATCGAACGTTGGCCCCTCTCCGAGGAGGGTCAGCGCGAGGCCGGCGTCCTGGCACGACAGAACTTCTGGCGCGAGGTAGAATTAATCTTCTCCAGCCCCGAGCCTAAGGCCCTGCAGACGACGAGACCGGCCGCCCGTCGCTGGGGCGTTCCTTTGGAGACTGTGGATTGCCTGCACGAACTACACCGCCCCCAACCGGTACATGACTACGAAATGGTCATCGCGCGCCTTTTTGCCGAGCCAGAGACGAGCATCGCTGGTATGGAACCGGCCGCTCAGGCTGCCGAGCGTATCACCCGCTGCCTCAAGGGACTGGTAGCGTCGCATCCTGAGCAAACGTTGGCAGTGGTCTCACACGGGCTGATCCTGACCCTCTTCCTGGCCCGGTTGGAGAACCGCTGGCCGACGGTAGCCGAGTGGCGCGCTATACCGTTTACGGGCCTAGCAGTGATGGATACAACCACATGGCGTCTCATCAAAGGTTGGTCGAGCGTCTCCGAAGCCTCTTGAGTTGGACTGTCCAGCGGTGGGGACTGGCGCTGCTGTTGGTCGTGCTGCTGCTGGGCTTGGCAGCCGAAGGACCGCCGCCCGCCCGCCTCAATACCCAGATCAACCGCACCCTCGTCGGAGAGCAGTTTGACTTCGCTGGCTGGGAGATGGGGGCGCTGCTGGGTAAACTGGCCCACAGCCTGGTCGCGCCGCAGCGCTACATGGATGAGCCCGCCCGCCACGATTTCTTCCTCGACTACCTGAGACTGGTGGCCGATATCCAGTGCCTGGATTGGGAAATCCAACGCGCTTATACCGACCCGGAAGTAGGGGATCCCGAGACGGCGACGGCCGAGTTGCGTGCCCAACTGGCCGAACTGCGCGCGGCGGAGAAGGCCCGCCAGCCGCTCGCTGAAGCGATCCTGGAAGAACAGACAGCCTGCATCCTGGTGGACGAGGGGTTTGGCATACTCGGCCAGGAGTTTCCGCCCGTAGGTGCCCACTTCACCCCGCTGCCCCTGCTGCTCATCGTCTCCCCCCGTGACCACATCGAATGCATCTTCAGCCTCAGCCTGTGCCACGGGCTGAACGTGGCCCGGCGGGAGGCCATTGAGGAACAGGTGGATGCCTCTCACGACGTCTCATCGCTGGTGACTGGCATCGGCGGGCTGTCTGCCTATCCAGCAATGCTGCTGGAGAGCAGTTCGCTCAACTGGGTGGCCGAGGTGACCGCGCACGAGTGGACGCACCACTACCTCACACCACGACCGCTGGGCTGGAACTACGACGCCGCCCCCGAAACGCGCATCATCAACGAGACCGTGGCCTCCATCGTGGGGAAGGAGGCTGGGCGACGGATGGTGGCCCGCTATTACCCCGAACTTCTGCCACCGGAGCCGGAGCCCGCGCCGGAGGAGCCAGAAGAGAAGACGCCTCCACCCGAACCACCTGCCTTCGACTTCCGCGCGGAGATGCGGGAAACGCGCATCCAGGTAGACGAACTATTGGCCCAGGGGAGAATCGAAGAGGCGGAGGCTTACATGGAGGAATGGCGGCAGGAGTTTGTCTCCCACGGCTACTACATCCGCAAACTAAACCAGGCTTACTTCGCCTTCCACGGGGCCTACGCCGACGAACCCGGCGCGGCAGGGGCGGACCCTATCGGCCCGGCGGTACAGGAGTTGCGCGCCCACAGCCCCGACCTGCATACCTTCGTGGCCCGGGTGGCCCACGTCACGACGCTGGCCGAATTGCAGGTGCTGTTGGGGGAAGTGGCAGAATAGACCTACGACGAAGGGAGCCGGCAGAGCACTCTCCGGCCTCACAACGGTATCCAGCGTACTGGTGAAGAGACGGCGGCGATATGGTTGATGGTCTGGCCCAACGACCGGTATTCAGTATAGTACGGCGCGGGGGCGTGTCAAACCTTGACATCTCTCCGTTCTGGGGTAAAATTAAAGCAGGTCGCGGGGCTGTAGCTCAGTTGGGAGAGCGCTACAATCGCACTGTAGAGGTCAGGGGTTCGAGTCCCCTCAGCTCCATCAGCGTCGCCCCAGCGTGGGCCCGTAGCGCAGTTGGGAGCGCACCACAATGGCATTGTGGGGGTCGAGGGTTCGAGTCCCTCCGGGTCCACCTTGTGCATAATCGAAAGGCTGCGAACAGGAGTAGTAGGCCATCCCCGCAGCGAGCCGGGAAACACCAGGTGGAAGCCCGGCCACCGGCGCTCAGGGGGAGCGCCATGTAAGGCCGAACTCGCCTGGGAGCCGCGCCGGTGAAAACGAGCAACCAGCAAGTAACCGGCGACGACCGGCCCTCGTTAACGGGTTAAGAGCAGGAGGCGTCCCGTGCGTAGGGATGTCTTCTAATCAGGGTGGTACCGCGGAGCGCCCCTTCGTCCCTGAGACGGAGGGGCCTTTCTATAATAGAAAGACAGTATCCCGGTGGGCGAGGGACGGCGCGGGCCGGTGACGGCTCACCTGCAGGAGCATTTTTTGGGCATCGCCAGAGGTGAACTGGAGGATCGGTTTGGGTGGATGACGCTGGTGGAGGGGGAGTGAACGTGGAACGAGTGGAACTGGCCCGCGGCATCTTCTACCTGCAAGGCGGCTCTAACATGGGGCTGGTCGTGCGGGACGGGAAGGGACTGCTGATTGACGCCGGGCTGGATAAGGACGCCGCCCGACGAGCGCTGCGAGTCGCCGACGAGTTGGGGGTCGTACTGGAGGCGGTGTTCATCACCCACGCCCACGCCGACCATTTCGGTGGCGCCCACTTCCTGCAGCGTCGCCTGGAGGTGCCGTTCTATGCCCCCGCGCTGGAGGCGTGGCAGCGGATTGAGGCAAAGGGATAAGAGGTTTGGATCTTTCCTCAATCGTTACACTGATTCGAACAATTAAGAGGTCAACCGGCGATGAACAATCTCACCTTGGACGGTCTTCTGGCTCAGGCATTCCAGCTCTATCAAAAGGGAGAGTACACTAAGGCGTTTGATCTGATCACACGTGAGACCAGCCGATTTCCAGCGTGGGCTCAAACGCTTTATTTCTGGCGCATTTGCCTTGCATCTCGGATGAAGCAAACGACACTGGCCCTTCAACTGTTTGAGGAAGCACTTGCCGCTGGACATTGGCTCCACCTGACTTTACTGCGAGAAGATGAGGATTTGGAGCCGCTTCAAGTGCGAACTGGAGGTGCAAAGTGCGAACTGGAGGTGCATCCCAATCTAGGGTACGATTTTCCGTCTGGATTCCAGCGAAGCCTGGCACGTGCACTGGAGTTCATACTGCCGGCTTGAGATCAATCGCCCAGAGTATGGTGATAAATAGGTAAGGAGAAGAAGATGACAGATAAGTACGTACCCCAGGAGATCGAACCCAAATGGCAGAAACGATGGGAAGACGACGGGCTGTACGCCACCCGCGAGGACCCGACCCGGCCCAAGTATTACTTCCTGACCATGCTGCCCTACCCATCAGCCGACTACCTGCACGTCGGTCACTGGTACGTAATGGCCCCCTCAGATGCCCGTGCGCGTTACATGCGAATGAAGGGCTACAACGTCTTCTATCCCGTCGGCTTTGATGCTTTCGGACTGCCGGCCGAGAACGCGGCTATCCAGCGGGGCATCCACCCCTTCAAATGGGCCTGGGATAGCATCGAAGTCATGCGCAGACAACTGCGTTCCATGGGGGCTATGTGGGCCTGGGATCGAGAGGCGGTCACCTGCCTGCCTGGCTACTACAAATGGACGCAATGGTTCTTCCTCAGATTCTACGAGGCCGGCCTGGCCTATAAAAAGATGGCCCCGGTGGACTTCTGCCCCAAATGCAACACTACCTTGGCCCGAGAGCAGGTCTGGGGAGAGGACCGCCATTGCGAGCGCTGCGGCACACCGGTCATCAAGAAGGAACTGGAGCAGTGGTTCTTCCGCATCACGAACTATGTCGATGAACTGCTGGACCACTCCAGGATAGACTGGCCGGAGCGCATCTGCGCCATGCAAAAAAACTGGATCGGGCGCAGCGAGGGAGCGAATGTCACTTTCCCGATTGCGGGTTCCCCCTCTCCCACCTCCCCCCCCAGAGTTGGGGGGGGCCGAGGGGGGGCGGATGAGGGCATCATCGTATTCACCACCCGGCCCGACACTCTCTGGGGCGCGACCTTCATGGTGCTGGCTCCCGAGCACCCGCTGGTGGATAAACTGACCACGCCGCAGTTCCGGGGGGAGGTGGAGGAGTACAAGTACCAGGCCGCCTGTCAGAGCGAGATCGAGCGCCTCTCCACCGAGAAAGAGAAGACCGGTGTCTTCATCGGCGCCTACGCCATCAACCCGGTCAACAACGAGCGCATCCCTATCTGGATCGCCGACTACGTGATGATGACCTACGGGACGGGGGCCATCATGGCCGTCCCGGCCCACGACGAGCGGGACTTCGACTTCGCCATCAAATTCGGACTGCCCATCATTCCAGTCATTGACCGGCCCGATAGCGTGGCCAAATCCTTCGCCTTTCCCGGCTCGGTACGTGACGGGTTTGCCGCCGAGTTGCAAGCGGCCGGCATCGAGTTCGAGGTGAGGCCACATGGCGATAAAGGCGAGGCGCTTTACGTCACACTGCACAGCCAGGCCCAGATCGACCAATACATCAACCTGATGCGGGCCTACATAAAGCCGAACGAATGGAACGAGGTCGTCGGTGCCCGTTGGACCTTCATCTTCGATGACGAGGTGCGAGAGCTCGACTCCGTGGAGGCGGATCGCGAGATTCTGGCCCGCTGCAAAGAGATCTACCCACCGGTAAGCGACAACCGCACCCTGATGGAGATGCTGTATACCCAACCCTTCTACCGCGACATACTGTTCCACGCCGAGTACGGAACGATGATCAACTCCGGCCCCTTCACTGGCACGCCGGGCGACGTGGCGGTGCAGAAAGTGACCGAATGGCTGGAAGAACAGGGCACCGGCGAGTTCGCCGTCAACTACCGGCTGCGGGACTGGTGCATCAGCCGCCAGCGCTACTGGGGTGCGCCCATTCCCATCGTCTACTGCGACAAGTGTGGTACCGTCCCTGTCCCCTACGAGGACCTGCCGGTGCTGCTGCCGGAGGATGCTGAGTTCCTGCCCACCGGCGAGAGTCCACTTAAGTACCACGAGGGCTTCTTGCACACCACCTGCCCCAGGTGCGGCGGCCCGGCCACCCGCGAGACCGATACTATGGATACATTCATGTGCTCCTCGTGGTATCAATATGCTTACGTGACGCCTTACCACAAGGAGGGCCAGCCCCTGCACCGGGACGATTGCCCCTGGGACCCTGATGCGGGCCACTACTGGCTGCCGGTGGATATGTACACCGGCGGGCCGGAGCACGCTGTCATGCACCTGCTCTACACCCGCTTCTTCACCAAGGTGTTGCGGGACATGGGGTTGGTGGACTTCGACGAACCAATGCTGGCCTTGCATAATCAGGGCATCATCCTGGGCCCCGATGGAGCGCGTATGAGCAAGTCTCGGGGCAACGTCGTTCTGCCTGACGACCTGGTGCAGCGGTACGGGGCCGATACGGTGCGCGGCTACCTGATGTTCGGCTGGCGCTGGGAGCAAGGCGGGCCATGGGATCCCCACGGCATCGAGGGGGTCTACCGCTGGCTGAATCGAGTCTGGAACCTGGTGTTAGACAAATCAGCAAATCAGCAAGTCAGCAAATCGGCAAATCGGCAAATCGGCGAGCCTACTGCGAAAGAGATTGCCAGTTTGCGCCGCTGGACCCACAAGACCATTCGCCGCGTCACGGACGACATGGAAGAGTTCGCCTTCAACACCGCCATCGCCGGGCTGATGGAGTTCACCAATGCGCTGCAGAAGGCGAAGAGGACGCCGGTCTACGGCATCCCCGCCTGGGAGGAAGCCATCGAGACGCTGCTACTGCTGCTGGCCCCCTGCTGCCCGCACATCGCCGAGGAATTGTGGGCGCGGACCGGCCGGCCTTACAGCATCCACCAGCAGTCCTGGCCCCAGTTCGACCCCGACCTGACGGCCGAGGAGATGATCACACTGGTGGTGCAGGTCAACGGCAAAGTGCGGGCGCGCCTTTCGGTACCGGTGGGGATCACAGAGAAGGCGGCGCGGGAGGCAGCCCTGTCCGATGTAAACATCCAGCGTCACATCGCGAGCAGGGAAATCCGCAAGGTTGTCTACGTGCCGGGGCGGCTGGTGAATATCGTGGTGTAGGGCTGCAAGCAGCGGGGGCCGGGCGGCGACCGAAAATTGGGATATATTGCATCACCTGCGCGTTGGATACCGAACGTTGATCTGCTGCGAAATCCCACTGCTCAGTCAAAGTTGCATTACCTGTAATGTTGTTTATAATTGTAATGATAAGGTTTGTCGTGTGATAGACATATAGTATTACCCGGCAACATTTGCGTTGTCCGCGAGAGTCGTGATCTGCTACTTGCAGACTTGCGGTCTGGCCGCGCTATGAATCTGTTGGTGAATTGTCTGCCACCAGTGCAGACGTTCTCACAGGCAAGGAGGATCTTATGCACCCTGAAACCCAGGTCAAAGAAATGGACGTTGGCGTGACACCTGAGGGGCTATCTATGGTGGATTTTAACCAGGCCACGGCGGAGGAACTGGAGGTACTTCCGGGCATTGGTCCCATGCTGGCTCGGCGCATCGTGGCCTATCGAGAGGAGCGGAGGGGCTTTCACTCACCGGAGGAACTCACCGCTGTCCCTGGTATCGGCCGTGCAGCCTATGAGCGACTGGCTGATCGGGTGATCGTCACGCTGCCCGAGATGCCCATGCCGCCAGTTGCTGAGGGAGCGCCGCTGGAGGAGCCTCCCGAGGCGGCTTTGGCCTCGCCAGAAGCCCCTGTGTCGCAGGAGATGGCACCTCCCGAGGCCGAGGAAGCAGTATTGGAGGAGGAATACATCTCCCCGGCGGAGGAGGCTCCTGTCGCCGAGGAAGCACCGCTGGAGGAACCTCCCGAGGTGGCTTTGGTCCCGCCAGAAGTCCCTGCGTCGCAGGAGATGGCACTTCCCGAGGCCCAGGAAGCAGTATTGGAAAAAGAACGCATCTCTCCGGCGGAGGAGACTCCCATCACCGAGGAAGCGCCCACACCCCCTCGCGTTGAAACCGCCGCACCATCCTCTCCCCCTGTACCGGTACGCGAACCTTCTAAGAGAAGCGGCCTATCCTGGCTTTGGTCATCGCTGGTGGGTGGATTGCTAGGAATGTTCTTTACGCTGCTGGTGTTCTCTGGCATCAATGGCTCACTGGACCTGAGCAGTAGCCACGCCGTCCTGGATGTGCAGAACCGGATGGATAATCTGGCGGCGGAAATGAGCTCCCTGGGAGGGGAGATTGACGGGCTGCGGCAGCGACTGGACACGCTGGAAGGTCTGACTGCCCGGATGGAGAAAGCAGAGTCCGCTGTGGATACCCTCCGTCAAGAGACGACGGCCCTCGACCAGCGGGCCGATGTCCTGGAGAGCGAATTGGCGAGTGTCTCGGAGGATCTCTCCGTGATACAGGCGCAAGCGCAGCGGGTGACGACGTTCTTCGGCCAACTCCAGGCGTTGTTGGAGGAGACTTTCGGAGACGAAGCAGCGACCGAGCCAACGCCCGAATCGCCTGTTGAGACCCCCACACCCACCCAGTAAGGAGATGGAACTATGACGTATCAACAACCGACTTCAAAACCATCAGGGAGCCCCGTCCTGCGGGCCATTGGGGGTTTCTTTCGTTTCTTGATTCGCCTTCTCTTTGTCCTGATTGTGGGCGCGTTGGTCGGCCTGGGGCTCTACTATGGCGTGCCCTGGGTTTACCGCAGCCTGGTGCAGCCGGTACAGCAAAACACCGCGCGCGTTACCGCGTTGGAGCAGCGGATGGCGCAGGAGCAGGCCCGCTTGCAGGATGAGAACCTGGCCCTTCAGGAGCGCATCGCTACTCTGGAAGCCGAGATGACCGCATTGGAGGAGAAATCTGCCGTTCAAGCACAGGAGATAGAGGGGACTGTAGAGCAGATCCAGCAACTGGAGCGCCGCACCACTCAGGCGGAAGAGGACCTGGGGGCGCAGCAGGAAGTTGTGGAGGCCCTGCGTTCGAAACTGGACAGCGCCACTACCAACCTGGGTGAGCGGACTGATCAGGTCGCCGGGCGGACAGAGAGGCTCGAAGGCCGACTGGCGCTGCTTCAAGCCGCGCAGGATCTGTTGAAGGTACGCCTCCTGCTGCTGGAGGAGGACTCCAAGGGCGCGCGCGATACCCTTACCCTGGCGACGATACATTTAGAACATGCGGTGACATTGATGCCGGAGCAGGCGGAGACGCTCCTGGGATTGCAGGAGCGGACAGCGGGGCTGGAACGGCTTATCGCGGCGCGTTCTTTCCGAGTAGGGACAGAACTGGAGTCACTCTGGGCTGACGTGATGGATTTAGTGCTGCCCTCTGTCTTGCCCCTTGCCGGGGAACTAACCCCGGAAGTACCTGCTGAGCCGACGCCTACCCCAACACCCTGACGGGGTGTTGGGGGTAAACTGGATGCCGGACGCCGGATGGGCGTTGCTGATCACTCGCGCTCTGGCAGGCTATCCATTCCAGCGGCCTGGGCTGCCTGCAGTGTGATGGCCTCCAGTTCGCGAATTACTTCATCGGGCAAGGGCTGGGGTTCATAGGCAGCGATGATTTCTTCGACGCGCCGGTGGGCGCGCTCGGCGACGTCCAGGCTGCCCTTTGCCTCCCAGTTGCGGCGGAAGTCACGGTCCACCACCGGGCTGGGGATGAACAGTTCCTCTCGGAACCAGCGGCGCGTGTGGGGCGTGCTCAGGAAATTGCCCGCGTGTCCCACCTGGCGGATGACCTCCAGCGCCAGGGGCGTCTCCCGCTCGACCATCCCGGCCACCAGCCGCTTCGCCATCCCCACGATCTCGGCGTCAATCACCAGTTTCTCCAGGCTGAAGCAGCTCTCAAAGTCGAGCATGCCGGGGCCGGAGATCATGTTGATGCCTGCCAGTGCCCCCAACACCGCGCCGATGCCCGATTCGAATCCGCACTGGGCGTCCACTACCTTGGAGTCGGACATTCCCAGGTAAGCGTGAGTGGGCAGACCAAGATGCTTGCCCACCTCCGCGTAGGCGCAATCAATCATCGTCGTCTCGATAGCACCCATCGGGGTGGTGCCCGTGCGCATATCGAAGGCGGCGGGGGAGCCACCCCAGACGATGCACGCGCCGGGGTTGACCAGTTGGTGGATGGTGACCCCGCTCAGGTTCTCGGCGGTATGCTGGACGACCGCGCCCAGGAGAGTCGCCGGCCCCGTGGCTCCCGCCAGCGGCATACTCACCAGTTGCGCCGGCACCCGGTATTGGGCACAGTCCATCAGGTTCTCACAGGTGATCTCAGACCACAGAAGCGGCGGGGAGGGGCAGACATCGAAGACAGCTATGGGCTTCTCTGCCAGTGCCTTCTCGCTGCCGGCCATCGCCACTAGCATGTCCTTCATCATCCCCCACGTCTCGACAGCAAACGCGCCGGTGACGACTGGCTTGCGGGTGCAGAGCAGGACCAGGTAGAGCCGGTAGAGATCGGCGATCTCCTGCGGGACATCCGCGCAGACTAGGGAGGTAGCGACCCCGTCCAGCGCGTCCAGTCCGTCGGCCAGTTTGATGAAGTGCACAAAGTCGGCGGTGACTGGCGAGCGCGAGCGCTTCACGCCGTGGTCGAGGATCTTGATGGCGGCTGACCCAGGGTCAAAGTGCACGTCATCACCGCCGTAGTGCACCGTTGGTTCACCGTCGGCGTCGTAGAGGTGAAACGACGAGGGGGCCGTTTCGAGCGCCCGGCGGGCCAGGTCGGCTGGAATGCGCACCACCTGCACCTCGAGGTCTACCTCTGCACCATGCTCGGCCAGGAGACGCAGCGCGCGGTCGGAGTGGACGCGCACGCCTGGGTCGCTCAACAGATCGTAGGCCTCAGAGACGATGCGCTCAATGGTCTCGGGAGACAGAAACTGTAGACGGGGTCGCATGGTCACGTTTGCTCCTTGTATCAGAAATTGCTCTCAGGAGACCAATTCCTGGAAACGGGCGACCATCTCCTCCACCGTCATCGTGCCCAGATCGAAGCCCAGGTCCACACAGGCCTGCGCCAGTTGCGTGATCTGCGGAGGCTCCACGAACGTCTTGGCCAGCACGTCCGGCCGGGCAAAGATTTCCCGGGTCGGGCCATCCGCCAGCACCTCGCCCATCCCCAGCACCAGTGTACGTTTGGCATGTCGGGCCACGATGGGCATGTCGTGGGTGATGATGATGATGATGTGCCCGCGCTCGCGGTGCAGGTCCTCCAGGAAATCCATGATTTCCAGCGACTGTTTAACATCCTGGCCAGTGGTCGGCTCGTCCACGATGATCACCTTAGGGCGCAATGCCAGGATTGAGCCGATAGCCACCCGCTGGCGCAGCCCCTTAGTGAGAAAGAAAGGGTGTTGCTTCAAGTAGCGCTCTGCCAATCCCACCACTTGGACCGCTTCCTCAACCCGTGCCCTGACCTCCTCATCCGGCAACTGGATGTTGCGCGGGCCATAGGCGATCTCATCCCATACGTTGCTGTTAAAGAGTTGGTGGTCGGGGTTTTGGAACACATATCCAACCCGTTTGGCCATTTGGGTGATCGAGGTTGTTCGAGTGTCCAGGCCGTCAACAACCACACACCCCTGGGAAGGCTTGAACAGCCCGTTAAGGCACTTTGAAAGAGTGGTCTTACCCGAGCCATTCTGGCCGACGAGGGCTATGAAATCGCCATCATGGATAGAGAGGTTAATGCCCCGCAGGGCAACCGTCCCATCGGGATAGCGATAGACCAGATTCTCGACTTGAATGTAGGGGGCCCGCTCGCTTATCATCGTTTCCTCCCATTATCCATCAGCGCACGCAGCCGGGCCACAGCCTCGTCCAGTGTGAGGGGTAGTTTATCCTGATAGTAGCCGCTCTTGAGCAGTTTGTAAAAGAGGTGGATCGCTCCCGGTGGAAACACGTCACGTTTCAACAGGATGTCCATCTGCTCGAAGAATCGTTCCGTGTCGTCCACGAGCGCCACTTTACCTTCGTACAGCAGTATCATACGGTCGGCCAGAGGGACCAGGTTCTCCAGATTGTGCTCAATGACGACGATGGTGCTATGTTGCTCTTGTTTCAATTGAGCCAGCACTTCGAAGACCCGCTTGCGACTGATGGGATCGAGCATGGATGTTGGCTCATCCAGCACCAGCACCTTGGGCGTCATCGCCAGCACGGATGCCAGCGCCACCCGGGCTTTCTGTCCACCAGATACCTCGTAGGGGGGTTTGTCCATGAGCGGGCCGATTTTAGTTAACGGTACCACCCAGGCCAGCCGCTCCCGAATCTCGTTCACATTTAGCCCTATGTTCTCCATGCCGAAAACCACCTCATCCTCAACAGTCATCGCTGTGAATTGGGCTTCGGGGTCCGAAAACACAACGCCTACTATCTCAGTCAGGTCTTCGGAGCGGTACTCCTCGACCTCCTTCCCCATCACGTACACGTGCCCCTTGCGCACGCCATAGTACTGATTGGGGATCAAGCCGTTGATAGAGTAGGCCAGGGTGGTCTTGCCGGCCCCGTTCGGACCGATGATCCCGACGAAAGTGCCCTCTTCGATCTCCAGGTTGATGCCCTTCAAGGCCGGTACTTCGGTCTGGGTATATTTCCAAACGTAGTTCTCAAAGTGGACAATCGCCATGTGCCTCCTTTGGTTACAACAAGATGCTGTGCAGCAAGGCCTCGGTCAGCGAGCCTTCGAGTGCCAGCAGTCCAAAGCCATACCGCAAGACAAGCAAGGCGATCAACATAAGTGCAAGCACGGCAATGATGGCAAAGTCCTGCTTCTTGAAGTGATAGTGAGTCAGCACATAGTCAGCACGCTCGGGATTGTGCAACAGTCCCGTGAAGCTATAGCCGCGAGCCACCAATGCATTAGAGAACTCGTCCGCACGGCGCAACGCCAGCGCGAAGAGCGGGATGATGTACATCACGAACTGTCTGAGTTTGTAGGCGATGGATTTGCCGGCTGGGTCAAAGCCGCGCGCTTTCTCGGCCTGACGCACGATGGAGAAATCCTCCAGCACCATTCCCGCCGAGCGCAACGCCATCGCCACCAGGTAGGTCATAGCGAACGGGATGCGGATGCTGCGCATGGCTACAATGATGTCCCGTTCGCGAGAACTGCTGAGGAAGTAGACCGTGATGAATATCATCGGCACAACGCGGAAGTAGACAACTATTGCCTCGACAATACGCTCGTAGTAGATGCGGATGCCTAAGAAACGGATCAATTCCGTGAACTCGGGGTGGTTACCAGCGAAGACTGTGTGCGAGAACAAGATCAGGCTCCCCATGGAAATCGCCACGGGCACGTAGAACTTTAGCGTCGCAAGGCTGATGCGACTGTATCGCATCAGTATGATGACAAGAACAATGAAAAAGACGTTCCACTCCGGCGCGACGATGATCATAGGGAAAAGACTGACGACGAAGAGGAAAAAAACTCGCACAAAGGGATGCACATCATAGATGGGGGATTCCTCCGGCACGTAGCCCAGAAGTGTCTTATTCATTCATCTCCCCTATATCACATGCGGGGGGAGAGTCCGTGAACTCTCCCCCCGACTGAGCGCAGCGATTGCGCTAGGCGAACCACTTCTTAACGAATGCCTTGCTGCGCATAACGACATCGGATAGGGCCTTCATCAAGATCAGGCCGAAGATGATGCCGGCGATCTCGTTGCCCGCGAACCAGCCCCAGATAAACACCGGTACCGATTCAGCGGTCAGCAGGCCAAAGCCCCTTAACACCACGAGCGGTGAGTAGAGCGCACCGAAGATGTTGCCCAGGGTAATGGCCACCAAGAAGATCAGGTAGTCACGTCCCTTTCTGAGCCGTGGGTCGGCCTTGAAGACGCGGAAGGCCAGGGCCGGCAGGAAGGCCTGCATCGCGTTGGCCGGGATGTATGCCAGCGAGACGTAAACGGGTGTGCCGGCAATGCCATTGGAGATGATCGGGAACAACGACGCAGCGATCACCCCCCAGGCCCCGAACCAAACGGAGCCTACATTCTGGACAGCAATGGCAGGCCAGAAGAAGTTGACGCCAAAGCCCAGAGGCAGGGTGAAACTCCCGAAGGCACCCACCACGGCCCCAATGCCAATCAGCAGGGCGGTGATCACGATGTGAATCACGCCTACGGGCCGTCTTTCCCCTTCTTCCAGTTCCCAGATTTTTTCTTTTTCCATTGTTAATACCCTCCTATTACCCTCCTATTATCAAGATGCAAGTTGTCCAACGTGGCTCGTGCGTCTTACGTCTCGTTACAATAGGCACCTCCTTCACCAATGAGTAAGTTAACATGAGGGGCACGCCTGCGTCGTTAATCTAGCATAGTTCATCCAAGTTGTCAAACGGACAAGGAGACACCTGTCCCTGTACATCACTCAGGGTGTCCTTCCGTAGATCGTGGTCAGTTCCAGGAGCCGCGCCGCGACCTCGCCAGTCAGTGCGCCCAGTGCGCCGGGCAAGAGACGCCAGCACCAATTGGGCGGGCCGACGGTGCCAGGCGTGTTCATCCGCGCTTCGTGCCCCAGGCTCAGCAGGTCTTGAACGGTGGTGATGGCCGTGTTGGCGACCGTTGCCCACGCCAGCCGGATTAGGTCCCAGGCGACGTCCGATCCGTCTCTGCCCAGATACTTGCGGGCATAGTCCCGCTCCGCCTCTGTGGATGTGACGTGGTACCAGCCAACGGTCGTGTCGTTGTCGTGGGTGCCGGTGTACACCACACAGTCACGGGTGAAGTTGTGGGGCAGGAAGAGATCGGTCGGGCCGGCGCTGAAGGCGAACTGGAGCACCTTCATGCCGGGGTAGCCGAACCCGGCCTGCAAAGCGTCCACGCCGGCACGCGATTCGGCGTCGAAATCGCCCAGGTCCTCGGCGATGATCGCCACCTCGCCCAGCGCAGCGGTGACGGCGTGGAACAGGTCGGCGCCCGGACCGTACAACCAGCGTCCGTTGATCGCTGTTTCTTCCCCCGCCGGAACTTCCCAGTAGTTGTAAAAGCCTCGAAAGTGGTCAATGCGCACCACATCGGCCTGGGTGAAGGCCATGCGGAAACGGGCGATCCACCAGGCGTACCCCTCCTGGGCCATCACTTCCCAGCGATAGAGAGGATGGCTCCACAGTTGCCCCGTCTCGCTGAAGTAGTCGGGGGGGACGCCGGAGACGACCGTTGGCTGGAGGTGCTCGTCAAAGTGGAAAAGGTGGGGATTGGCCCAGACGTCGGCGCTGTCCGTGGAGACAAAGATGGGGATGTCGCCGATGATGCGGATGCCCCGCTCATTGGCGTACCGTTTGACGGCCAGCCATTGCTCAAAGAACTGCCATTGGCGGTACTTCTGGTTTTCGATTTCGTCAGCCAGCGACTCTCGCCTGCGGGCCAGCGCTTCCGGCTGCCGGGCGACGACTTCTGGCTCCCACTTGTGCCAGGGGCGGAGATTGTGCGCCTCTTTCAAGGCCATAAACATGGCAAAATCATCCAGCCAGAAAGCCTGCTCTTCGCAAAAGCGGGCCAAGGCCGCTCGCTGGCTGGCAGGGGCCCGGGCCCGGAAGTTAGCGAAGGCCCGGTCCAGCAAACCTGTCTTGTAGCGGATGATCGGCCCGAAATCCACCCGCTCGTCGGGGAAGGCGGGTACGTCCTCCAGGTCCGCTTCCGAGAGGTGGCCGGTCTCCATCAGTCTTTCGGGGCTGATGAGCATCGGGTTGCCGGCAAAGGCGGAGAGGGTCTGGTAGGGAGAATCGGCGTAGTCGGTGGGGCTCAGGGGGAGCACCTGCCAGTAGGATTGGCCAGCTGCCGCCAGAAAATCCACAAACCGGTAGGCTGCGTCGCCCAGGTCACCGATGCCGAACCGGCCGGGGAGCGACGTGGGGTGCAGCAAGATGCCGCTGCGGCGCGGGAATCTCATCTGTCAAATCTCCGTGGTTGTCGAGTGCACCGTCGCCAGAACACGCCCCATTATAGCAGAGTTTCCCGTCTTGTGCACGTTTCAGAGCAAGTCCGCCCGCCGCCAGGCAAGCCCGGGGCCTTTCGACTGGCGTCCCGCATTTGTGCAGATGCTACCGCCGGGCTATAATCAGGCCTGGATTGCCACCGATGCAAGCAGTACCGCTGTGCACACCGGCGGGCTGGAGGCGAGGTGGCCGTAGGTTTGTTATATGATGGGGATGGCCCCAGCAAAGGACGAACATTTCCGCATATATCCCGTTATGCGGCCCAACGGAAGTTGAACTGCCCCAATGCTGTGAAGGAGAATGAGAATGAGAATGGATCGTATGGTTGCTTTCTGTGGCGTGATTTGCACCGACTGTCCGGCCTACCTCGCCACCCAGGCGGATGACCGTGACGCGCTGGAGCAAGTGCTCGTGCACTGGCGCGAGGATTTCAACGTGCCTGACATCACTGTCGAGGACATCATCTGTGACGGCTGTCTGACGAGTGACGGGCGATTGAACGGCTACTGCCAAAATTGCCGCATCCGCCCTTGCGGCATGGCGCGGGGTGTACCCAACTGCGCCTACTGCGCCGAGTACGGCTGCGACAAATTGGAACGCTTGTTGGGAATCTGCGACAAAGTGGAAGGTTTCTTTGGTTTTGTGCGCAAAGCCCGTGCCACCCTGGACGACATCCGCGCCGAGTTGGTGACGTGAGAGGAACTGAGATGGGCCGCTTACCAAGTCGCAGTTCGTCTGCGACTTTCTGAAATTGGGAGCCTCAGTAGATCCGAAATCTGCGGCGACGAGACCTCGGAGGCCTTCGAAGAGTGCCTTCAGTGGTAAATGATGTGGAATTATCAAGCATTTTCGCTACCAGTATCGCTTATCTAGACCTCCGAGGTCTGAAAATCGGGAGCCGCCAGTGCATCCACTACAATTCAGGTTCAACGGCCACCGCTAACATACCCCCTCCTACCGCCTCCGATAAACCTCACGGCGGTGGCCGATCTTATGAATCACGATGGTCTGCTCGTCGTAAAGGACCTCGTACAGAACGCGATAGTCCCCTACACGCAGTTTGTAGAATCCCGCGAGGTCGCCCGTCAATGGTTCTGGGTTTAGGTCGTCCAGATTCACAGCCAGCCACCTGATGCGCCCAACAACGCGGCGACCAACAGGCTTGTCTAACCGTGCCAACTCACGGGTAGCCGCGTCCAAGATGCGGATACGATACATCTTGGTTACTCCAAACCGAGTTGCTGTACCACATCGTCAAATGGTTGACCGCGTTCGCCCGCCGCAACCGCTTTCTTCTGGCGCAAGAGTCTATCGCGCACAGACTTTCTAATCTCCAACCCTTCGTCAGGGTCGCCGAGTATCTCAAGCAACTTTTGTTCGATGGATGCCTCAATCATTTCTCTGAATTCTTCTTTGGTCATCTGAGCAACTGTACTGGCCATACCATCCTCCTTCCGGGTCCACTTCCCGCCGTCGCCACCACGAGTAACACAATCATACATCACATCTGGTGAGCATGTCAAGCCGGACGGTCGCGGACAAGCACGGCCCAACCCAACCTACTTCGGCGGGTAACCGGTGATACGGCGAATCTCCTCGTATAGGGGCCGCAGCCGGCGGTACATGTGCCGGTAGACCCGCCGGTAGAGCCCCTCGTAGACGTCGCGCACCTCGGGGCGGGGCAGGAAGGTGCGGCTCACCTGGGTCATCTCCGCCACCGCCGTCTCGAAGTCAGGGTGCAGCCCCAGGCCGACCGCCGCGTCCATCGCTGCCCCCAACCCGGAGGTCTCGCAGACGTGGGGGCGGCTGGCGGGCAGGTTGAAGACGTCGGCGGTGATCTGCATCGCCGCGTCCGACTGCGAACCACCGCCGGAAACGCGCACCTCGGTCGTGCGCACCTTCAGTCGCTTCTGCGTCCGCTCCAGCCCCTCCCGCAGCGCGTAGGCCAGCCCTTCCAAGATGGCGCGGTAGACGTGGGCGCGGGTGTGCACGTCGCCGAAGCCGATGATGGCCCCCTTGGCCTCCGGCCCCGGTGACTTGAGCCCCGGCGACCAATAGGGCTGCAGCGTCAGCCCCATCGAGCCCGGCGGCACTGCCCCGACCAGTTCGTCGAACAGGTCCTCCGGCTCGCAGCCCTGCTCGCGGGCCAGTTGCTCCTCCCGTAAGCCGAACTCCTGCTTGAACCAACTGACCATCCAGTAGCCCCGGTAGATCTGAATCTCCAGGTTATAGGCTCCAGGGACGGCGCTGGGATAGGGCGGGATGAGAGGAATGACCTCGACGTAGCGGTGGCTGGTGGTGTTGACGGTGGCGGTGGTGCCGTAGGAGAGGCAGGCGACGTGCGGCGCAAGGCAGCCCGCCCCTATCACCTCGCACGCCTTGTCAGCGGCGGCGGCGATGAGTGGGAGACCAGCCGGGATGCCGGTCTCTTCGGCGGCCTGGGGAGTGATCTCACCCAGCATCTTGGTGGGCGGAACCAACTCGGGCAGCAGCCGCTCGTCCATCGGCACCGCCTGCCACTTCCAGTCCGACTTCTTCGACCAGATCAGCCGCTTGTAGTCGAAGGGCACGTATCCCACCTGGCAGCCCACGCTGTCCACGAAGCGGCCCACCAGCCTGTAAGTCAGGTAGCCGGAGAGGAACAGGTATTTGTGGGTACGCTCCCAGATTTCCGGCTGGGAGGTGCGGATCCAATTCGCTTCCGCCTCCGCCTGGAGATAGGCGGCCGTTTTGGTCATCCCGCTCAGGCGGAAGGCCAATCCCCACAGCCCGCCCACTGGCGGCAGCCCCCCGGTGCGGCGCTGGTCCAGCCAGACGATGGCCGGGCGCAGCGGCTCGCCGCGCTCGTCCACGTTGACCATCGTCGCCCGCTGGGTGGTAAGAGCCACACCCGCCAGCGCCTCTTTGGGGATGGGACTTTCCTGCCAGAGTTGCTGGCAGGCCGCGCAGAGGTTCTCCCAGAAACGGGTGGGGTGCTGCTCGGCCCAGCCGGGCTTTGCGGAGAAGTAGGGCTCAATGGGGACGCGCACCTTGTGGACCGGGTTACCGCTCAGGTCGAAAATGAGCGCGCGCACCGATTGCGTACCGCAGTCAATGGCGAGGACGTGATCTTTGGACATAGTACCTCCAAAAGGATGCCTGCAAGATGGCGAGGGCGTCAGTTTCCTGGTGGATTCTGCACTGCCTCAAATTCATCGGGGTTTGGATAAATGGGTTTTCCATCCCTATGCCTGGGGGTCGAGCAGCGTCAAACCGACGTATGCTGGGCCAAAACCACGTTTATCCAAAGTCCAAAAGTTCAGAAGTGCAGTATGGGCAACGGGTGGCTTTGATTGGAATGGTAGACAGGCAGTATGGGCACTCTTTGGTCGTAGGCGCGGCTGGCGGGGCTTCTGGCTCACGCTTCATGCGATTAACCTGGCGGACAAACAGGAAGATCACGAAAGCCACGATGATGAAGTCTAGCACAGTGTTGAGGAACACGCCATAATTGATCGTGGCCGCGCCAGCGGCTTGCGCCTCTTCCAACGAGGCGTAGGGCTGTTCGGACAGGTTGATGAACAGGTTGGCAAAATCTACTTTGCCAAGCAGCAACCCGATGGGCGGCATCAAGATGTCGTTGACAAACGAGGTGATGATTTTGCCAAAGGCCGCACCGATGATGATTCCAATGGCCATGTCGAGCACATTCCCGCGCATGGCGAATTCTTTGAACTCTTGCAACATTTTCACTCCTCCTTTATCCACACGATTAGGCTGTTAGCTGGCCGCACGACCGCCGTGTGACAAAAGATCTGTCGGCCGCTTCAGCGCTCTGATTGTACCCCATTTCCCCGCCGAGGGCAATGTCCCAGTCCCCTCCCGCTTTCTCCGCACAACAAAAGGCCCGGCTGACATAGCCGGGCCCCTGCATTCAAAACTGCACATATCTCCCCGCGCTCCTGTGAGGACACATCGCGTCAGAATTGACGCCACAATTCCTCGACGTCCACCTCCGACGAACTGCGGGCCTGGAGCGCCAGCAATTCGCGGTAGCTCTGCTGGAGGTTCGCCGTCATCGCCGCCGCCTCCTCGGGATAGCGGGCTGTGAAGGCCACGACGAGCCCGACGGTCATAGCGGCCAGGCCGGTGAAGGAGGGCACGTGTGTATGCGTAGGCCCGGGGCAGACGATTGTGGTCTCAGCCGCCAGGGCTGCTGCTGTGACCGGAGAGGCGCTGAGCACGAGGGTCTTCGCCCCACGCTGGCGCGCGAAGCCGACGGCGTCGGCCACGCTCAGGTCCATCCCAGTGAGAGAAAAGCCGATCACCAGATCCTCAGTGCTAACCCCTTTGAGGTTCTCCGCAGCCTCCAGGGGATCGGGCGCGATAGCCACGGCCGGCCGGCCAATCTCTCTCAGAGCAGAAGCGCAGAGGGCAGCCAGATGAGCACAACAGCCCTGGCCCATGACCCAGATGCGCTGGGCGTTCAAGAGCGTGGGGAGGATGGTGTTGGCCTGCTCCGCAAGCCGGGCCTGCGCCAGCGCCAGGTTGTGCTTCTCGTTCTCCAGGAGGCTGCGGAAGAGCCCAACATCATCCGGGGCTTTCAGGTCGGGGCTGTAGGAGGCTGCCAGTTCCGCCTTGACGACCTGTTGCACCTCCTTGATTAGCTCCCGGAAGCCTGAATAGCCGAGGGTCTGAGCGAAGCGTACGACAGTTGCTGCATCCACTCCCATACGATGGGCCATCTCCGTGGCGGTCATGAATGCAGCCTCCAGTTGCTGTTGCAAGATGAAATCCGCAATCTTTCGGAAACTGGGGGTCAACTCACTATACTTGGCCTGTATCCTCTCTCGAAACATCTTAGCATCTCCTTATCCTAGATTTTGCATACCGCTACGAAAGCCCCAACGATCAATCGAGCGAACCACCTTACATTTATATTTTACCATGAGATACAATAAAGTTGCAACTCACGCGAAAGGCATCACAAATCGCATAAGTTGCCATTTCATAGGGCAAGATGTTGTATGAGGAGCGCCCAAGTGATCAAGGGGATACGGACGGGCTTCAACGCGCCAGGGGATTCCTACACCGTAGCCCCGGCTGTGCGCCGCCGGGCGCGCAACCGCATGGTCGCCTTGGTGATCTCAGCGGCGACGCCAGGCACCAGCAGCAGCGGCAGGACGACCGTCCATTCCTGCACCCCCAGCGGCACCGTGTTGAAAATGGGCCGGAGGAAGGAAAGGTAGACCGCGCTGAGCAATAAGACAATGGAAAGCAGCACCGCGTACTGCATGTACTTGTTGCTGAAGACACCCAGGCGGAACAGAGAGGCGCGCTCCGAGCGAGCAGTGTAGGCCCGCACCAGTTCGGAGGCCGAGAGCGTGACGAAAGCCATGGTCTGCGCCAGCGCCGGGCTCGACGGAGCCCAGGCCCAGCCGATGTAGTAAGCAGCCAGCACGACCGTGGTGATGGCGATGGTCTGCACAATGATGCCAACGAGCATGGAGCGATTGATGATCGGCTCGCGCGCGGGACGCGGAGGCTGCTCCATAATGTCCGGGTCGCCTTTCTCCATCCCCAACGCCAGCGCTGGCGCGCCATCGGTGAGCAGATTGAGCCACAGCAACTGAATGGCGGTCAGCGGTGGCAGTGAGCCAGCCAGGGTGGCCAGGAAAATGACCATGATCTCAGCCAGGTTGCAGGAGATCAAATAGTACACAAACTTGCGGATATTGGAGTAGATGATGCGTCCCTGCTCGACGGCCGAGACGATGGAGGCGTAGTTGTCGTCGGTGAGCACTATGTCCGCCGTCTCCTTGGATACGTCGGTGCCAGTGATGCCCATCGCCACACCAATAGAGGCCCGCTTGAGGGCCGGGGCGTCGTTGACACCGTCGCCAGTCATGGCCACCACGTGGTCCCGCGCTTTGAGCGCCTCGACGATGCGCACCTTGTGCTGGGGAGAGACGCGGGCGAAGACATCCACGTCCTGTATGCGCTCAGCCAATTGCTCGTCAGAGATGTCGTTCAGTTCTGTGCCAGCCATCACCTCACCGTCAGGCCGCAGCAGACCAATCTCTTGCGCGATGGTGCGGGCGGTGTCGGGGTAGTCGCCGGTGATCATCATAGTCCGGATGCCCGCCTCCCGCGCTTGCTCCACCGCCGGTCCGACTTCCGGCCGGGCCGGGTCTATCATCGCCACCAACCCGATCAGCGCCATGTCTCTCTCAATCTCGTCGGCGTTCACTTCTTCAGGGAGCCGATCCAGGCGGCGATAGGCCACGGCCAGCACGCGTAGTCCCTCTCGCCCCAGGTCGCGGACAGTGTTCTCGACGTGCTGGCGCCGTCCTGGCGTGAGCGGCACGTCAACGCCGTCCTCCAGGATGGTATCGCAGAGCGGCAGCATCACGTCGGGCGCACCCTTGACGTAGATGATGTATTCGGAACCGGTGCCCTTACCCCCCCCCTCCCCCCCGAAGCGGAGGGGAGGCCCGTCCAGGCGGTGAATGGTGCTCATACGCTTGCGGTCGCTATCGAAAGGCACCTCAGCCACGCGGGGTAGCCGTTCTTCGACCTCGTCACGCCACAAGCCGGCCTTAGCCGCCACCACCACCATTGCCGCCTCCGTCGGATCGCCCACTATGCGATACTGCTCATCTCCGTCCCCGGATTCGAGTTGCTCCAGCCGGGCGTCGGAGCATAGCAGGCTCCCGGTGAGCAGGGCCATCATCTCGAAGTTATCGCGCGGGTCGGCAGGATCACCGTAGTGATTGAACTCGCCCCGGGGCTGATACCCCTCTCCACTCACGTCCAACCGCCACTCCGCCACGTAGAGCCGCACGACCATCATCTCGTTCTGGGTCAGTGTGCCGGTCTTGTCAGAACAGATGATGGTGGCGCTGCCGAGCGTCTCCACCGCCGGCAGGCGGCGGATAAGCGCGTGACGCCGTACCATCTCGCGCATTCCCAACGCCAGGCAGATGGTGACGACGGCCGGTAGCCCCTCCGGGACGGCGGCAATCGCCAGACTGACCGCGACGATGAACAGATCCACGATCTGCTGCTGGGTCTGCACCAGGTAGGGCATCAGCCCCTGGCTGGCAATGATAGATAGGTCGGTGTCCTGGATAATCGCCTCGACGAAGACGATGCCACAGATGATCAGCGAACCCCAGCCCAGCCAGCGGCCGAGTTGGTCCAGGCGGCGCTGGAGAGGGGTGGGCTCCTCTTCGTAGGACTGGATCATCTCGGCGATGAGGCCGATCTGTGTCCGCATGCCGTTGGCGACGACGATGCCCGCTCCCCGCCCGTAGGTGACAGTAGTGCCCATAAAGGCGCTGTTGATCCGGTCGCCCAGCGGCACGTCCTGCGACAGTCTCACGTCGGCCACTTCTTCCACCGGCACCGATTCGCCTGTGAGCGACGCCTCATCAATCTTGAGGTTGACGCTCTCGGTGAGGCGCAGGTCGGCCGGGACGTAGTTGCCTGCTTCAAGGAAAACGACGTCACCGGGCACCAGTTTGCCGGCCGGGATAGTGACACGGTGGCCGTCTCGCAACACGTGGGCATCGGGGGCGGCCATTTTCTTGAGCGCCGCCAGGGACTCCTCGGCCTTACTCTCTTGAATCACACCCAGCACGGCGTTGAGGATAACGATAGCCATGATCGCACCGGCCTCGATCACTTCTCCCAGCAGGAGAGAGAGAACGGCGGCGATGATAAGGATGATGACGAGAAAATTGTTGAACTGGCCCAGCAGTAATTGCCAGAAGCCAGGCCGGGGCCGCTCGGCCAGTTCATTGGGTCCATATTGGGCCAGCCGGGCCTCGGCTTCGGCGGACCTAAGCCCGGTTGCCGTGTCGGTTCCCAGCGCCCCAGCCGCTTCTTGAATGGTACGGCTATGCCATGGAATTGTCTCTGTCTCCATGCACTCCTCACTATAGGTTGTCAGGATGCTACCAACGGTAGATTATAGCACATTCGCATTGGGCGGCAAGGGGGGAACGACAGGATAGCCGGTGATTGGTAGACACGTACGCCAGTGGTGCTTCCTACACCGAGGCGGTGATGGAACCGGTGCGCAGCGGAGAACTGGTGCAGGCAGTGGACGCGGAGCCGAAAATAAGCCTGTGTGTATACGCGAGTGGGGCGACCTCGTCCGATGATACGCCAGTCCAGCAGCGTCTTCTGATAGGAACAGGTGGCGTTGCACCCAACGTCGCTGGCTACGTACGGGTCACATGATTCCAGCACTATCCCCTTTTGGGAGAACAGGTTGACCAGCAGATCGTAGTTCCCGCCGCTGCAACTGGTCCCACCATAGATGTCGTTGAGTTCATCCCAGTTGCACTCCTTGGCGTTATTTTCCGAGAAGTCGTAGGCGGGCTCTCCGGCCACCAACAGCCTGGCTTCGACGTTCGCGATAGACGCAAAGGCGTAACAAGAGCCGCATGAGCCCTGGTTCCTCACCGGAGTGATCTTGCCCTGCGTGCGCCAGTCCCAACTGGACGGCAGCGATTGGAACACACCTCCGCCCATCGCGCTCTGCATCGTCCCTCCGGCGTGCTGCCCTGTCAGGTGGGAGAGGTCCATTGGCGGGGGGACAAAGCCCCGGCCTGGGGGCAGGCCCGCAACGATCGTGGGCTGGGCCTGCGCTTCACATTCACACAACTTGATCTTCTGGACATTTCACATCTCCAACGCGGCGGAGTGGGGTATTTGCCCACCGTGGCCCGCCCTCTCAAAACATACCGGCTCTCCTCAAATTAGCGGGATGCTCAAAGCGGACGTGTCGTCCGCGTTCCACTTATGGGGATAGTGCATCATCTCGACCCCCGTAAGAACACCGAAATCCGCTCACAGACGTTTATCTTATATTAGCAGCCAGCCGTTTCATGGAGCGTTGCACCGGGCGTGTCAAACGGCGTGTCAAACGGGCGTCAAAGCGCCCCGGCGGAAAGGCACAACAACCCGCCCACCGGGGCACTCACGCATCAGACCCTATGAAACGTGAGACGTGTAATACGCGAGGGGCCAGCACAACATCTGGATCACGTTTCACGCCCCATGCATCACGGCCTGATTTGCCATTGGTCATTGGTCATTGGTCATTGGTCATTGGTCACCGGATCCCCCACCAATACATATCTGCCAACTTCTGGTGCTCCTCCCGTAGCCGCACGTAACTCTCGTACCTGTGCCGGCTCACCCGTTTTTCCTCCACCGCCTGGATGACCGCGCAGCCTGGCTCCACGGTGTGGGTGCAATCGGAAAACTGGCAGTGAAGCACCAGCGGAGCGATGTCGGGGAAGTAGGCGTCCAACTCCTCCGGGTCCACGTCGAAGAGAGCCAGGGCACGGATGCCGGGGGTGTCGGCCACCCAGCCGCCCACGTCCAACGGAACGAGTTGGGGCACGACGGTGGTATGACGGCCCTTGCTGGTGGCCCGACTCACCTCCCGCACCCGTAGCCCCAGGCCGGGCTGCATCGCGTTTAGCAGACTGGTCTTACCTGTGCCGGATGGGCCCACAAACGCCGAAAGTTTCTCCCGCAGCGTATCGCGCAGTGCGTCCACACCTTCACCGACGGTGGCGCTGGTGTAGAACACCGGGTAGCCAATCTCCTGGTAAATGCCGAAGAGCGCCTGTGCTTCCTGGCGACCTACCAGGTCAATCTTATTGGCGCACACGATAGCAGGGATGTGTTGGATCTCCGCCCCCACCAGCAACCGGTCGAGCATGCGCAGTCTCGGGGCGGGTTCTGCGCAGGAGAAGACGAAGACCGCCTGATCGGGGTTGGCGACGATGACCTGCTCTCGCTCGGCCAGGTAACCATCGCGGTCCCAACGGCGGGAGCCGCGCCCACGGGATATCGGAGCCAGTCGCGCCAACGCCCGTTCCCGCTCAGTAATCTCTTCGATCATCCCGCTGCCGTCTTCGGTCAGGCTGATGCGCACCCAGTCGCCGGTGGCCACCAGGTCGGTGTCGCGCCGCTCTTGCTTGAGCCGCCCTCGCACCTGGCAGACAAAATCACCAACGTCGGTATGGACGGTGAAAAAGCCACTCTGCGCTTTGATAATCAAGCCGTCGAGCAGATCAGGCATTGGACTGATGACTCCAGCACTGCACAATCACCATTCTCCCACTTTTGGATCTCACCACCTCTGCTCATTGTAAACAGTTTTGGCTCTCCTGTCAATGCGAGGCCCCCTATTTAATGGTCCGCGCCGGCACCTGTCACCAGCCCCAACCCGCGTTTTGTGCGATACCGCGTTTTGTGCGATAATGTATCTACACCGGATTCCGAAGAGGTCAGATTAACAGATGGCTGAAGCAACTATTGTCGAGGGTGCGAACGAGAGTGTTAAAAAAGAAGGGCAGGCCAGACCGAAACGCAGGCTGCCACGTGGTTGCGTGACCGTCTTCCCCAACTGGTGCAAGGGCTGCGGGCTGTGTGTCGAGTTCTGCCCGACCGGGGTACTGGAGCAGGGGCCCGATGGGCGGGTCATAGTGGCCCACCCGGAGAAGTGCACTGCCTGCCGCTGGTGCGAACTGCACTGCCCGGATTTTGCGATCTTCGTGACGGACATAGAGCCGGAGGGGGCGGCGGAATGCCTGCGAGGTTAACCGCAAGACTCATGCAAGGCGACCAGGCCTGCGCCGAGGGGGCCATCGCTGCCGGCTGCCGCTTCTTTGCTGGTTATCCCATCACCCCGGCCACCGAAATCGCCGAAATCCTATCGCGGCGGTTGCCCCAGGTGGGAGGCAAGTTCATCCAGATGGAGGATGAGATCGCCTCTATCGCCGCCGTCATCGGCGCGTCGGTGGGTGGAGCGAAGGCAATGACCGCCACCTCGGGCCCCGGCTTCAGCCTGATGCAGGAGAATATCGGCTATGCGGCGATGGCGGAGATTCCCTGCGTCATCGTGGACGTCCAGCGGCTGGGGCCTTCCACCGGCCGGCCCACCAGCCCCTCCCAGGGAGACGTGATGCAGGCCCGCTGGGGCACCCACGGCGACCATCCCATCATCGCCCTTTCCCCGTCGTCTGTCCGCGAGGCTTTTGACCTGACAGTGCAGGCGTTCAACTTCTCCGAACAGTACCGCACGCCGGTGATCCTGCTGATGGACGGAGTGATCGGCCACATGCGGGAACGCATCGTCCTGCCCCACGTGCTTTCCCCCCCTCCCAGGGGGGGGCGGGGGGGGGTGGTGGTGGAGCGACCAGGCACGACGGTGCCGCCGGAGTGGTACAAGCCCTTCGAAAACTTTCCCTCCGACGTGCCGCCACTGGTGCCCTTTGGCGAGGGCTACCGCTACCACCTTACCGGTCTGCACCACGACGAGCGAGGGTATCCGACCGACCGATTGGACGAGATTCAGCCCTGGCTGGAGCGGGTCTTCCGCAAGATTGATCGCAGCCTTTCGGATATCCTGCTCTACGATGAGGATGGCATCAAAGACGCCGAGACGTTGGTCATCGCTTATGGTGCGACGGCCCGCTCAGCCCGCTACGCCGTCGAATTGGCGCGGGAGCGTGGGCGCAAGGTCGGCTTTCTCAAACTCAAGACCTTATGGCCCTTTGCCGAGGAGGTCGTAGAACACGCTGCCGCCCGGCTGCACCGCGTCGTGGTGCCGGAGATGAATTTGGGTCAACTGGCGCTGGAGGTGGAACGGGTGGTGGGGCGGCGTAAGGTGCACCGGGTCACCCGGGCCGATGGCGAGATGATCCGGCCTGCCGACGTACTGGCCGCCATCGAGGAGTGAACAAGATGAGGAGACAACAACCCTTCAACAGACTCAGGGCACCGCACGAGTCACGGGTACACGAGCGCTACCTGCGCCACAGCAAGAAGTTCCCAAACGTCTGGTGTGCTGGCTGCGGCATCGGCATTGTCCTGGGGGCCATCATCCGGG
>CAZZEX010000005.1:0-85785 GCA_964653285.1 uncultured Anaerolineales bacterium
TCGTCTACGGCTACCCGACCTACGCCAAGGCGTTCTATATGGAGCCCTGGCCCGGACGCCCGGAGATCTCTAAGAGCGCAGACCTGCTGGCCCCGGAGGGATATGGGGAGATCATCGGCGGCTCGGAGCGCATCTCCGACCTTGACTTGTTGCTCGAGCGGCTCAAAGAGTGGCACCTGCCCCGGGCGGCGTTCGGGTGGTACATTGACCTGCGAAGGTACGGCTCGGTTCCCCACTCTGGCTTTGGGTTGGGGGTCGAGCGGACCGTGACCTGGATCTGTGGCCTGGATCATCTGAGGGGGACAATCCCCTTCCCGCGCATGCTGAAGCGGGTATATCCGTGACGTGGAGGAGGAAGCGATGCGAACGGAGAAAGATCGGGAGTTGCACCGGCGGCGCAACCGCAAACGGAAATTGCGTGATCTGCGTCATCGGCTGGCGCAGGAGACCAGCCTCGCTGAGCGCCGGCGGTTGATCGCGAGGATTCGTCGCGCCAGCCCGACCGCGCCCGTGCCGGAGGAGTAGCCATCTTGGAGCGCGCGGGATCATCGTGGGCCCGGCGGGACTACCAATCCAGCGTGGTCGCCCGATGGTCGCTATGTCGTTTTCAGCAACTACCGGGATTCGACCGGCGAGGGCGAGATAACAATGGAGGATACCAGTGACCTGTGGGCAATTCCGGTAGACGGTAGGCACTTCTTCGTGCTCACGGAGGGCCCGGAACAGGATTCTGCTCCCCAATGGGCCCGGTAACTGTTGAGAAGGATGTCCTACAGGCGGGCTGGACGGCAGGGGAGCGGCAGAGTGCGGACGGAGGTGCAAATAAGCACGAAGCGGGCAACTCTACGGAGTTTGCCAGATTGGTCAGGATGTAGTATAATTTTGTTGGACTTTAGGAACATTCGTTAAGACCATACGTACTCTCAGGGGAGCCTGGGGAGCCAGGCTGAGAGGGTGCCCCCGGTCGTAGGCCGCCGGCACCGACCCTTGGAACCTGATCTGGGTAATGCCAGCGCAGGGAGACTGTTCAGGTGCGCGATACAGCCGCCCCGTTGGCCGGGGCGGCTCTTTTGTATCCGTTGATGTCCTGAAATCCGTGTTCTGTGAGAAACAATGCGCGCTGTCATCTTTGCCAACGGGGGGTTCACCGATCCGCGGGGTGCGCGAGGCCTGTTGCGCCCCGATGACCTCATCATCGCGGCCGATGGAGGGACCCATCACGCCTTGACGGCCGGCGTGCTCCCCCACGTGGTCATCGGCGACCTTGATTCGCTGCTCCCTGACGAGCGGTCTCACGTAGAGGCGGCTGGCTCGCGGATCATCCGCTTTTCGCCCCGCAAAGACGAGACCGACCTGGAACTGGCGCTCCTTCACGCCGTGCGCGAGGGCGCAACCGAGATCGTCATCCTGGCGGCCCTGGGGGGACGGCTGGATCAAACTATCGCTAACCTGCTGTTGCTGGCGTTGCCTGAATTAAATGGGCGCGACGTGCGCATCGTCGAGGGGACACAGACGGCCTTCCTCATCCACGGTGGGCGCGACGGAGCGCTCGTCGAGGGTCGGCCCGGCGACACCGTCTCCCTCATCCCGCTGGGCGGCGACGCGGTGGGCGTGACGGCCGAGGGGTTGGAGTGGCCGCTGCACGAAGACACTTTGCGCTTCGGGCCGGCGCGGGGGGTGAGCAACGTGCTGACGGCGCAGATTGCCCGCGTGCGCGTGCGGCGGGGCTTGCTCCTGTGTGTGGTAACGCAGGCAAGTAGGCAAGTAGGATAAGCTCAATTAGGAGGTGGGCAAGTGTCTGAGGACAAGGCAATGGCCAATGCGATGCTCAGGAATCTTCTTCTGGCGGTTGAAGAAGTGCTGGGGAAGAGGGGATTGAGGGCTGTCCTGAACATGGCGGGGTTGCGTCGTTTCATTGATGATTATCCCCCCAGCGACCTGGAGATGGACGTGACGTACAGTGAGTACGCGGCCGTCGAAGAGGCCCTGATGGACGTGTGTGGGCGACGGGGAGCCAGAGGCATGCTGATGCGTGTCGGCCGGGCCACTTTTCGGTATGGTCTCGAAGAGCAGCCAGCCGTCCTGGGCCTGGCCGGTCTGGCTCTCAGATTCTTGCCCATGCGCAGCAGAGTGAAACTGATTCTGGAAAGGGTAGCCGATGCCTCTCAGCAGGCGGTCAATCAGCCCATTCACATTGAAGAGCAGGAGGATTGCTTCATCTATGTGGCGACCGATTGTCCCTGTCGTTTTATGGTCCCCAAGGAAAGGCCGGCCTGTTTTGTTACCGTGGGCGCTATACAAGAGGCGCTGCGTTGGGGAACAGGCAAGGATTTTGAGGTGGAGGAAATCACCTGCATCGCCACCGGTCAGGATGCCTGCCGCTACCGGATTGCCAAGCAACCGCGATGAAGGCGGCCGCCCCCGGCTGTGGCTCTGGCGAGAGCATTTTCGGAGTTTTGACATGCGGCTGGTATAAGCAGCCGTAGCATGTAGCAAAGATAAAAGACATGGAGGTGAAAGATGAAACGTGTGACTGTGTTCGCTCTGATTGGATTGTTGGCGCTGGCGGCCTGCAGGCCTGGCCCGGCCCCTCCAACCGAGGCCCCGGCGCCGACCGCACCGCCTGAGCCCCGCACGCTGCGGGTGATGACTCACGACAGTTTCGACGTTAGCGAGGAGGTCCTCGCCGCCTTCGAGGCCCAGTACAATGCTGAGGTCGAGATTCTCCAGGCTGGGGATGCGGGCGTGGTCCTCAACCAGGCCATCCTCAGCGCCGACAACCCCCTGGCCGACGTCCTCTACGGCGTGGACAACACTCTCCTCAGCCGGGCGCTCGAGGCCGGCATCTTCGACCCCTACGCATCGCCGCTCCTGGCCGAGATCCCCGACCGCCTGGAACTCGACCCCCAGCACCGGGCGCTGCCGGTGGACTACGGCAACGTGTGCCTCAACTACGACAAGGGCTGGTTCGTCGAACAGAACCTGACGCCGCCCGCCAACCTGGAGGACCTGGTAAAGCCTGAGTACCGGGGCCTGACGGTGGTGGAGAACCCCGCCACGTCGTCGCCGGGGTTGGCCTTCATGCTGGCGACGGTAGGCCGCTTCGGTGAGACAGGCGACTACACCTACCTGGACTACTGGGCCGACCTGCGGGACAACGACGTGCTGGTGGTGGAGGGGTGGGAGGACGCCTACTGGGGGCAGTTCACCTACGGCTCCGGCGGTGAGGGCGACCGCCCCATCGTCGTCAGTTACGCCAGCAGCCCGCCGGTGGAGGTGTACTTCGCCGAGGAGCCTTTCGAGGAGGCACCCACGGCGGCGGTCGTCAGCGACTTCAGTTGCTTCCGCCAGATCGAATTCGTCGGCATCCTCGTTCCCAAGGATGCGCCGAACCGCGACCTGGCAGAGGCGTGGGTAGACTTCATGCTCGGCACAACCTTCCAGGAGGATATCCCGCTGCACATGTTCATGTTCCCCGCCAACGAGAATGCGGTCTTGCCCGACGTCTTCGCCAAGTTCGCCCTCATCCCCGAGCACCCGGCCGAGGTGGACTACGCGGCCATAGAGGCCAATCGTGAGGCGTGGGTTGAGGCGTGGACTGAGGTAGTGCTGCGCTGAGAGACCGCAAGGGAGCAAGAAGCAGGATGCAGGACGCAGGACGCAGGACGCGGGATGCAGGACAATTCTTGCTTCTTGCTTCTTGCCTCTTGCCTCTTGCTTTCCTGCTCCTCTTCTACTTCTACCCCCTCGCCTCCATCTTGGCTCTCTCCTTTGCGCCCGGGGGACACCCCAGCCTGGCAGCGGTGGGGAAACTGCTCCACACGCCCTACTACCTGCAGACGCTCTGGTTCACCGTCTGGCAGGCGGCGCTCTCAACGCTGCTGACGGTTGGACTGGCGCTGCCTGGGGCCTACGTGTTTGCCCGCTACGACTTCCCCGGCAAGTCGCTCGTCCAGGCGCTGACGACCGTCCCGTTTGTGCTGCCCACCATCGTCGTCGCGCTGGCCTTCACCGCGCTGCTGGGACCTCACGGCCTGCTCAATTCGGTTTTGATGGGGCTCCTGGGGCTCAATCGGCCGCCAATTAATCTTCAGCACACGCTGGCGATCATCCTGCTGGCGCACGTGTTCTACAACTACACGCTGGTGCTGCGCATCGTGGGCACCTACTGGGCCAATCTCGACCCCCGGCTGGAGGAGGCCGCCCGCATGCTGGGGGCCGGCCGGTGGCGGGCCTTCCGCGAGGTGACGCTGCCCTTACTGAGCCCTGCTATCGGCGCGGCGGCGCTCCTGGTCTTTATCTTCTGCTTCACCAGTTTCGGCGTCATCCTCGTCCTCGGCGGGCCGCGCTTCGCCACGCTGGAGGTAGAGATTTATCATCAGACGATACACTACCTCAACCTGCCGCTGGCGGCGGCGCTCTCCGTCGTCCAGATACTCTTCACCTTCGCGCTGATGGCGGTCTACACGCGGCTCCAGGCGCGCCTGGCGCGGCCGCTGGAGTTGCGGCCGCGCCAGGTAACGCAGCGCCGGCCGCGCCGCTGGCGCGAGTGGCTGGTCGTCGGGGTCAACGTGGGGCTGATGCTGGCGCTGCTGGTGACGCCGCTGGCCGCGCTGGTCGAGCGTTCGTTGACGCTTTCTACCACACCCACGCTGTGGCCGGTCTCCGGCCGTGCCACCCAGGGCATATCGCTGGCTTTCTACCGCCGGTTGTTCTATAACCCGCGTGGCTCGGCCTTCTACGTGCCGCCGGTGGCGGCGGTGCGCAACTCAGTGGGGTTCGCGCTGGCGACGGTGGGGCTCTCGGTCGTGCTGGGACTGATGGCGGCGGCGGTGCTGGACAACCGGGGGTCTGCTCGTAGCCCTCGTCCCCGGGGGCGACGATTGCGACGTTTGCTCGACCCGGTCTTCATGCTCCCGTTGGGAACCTCGGCGGTGACGCTAGGGCTGGGGTACATTGTGGCGCTGGACGAGCCGCCGCTCAACCTGCGCACGTCGCCGCTGTTGGTCGTCCTGGCCCACACGCTCGTCGCGTTCCCCTTCGTCGTGCGCAGCGTGCTGCCAGCGCTGCGCTCCATCCATCCCCACCTGCGCGAGGCGGCGGCGCTCCTGGGGGGTTCGCCCTGGCGCGTGTGGCGCGAGGTGGACCTGCCCATCGTGGCGCGGGCGGTGTTGGTGGGGGCCGTGTTTGCCTTCACCGTCTCGATGGGCGAGTTCGGGGCCACGAGCCTGATCACCCGGCCGGAGCGTCCCACCATGCCCGTCGCCATCTATCGCTTCCTCAGCCGCCCCGGCGCGGTAAACTACGGCCAGGCGTTGGCGATGTCCACGTTGCTGATGCTCGTGTGCACGCTGGGCTTCCTGGCCATCGAGCGCTTCCGCGTGGGGGAGGTGGGGGAGTTTTAGGGGACAGGGGAACAATCGGTCATCTGGTCCTAGGCCGCCTGTCACCTAGCGCCCTCGATTAGCTTGTCCTTGGGCGGATGTCTGCCGTTGTCCCCAGTGCCGGACTTCCCGGTGGTCTGCTGGCCCATTGCGACCTCACGCTCCGCGACCTCCCTCTCGCGTGCACGGCGAATCTGCTCGGCGCGCCAGGCAGGAACATGCCACGAGGCAGCATGTGTGTGTGTGACCTCAGCCTGAGCCAACACCAACCGGCTGCGGCCGTACTGGATCAGAAAGATAGCCAGCCCTACGCTCACCATCAACGTTGCCAGCGCTCCGACCGTCAACACAACATAGCGAGTCAGGCGAGCGAGCACCAGGTCCAGTTCGTTTCGCGCGCGTTGGTGTGCCAGTTCCTGTTCCAATTTGCGCTTCTGGGCTTCGAGTTCCAGGCGAAGTTCCTCTTTTTCCGACTCGGTCCGGGCAGCCTGGATGGCCTTATAGTACTGCAAGTCAATGGCAGTCTTATCGGCCTGCAATTGGGCCTCCATTTCTCGGATGTGTGCTTCGGCAGCGCTTGTATTGAAGTTCAGCAGGTCGGTCCCAGAGAGTGCCAAACCAGATATCGCGCCGATCAGGGCGATCACTACTACGATTCCAAGCAGACCTGCCAAGGGCGTATTATTCGATACCATCTGACACCTCCTTTACAAACAACTCGCGTCCAACGCCGTCCCCAGCCCCTTAAGCCTGTCTTCGCACTAGCCAACCTCGCTTCCGCGTTCGACCAGCAAGCGAGCACCAGGGTCCTGTTTGATGAGACGAACGAACAGGAACAGTTTTGTCGCTCTACGTAGCAGATCGGCGATAGTAGTTTCTTCTTGCTTAGCGATCTTCTTCAGCATCTTGTAAGTCTCGGTGGGTATCTCCAGATTGTAGTGGGTTCGGGGCATCTTACACCTGCCCTGTATAGAAAATGTATAACTTTTGTACATATTATATATAGAAATGGGGGATCTGTCAATAGGACGTAAGTACTAATTCAGGGCAATTTGGACATTGCCCCGTACAACTGTAGGGCAACGCGCCGCCTGGCGCGTGTGCAGAAGAGCGTGTATCTGGGGGATCGAGGAGGGTGCCTTTCAGTTTGGGGGCGAGTTGAAGCGCCGGTGCTAGACCGCTTTGCTAATGGGGAAAACCGCCCAACACTGCCTGTTTACGGCGGTGTGCGCTGGGCAAACGTTTACTGCCCCAGAATTGAAATGCACCCGATCGAGGAGGGCTCGTCGGGGTTGCTGTGAAAGCGCAGGATTGATGGAATGAGCGGAATCGCCGTGCGAAGGCGGCTTTGGTGGGGCTGTTTGGACGAATCGTCCTCCCGTTGTGTGTCGTAGCAGCACTGGCCGCAGGGCTGTCGTTTTCGCCCTAGCCGGCGGCGAGGCCAACCGGGGCGACCGTGACGCTGATTGCCACGCCGCTGGTTCCGCCGGCAGCCACCCTGTCGCTGTCCACGATCACTGGGCAGGACTGACCACGGCCATTCGCTGTCCCGACACGCGTTTCCAACGACCCGAACCTGACTTGCAGAAGTGCCCAGCAGCGGTTTCTTAGCCGATCTGGTTGTTCAGAGGTTTGTTCACAGGGCTATGCTATATTTACTGGCAAAAGGAGACGGTAGGTATTGTGCCCAGGCTACGATTTGTGGGTAATTACAAGCCCACGGCTATTGACTTTGCGATAAGAATGTAGTAGAATAAGAGTTGTTCACGAGGCACAGCCTCATTCTCTTTCAGCGCGGTAAGACGAGCCCTTCTGGGTGGGGTAGCCCGATAGGGTAAGTTCTTGAAGGGCGGGGACCACAATGCGCAGTAGAAATGCGCCCCCTGCAGTTTGTTGCCTCTGCTGTAGTCGAGTTGCTCGACTATATCCCTCTGATCGTCCCCCATCAGTCTACTCACTCCGTGATTCTCTAAAGAAGTATCCAAGAGCGACGCCAAGAGGAGTCGCAATGTAGGGTATCAGCGTCGTGAAAAACTTTATCATCTGGTCGATTGCATTTGCAGGGTCACCGCCGTCGGTGCCTGGGATTGCACACGTGATGACCAGTGCCGTGAGGACGGTTCCGCTGCAAGCAATGGTGAGGCCAAACAGTACGAGAAGACCATAAGCCAGTCTGCTCGCCATCTTAAAGCGAGCTCTTTCTGGCCGCCAGGGCTTATCCAGCGCGGAGAGGTCCTCTCTTAGCTGCGTGTCGGTGATCGCCTCTTCGAGGTGGACTTGCTTGTATGAACTTTCTTTTCCTGCCATGTAGCTCTCCTTATCCGTCGTGGCGGTCCCGGGCACAATATCTTGGCGTGTTGGACCAGTGAGCATTATACGAAATCTAAGACGATTTCTTGGATTTCGCCTCCGCGTTTGACCAGCAGGCGAGCCTCAGGATCGTCTTTGATAGAACGAACGAACAGGAGTAGTTTTGTCGCTTTACGTAGCAGGTCAGCTATGGTCGTTCCTTCTTGCTCAGCGATCCTTTTCAGATTGTTGTAAGTGTCGGTGGGAATCTTCAGATTGTAGTTGGTCGTTGCTTTCATCGTCTACCTCCTATTGTGCAGAAAGTGTATGATTTTCACATATATTATATACGAAAACGAGGGATTTGTCAAGGGGACCATGGCACTATCTGAGTCGAGAGGAGTGCAATGTCGCTGGAAAACGATGACATCGAAAACAATGACATCCTGGAACCGGGCACGGTGCTGTTTGGTTACCGCGTACTTGAGTTTGTAGGCGAGGGGGGGTGGTCCTATGTATACAAGGCTCAGCACCCGGAACTACCCTTGTTCGTGGCGATCAAGCAATTGAAGCCAGAGCGGATTGGATACGGGCATGCGCTTCAGAGGTTCTTGCGCGAAGCGAACATCGTGGCTCGGCTCAGTCATCCCAATGTGGTGACGATTTACGATCTAAAGCATGACAAAGAGGCTGGGCTACACTATATCATCACCGAGTTTGCGGAACAAGGGACCCTGGCTAATCGGCTGGAGAGGTCTCCTGGTGGGCTGCCGGTTGACGAAGTTCTATACATGGCGATGGGCATTTGCAGCGGTCTGGAAGCCGTTCACCGTAGGGGAGTGGTTCACCGGGATATCAAGCCTGGCAACATTCTCCTGTTTGATGTGGGGGGAGGTCAGGACATACCCAAGTTGTGCGACTTTGGCATTGCTGAAGCGCCTGTCACCGAGGGCGTGGATGCAGGCGTGGACCTTTTAAGGAGTTCGGGTGTCTATGGTACAATCTACTACATGTCCCCGGAACAACTGATGTCCCCCGAACAACTGGACGAGAAGATTGAGGTTGACCATCGGTCCGACTTGTACTCCCTGGGCATCTTACTCTACGAACTCCTTACGGGGCAGGTCCCGTTCACTGGCGAGGTCAAAGATGTCTTTTGGGCGCATATGTATTTGTCGCCAAAGCCGCCAAGGGAGCTTAGGCCAGACATTCCTGAGGCACTTGAGCAGGTTGTGTTACGTGCATTGTGCAAAGATTGCAAGGATCGCTATCAATTCGCCGCCGATATGCACGAAGCGCTTAGGGCAATCAAGGATACTAAGGTCAGGAGGGAGCGCCAGCAAAGGTTCAGGGCTCTCCTTCGGCAAGGTTTAGTACATTTGGAAAAGGGGGAGTGGGAGGCGGCGGCCGAGGTGCTTAGGCAGGCCGATGTCCTGGAGCCGGAAAACGAGCAGGTGCAGGAGGGGTTACGGAAGGCACGTGAACAGCAGGAGCTTAAGCGCCTGTATGATCGGGGTGTCCAGTACTTGGAGGAAGGAGACTGGGAGGAGGCGCAGGGATATCTGGCGCAGGTAATGGGTTACGACCCGGATTACGCAGGCGGTCAAGCCAGGGAACTGCTGGGGCGGGCGACGCAAGAGTTGGAGCGCAAGGGAAGACGGCGCATCTTGATGGTTCGATATCACACGGGTATGGGGCATTTTCGCAAGTGGCAGTGGGCGCGGGCGATTGAGAAACTGGGACAGGTGGTTATTGAGGATCCGGAGTTTGAGGATGCTGCCCGCCGGTTGAAGGAGGCACGGCGGTATGTGGACGCGGAGCAACTGCTGGAACAGGCACGGCGTCACAAAGAACGAGGGGAATGGAAAAAGGTCGTTGACCTTCTCGAAGAAGTTAGGTTGTTGAAACCGCCCCACATTGACGTGAGCGAGGAATTGGGGCAGGCCAGAAAGAAGTGGGTTGAGGCTCGAAAGGAGCAGGAAGTCGCTGCCTGGTACGATGCAGGGGTGGCCCAACTGGAAGCAGAGGATCTCGAACAGGCCAGGACGAATTTTGAAAGAGTCTATGAACGCTGGCCTGATTACCGAGACGTGGCGGATCGGCTGAGAGAAATAGAGAAGCAATTCAACCTGAAGCAGCTCTTTGAGCGAGCGTCTGAGTACGAGGATGCTTGCAACTGGGGAGGAGCAATCGGGGCTTATCGGGCAATCTTGGACATTGCCCCGTATAATCGCAGGGCAACTCGCCGTCTGGCGCGAGCACAGAGGTGCGCGGAGCGATGGGATCGAGGAGGGCTTGCCGGGATCGCTGTGAAAGTGGAGGATTGGTGGGATAAGCGGGCTCGCCGTACTAAGGCAGTTTGGATGGTGTTGTTCGGGATAATCGTTCTCGGCTTGTGTGTTGGGGCATCAATGGCTGCAGGCATATTACCTCCGCCCACGCCAGAGCCGACGCCAAGTGTTACACGGGATGTTGTTGCGATAGCCACCCAAGCGGCATCTATGCCAATACCGCCCGACATCTCTTCTCCAATCCCCATACTCACACCTACGTTCACGCCGATTGAGATGCCTTCGCCCACTTCGTTGCTGCCCCCTACTTCGACGCCTACCCCAACGGCCACCGCTTCTCCAACTTCCATATTCACCCTGACACCTTCGCCGACTCCGACAAGTACGCCGTCCCCGCCTCCGGCAGTCACGGTAGCCCCCCCCGTTGTCCAGCCAGAACTGGTAGCACCATTGCAGGGAGGACAATACAAGAATCCTATCACTTTCCAATGGGGGGGCTCGTTGAGTGCTGGCCAGGCATATCAGATCACGGCCTACCACCCTGGGAGTGGCTATACGGTCCAGGTCCGGAGTGAATTGCTGACGACCCAGGAATGGCCTACACATCTGCCTGGTGATCGGGTTGGCGAGTGGCGCTGGACCGTGTCGGTGGTCAGGGCTGGAATCGTGTTGGTCACTTCATCCGAGTGGATGTTCTACTTCAACCCATTTCCATCTACACCAGGGCCGCCAGGCCCGTCACTCCAACCTACGGACCCAGTACATACAAGATAGAGTGACGGGATATCAATGCTGTAAGCCACAATGAAAATCTGTCGGTCATGTGATTACTGTCTGGAATTGACTAAAGAAGGGCAGGTTTGACTGATGAAAAACAATGAATTCGAGGAAAATCGTGTCGTCGCTCGATTGTCGAAAGTCTTGCCAGTCCTACTGCTGCCAGCGTTGCTGCTTGTTTTCTTACTGTGTGGACTGAGTCGGAGAACTCAGGCAGGACCAACCAGGCCAACGGGAGTGAATCTGGTGCCCAATCCAGGGTTCGAGACGCCCAGTCCGGCTTACTGGGAAGACGGGGGATCATCCTCGCCGTTCTGTGGGCGTAATTGGGTGGGAGATATATCCCATAGCGGTGATCATTCGGTTAGAATATGGGGCAGTGCGAGTTTTTGCACAGGCTGGTGGCGGTGTGATCATTTCACCGTGTCTGCAGGTTTGCCATATACTTTCTCTGGTTGGATCAAAACCAATAATCTATCAGACGAAGCTTTCCTCACCCTCGCTTTCTACACATCTACGTCTTCAGTGGACCCAATTGCAGAATACACCTCCTCACAGGTCATCGGCTCAAGCGATTGGATAACGGCTACAGGTAGCGCCATTGCACCAACTGGTGTGTACTCCGCGCGGGTTTATTGCAAGCTCAGCGGGACAGGAACCGCTTGGTTCGATGACATAGATGCCAGGGCAATTCCCACCGTGACACCGATCCTTGTAATCGACAAGAGCGGCGCCCCAGACCCTGTGGAGCCAGGACAGAGCCTGGTCTACACGATCACGTACAGCAACACAGGAAACGGCGATGCTACGCAAGTGGTCATAACCGAAACCTACGACGTCAACGTGGAATCCGATGCTGCTGATCCCCCCCCTAACAGAGACGACCGCGTCTGGGAAGTTGGCACGCTTGGCTCTCATGACAGCGATTTCATCGTGATCACGGTGACGGTGAGCAATTCTCTGACTGATGGTCTGATCTTATGGAATCGGGTGGAGATGGGTTGCAGCGAGACAGACTCGGTCACCGACGCCATAACAACTACTATTGACAACCCACCTCCACCAGATTTGTATCTGCCCCTTGTCCTGAAGAACTTCGATCCCTTTTGCAATGGTGGCTTCAAGACAGGAGACTTCACGTGCTGGACACACGGCGGCGACCTGGATCAGTCCGTTCAGTCCGAAATCGTGTATGAAGGCAACTACGCAGCTCTGCTGGGTAACCCTGGCTACAAGTGCAGAAACGGGGTGCCCATTGGAGAAGCCGCGATGACCCAGACTTTTTCCGTCCCTTCGTGCCCTGACCCAGTGCTGTCCTTCAAGTACCGGATATTCAGCAATGACGTACTGAGTGACATCAAGTATGATTCGTTTGACGTCTACGTCAACGACACACTGGTTCTGAGAGATGGCAACACTGACACTGACTGGGAACAAGCAGATTGCGATCGCGAACCTTGGGATTCGGGATGGAAGGGTTTCTCCTACGGTCTGAGTGCCTACAAAGGACAGAACATTCAGGTGTCTTTCCACGACGTGAACAGAGTGGATCGCTATTACAACACCTGGACATATGTGGATCAGGTTGAGGTAATCTGCCAGCCCTGAGTGCACTGTGGCAAGAGAGGGCGATGATAGAACAAATATCAAGCTGAAAGGAAGGAGAGAATAATGAGAGAGCCAGTTGCTCAAGGTCGGTTTTTACGTGTCGTCGTGGCCGTGTTTCTTCTTATCCTGTCTTCTGCGCCAATATTGGCCAGCCCTGGAATCGAACCGGGGGAGCCTGTCAGGGCGTATCTTCCCGTTGTGTTGAATCGAGCGAGCTTAGACGAGCCTGGCGATCCGGACGAACCTGATGATACTGATGAGTTGCCAGATTTTGAATTTGCCACGGACCCAGACGGTCAACCGGTGGAAAGGATGGGGGTACGTGGAGGCGGCTCCGATGAGATCCTACAGGTGATCGTCCGGTTGGCCGATGCACCTTTGACCACGTATCAGGGAGGCATCCCAGGCCTGCCTGCTACAAAGTCGATAGACAGCCAGCTCCTGGACACCGAGTCAGCATTGGCCAGAACCTATGCCGCCTATCTAGAGGAGCAACGCGCCGGGTTCAAGGCACACTTGGCGTCAGCCATCCGTGACGCTGTCGTAGTTCACGAGTTTAATGGCACAGTCATGCATGGGATGGCAGTTTCGCTTCGTCGTGACCAGATCGCCTCTTTGGAGCGCCTACCCGGTGTCAGGGGAGTTATGATTGTCCGAGAGCATCACCCCCTCCTGGAGTTCAGTCTGCCGCTGATTGGCGCTCCCGAGTTTTGGAATAAGTTGGGTGGGCCAGGCAACGCGGGGACCGGGCAGCGAATTGCCATCATTGATACCGGGATTGATGTAGAAAGTCCTTTCTTTGACGATACCGGTTTCAGTGCGCCCTGGGGCTTCCCAAGGGGCGATCCAGATTTCACCAATAACAAGGTCATCGTCGCCCGGGCCTACTTCACTGGCGTAGAAAATCCCTGTGGAGCCGGCAACCCCATCACGCCTCTTGATTTCCACGGCCACGGTACTCATGTGGCAGGGATAGCCGCGGGGGACTACGGCACCCCGGCCCCGGGGACGATGGGTGGAGGGACGCTGAGTGGTGTAGCCCCTCGCGCTTTCCTGATGAGTTACAACGTCTTCCCCTGTGGGATCAGCAGCGCGAGTGACATTGACATCATCGCAGCCATTGAGGATGCTGTCGCCGACGGGGCTAGTGTGGTCAATATGAACCTGGGGAACCCCTTCGTCGGCCGGATCGAGGACGACCTCCTGGTTCAGGCGGTTGAGAGCGCTATCGCTGCCAACGTGGTCTTCTCTATCGCCGCTGGCAATGACGGCGACGCCGCTGAGACGGTTGGTTCGCCAGGCATCGCTCCCAACGCCATCACGGTTGGCGCGAGCACCACCGAGGCCAGGCCCGGTCATGCCATCAATGTGACAAACCCCTCGCCGGTTCCCCCCGGACTACTCGCCATCTTTGCTCTGGAGGGCACAGGCCCATCTTTGATGAGTGACCTCACCGCACGCTACACCAGCGTGGGCCAGTACGTCGGTGATCCCACTGCCTGCAACCCTATCAACGAGAGCCTCGCCGGCCAGATCGCCTTGATCAGGCGGGGTGGTTGCCTCTTCGACGATAAGGTCACTAACGTCGCCAACGCAGGTGCCATCGCGGCAGTGATCTACAATCACCCTCCAGGCGAAGGGTCCCTGGTCATGCCCGAGCTGGAGGGTATGCTCATTCCCTCGTTCATGGTTGATAACTGTGCTGGCCTTGCTTTGGAGGACTGGTACAGGCTCTATTCGGACACAGCAGAGATAGAAATTGAAGCGTCACTTTCTTGGTTCGGCAGGCTGCCTGATGCCGTGGCCAACTTCAGTGCCCGGGGGCCAAACCCCGACTGGGCGATCAAGCCTGACGTGGTAGCGCCTGGGGTGGATATCCTTTCTTCCACGCAGGATGACCTTCTCGAAGGTTGCTGCACCGATCCCTCCGGCTACGCCCGGCTCAGCGGCACCAGCGTTTCCGCGGCGCACGTTGCCGGGGCAGCAGCGCTTATAAGACAACTCTGGCCCTGTTTGTCGGTACAATCGGTAAGGTCGGCTCTGATGATCACGGCCAAGACCCCGGTCTGGCGGGCCGATCGCTTCGCCCCTCCTCCGGCTCAAGTGATGGAGCGCGGGTCTGGGCGGATCGACCTGGGTTCGGGTTTGATGAGCAGACCAGCTCGCATCTATCCACCCAGTCACAGCTTCGGCTCTCGCAACGTTGGTAATAGCCCCATCGCAGTCCAGCAGGTGTTTACCATCAGAAAGGGGTCGTCCTCTCGGGCCTGGAGCCTGGCCGTCTTTGAGACTGTTGGTCATCCCGATCTGGAGGTGACGGTTAGTCCATCTACGCTGTACGTCGGTTCGCCGGAGAACTTTGTGCTCCAGGTGCAGGCCAACGCGAGCGTCCCCCCTGGGGAATACGAGGGCTTTGTCAGGTTGACCAGTGGCACTGAGATGCTCCACGTCCCTTACTGGATCAGAATCGTTAACGTTCCAATTCCACTGGGCGACATTCTCCTCGTGGACGACGATCGAAACAGCGAAGAGTGGTCGGCGCCGCCACCGTTCGATTGCTCTGCCAACTACGTCAGCACCCTCAGTAATCTGGGACACAGCTTCACTCACTGGGATACCCTGGTGAATGGCACTCCTACCCAGGCCGATATGGAGCGCGCCTCGGCAGTGATCTGGCTTACCTGCCGGGACTTTCGCAGCAACCTGAATTTCCTCACCCCAATTGAGGGCACCGAGGCCACGGAGTTGCAGAACTATCTGGAAGATGGTGGGCGGCTGTTCATCACGGGGCAGGAAATCGCCCATGGCTCGGCGCCTTCCGTCGTGGCCGGCCTGGGGGCTAGGTTGTGCCACGATTCCGTCTTTGAGGTAGACACGATGCCGACGCCTAGCGTGGGGGGGGCGCACAACGCTTCCGCCGAGCCGATTGCTGGTGGGATGGAATTTGACATCGCCGCGGGTGGGGATGGAACCGGGTTCCCATTCCTCGTTGATGAGCTCGAGTTGTCGGGTGACAATGCCATGCCGATCCTGTTCGCCCTCCCGCCGAACAACGCTCTTTGCCAGGGCATCGTTGGCGTGAAGAACGCTTCCGAACCTACCCTGGAGGTGCCCCAGGAGTACCTCGGTCGCAGCGTCTATCTCTCCTTTGACTTCGATGACATCAATAACAACACCGGCTTCAACACGCGAAAGGAACTGATGGGAAACATCCTGGATTGGCTGCAGGACGATGTTTCTGTTGTCGTTCGGTGCGCTGTTGATGGGCGCACTGTAGACTGCGACGCTAACCTCACCTCCAGCGTCGGGACCGTTCCAGCCGAATTTCGTTGGGACCTTGGCGACGGAACGATGTTTTCCACAGGCTCCTTTGCTTCGGTGGTTCACGTTTATGGCTCACCTGGCACGTTCACTATCCGCGTGGAAGCGACCGATGGCCTGGGGCACCAGGCACTGGATGATACCACGATTACGGTGCCATAGCTTCTGCTTTTTTGAAAGGAGTAGTTCAAATGCTCGACTGCCGTCACCTTCCCTTCCGACGGCGTCAGCCACCCTTCGCTGACTGAGCCCGCATCCATTGATCGCTTCGCCGACAATTGCAAGGGCTGGATGGCGATTTACGAAGGGGACGTCCAGGCGGGACCGATCTACCAATCTACCAGCCGCCGCCATAACACCCGCAGGTGCCGGACACCGCCGATCGTTGATCAGCGGACCCGGCACCTGCTTTGATGGTGGGCCACTACCGGGCTGGCTCGAAGTCAGCCGGCCGGAGGGGCTGGGTGCCGGCTGCGCAGCACTTTCTTGTCAATCTTGCCCACGCTCGTCTTCGGCAATTCCTCCACGAAAGCGTAGTGCTCAGGCACCGACCACTTCGCGATCACCCCATCGGCCACGAATTTCTGCAGGTGTTCTTGCATCGCCTCAGCCGTGATCCGCTCCTCGGCTCCCTCCACGGGGACGACGATGGCCAGTGGCCGCTCGCCCCATCTCTCGTCGGGCACGCCGGCCACCGCTGCTTCTAACACCTCTGCTTGCAGGCTGAGCAGATTCTCCAATTCCAGGGACACGACCCCCTCACCACTGCTCTTGATGAAACCCTTCAGGCGATCCCTGTGATTACGACCTACGTGGAACCTCCGGGCCAATTAGTTATTGATCATTGATCATTGTTCATTGTTCATTGTTTATTGCTCGTTGGTCATTGGCAACTCATGCGAACTGTTGTATAATCTATCCTGATCTGCGACGGCTACGACCGACTACGACAAGGAGCGGTGAAGCCTGATGAGCGAGCGACTACGCATTCTGATCGCCAAGCCTGGTCTCGACGGCCACGACCGGGGGGCCAAGGTCATCGCCCGCGCGCTGCGGGATGCTGGGATGGAGGTCATCTACACGGGCCTGCGCCAGACCCCGGAGATGATCGTCGAATCGGCGCTGCAGGAGGACGTGGACGGGGTGGGCCTGAGCATCCTTTCGGGCGCGCACATGACGCTGGTGCCCCGGGTGATCGAGGGGCTGCGCGAGGCCGGGCTGGATCACGTCAAGGTCTTCATCGGCGGCATCATCCCCGACGAGGACGTTCCGGCGCTGAAGGGACTGGGCGTGGCGGGCATCTTCGGGCCGGGCGCCAATACCCAGGAGATAGCCGGTTTCATCCGCCAGCAATTGACCGAGGGCTGACGTGGAACTGGTGACGAAGGCCCTGGCCGGCCACCGGTACGCGCTGGCGCGGCTCATCTCCTGCATTGAGGATGACGGCACGGATGCTCGTGCCTCTCTCGCTGCGCTCTATCCCCACACCGGACAGGCCCACGTCGTCGGCGTGACTGGCGCGCCGGGCACGGGCAAGTCCACGCTGGTCAACGAACTGACCAAGGTGCTGCGTGCCCAGGGCACGACGGTGGGCGTCGTGGCGGTGGATCCCAGCAGCCCGTTCACCGGCGGTGCGCTGCTGGGCGACAGGGTGCGCATGCGTGACCTGGCGGGCGACCCCGGCGTTTTCATCCGTAGTATGGCCACGCGAGGCAGCCTGGGCGGGCTGGCGCGGGCCACGAGCGACGTGGTCAAGGTGCTTGATGCGGCCGGTTTCGCCGTCGTGCTGGTGGAGACGGTTGGGGCGGGACAGGCGGAGGTGGACATCGCCCGCACGGCCCACACGACCGTCGTCGTCGAAGCGCCGGGGATGGGAGACGAGGTGCAGGCGCTGAAGGCCGGCCTGCTGGAGATCGCCGACGTGTTGGTGGTCAACAAGGCGGACCGGCCGGGGGCGGCGCAGGCGGCGCGGGTGCTGGAGATGGTGATCCACCGCAACGCCTTTCGTGGAGGGACAGACGACAACGTCTGGCGGCCGCCCATCCTGAAGACCATCGCGCTGGACGGCAGCGGCGTGCCGGAGGTGCTGGAGGCGGTCGCTGCACACCGCGAGTACTTGCAGGCCAGCGGCACCTGGGCCGAGCGGGAGCGCGCCCGCGTCGAGACGGAGTTGCGCAACGTGCTCCAGCAGGAGTTACTCGACCGGCTGATGGCGCGAGTGGGGGAGGAGCAGGTGCGGGCGTGGGTGGAGCGCATCGCAGCGCGAGAGGTGGACGTGTATACGGCAGTGCAGGCGATTTTGGGGATGTGATGGGGAAGATGAGCGATGTGGAGGGGGGAAATGGATTTTGTCAACAAGATTATCCACGGTGATTGTGAGCAAGTCCTGAAAGGGTTTCCAGACGATTCCATTGACCTGATTTTTACTTCACCACCCTATGCAGATCGAAGGAAAAGAACCTACGGTGGCGTGAGGCCTGGCGAATACGTGGATTGGTTTTTGCCGAAATCGGAGCAGTTCTTGCGAGTACTGAAGCCTACGGGAACTTTCATTTTGAATATCAAGGAGAGAGTCGTAAACGGGGAGAGACACACCTACGTCATTCAACTGATATTGAAAATGAGAGAGGAGGGGTGGTTGTGGACTGAAGAATTTATATGGCACAAGAAGAACTCGTATCCTGGCAGGTGGCCTAACAGGTTTAGGGATTCCTGGGAGAGATTGCTTCAATTTAACAAGCGGCGAAAATTTAATATGTACCAGGAGGCAGTCATGGTTCCAGTCGGCGATTGGGCCAAAGACCGGTTAAGCAATCTCAGCGAGACGGATAGAGTTAGGGATGAATCAAAAGTCGGCAGTGGGTTTGGTAAGAACGTCTCGAAGTGGGTTGGCCGTGACAAAGTATACCCAACCAACGTGATTCACATGGCTACAGAGTGTTCAAACAGGAGGCATAGTGCGGTTTTCCCTGTAGATTTGCCAACCTGGTTTATTAAGTTGTTCACGGATAGCGGCGATATTGTCCTAGATCCGTTCATCGGTTCAGGGACGACAGCAGTGGCAGCAAAGCAGATGGGGCGCAGATATGTGGGGATTGATGTCAACGAGGAATACTGTCAAATAGCAAGAGAAAGGCTCATGCGGATACAACCGCGATTGTTGGAGCCGGCTGCAACCTACACAATGAGGAGCGTACAATGAATTCGCTAGATTTTGGTGAGATCCGCGAGTACGTAAACGAGCACGTTGTTGATTTTCATCAGTGGAGAATCAGGTTGTTAGAGAACCTGAAGCTCAGAGATCTTTTGAAGAAGAACCCATACTTATTCAGGGCGAAAAACATAACAAAAGCGCAGGATTTGGTAGAGGGTTTGTTAGACGCCCGTCTTTCTTCGTCTGAGGAAAGGCTTTTCGGAGGTTTTCTTGAAGATTTAGCCATCTTCATTGTGGGCAAGACGTGTGGGGGGCATAAATCCACGGCGCAAGGGGTTGATCTGGAGTTTATGAATGCAGGTGTCCACTATGTGGTCTCTGTGAAATCAGGGCCAAACTGGGGCAACAGTTCTCAGCACAAAAAACTTGCACAGGATTTGAGAGATGCGGTTATCAGAGTTAAACAGTCGAGAGTCGCAGCCAGGATTGAGCCTGTGCTGGGGATTTGTTACGGTAAGACTCGAACAGTTTATACGAAAGCCGGCTATTTAAAAGTTGTGGGGCAGAACTTCTGGTACCTGATTAGCGAGAGTCAAGATTTGTACACCGACATCATTGAGCCGATTGGTTATAGAGCGAAGGAGCACAATGATGCGTTCTATAAGCAAAAGGATGAGATCGTAAATAGATTCACCAGACAGTTTCTTGAAGATTTTTGGGTCTTTGGGAATTCCCGTGGTTTGAGTTCCGGACTCCCCAACTCGTTGGGGATGCGGTGCGAGGAACCCGAACAAGTTCGGGCCTCCAGTGCGCCCGCCACGGCAGTTCCCAGAGAGCCAGAATTTTGCAACAGTAGAGGTACCTTAGATTGGGTAAGGCTGGTTGAGTTTAACAGCGGCAACTACGACCTGGACAGATTTCTGTCTCAAGGCCTGTAAGATGATTGACAAAGAAACCAGGAGTGCCATCAAAGCATTTCTTGGAGGGTTCATTCAGGGCTGGGTAGAACAACAACGCTGTCCTGAGTCCAGGCATACAGTGATGGGAGAGGCGCATGCGGTTTATACCACGTTCGAAGAATGTGCCCGCCTCATTGCCCTGCAAACTGAAGAACTGCTGGAAATCTACCGCGAGGTGGGAAGAGAGAAGGGCAAGGCGATGATTGACGCCCTGGCGTTTGGCTTCTAATCGCTACATAGACTCTATGGGACAGTTGACGCTTGATTTGCCGAAGGTCGAGACAGAGTTTGTCCCCAGCACCCGTTACCAGGGCAGCAAGGCCCGGCTGGTGCGGTGGATGTGGGAGCACATCCAGGACCTTTCGTTCGATACGGTGTTGGACGCCTTCGGAGGCACGGGGGTCGTCGGCTACTGGCTCAAGCAAAAGGGCAAGCAGGTCACCTACAATGATCTCCTACAGTTTAACTACCTTGTGGGCCTGGCGCTGATCAAGAACAACACTACCCATCTGACTGACGAGGACGTGGAGGGCCTGCTGTCCCGTTATCCTGGGCGAGAGTATCGCACCTTTATCGCGGATACCTTCAAGGATATCTACTATACCGATGAGGAGAACCAGTGGCTGGATCTCGTCGCGCAAAATATTGCTGCGTTGCCCGATCCGTACAAGCGGGCATTGGCTTACTACGCGTTGTTCCAGGCCTGCCTGGTCAAGCGCCCGTTCAATTTGTTCCACCGCAAAAACCTGTATCTTCGTTTCGCTGACGTCGAACGCTCGTTTGGCAACAAGACGACCTGGGACACACCGTTCGAGGTGCATTTTCGGGCTTTTGTGGACGAAGCCAACGCGCTGGTAGTTGACAATGGCCGGGCCAACCAGGCGCTCAATGAGGACGCCTGGGACGTCGAAGGTGATTACGACCTGGTCTACATTGATCCTCCATACATCTCCCGGCGGGGCGTTGGGGTGGATTACCATCATTTCTACCACTTCCTGGAAGGGCTGGCACGGTACGAGGAGTGGCCCGCGCTGGTGGATTACCACAGCAAGCATCGGCGATTGAAGCCGGTGTACAACCCCTGGGTGGACCCGGCGGCGATTCACGGTGCATTTGCCCGCTTGTTGGATCGGTTCCGTGATGCCATACTCGTCATCTCGTATCGCGCCGACGGTATTCCCTCTGTCGCCGATCTGGAAGGTATGGCGCGGCAGGTGAAGCGGCACGTCCGGGTGCATAGGCTGGATGGCTATCAGTACGTGTTGAGCACACGCCAGACGGCAGAAGTGCTGATCATTGGGGAGTAGCACAGTGACTCGTCTCATCCTCATCCGCCACGGGCGTTCAGTGTGGAACGCCGAACACCGTATCCAGGGCCACGCCGATCCACCGCTGGATGGGGTGGGGCGAGAGCAAGCTCGCCGGCTGGCGGAACGGCTACGTGAGGCCCTGCCTGTTGTCTTGTACACCAGTCCCTTGCAGCGGGCGCGGGAGACGGCAGAGATCGTCGGGCAGGCGCTGGGCGTGCCGGTGGTGCCCGACGAGCGACTCAAAGAGTACGACGTTGGCGCCGTCACAGGGCTGACGTGGGAGCAGGTGGTGGAGCAGTACCCGGACGTGGCGCGGCGATGGAAGAAGGATCCGCAGACTGTCAAGTTCCCCGGCGAGGAGGGGAACGCGCCGTTTCGGGCGCGGGTGGCGGCTGCATTTGGCGAGATCATTGGGCGGCACCCGGAGGGATCGGTCGGCGTGGTGGCCCACGGTGGCACCCTGGGCACTTACCTCAACCACCTGATCGGGCTACCGACCCGGTTTTCGCCCTTCCACTTCGCCAACGGTTCGCTGAGCATCGTCGAGGTTAACCCGGTGCGACCGCGCATCGTGCTGCTGAACGACACTTGTCACCTGGGAAGAGAAATATGATTGTAGGAAAAAAGGTCCGGCTGCGGCCCATCGAACGAGATGACCTGCCACGCTTCGTCGAGTGGTTCGGTGATCCCGAAGTGCGCCGCCATCTGTTGATCTACCTGCCGTTCTCTCTGGCGCAGGAGGAGCGCTGGTTTGAGAACCTGCTGGAGCGGCTGGAGCGGCGGGAGAGCGTGGTGCTGGCCATTGAGACGGCCGATGGGGTACACATCGGCAACGTGGGCCTGAATAACATTGACTGGAAGAACCGCAACGCCGAACTGGGGATCGCTATCGGCGAGAAACCGTATTGGAACCAGGGATACGGCAGCGATGCCATCCGCACGCTGCTGGGCCTGGCTTTCCGCGAGATGAACCTGCACCGCGTCTTCCTGCGGGTGGACGCGGACAACGCCCGGGGCATCCGCTGCTACGAGAAAGCGGGCTTCCAGCGGGAGGGTACCTTTCGCGAGGTGGTGTTCAAGGATGGAACCTACCACGATCAGTACGTGATGAGCATCCTGAGGTCGGAGTTTGAGGCCGATGAATGAGAGAGGAGGCAGCATGCACGGTATCATCAAACTGTTCAGCGGTACCGGTTGTCCCGCCCTTGCTGAAGAGGTCAGCCGGTACCTCGGTGTACCTCCGTCGGGGCGCGACATCGTCCAGTTTCCCAACGAGAATATCTTCGTGCGGCTACACGAGAGCATACGCGGTCAGGACGTCTTTCTGGTCCAGACCACCTCGTCACCGGTCAACCGCAACATCATGGAGTTGTTGATTTTCCTGGACGCGTTGAGGCGGGCCTCGCCGGACCGCATCACGGTGGTTGTTCCCTACCTGGCCTACGGCCGCTCCGACAGGAAGGATCAGCCCCGCGTGCCGATCACCGCCCGCCTGGTGGCTGACCTGATCAGCGTCGCCGGTGCCGACCGTTACATCATGCTTGACCTGCACGCCGACCAGATTCAGGGGTTCTTCAGCATCCCGGGCGACGTCCTGACCGTCTTTCCCATCCTCTCCGACTACTTTCGCGACAAAGGGCTCGGAGAAACGGTCGTCGTCTCCGCGGACCTGGGTTTCGCCAAGAAGGCACGCAACCTGGCGGCTGAATTGGGCCTGCCTCTGGCACTGGTCGAGAAACGACGGGTGACGATGGATACGGAGGCGCTCACGCTGGTGGGTGACGTGGAGGGCCACAATGTCATTATCGCGGACGAGGAGGTGGACACCGGTGGCACGATAGCCAACGCGGTCAACATCGCCCGGGAGCACGGCGCGCGTGAAGTTTACCTGTGTTTTGCTCACGCCGTCTTCTCACGGCCAGCGGTCGAGCGGCTGCGGGGCCTCTCCGTCAAGGAAATTGTGACCACGAACTCCATCCCTATCCCGCTGGAGAAGCAACTGCCCAATCTTACTATCCTCTCCGTTGCTGATCTGCTGGGCGAGGTGATTCTGCGTGTCCACGAGGGTCGCAGTGTCGGCGAAGTGTTCCGGAGTTACAAGCGTTACGAGTAGCACGCTAGTTCGTAGTGGCGACTTTAGTCGCTTCTCTCGCTTCAACAACGACTTTAGTCGTTACTACAAACCAATCGAAAACTCTTGGAGGGGCCATGTTCGTCAAACAATTCCGCACCGGCGGCGACCGCAACTTTGGCTACCTGGTCGCCGACGAAACGACGAGAAAAGCAGCCGTCATTGATCCATCCTACTCGCCAGAAATGATAGTCGAATTTGCTCGCAATCGTGACTATGAGATCGAATATGTGTTCAGCACCCACGATCACTTTGATCACACCAACGGCAACCGTGTGGTCGCAAGGCTGACTGGGAAACGTGCACTCTTGTTCGGGATGACCGACCCAGAAACCGGCGTCACCGTAGCGGACGGCGCGCGTTTCCCGTTAGGAAATCTAGAGATCCAGATTCTCCACACGCCTGGGCATACCAGTGACGGAATCTGCATCTACGTCGGAGCCACTGTTTTCACGGGCGACACGTTGTTCGTGGGCAAAGTCGGTGGCACGGATTTCGGGCCGGGAGCCAAGGCTGAATATGATTCCTTACACCAGAAACTTTTTGCGTTACCCGATAACACCCGCGTTTTTCCGGGGCACGATTACGGCGTTGCTCCTGAATCCACCATCGCCCACGAGCGAGAGACGAATCCCTTTCTTTTGCAACCAGATTTTGCAACCTTTGTGCACCTGAAACGCAATTGGGCAGCCTACAAGAAAGCACACGGAATCTCGTGACCCCGTGGTACGAGAAAAGTTTCGGGCGGGAATACCTCGAGTTGTACGCCCACCGCGACGCTGCCGAAGCGCGGGCAGACATAAAAGCCGTTCTCTGCCTGCTCTCTCCGCCAAAGGACGAACCGCTGCTCGATCTATGCTGTGGCCCAGGTCGGCATCTGCGTGTCTTGCGCGATCTGGGCTTTGGTCAACTGGTTGGGTTGGACCTTTCCGAGGAACTGCTGCAAGTCGCCGCTGTCAATTTGGCCAATGCAGATAGCTGCCTAGAACGAGCCCCCCATCACGTTCAGTTAGTGCGATCGGACATGCGCACGATCCCGTACACGAACTATTTTGCCACCGTTCTATCGCTCTTTACCTCGTTTGGATATTTCGAGACCGACGAAAACAATCATGCCGTGTTCCTGGCCATTCATCGCGCTTTGAGGACGGGGGGAAGGGTTCTGGTTGATTACCTCAACCGGGACTATGTGATCGCCAACCTGGTCGAACGCGACGAGAAGGCACTTCCCGGCCGGCACGTTCAGAATACGCGCTGCCTGACCGATGGCGGCCGGCGAGTCGCAAAGACCATCACCGTCACCACCAGAACCGGCGGGAAGCGCGAGTTCCACGAGTCGGTACGGCTCTATTCTAAAGCCGAGATGGTTGTTATGCTGCAAGTCTCCGGGTTCATAGATATTCATTGTTATGGCTCGCTCGACGGTCAGGCATACAATCCTGAGAGCAGGCGCCTGATCCTGATCGCCCGAAAGAAAGACCATTGATCACCAAGATTGAGCCACGGACGTTGCCCGCCCAGGCTGAAAACAGGCTGTATCTGGATTACATCGCAGGTACAGGCCCAGCCGCCGATTTTTTTTCACACGCGCCGCTGGATTTTGGCGCTGCGTTTGAGACACGCCGGGGCTACTCCTACCCGCGCCAGGAGATTGCGCGTCTCCTGGCCGAATACAACAGTGGGTTGGGCGCAGGGGCTCGCACGTTGGCCAACGTCGCCGCTTTGGGCGATCCCGCCACCTTTTGCGTGATCGCCGGGCAGCAGGCCGGTTTCCTGGGCGGCCCGGTTTACACGGCCTACAAGATCATCACCACGATTCGGTTGGCTGCGCACTTGCAAGAGACACTGGGAACCCGGTTCGTCCCGGTGTTTTGGCTGGCTACGGAGGACCACGACTTTCACGAGATCAACCACGCCTACTTTACTCAGCGCGACGGTGAAGTAGGACGGGTGAAGTTTGATTGGAGACAAGCGGCCCATCCCATCGCCGATCTGCCCATCACCGCAAGCGTGACCCGCGCCTACAGTGACTATTTCGAGAAACTCTTGCCAGGGCCATTCCACTCACGATCCCAAGCGCTGTTTGCACCCCGACCTGGAGAGGATTTTTGCGCCTGGCACGCTCGAATCTGGGCGAACCTTTTCACCGAGCACGGCCTGGTGATCGTCGAACCGAGGACTCTGCATCCACTGGCAAGCGGCTTTTTCCAACGCGCACTGGAGCAGAGCGACGAGATTCGCAATCGTCTGGATGACGTCGCACGCCGTCTGCGCACCGACGGATACCGGCCCGCGCTGACCTCGCTACAGGCGGGGCAGTTGTATACGTTCGACGCGACGGGGCGCCGGGTGCGGGTGCAAGAGCCAGGTGCCCATCTCGCCGCAGCGACAGTGCACCCGGAGCGCTACTCCACCGGCGCTGCCCTGCGTCCCCTGTTCGCCGATGCGATACTCCCAGTCGTGGCCAGCGTGCTCGGCCCCGGCGAGATTGCCTACCAGGCCATGTTGCGCCCGCTCTACGACCTGTTTGACCTGCCTCAGCCGCTTCTGTTCCCGCGCAAGAGTTACACCGTCATCTCCGCCGGCCAGGCCAGGCAAATCGCCCGTTACGAGACAAACGTGCGCGCCATTTTGACCGGGCAACTGGACGTGGACGGTACGTTCCGCAGTCTCGTGCCGGCGTCCGAACGGGCACTCTTCGACCAGGCACGGCGCGAACTGGCAGAAGCGCTCGCGCCGCTGCGGCCCTATTTGAAGGACATTGATCCCGGCCTGGGGAAAACCTGGAAACAGACGCTGGCTAACTCGACGCGCAACCTGGACAAACTCGAAGACCGGGCTGTGAGGGCGCGGATGAGCCGGTCGGGGTTATCCAAAAGAGAGTTGCAGGCCCTACGAAACACCTTGTTACCCAGGGGACGGCTGCAGGAGCGCGTCTTCCCTCTGTCCTACTTTGTCAACGACTACGGCAGGAGGTTCGTAGACGAGATACTCTCCGCCGGCGAGTTGGCCGATTTCTCGCACCACGTACTCACTCTGGAGGAAGGGCATGCCGAAAGTTGACGTGATGGCCTTTGGCGCCCATCCCGACGACATCGAACTTGGCTGTGGAGGCACGCTCATCAAACTCACGGAGATGGATCATTCCGTCGTCCTGGTGGACATGGTACAGGGCGAGATGGGGACCAGGGGCACAGTCGAGACCCGCAGGGCCGAGGCTGCCGCCGCTGCCAAAATCATCGGCGCGGTCGCGCGCGAGAATCTGAAACTGCAAGATGGCAACGTCCGCGCCGACGAGGAAGCCAAACGCCGGGTAGTCGAGGCCGTCCGCAAACACCGCCCGCGCCTGGTGTTCATCCCCTACTACGAGGACCGGCACCCCGACCACTATCACGCCAGTCAAGTGGCCTACGAGGGCATCTTCCTGGCCGGCTTGAGACAGTACGAAACGGGGCAGGAGAGTTATCGCCCCTCCAGGGTGCTCTACTATATGGGCTGGTACGAGTTCGAGCCGACGTTCATCGTGGACATCAGCGCGCAGTTTGACCGAAAGATGAAGGCGATCTATGCTTTTTCCACACAGTTCAAGCCGGACGACTCGTTCTACGAGCAGACTCGCCTCACGTCGCGCCAGTACAACTGGGCGCTCGTCCACAGGATGGCCTATTACGGCTCGCTGATCGGCAAGCAGTATGGAGAGGGCTTTTTGATTCGTGGTAAGATGGAGGTCGAGAATCCTTTGGAAGTCAAATTCTCATCTTTTTGAAAGGAGCGCAATGCGCATCGGAATTACCTGCTATCCGACCCACGGCGGCAGCGGCGTCGTAGCCACCGAGTTGGGTAAACACCTGGCCGAGCGTGGCCACGAGGTGGCGTTCACTTGCTATTCCGCGCCGTTGCGGTTGGCCGAACTGCCACCTCGCGTCTCTTTTCACGACGTAGACATCGTCGAGTACCCCTTGCTCAAGAACTTTCCCTACACTCTGGCGCTCGCCTCCAAGATGGCCAATGTAGCGCGGATGAAGCGGCTTCAGATCTTGCACGTGCATTACGCGATCCCATTCGCCGCCGCCGCGCTGCTGGCCAGACAGACCGTGCCAGAACTAGACCTCAAAATCGTGACCACCTTGCACGGCACGGACGTGATGTTGGTCGGCAACAATCCCTCCTTCAAACCGGTGACAGCGATGGTGATCGAACAATCCAATGCTGTGACAGCGGTGTCTAATTTTTTGAAAGACGAGGTTTATCGTCAGTTTCAGGTGAGTAAAGAGATCAGTGTCATCTACAACTTTATTGATCCGGTGCGGCACGATCATCCAATTCCACCGTGCATCCCCCCGTGCGGCGGCCCAGAGCAATACACGCTGATGCACATCTCCAACTTTCGACCGGTCAAGCGCGTCAGAGACGTGATTGAGATATTCGCCCACGTCACAAAAAAGATCAATGCACGCTTGATTATGGTCGGAGATGGGCCCGACGCGGGGCTGGCGGCGCATAAGGCGCAGGAGTTGGGTGTCGCAGATAGAGTGAGGTTTATTGGCGTCGTGGACCGGGTGGCCCCGCTATTGCGGGCCGCCAACCTGCTGCTGCTCCCCAGTCAGGCGGAGAGTTTCGGACTGGTGGCCCTCGAAGCGATGGCCAGCGGCGTGCCGGTCATCGCCAGCGACGCCGGTGGGCTGCCAGAGGTCGTCGAGCACGGCGTTACGGGCTTTCTGGCCCCGGTCGGCGACGTGGAAAAGATGGCCGGCTACGCCGTTCGTCTCCTGTCTGACCGTGCACTGTGCCAGGCATTTTCTCAGGCCGCTCGCAAACGCGCGGTCGAGCGCTTCGACTACCACGACATCGTCCCACAGTATGAGGCTGTCTACGAACGAGTGCTGGCGTAGAGGCACTCTTGCGGGAAGGTATCAGGTATCGTCGCTGTCGCGTTTCGTCAGGTAGTGGATACCTGTGTCAATCTCGGCGTAGCCTGCTTTTTGAAACAGTGCCAGTGATGCGGGATTATCACTTTCGACGAGGGCTGCGATGACGTGCATGCCCTGCTCGCGCAGCACCTCTTCGGCCGCCGCAATCAGTCGGACCCCATGGCCTTGCCTGCGGTGGTCGGGGTCTACTGCCAGCCGGTTGATCCACCCCTTGCGACTGTCGTGGGTAGCGACGACCGCACCCACCAGTTGGCCATCCACTTCCAACCCCAGGATCGTCTGGACGGTGCTGGCGAGTTGTCGGGCCAGGCTGGCGCGACTGTCGCGCCCCTGGGGGCTGAGCGAGTGCAGCCCCGCCCGCTGCCACAGCGCCAGCAATGCGTCGTAGTCGCCCAGCCCCAGCCTACGTATGTGATCACCATGCATAGAAGTGCCCTTTCTAAACCCACGCATCACGTTTTACTCTTTCCAGATGCCCTCTCCCACTCCCGCCACCATCCCTGGCGAGGGGTTGTAACTGGCGTAGAAATCGCGGGAGCAGTCGTCGCGGTCGGTGCCCGGCGGGTAGCGCTTGAGGGAAGCCCCCCGGGGGAAGTCCTCGCCGGGGTCCAGGGGGTAAGGTACTGTGCCAGCGCGGGGCTCGCCGCTCCAGGCAGCGCTGTCCACCAGCGTGCCACCCGCATCTAGCAGAACCACCTCGTCGCTCTTGTTCCCCAACGCCAGGCCAGAGCCATCCCAGGAGCCCACGGGCACCAGGTCGGGCACGGCGGCGTCACAATCTGTCCACTCGTAGGCGGGGTTGAAGCCGTAGGCGGCGGAGAAGTTCGTCGCGCAGGCCGCCACCACGACCGCCTGACCGTGGAGGAGTTGCGTCCCGGCGGGAAAGGCATAGCGGCCATCGCCAAAGTCCCCTACGTTAATGGCGTCCCCCACCGTCCAGCCGGAGATGTCGCCCTCGAGGCCAGGGTTGTAGAGTTCAATCCATTCCTTACCGGCGTCGTCACCGTCGGGGTTAGCGAAGACTTCGGTGACCAGGGGATAGTCGGCTGGAGGAATGTAGTCACGCATCACCAGGGGCAGGTAGAGGCGGTGGATCATCGGGGCGTGGCCCATGTTCCAGTCGTGGTCGAAGACGTCCAGCATCCAATCGTAGGCCTCCGCCGAGCGGAATTGGAGCGCCACTTCGCGGTTGTTCTTGTTGGAGGTCTCGGTGCCATTGATGCTCCCCAGGTGTACCCAGCGCTCGTCGCCCACGCTCACCAGGAAGGCCTTGGCGTGGATTCCCAGGCCGGTGACGTTCGCCAGGCAACAGGTGAGGTTCAGCCCCTCCTGCGCGGCGATTCCGTTGAGGGCCAGGCAGGTCTCGGTGTTCTTGGAATCGTAGTAATCGTCCAGGAGGACGCGGACCTCGGCCTCCCGTCGGGCCGCTGCGATGATGGCCTGGAGGCGGGGATTGAGTCCGGCTGGGCCGGCGCCGGTGGTCCAGGTGAGTGGCTCGTTCAGTTGCATCACACCGATTTGGTCGCCGATCCCAGCGTGGCCCAAGAGGCCCAGGAGGCCATCCCGGTCGCGCAGTGCGTTCTCGGGTGCGTGGAGCACGGTGACGTGGATAGCGCTTGTCGCCAGCGGGGCGATGAAGGGGGCGGTGTAAGTCGTCCAGTCCGGCGGAGGCAGCGGGGTGAAACCTTCGGGCGGTCCATCAGTGCCATCGTAAGGGGCGACGTCCAGGTGGTGCATGGGGTCGCAGTCACGACGGAATATCTCCGCCAGGCGGGCGACGACGCCGGGGCTGTCGGTCACCGCTACGAAGCCGCGGTGTCCCATGGTGCCATTCTCCTTGGGATCGGAGGGCATTGAGTTCTCGCCGAAGTTGTCGCTGCTCACCAGCGCCAATCGGTCATCCACCAGGATGAACTTGGCGTGCTGGAAGCGGTAGCGGGGGGCGGTCTCGCCGATGAAGTAGACGGCGCTGGTGGGCGGGTTGTGCAGACGTTGGACAATCCACTTTTCCACGTCGTCTATGCCTCCGCAAGGACCGCTCTCCAGCAGGATGGTCACCACCACCCCGGCCTGTATACGGTCGCTGATGACTTGATAGAGGGCCCCGCTTTCCAGTGTGTAGGCCTCGATGCGCAGGCTGTGTTGGGCCGAACCGATCGTCTGCGAGACCACGTTCAGTGTACCCTCCGGAGCCACGGCCAGGGTGAAGTTGGCCGTGGTGGTGATCTCCGCCGGGGAGAACAGATCCTCCAGGTCCCAGCCGGGGTAGCGCAGTTTGCGCCCGTCAATGAGGTCATCCGGGTACTGGGCCCAGTCGGCGGCGGTGTCTGTGTCCGGAACGGGGCGGCCTGTGGCCTGGTCCAATTTGCGGTAGAGTACCTGCCCGGCGCCGTAACCCGCGTAGGGGTAGGGAACGGCGGGGCCAACCCAGCCCTCGGAGGCCGACCCTGTGCCGTAGGCCAAACCGTCCGCCGCGTTCCCATCGGCGTCCAGCAGGTAGGCCCTGTCGCCAGCGTCAGCCAGGAAGCCAATCGGCCAACTCCCGTTGAGCGTGGGGACAGGGCGTGTGATGGCCTGGGCAGCCCAGTCGGCGTCAAATCCCCAGACGGGGTAGAAGCCGTCTGCGTCCTGGGCCAGCCAGAGGGTCTGCCCTGGTCCGATGGTTGCGGTGGCCGGGAAGGAGACGCCGCCGGTGCCGAGGCCATCGTTCAGCCGCCATCCGTCCAGGGAGACAGTATGAGGACTCAGGTTGATGAGCGCGGCAGCCTCTTTGCCTTTCCCATCATAGTTGACCGGCTCCAGGGCGTAGAGGCGGATGTGAGGGATAACGGTCGTCGTCCACTCGTAGGCATTATTCATTGTGAGCATCTCGCTGGCGGTGGTTGTGGCGGTGACCAGGTTGGTGAAGGTGCTGGAGGCGGTGTCGGTCACCCGGCCGGTGACGGTGATGAGGTGCCGGGTGCCGGCGGGCACAGCGCTGAGTTGCCAGACCAGGTGGCGTCCGAAGGGGACGAAGGTAAACGGACTGCCCTGGGTGACGAAGCCCACAGCGACGGGGAGAGTGTCGGTCACGCGCACAGTGGTGGCGGTGATGGAGCCGGTGTTGCTGAGGGCGATGTAGTAGGTGATGAGGTTGCCGGGGGTGGCGGTGTCCGGGCCGGTCTTGGCGACGACCAGGTCGGCTACGAGGTCCGGCGTACCAACCTGCTGGAAACTGACGTCGTCGTAGGTTGCGGCGCAGGGCGTAGCGCCCACCGGATTCAGCATCAGCCGCACTCGGCACGAGTGAGCACTGGCAGGGGCGGTGATTGGTCCCGTGGCGAGGAAGCGATAGGCGGGGTCGTCCACCGTCAGGCGAGTCGTCGAGTCGTCGTGGCTTAGCTCGGTGCCAGAACTGTCGTCGGACGCATACCAGGAAACGCGCAGGTAGACCTCTTCAACGTCGGGCTCGTCTTTCACCGCCCAGGCGGAGAAAACATAGGCGACCCTTTCAGTGGCGTCTACAATCTGGTAAACCCATTTAGTGGTGCTGGTGCTGCTTTCAAAGCGGGCCGCGTAGGAACCGCTGTGCACTGGTGAACCGACCTGGGTCGATGTGCCTCCCCACTTGCCCCAGTGGTCTGGCACGTTCCCGGTGGCGTCCTCAAAGCCTGGGTTCAGCAATAACTCTGTCCCCGCAGGTGCCAGCGGTGCCGTCACCTCCGCCGCCCGCGCTTGCGTGCGTAGCCCGCTCACCACCGCCCCCACCGCCAGCAGCCCGCCCAACAGACAGGCCCCCGCCAGCCAGATCATGCGCTTCATCGCCCACCTCCTCAATGCCTTCTCGCTGGGTCCACCGTCCGCCGACGCCTGCAGGCCGGAGGGATCCGGACGAAGATAGGGTGTAGTGGCCCCACACCATCCAGCCACCCCAAGGTGGCACGGCAGTTCACGCCACGTATGTACGACTGATTACCTCGCTGTTATCGCGGTTCCATAGTGATGCAATCAGCCGGGCATACCTCGGGGCACAGCCCACAGCCGTAGCACTTGTCCTTGTCTACCTCTGGATAGCCGTCGGTATCAATCTTGTAGGCCTGGTGTCCGCCGTCCTGGCACGAGATGATGCACCGGCCACACTTGGTGCAGCGGGATTTGTCCACAGAAGCCACCGCATGCTTGATCGGGTTCAGTGCGGGGTGGGGCACGATGTTGGGCAGTGCCTTGCCGACCAACTCCTCCGCTGACTTCATGCCCTTGGACTCCAGGAAGTAGGCCAGGCCCTCTTTCAGGTCATTTACAATGTCTACGCCATAGAGCATGACCGCCGTGCAGACCTGGATCAGCGTCGCGCCCACGCCCATGTACTCGGCTGCATCATGCCACGTCGTCGCGCCACCGCTCGCCGCAACCTTGAGATCTTGGCCCGCGCCCAGTTCTGCCAGAACTCGCAACTCGAACGGCTTGAGGATTGCACCGACCATGCCAGCAAACGTTCCCTTGCCCTCGATATCGGGCAGGGGAGCAAGTGTGTCCAGGTCAATACCGATCAGGCCGTGCACCGAGTCGCACGCAGTCAGCGCCGTAGCCCCGGCTTCCTTGACTGCCCGAGCGATCGAAACGATGTCGGTGACATCAGAGGTCAGCTTGGGCACCACCGGCAGGCCATCGGCTGCCTCCACGATCCAACTCACGATTTTGTAAGCCTCTTCTGGAACCTGCCCCACCATCAGGTGCTTACCCTCGAAGGGCGAATCAGTCGGGCAGGACATGGAGACCTCCAGGTAGTCGGCGCCGGCCTCGATCGACCTGCGGGTTAGCGTCTGCCACGACTCTTTGGTGGTCCCCCAGATGCTAGTCGCCACTACCTTGGTGGGAAATTCCTCCTTGAGCGATCTGACAGCGTGCTCCATCTCGTCCATGTGGAACTCAGAGATATTATCAATATTGCCTAACCCAAGCACTTTCCCCTGAAACCTGAAGCCTGCAATGCAAGGGTAGGCGATATCAACCACGTAATCTTCCATAGACGTGGTCTTGAGTATTGCCCCAGCCCAACCTGCCCGGAAGGCGTCCCGCACCATCTCGTAGGTGTCGGTGGGGGGGGCGGAGGCCAAGACGAAGGGGCTATCGAACTTGAGACCGCAATACTCCATCGAAAGATCTACATCCGGGGCCTTGTAGATAGACATTCTAGTCTCCTTTCAACTCTATTTGCCCAGGTATTCATGGATCGCCAGGGCCGTTGCCTTGCCTTCTGAGACGGACTGCACCACCGTGTGCCGTCCACCCAGGATGTCACCGGCTGCAAAGACACCCTCCTGCGAGGTCCTACCCGTCTCCGGGTCGACCAGCAAACAGCCATTGGCCATGGTCTCCAGTTCGGGGATGCAGCGCGAGAGAGCCGTGTCCGGCCGATAGCCGATAGCGATGATTACTGTATCGGCTGGCATCACCAGCCTGGAACCAGGAACATCGACCATGTTGTCGGGAGTATACTTGCCTGGGACCTTCCACTCTGTCCGCACGCCTTCAAGCCCGGTCACGTGCCCATTCTCGCCCAGGATGCGCACCGGGCGCATACGAGAAGCGAACTGCACGCCCTCTTCCAGGCTCTGCTGTTTGTCTTCCTCGAAGGCATCCATCTCAGCCGGGGTGCCAATGGCGGTCACGATCACCGTCTTGGCTCCCAAGCGCAGCGCGTCGCAGGCTACATTGACCGATGCGCTACCACCACCGATCACGATCACGTTCTTGCCGATTTTGACCTCTTGGTCCGGCTCGAGACCATTCGCCACCCTGAGTACGTCAATCCCGGTGTGGACCCCCTCCAGGTCTTCACCCTCAAGACCAAGAGTGTACGCCTCCTGCAGGCCCACGGCTAGCAGCACTGCACCGAAACCCTGGTTAAGCAGACTCCGCGGCGTCAAACTCTCGTCTGCAGGCGCATTGAGCTTGAACTCAACGCCCATGTCGCGAACAAGGTTGACCTCGTACTCCACGACGTCTCGTGGAAGCTTGAACCGAGGAATGCCACTGACGAGGGTCCCACCCGCATACCCCCTCTTTTCAAAGATGGTCACAGGATGGCCCACTTCCCGCAACTTGGCTGCGGCAGCCAATCCCGCCGGCCCCGCACCGACGACCGCTACCGGCTTGAGCGTGGCAGGTGGCAGATCGAACGGCCGGCGGCCAACTTCCATCTCCCAGTCGGTGAGGAAGCGTTGCAACGCGCCGATGCGGATGGGGTTTGTCAGCGCCCGGCTGCGACAGGCTTCCTCGCAGAGCTCCTCTGTGGGGCAAACACGCCCACAAGTGCCTGCCAAGATGTTCTCCTCCCGCAAGAGGCGAACCCCACCCCGGTATTCTCCAAAACGAATCTTGCGAATGAATCCCCGAACGTCAATGCCCGCCGGGCAGCCCTCGGTACACGGGGCATTATCGCACAACAGGCACCGGTTGGCCTCGAGCGTTGCCTGCGTGAGGTTGAACCCTTGATCAACCTCGTCGAAGCCTTTCAAACGCTCAGGTACGGGCAAAAGAGTAGCTTTCATCGCGACACTCATGCTGTACAGCTCCTTTCATTTCGTTTGCTTTGATTCATTCCCCTACAGATGTGTACTAGTAGTTAGGATGAGTCCCCGCAGGAGTCCTACCCTCCAAAGAATCCACATCACAGCACTTAGCACGATGACCAGAGCCAAGAAGATTGCAATATCCTTCTTGCGTATATACACCTTATGAAGATAGGTCCTTTCGGGGAATGCCCCAAAGGCTTTGCTCTCCATGGCCATCGCTGCCCTGGTTGACTTCCTTATCAAGCTGACTAGTAACGGTATCGTGTAGCGTCGATACTCTTCGATCATCCCTAAGAGGCCAGCCCGTTCACCAACACCGCGAATTCTATGTGCAGAACGGATAATGTCGAACTCAGATTCCACTTGTGGAACCATACGGAGAGCAAAGAATATCCCAAAGGCGATATAGTAACTTATTCTCAATTGCTGTATGAGGCTTAGAACAAGGTCCTTGGGGTCAGTTGTCAGCGTGAAGACAAGAGAAATGCTGATAATGGTCAGCATTCGAAATGCAAGAGTCCCCGCAAAATAAACTCCCTCTTGCGTGATACTCAGGGGACCAATAGCTAGAAGCGTTGTCCCTTCGCCATGGAACAAGATCTGAGCGATGCCAAAGCCCAGAGCAATAACTGTGAAAGGTAGTAAAGCGCCGAAAAAAAGGCGCACAGATAACCGAGATACAACCAGCGCCATGATCAGTGTCAGAAGGAAGAGGGTTATATTCGGAACAGGGTCGTAGGACAGGGTGGCCAACACGATAAATACGACACAGCCCAAGAGCTTCATGAGCGGGTGCCACTCGTGCATGGGCGTAGACTGCGGAACATACTCAAGCTTCACCATCGCACACCTCCAAGATAGATCTGAAGACAGTATCCACAGACATAAGAGTAGGATAGGTTGGGATCGATTCCTGAAGACGCTTGGACAGGCGAAACATCGGGGGCGGCAAAAGAGAAGTCTCAGCGAGGAGATCGTCCTGTTCGAAGAGCTCTCTTGGGCTACCCCTGAAAGGCGTTCGGCCATCCCACACGACCACTACCTCACGAGCATACTCGGCTACTAACCTCATATCATGAGTAACCATCACAATTGTTTTGCCGTCTTCGTGCAAGCCTTTCACCAGTACCATTAGCCTATCAGCGGTCAAACGATCTTGTCCAAAGGTCGGTTCATCTAGAATCAACAGGTCCTGTCCAACAACCAGCATAGTCGCCACCCCGAGACGGCGTTTCTCGCCACCGCTCAGCACAAAGGGATTGCTGTCAAGCACATGCTCCAGATGGACCAACTCCAGCGCCTGATGCACCCGTTCTCGGATCTCATCCTTGTCGACCTTGCGTCTTCTCAAACTGTAGGCCAGTTCATCATAGACGTCATCAGTAACAATCTGGTGCTCGGGATTCTGGAACACAAATCCAACTTGGCGGGCTATATCGCGCAACGGAAGGCGACTGATATCAACGCCATAAAGGAAGGCGCACCCTGGAGGCGGTTTGATGATACCGACCAGATGCTTCATCAACGTGGACTTCCCAGAACCATTTGGTCCGACCACCGCTACAAAGTCTCCTTGCCGTACAGTCAGATTAGCATCAATAAGCGCTGGCTGTTCTTGGCCGCGGTAGCTAAAGGCAAGATGATCCACCCGTGCTGCCAGAGCTTTGCCCTCACCAGGTGGACCTGGAGTAACCACATCCGCCCATTGGCGCGACGCATGATCCTTGAGCAATCTTATCAATACAGTCGCTGCTTCGTCCACCATCAATGGCTGATGCGCGGCAAGACCAGGAAACCCGGCCTCACGAAGTTGCAAGGCTAGTTCTACTACCTCAGGAATCCAGATCCCCAATCGCCTGAGAACACTCGGATCGGTGTCGTAAAACACTTCGCGTGGCGTTCCAGATGTCACCACTTGTGACCGCTCGTCCAACAAGATGATCCGGTCCACTAGATCAACCAGTTCATCGACCTTGTGCTCGACGATCACGATGGTCTTGTCTCGACTTTCACGAAGCTGTCGCAGTGTTTCGAAAACCATCGCTGTGCCAACAGGATCCAAATTCGCTGTCACATCGTCGAAGAATAGAATCTCGGGTTGGAGCGCTAAGACACTCGCTATGGCTAACCGCTGCTTTTCTCCCCCCGACAACGCCGTCACGGGCTTGCCCAGGAGATGCCGAATGCCTATGCCATCAATCGCCTCCTGCACGCGTTTCCGAATCTCGCCTTCAGGCAGGTTGAGGTTCTCGGGCGCGAAAGCCAACTCATCGTCAACGACCAACATGCAAAACTGGCTCTCGGGATCTTGAAACACCATACCCACTCTCTGGGCAAGCCTAGACACTGGCGTTGTCTCTGCTCGTTCCCCGAATACGTATACTGCACCGCCATACTCGCCTTCTAAGCTCTGGGGAACAATCCCGTTCAAGGTCAGACCAAGGGTTGACTTGCCGCAACCACTTGGACCCAAGAGCAAGACGAATTCGCCTCTCTCAACCTGGAAGGTTGCTCCTGAAATACAAGGCTCATCAGCGCCAAGATGCCTGAACGTTAAGTCTTCTACAAGGATGGCCGGAGGGGTCATTATCTGCTTCTCCTTTTGGGCCAAGCTTAGGTGTCTAGAAGGGTTTCCTATTCTGTGATCTGCGCAATTTCGGAAAGAATTGAGACATGGATGCCACTGTCTCCAAGCATCCGACAGTACTTGTCAGTAGAGTCCCGTGATCACGGTATTCCGTCTCATGAATCAGTTGTTTGAACTTGGTCAGTAGCTCTCGTTGGGACATAGCCCGTTCCGGATCACCTGTCGGTTGCAATACCAATTCGGAAAGGACAGTTCCATCGTGCATAAACAGCGTCACTCGTGCCCCCCACTTTTCCGGATACGCAGACTCAATTTCCGGAGATAATCCAACCTGCACCCTCGACAGTAGCTGTCTTACTGGTCCACCAGCGACAATCTCAGGCCTAAAGTCACTCAGAGTGACACTTCCCTTCAGCAAGGCACAGGCCACACAATACTGTAGACTGAACCTCGCTCTATATGGGGTGGCTGGCAAGGGACTATCAGTCAGATTAAGTGCAGTTCCATACGTTTCGACCCTTACCCAGTCCACCTCTTCTACGGCAATAGGTGACTTTTGGCGAATAGATATGGCTGCATCAATCGCTGCATGCGTGTGTCGACAACAGGGGTATGGCTTGATGGAGACCCGCATGATCTTGTACTGCGAGGGAAGAGGATCCAAATCAGCGATCGCGGCCGCACCCCGACTGTCTCTTGACGTAGCTTGGAAGAACCCCTTATCGCCTTCTAGGATCTTCTTCGGCCCCTGCAGGCCCAGGTGGGCCAAGTTAGCCGCGAGCATTCCGTCAGCAGCCGCTTTTCCCGCGTGAAGTGGCTTACTCATAGAACCTTCCATATGAAACTGCCATAGCCCTGCCGCCTGTGTGCCCGCATTGCCAAGAGCCCACACCATTTGTTCCTGACTCAGTCCGAGCAATTTGCCAGCAGCCGCAGCTGCGCCGAATGTTCCGCATGTACCAGTGCTATGCCAAATCTGATAGTGACTTGGACCAACGGCCTCACCTATTCTTATCGCTATTTCATAGCCGGCTATGATTGCCATGAGAAAATCGAGCCCAGGAAGCGATCTTTCCTCCGCAACAGCTAACGCAGCAGGAATAACTGCTGCACCAGGGTGGATCACTGAGACGCGATCGCTATCGTCCATTTCGGTTGCGTGAGCAAGCGCACCATTCACTAAAGCAGCGATTTCCGGGTCTCTTTTGTCCAAAAGCCCCAGAACAGTAGCCTTGTCACTGTTCGCCTTGTTCGAAGCAAGATGCAGGAATGCTTTGCCCTCATCGATCATTGTTCCAGCAATAGCACATCCCAACCAGTCAAGGAACAATATCTTGACTTTTTGTAGCACCTCATCCGGAGTTTTGTCCGGGGAGATTGCCAAGACAAGGCGGGCAAGGATCTCAGAGAGCGAACCGTTCACACTGCACGGCGATCTCATCCGGTTGCCTCCCTTGTGCAAGACATAAGACTCAGGTCAGGGGACACTCTCGCTATGTCGAGCGAGCCCCTCCTGAGAGAGACTTCGCTCCGTTCGGTTCATCCTGGAGACGGGCTCCTTCTGCTTGGCCGACAGGACCCTGGTCGCTGAGTTACCTGCCGATGGAGGAAACCTTAAGGTTAGATGCTGGCGGCCACTGATTTCCTAATCCCTTTGCCAACCCAAGAGTTGGCACGCACCGAAGGCTAAGAAGACTTTTCTGCCCTTTTGGCTTCCAGCTCCGCCTTGCCCAGGTTGAAACCACTCAATACACCTGTGCGCGCAACGCCTTTGCCAATGCCCCAGGTCAGCAGAGCGCCCAACACCATGCCACTGATGATCCGAACAACCAGTGTCGCGATCCGGTAACCAACGGAGAATTCTGCGTAGCTATATTGGAAGTACTCATAGATGTAGGTGAAGATGGCGCTTATTCCGCCACCCACCAGCATGCTCGGCAGATTCCATCTGCGATACCGGAATGCCAGGAAGCCAAGCTCCGTGCCGCCTCCTTGCAGCAACCCGTAGATTAGCGTGATGATCCCCCAGGGATTCCCAGCCAAGGCTTGCCCAAACCCGTTTATGACCCCAGATAGCAGCGAAGCCAAGGGCTTCTGCACGATATAGCCGGCCAGAAGTGCTGAGACGTAGAAGAACCCGTAGGTAATGCTGGACCCAAGCGGGCCCAGAATCGATATCATCATCATGTCTAGGGTTGCGTAATACGCCGCCAACACCCCGAACGCGATCCCTATCACAGCGACGAGGATCAACTCCCGGATATTTAGAACTGAGTTACTCTTCATTTCTACTTACTCCTTTCTTAAATTCTAGGTGACCTGCGTCATGGCATACACAACTTAGCGGCCATCGAGTGAGCCGCCAGCATCTCACCGAAAGACCTCCGTCAATGAAAAGGCTCTTTTGCGTCGTCAGCTTTCGACTGTTGCTCCTTGTCGCCATTCGATGGCATCGGCGGGGCAGACGATGAAACATAATCCACAACCGTCACAACGTCCCGGATCGACTACCGCCGCCCCCTCCTCATCCTGGGAGATGGCCTGGAATCCGCTATCCCGGCAAGCCGCCACGCACAGACCGCACTTTCGGCACCGCTCCGGGACGATGTGGGCGAAGACCCCGCTCCGAGTCTGCAGGTTTGCGATACTGGGCTCGATGAGCACGTTGGAGCGATCCACCAACTCCGATACACTCCGTAGACCTTTCTCCTCAACGTACCGTGAAAGGCCATCAACGAGTTCTTCGATGATTCCATACCCATGCCACATCACAGCAGTGCAAAGTTGCGCCGTCGTGGCACCCAGGAGAATGAACTCAGCCGCATCCTCCCAGGACGAGATGCCCCCAATACCTGACACGGGCAGGACACCAGCTTTTGCCATGAGCGAGACGGCCCTCAGAGCCACGGGCTTGATGGCCGGTCCTGAAAGGCCGCCGTAGGCACTGCGTCCCTGGACAGAGAGCAAAGGTTCAAACGTCTCCAGATTCACGCCGATCAAGCATGGCAAAGTGTTGATCCCGGACACACCCGCAGCACCCGCTTCGGCACAAACCTCCACCATGTTCTGGAAATCTGGGACAAAAGCGGGCAACTTGACGATCACGGGTTTATCGCATACTTTCCTCACCCAACGGATTACCGTCCCAGTCAGCTCAGGCACCTCGCCCACGACCCGTCCCTTGACAAGCTGGGCGGACGAATGCGAACAAGACGTGTCTAACTCGATGGCATCTACACCAGCCTCGAGCATCCCCTCCGCCAACCATTTCCAATCACCTTCATCCATGGTGGCGGCAATGCTACCTATGACGACGTGATCGGGATATTGAGCCTTGACGGGCGGAATCTGCGCTTGCCAGTCGGCCATTTCCATGTGGCCGCCTGAGGTGGCGATATTCTGCATGCCAATGTTTCGTCCCTTGTACTTAAGCGGCGCCACCATGGGCTGTGGTTCTCGGCTCAACCAATTCCGGCGCAGCGACGGCGGCTTCAATGTCTTGGTCACCGCCCCTGCCCAGCCGCGCTCAAAGGCCCGTGCAATCATCTCCCCCGTCAGCGTCGGGGATGCAGACGCGAGCAAGAACGGGTTCTTGAAAGTAAGACCCGCGAACTCTATCCGAAGGTTGACAGCGCGTTCAATCATTAGTCAGCGCCTCGCCCAACTTCTGGCCACAAATTCCTGTCCTGCCACGTCCCCCAATCCGCCGCGCTCAGGTCCGCAACGCCGTCGGCATAGACCTCGCGGCCACGCACAAGAGTCCGCACCACCTTGCCTTTCAGTCGCAGTCCGGTGTAGGGCGAAAAATCCCCGCGCCCGTAAGCCGGAGCCCCCATCACCCCTTCGTACTCTGGATCGAACACCACCAGGTCGGCATCACTGCCCACCTGCACCGCCCCCTTACGCGGATACAGCCCCAGTACCCGTGCCGGTCCAGCACTCAACAGACGGCATAGATCCGCCCAGGAAATCCGGCCGGCCTGCACCCCAAAGGTGACCATCAGACGCAACAGCGTCTTCAAGCCGGGGAACCCCGGCAAGCGCATGTCCGCCTTCTCCTGCCGCGTATAGGAGCAGTGATCCGTACCAATGGTGCTGATCCGACCTGCTCGGACTTCGGGCCATAAATCGGAAGGTCTCACAGGCGGGTTCACGGCACACCCTTCCCGGTCCCGAACCCATTCCCACAAGAGGTAGTGAGGACACGTCTCCATAGTAATTCGCTCGTCCCCGGCAGTGTGCACAGTAAAGACGTATCTCTGATGAGGAACGTGGAGGATGTGCACGCGCCCTGGGCTGCCGGCTTCCAGCCCGCGCTCAAGGATCGCCAGATAATCCTGCATCTCTTCCACATGGGCAAGAACCTGGTGTCCCCTCGCCGCCGCTCGTTGCAGCAATTCCAATGCCCCACTGGCCTGGGCCCCCAGTCCTGACGCCGAAAAGAAGACCTTGACCGTCCAGCTCTGAACTCTCTCCAGATGCTCCGGCGCTCGCACCACCGTGTGGATGCAAAAGTCACACAGCGCCTCGCGCTCCAGGCGGTCGCGCTTGGGTTCGAACTCCAATTCAAAGCGCGTGCCGGCAGGATAGGCAAAGTCTCCCAACGTCGTCACGCCCCCCGCCACAGCGGAGGCCGTCTCGCCGACAAAAAGGTCCGGTTCGCCCTGAGGTGAGCGCAGATGTGTGTGCAGGTCAATAACCCCCGGCAGGAGGATGCATCCGTCCGCCCTTACGGCGCGCTGCGCCTCAACCTGCAAACCTGGCTCCAGGGAGACAATCTTGCCATCCTTCACGCCCAGATCGAGCGGAATCAGATGCCCGTCGGGGACGACAACCTTGCCTCCAGCAATCGACAGATCAAACACAGACAGCCTCTTTCACCCAGCAACCCTGGGTGATAACAGCGCCCCGTTCGCCGCTATATCGTGGGCAACGGATGCAGATCGCAACTACGCCCCGCTTTGATCACCTGTCCGGGGAACGTCATGTTCAAGGCCCCTTCGGCCTCGCGGACTGCGGCCAACAACGCGGGCAAGTCAATCCCAGTATCAACACCCATTTCGTGTAGCATGTGCACCATATCCTCGGTGCACACGTTGCCCGTGGCGCCCGGGGCAAAAGGACAGCCTCCCAGTCCACCGAAGGAAGCCTCAAACGAGGTAATGCCATTCTGCATAGCGGCCAACAGATTCGCCGCGCCCGCCCCACGGGTGTTGTGAAAGTGCATCACGATCCCGACGCCGTCAAATTCTCTCAGCACCTCCTGGGATATGCGAGCAATCTGCACCGGGTTAGCCATGCCCGTCGTGTCGCACAGGTTCAACTCGACACAACCCATCTCGATCAACCTGCGGCCCACGTACAGCACCTTCTCGACGGGTACATTGCCCTCAAATGGACAGCCAAACACGGTGGAAATGCTGGCCCGGACCGGGATTTCGGCCTGCCTGGCCAACTCCAACACCGCGGGGAAGCCAGCCAGCGACTCGTCAACGCTTCTCCTCACGTTGCTGTGATTATGGGATTCGCTTGCCGACACGACCAGGTTCAGCATGTCAACGCCCGCTTCGATGGCTCGCTCGGCCCCCTTGAGGTTGGGGGTCATAGCAAAACACTGGCAACCGTTGCGTTTGATCCCCCGTACCACCTCGGCCGCGTCGCGCATCTGGGGCACGGCCTTGGGGTGCACAAAAGAGGTGACCTCCATGCGCCGAATACCAGCCCGGATCAGCGATTCGATCACCCGGATCTTATCCAGAGTATTGATGAAACCGGGCAGGACTTGAAACCCATCCCGTGGCCCGACCTCGATGATCTCTACCCGTTTGGGCAGCATGGCCTCCCACGCCGGCTGTGTGAGTTCCATCGCCAGTGGTCCCCTGTTAGTCACCCAGATCACTCAATATTTGGCGGGCGACTTCACCGATGTCTCCGAAGTGATCCACTATGTGCACCCCGGCCGACCGCAACGCTTTCTGCTTGGCCTGAGCCGTACCCACTCCCCTGGTGATCATGGCTCCAGCGTGGCCGAAGCGCACGTCGGGCCTCGCATAGAGCCCCGAGATGTAGGCCACCATCGGCTTGGTGAACCCGCCGTCGCGGATAAACTCCGCCGCATCCTCTTCCACGGTCGTGCCGATCTCGCCAAAGTAAGCAACCATCTTGGTATCAGGATCTTGCTCAAACAGTCTTAGGAATTCCTGCAGGGTCGTGCCCACGAAAGCATCCCCACCCATACCGATCGCCGTGGTCTGGCCCAGACCGGCCCGGTTGATATAATACGCCAACGTCGTGGTGTTTCCACCGCTGCGCGACAACACACCCACCGGCCCCGGGTGGAAGAACTCCCTGGCCGAAGCAGCATTGCCGCCGATCATGCCGACCAATGCCTTGCCGGGGCTGATCAATCCAATCGTATTGGGGCCAATGACGTAGGCCTTGCGGTGCCTGGCATAAGCGATTATCTCCAGCATGTCCTGTTGTGGCACCCGCTCAGGATGCAGAGTAATCACTGTGACCCCGGCGTCCAATGCCTCAAAAGCCGCCAACTTGGCTGCCCTTGCCGGCACGAAGATCGCAGAGGTATTGATGCCTGGATGGTGCTCCCTGGCCTCGCGGACCGTGTTGTAGACCGGCACGCTCTCCACCACCTGCCCACCTTTGCCGGGAGTCACTCCCGCCACGACCTCGGTGTCATAGGCCTGCATCAGCTTGATCCGCAGTATGGCCTCCCGGCCCGTCGCTCCTTGCACAACAACCTGGGTGTTTTCGTCAACGAGAATGGACATGGCTTACCTCTTGTGCTCATAGACAACGGATTCGGTCAAGGAATCCAGGTATTCATCAAATCTTTCCAATGGCAACATAATCGTCACTGCTTGCCGGCCATATAGATCACAGTCCAACTCACACCCCAGGCACTCAACGCAACCGCCTCGTTCGATCTCCGCCAACGACCAGCGCAGGCTCGGTACACCGCGCTCATCATCCAGCACCAGGGGGCCTCCCTGGGCCTGGCAGACTTCTATGCACGCTTTCGTCTCACATTCGACACATCGATCGAGGGCAATAGTGATCGTCCCGCCCGAGCGAACTTTGAACTCTAAGATGTTATCTGTCATGCGGCGATTCCTCGCTCAGCCTTCCATTCTTCGTGCAGCGTCCGGAAGGCCTCGGCTACGTCCTGTTCTGTGGCATCCCGGCCCATGACGCGCACCCAGCGTCCTGCGCTGATCCCGTGATCTGCCAGGTGCTTGATTGCGTCTTCATCCCACGCCCCCCGGAAGGCCAGCACGGTGGGGATGTTGGGTTGTCCGCCGGTCTCAGGATATAGCTCTTTCAAAGCCTTGATGATCCCTCGGGCCGTATTGTCCAACTGCTGACTCGAGATACAGGAGACGAACACGTACCCCTCGATGCCGGGCTGAGAGAAGATTACCCTGGTAATGCGATAGAGCTTGGAGCCCACCGGATTGCCAGAGCTATCGCAGAAATTTACCGGATAAAAGCCCAACGGCACCAACTCGTCCATCATCGTGAGGCTCGCCCCGGCTCCTACACAATCGAAGCCGAAAGGAATCCTGTTGTGCTCGCGTGTGTATGAAAGGTCGGGATCGATCTGCACAAAGTGAACCGTGCCGCGATGGTCTTGACGGTCAATGGTACCCGCGATCTGTTCCAAGAGCGTTGCACTGCGGTCACCGGCCTCCTCAGCCATCTCAATGTTCAACTCGGTCTGGCGGCTGATTGCATCGCCGTCAACATCCACACGCGCGTCGAGGGCGATCAGCCCATCGGCGGTCAGGGCTAACGGGTTAATCTCCACCAACTTGCAGTCATGCTTGCGATAGAGTGCGTACAGATGGCAGAGGATTCGCGCAATCCCGAGCTTCTCCCGGGAGGTCATGCCAGGCACGGGGCGCAAGAGATTCAGCGCATCGTAGATGTACACACCCCGCAGGATGTCAACGTGTAACTTGAGCAAGACCTCAGGGTTGGTTTGCGCCACCTCCTCGATGTCCACGCCGCCATCCGCGCACACGACCACCACGGGTGACCGAGTGCTTGGATCTGCCGTAATGCCCACGTAAATTTCCTGCCTGACCTCAATCTTTTGCTCGATCAGCAGCGCATCCACGGGCAACCCGCGGACCCTGGAGGGCAGCATTTCCGACACTGCTGCCGTCAACTCCGTCTCGTCACTGACGACGCGTACCCCGCCTGCCTTGCCACGCTTACCCGAGTAGACCTGAGCTTTGACCACGACCGGGTAGCCGATCTCCCGGGCAGCCTCCTGTGCCTCGGCTATGCTGCGGACCGCCCGACCGTCAGGCGTGGGAATCTTGAAGCGTCGAAAAATCTCTTTCCCCTGGTACTCCAATAACCTGGCCAAGTTCTACACCTCCTCCAGAATTCTGGAGTCTGGCAGAAACCAGATCGCGTGCGCGCTTACTCCCTACTCCCTACTCCTTATTCAAACGTCCAAAAACCCGGTTTCTTACGTCGTGTGGTCAAACGTGCTCCAGGGAACGAGGACGTACCCTTCCATAATCCGACGGGCTGTCCGGCCCACAGAAGCACGCACCAACTTGGGCTCGTCCCCCTCAAGATCCACGGCGGCTTCGATGTCAATCACGCCAGCCGGGTGCCCGATCAACGTCAGCGCGCGCTCACGCGATTCGGGGCGCGCTGTCTGGTGGACAATCGTTCCTGGAATCTTGGCCGCAGCACCTGTGCACACGGTTCCCGTCACAGCGTACGCCTTGTGCATCCTGAGCATAAACAGGAGTCGTGCGACAAAGTCTACCTCCCCAGCCTTGACCGTACGCCCCGTCGTAAAGTCCAGGTAGTTAGCCGGCGGGCTGATCAACACAAAAAAAGGCAGATAAGGGCTCTTTTTGGCCGCATCCTGCCACGTTTCGACCAGGCCTACCCTGGCCGCTGCCGTACCCCGTACTCGTTCGATCCGGTCGTTCAACTCCCGATTTGCGTCGATCTGGGCGGGAGTCTCTGTCCCCTCGATACCCATGTCCGCCGCACGCACGAAAACGCAGGGCGTCCCCGCATCCACGATCGTCACGTCTATCGGCCCGACCCCCGGCACGTCCAGCCTGTCCACGGGATTACCGGTCGGCAAGATGTGTCCGGTCACGGCTCCGGCGGTGTCCGAGAAGTCCAGCCCGATTCGTGCCCCCGTGCCCGGTGCGCCGTCAATGTGATAATCGCCCTCCACCGCCGCCTTCCCGTTGACAACGGGAACATCGGCAATGATCATACATTTGGTGTTGGTCTGATGAATGCGCACCGTCGTGACCGGCTCCACTGCGTCGACCAACCCTTCGTCAATGGCAAATGGCCCTACTCCCGACGAGATGTTGCCACAGTTGCCCGCATAGTCCACGAAAGGCTCCGTAATGCTGACTTGCGCAAAGGTATAATCCACGTCGGCGTCCGGGCGTGTTGGCGGGCCAATGATGGCCAGCTTGCTGGTCAAAGGATCGGCACCGCCCATGCCATCAATTTGGCGAATGTCCGGACTACCGTACATACGCAGGATCACCTTATCACGCAACTCATGGTCAGCCGGCAGATCATTGCGCATGACGAACAAGCCCCGACTGGTGCCACCACGCATCAGCACGCAGCGAATGTGTTTCTGTTCCTCCCACTGGTTCATCAACTCCCTCCTCTTCAACACAATTACACATCCTGTTCCCGCATCCGCTTTCGCACGTAGGCCGTCATCCCACCCGCGTCTATGATCTCGGTCAAGAAGTCCGGCAGCGGAGGGGCCGAACACTGGAATGGCTGGGTCAGATTCTCGATGCGACCAGTATCCAGGTCAATGCGAACCTCGTCACCGTCTTCGATGGCCGCCACTGCTTCAGGACAGGTCAAAGCAGGTAGCCCCAGGTTGATGCAGTTGCGGAAAAAGATGCGCGCGAAAGAGTCGGCCACCAAACACGAGATTCCCAGCGCCTTCAGTGCGATGGGCGCGTGCTCTCTCGAACTTCCGCAGCCAAAGTTCTCACCTGCCACGACGATGTCCCCTGGCTTTACCGACGCCCGAAACTGCGGAAGCACGTCCTCAAGACAGTGTGAAGCCAGTTCCTGGGGGTCCGTCAGGCTCAAGTAGCGGCCGGGTACCAACTGATCGGTGTCCACGTTGTCACCCAGTTTCCAGACGCGTCCTTGTACGACCATCTCATCCACCTACATGACGTCATCGGGGTGAGCGATGCGGCCCACCACGGCAGAGGCCGCTGCTACTGCCGGAGAAGAGAGAAACACCTCGCTCTCGGGATGTCCCATGCGGCCCACGAAGTTGCGGTTCGACGTCGAGATCACGCGCTCGCCGGCAGCCAGCACCCCCATGTGACCGCCGAAGCACGGCCCGCAGGTCGGTGTACTGACCGCGGCTCCCGCCTGCGCAAACGTCTCCAACAGCCCTTCGTGCAGAGCCTGCAGGTAGATCTTCTGCGTGGCCGGGATGACGATCAGCCGTACATTGCTGGACACACGATGACCGTCCAGGATGCGTGCGGCCACGCGCAAGTCTGCGATGCGACCATTGGTACAAGATCCGATAAAGACAGCATCCAGAGGCGTGTTCGCCACCTTGCTTAAGGGTTTGACGTTGCCAGGCGACGACGGGCACGCTACCTGGGGCTCGATCTCACTGATACTAATCTCGGTGACCGAATGGTAACGAGCATCGGGGTCGCTGTCTAGCAGGGGCACATCCCGGATGTCCCTGGCTTCCAGGTAGCGTCGCGTTTCCTCGTCCACCGGGACAATCGCGTTCTTAGCGCCAGCCTCCACTCCCATGTTGCACATGGTCAGACGCTGGTCCACCGTCAGCGACTGGATCACTGGGCCAGTGAACTGCATGCTCCGATACAACGCGCCGGACACACCGATTCGCCCGATGGTGTACAGGATCAAGTCCTTGGCCCCAACCCAGGGCCGCAGTCGGCCGGAATACACGAAGAGCATCGTCTCAGGCACTCGCAGCCACACTTCGCCCAGCGCCATGGCTGCGGCAACGTCCGTGCTGCCGAAACCAGAGGCGAAGGCCCCCAGCGCCCCGTACGAAGTCGTGTGCGAGTCACCACCCACGATCACCATGCCGGGTCGGATCAAGCCCTCCTCAGGAAGCAAAGCGTGTTCCACGCCAAAGTTACTTCCCCGCCCGGCCTCGTAGTAGTGGGCTAGTCCCTGTTCCCGGGCGAAGTCGCGCAGTAGCCTGGTCTGTTCGGCGCTGCTGACCGTGGCGTTGGGCACAAAGTGATCGCACACGATCGCCACCTTGTCGGGGTCAAACACGCCTTCGACCCCCATGCGCCGCAACTCAATGACCGCCAGCGGCATCGTCGTATCCTGCGCGAACGCCAGGTCAACCCTGGCGCGGACGATATCCCCGGCTTTCACCCGCTCCTGGCCCGACGCACGGGCGAGAATCTTTTCTGTCAGCGTCATGCCCATGTGTTCTATGTCCTACGTCCTATGTCTGACTGTCACAGCAACAGCGCCAGGATCGCCTTCTGCGCGTGTAGTCTGTTCTCCAGTTGATCGTAGACGATGGACCGCTTGCCATCTATCACCGCATCGGTGACTTCGAAGTTGCGATCTGCTGGCAGACAATGCATGAATTGGACACGCTTATCGCCCTGGTCCAGCAAGTCGTCGGTGACGATCCACTGCCGCAACTCTTCGTCGCGCTCCTTTACCTGCTCCGGAGTCAAGGTGAAACTCCCCCACGACTTGGCGTAATAGATGCGCGCATCACGAGCCGCCTCTTTCATGTCGTGCACAATCTCGATTTTAGCACCGCTCTCGTCGGCAAAGCGCCTGGCTTTCTCCATGTACTCTGGATCGAGATCAAACCCCTCCGGGTAGGCCAGTACGAGGTCTATACCTAAGATTGACGCTGCCAGCACCCAACCCTGCGGCACCCCCGATGACTTGGCCCGGGGGGAGTAGGCCCAACTCATGACGATCTTCTCGTTCTCGAACGTGCGCAGTTTCTCGCGTGTGGTGAGCACGTCGCTCAACACCTGGCAGGGATGTTCGCCGTCGTCCAACATGTTGATCACCGGAATGTGCGCTGCGTCGGCCATCGTGTTGAGGATTCTGCGCGACTCGCCGTAGGGCTCGATGTTGTACAAACGGATGGAGATACCGTCCAGGTAGCGGTCCATCGCGCGCGCCGTGTCGACCCAGGTCTCCTTGTGGGCGAGTTGCAGACTGTCAGCCGTGTAGAACTGCGCGTGACCGCCTAACTGGGTCATGCCGGCCTCAAAGGAGATGCGCGTGCGGGTGGACGGCTTGCCGAAGAGCATGCCCAGGCTCTTGCCCTCCAGCACGCGGTGGGGCGTACCCCGGGCCTGTGCGCGCTTCAACTCTTCGGCCGTGTCTAGCAGGAAGTACAGGTCTTCCTGGTCGTAGTCGCCCAGCGTGATGAAGTCGCGCCCTTTCAAACTCGCTCGTCGCGGCAGGGATAGATCCATTTTGTCATTTCCCCCGTTTTTTCTCCGTGCTAAGCAATCACAGCAAACAGCTCACCGATGTCATCCGCCTCGTGTATATCCTTTATAAAGGCGATGATGCGCTGGATCCTCTCTTCGTCGGCAATCTCATGCCGCGCCAGTTTGACGAACTTTTCCTCAAGTTCTTCTTGCGTCACCGGGTTCCGGAAATCTCCCTTGGGATCATCAACTACTGAAGTGTATTCCTCTCCATCCTCCATGGTGACCGTTACTGCAGAGGAATAGTGCTCAGGATAGCGTCGCTCGAACTCTTCGTCAACGACCCATTCGACCTTCGTCATCAACTCACGAACGTCAGGCCGGTGCAGGTTCTTCTCGGTGAACGTGTCAATGTCAATCTTCCCGTCAATCAGCGCTATCGCAGCCTGCCACGGCATGCTGAATTGCGTATCCACAACTGTCTGAGGATCCCGCTTCCTGGGCGCGGCGAGGAGTAGAATCGTGTAGTCTGAAGAACGGATGAGGATTCTCTCAATCTTCTTTGGGTCCGGACGGTGCCTGGCAACGATGTCCAGACATGCATCCAGATGTCCCCCAGAGTACCTGCAACATGGGTAAACCTTGGTGCTCGATTGGGCGAAAGTCCACACTTTCCCCAGGTCGTCTGTGATGTAGCTTGTGTCGTACTCCCGGTTGAATGAGTAGGCCTGCATGAAGCCGTCCGTGCCCTCAATAATCTCGGGTGGTCCGTTGAACCCCTTTTGGGCCAGGAGCGCCGAGATAATGCCAACCATCGCCGGGTGGCCGGCCTGAAGCCTCTTGGTGTAGGAACCGGAAGTATTCCACGCCATCAGACCGCCGACCTGACTCCCTGCGATTCCCTGACTGTAGACCGTCTTCTGGAAATCAAGTTTCAGCAGCTTGGCCGCAGAGATTGTGGCACCAAACGTGCCGCAGGTGCTTGAGGGGTGAAATCCTTGATAGTAGGTCTTGCCAAGAAAGGCGGAGCCTAATCGGCAGACAACCTCATTGCCCAAGGCAATCGCTGCGATGACTTCCTTACCGCTCGCATGCAGCTTCTCACCGAGGGCTAAACTGGCCGGAATTGTCGCCACGCTTGGGTGAGCGTTCGACTCGTTGTGATCGTCCGCAAAATCGAAGGCATAGCCCTGTATGGCATTGGCGAAAGCCGCGTTGGGTGCTGTCACCTTCCGGTTATACCCGACGATGGTGCTTTCTTCTGGCCCACCCAACTCCAGAGCCAGTTCCGTCGCCATCTTACTCGATTCAACGTTCTTGGATCCGATCATAGAACCCAACAGATCCAGGACCAGGTTCGCCGCACGCTTACGTACCTCTGCGGGCAAATCCTCATACCGCAGATTTACGGTAAGTTCGGCTATCTGTTCGCTGATTGTGTTGTTTTTAAGAAGTTTGGTACTCATTTCATCGCTCATTTCACCGCTCCTTGTCGTCGCTCTTTGTCTGATCTCACCACAGGTCACTGCCAATGCCTATCACGCGACAGTGACCGTGATGGCATCTTCAGGGCAATTGTTGGCGCAGAACCCACAATTGATGCACTCTTCGTGCACGATGTAGTTATAGCCATCCGCCTGGCGAACAGCCTGCGCCGGGCAGACGGTGTAGCAGATGTTGCACTGGGTACACTTCTCCTCGTCAATGGAGACCATCAGCGGTTGGAGCGCCATCTCATTGACCTGGCGTATCCCTTCCAGGCCACTACCCCGCAGTTCATCCATCAAGATTTCCTGGTCTTCCAGGTAGGCTTTCAGCCCCTTGACCAGCTTGGGGAACACTCGCGGTCCCTCAACCATCGCCGCAGTGCATACGCCGACCCCCGTGGAACCGGCAATGAGCATCTCCACGGCGTCTTTCCAGGTTGCGACGCCGCCGATACCAATGATAGGCAGCGTAGTGCGCTTGTAGATCTCGACGACGTAACCCACGGCGTTCTCGTGGATCGCACGCCCAGACAGTTCAGGCATCCAGTCGCCGATGGTGCGCGCTACCTTAGGGCGATGTGTGTAGATGTCAAAGGCTATCGCGGGGAACATCGTGTCACGCGACGCGATAGCATCTGCGCCGCCATCTTCGACAGCCTTCACCAGATCTATCAGATTGGACGGCTCGGGTAGCAGCTTGCCAATTATCGGTACGTTGACCGCCCTCTTAGCAGCGCGGATGACCTCATAGGTGCGCCTGGGGCTCTGCACCGCGCCGATGCCGGACCCATTCACCACGTTGGGCGAAGACCCAAAGGCGGAGAGTTCGATACCGTCGGCGCCGGCCTCGACCGCCATGGGCGCCATGCGGGCAATGTCCTCCGCCGGGGTGTTGGTCACCGCCTGCAGGCTCATGATGACGGGGACACCGCCTTCCTTGGCAATTCCGATTTCCCGCTCGCACCACTCCTCGAACGTGTGTGCTGACCACGGGTCCGTCAATATCACACTGTACTTGTCTCGCTTCTTGTGCGCCAGGCTCAGTCTCTGGCCCGGCGACGGGACGACGCCGACAGACTTTGTAACCACCGCGCCAGGATTCCCACCTGCCATACGCTTGAGCGCAGCACCCGTCACCCCTGGTGGCCCGGCAGCCACGATGAACGGATTCTCCAGCTCCAGATTGCCGATCTGGATGCTCAGATCCATGATTTTTCCTCCTCTAAACTCTCATGTCATTTATAGATTCAGCGGTTCTGGCTATACCTCCGGACGATACATCTCCGGCCGGTTGTAGCGCCACAGACCAGGAATCGTCTTGTAGAATTTGGGGAAACTCAACGTCTCATCCTCCTGGCGCAGATAACGGAGTCGGGCCAGGTCCAGATCGGCCACCAGCACGCCTTCCTCCAGCGAAGACGCGATCTCCCCCTCGGGCGCACAAATGTGCGCAAAACCGTCTTCTACCCCGAAGAGATTCACACAAGAAGCCGTGTAGATCAGGTTCTCCGTCGCCCGCGCCTGGATGAGGGTGCGCCATACTGGCGCCAGGTGGTAGAGCATACCACCGGTCGGGAATAGCACCACGTCGGCTCCCCGCATAGCGAGCGTCCGGCACAACTCAGGGAACCACGCCTCCCAGCAGATGAGCACGCCCACCTTTGCCCACGGAGTTTCGACCAGTACAAACTCGTCGCCCGCGACAGCCCTCTTGTTGGACAATTCAGGGTCCACCGGCGACGGGATTAGCTTGTCGTACTTGGCCACGACAGCACTGTCTGGGCCAACCATCTGGTAAACGTTGTGGTAGACTTTGTCAGCAGAGGCAGTATTGCCATGCGCTGGCTCCACCGGTTCCATAAAGCCATAGCCCACGTACATGCCGTACTCACGCGCTACAGCCGACAACGGTTCGGTGGCGGAGAAACTGATCGGGCCACTGTATGGCCCAGGGTAGCACTCTGGGAAGGCTACAATCTGCGCCCCCTGGTCAGCCGCCTGGCGCGCGTACGTTACTGCCCGCTCCACGTTGGCGCTCTCATCGGGCCTGGCAACACACGGTTGCACAACAGCAAGGCGAACGCTATCTTCCATTCTGTTTCCTCCTGAGCCATGCCTTGAACTTATCCAGGGTCATACGCCAGCAGAAGAACAGGTCTTGCAGTGTCCCAACAGCATACTCCTCGCTGCTGGCGTCGGTGCAGTCTTTGATCACGATGGGCCGATAGCGGTAGTTGTAGGCGGAGACGACTGTGTGGCGAACGTCCACGTTGGTCGGACCACCGATGATGATCAACCGCGAGATCCTCTTTTCACGCAACCAGGGGTCCAACCCCGTCTCGTAAAAGGCGTCGTAACCCCTTTTGCGAAAGATCGCGTCCCCCGGCCGCGGGGCCAGTTCATCCACCACCTCGGCCCCGGGCGTCCCGGCAATGCCGTGGGGCTTGCGTATGCGAAACTCCCAGTCATCGGGGAGGTGCGCATCCATGGCATAGATCACCGGGAGGTTCACCTCGCGGGCCACATGCAGCAGCTCTTTCATGTTACCCAGGCGGCTGGCAACGCGGGCGCCGTTTTCCGGCAAGTTGTTGAGCACTAAGTCCCTGTTGACGTTCACCACCAACACGGCCAGGCGCTCTTCTTGACCACCCGCTTCCTGCCCCTCGCCCCGGGCGTCGGGCGCGGTGGACAGGAACTCGTCGCTGGTCATAACAGGCCCCAGCGTCTCGGCAAACTCGCGCATGGCGCGATCGTGCATCTCGCCAGTCTTGGAATAGAGACAATCGGAGATGGCTAAGAGTTCGTAGCGCCGCATGAAGCCGTCGGCCGCCGAGTAAAGGGCGCACACGTTGCTGGGACGCCCCACCAACACCAGCCGGCGAATGCCCTCCTCGCGCAGGTAGAGGTCCATGTCCGTTCCAAAGAAGGCGCTGAAGCGACGCTTGCCAACAGTATAGTCACTCTCATCCAGCGGCAACAGTTCGGAAATCAACTGCGATCCCTCCGTGCCACGGACCGCGTGGGGCTGGCCGACCGTAAAATCGGTAAACTCCTTGTCACCAGGTCGGTGCTGATCCTGGATGAAGATGATCGGATACCCTGCCTCGCGCGCTGTCTTAACAAATGAGACTGTGCGCTTGAGGATCGGGGCGTATTCGGGCGGCATCGGAAACGGCTTGCCCCGCTCGACCATGTCGACTAACAGGTTCACAACCATAATGGCCGTGTCTTTACCCGCAGATGCTTGAATGCTCATATTTCGCACCGCCATAGCTCGCCTAAGAATGCTCCCTCCATCAGTCAGTCACTGCCGAAACCAACTCGGCACCTCAGAACGTTCCCAAAGTCCGCCAAGAGAACCTCGCCCCGGCCCCTCCCCGAAACGGAGGGGGGAGAGATAACTCCTGCTCCCCCTTCCCTCGCAGGGAAGGGGACTGGGGTTAGGTCAGCCGACTTTGGGAAAGCCCTGCTCGACACCTGGGATGTGTGTGTCCATTGGACACATACGCGCCCTGATTGGGCCCTACTCATTCATCGCAGCCAGTGCCTTACCCAAGATATCAAGCGCCTGCCCGACCTGCTCCTTGGTGATGACCAGTGGCGGCGAGACGCGTATCGTGGTTCCCGAGTTGACTGTCCAGCACACCACTGCGCCGCGCTCATTGACCTTGGTGACAAACTCGGCAGTGTCCTCAGGCCTATGGAACTCGATGGCCGTCAGCAGGCCGCGCCCGCGGACCTCCTTGACCAGACCCGGGTACTTCTCTCGCAACCTGTTCATGCCTCCAACGAGTTCTGCCCCCCGGTCCCGAGCATTCTGCAGCAGGTTCTCTTCTTCGATCACTTTGATGGTCGCCACAGCCGCAGCGCAGCAGACCGGGTTGCCACCGAAAGTCGTGCAGTGGACCAGCGGCGGATCCGCGAACTCGGCCATCAACTCACGCGAAGCGATGAAGCCACCGATCGGCATGCCCGAAGCCATCCCCTTGGCCATGGTCATAATGTCGCCTGCGACACCGTAGTGCTCCGATGCAAACCACTGGCCCGTGCGGGCCATCCCGCACTGAATCTCATCCGTGATCAGCAGCGCGCCAAACTCGTCGGCCAGGTCACGCAACGCCGGCAGGAACTCGTCGTTGCACGGGCGAATGCCTCCCTCGCCCTGGATCGGCTCCACGAGGATCGCAGCGACGTCGTCGTTCATTATCGCTCGGGTGGTCTCAATGTCATTGAACGGCACCTCAATGGCCCAGGGGTAGAGCGGCTCGAACGGGTCCTTGTACAACCGTTTCGAACTCACTGACAGGGTCATATACGTGCGCCCATGAAACGCCCGGGTGAAGAAGATCAGCCTCTTGCGGCCGGTGGCCTTGATGGCCAGCTTGATCGCGCCCTCCACGGCCTCGGCGCCACTGTTGACGAAGAAGGTGCTCTCCAGGTTATCGGGCGTGCGCTCGGCAATCAACTGCGCCAACTCCGCCTGGATGGGATAGATGAAGTTGCCGAAGGCGTTGCCGTGGATGATATGGCGTGCCTGATCACAGATTGCCTTGACGACTTTGGGATGAGAGTGCCCGGTCGCCACCACGGCGATCCCGCCGATGAGGTCAAGGTACTCCTTGCCTTCAGCGGTCTTCAGAATACACCCCTTGCCCTCCACAGCCAAGATACCCTTGGGGTTGGGGAACAGTTGTGCCACGTACTGGCGATCAATGTCGCGGATTTCTTGCGGACTCTTGTCCATCTTAAGCCTCCTGATTTATTGGTGGTTTGCTAGATTCGTTGTCTTCCTGCAATTTCTTGTTGAGTAGCCCCAACAAGACCTTGTCTTTGGTAGCGGGTAGGTGCTTGATCCTGATGCCGATGGCGTTGTTGATGGCGTTGGTCACCGCCGGCGCGGTCGGCATGTAGGCCCCCTCGCCCACTCCCTTAGCGCCGAACGGCCCGTGCGGGTGCGGATCTTCGATGAGAATCGTCTTAATCTCAGTGGGCATTGTGCTGCGCGGCGTTGCGATCTTGTGCAATGTGTCCGAGATGATTCTGCCCTCTTCCTCCACGAACTCTTCGGTCAGGGCATAACCCAGGCCCATCACGACACCACCCTCGATCTGCCCTTCGACGGAGGCGGGGCGGATTGCTGTGCCAACATCGTGCGCCGCGATGATCTTAAGCACGTCAACCTGGCCAGTCTCTTCATCCACCTCAACTATAGCGATCTGACATCCGTAGCAGAACGCCGGGTAGTTGATATATTCGTCCTCACTAAGCCCCATCTCTTTACGCTGCTCGGCCGAGAGGATGCTGTAGGTCTTGGGCGGTTTATAGTGGTGGTGCACATATAGTTCGTCGCCTCTCTCCTTAGCAACCCGTGCCAAATCTTTCAGGGTTCCTACCAGTTGCTCCCGCCTCAGGTCAACGAATCGCCCATCTGTGGTCAGTTTCAACCGCTCCAGATCAGCCTCGTAGACCTCAGCCGCGTATCCTAACAGTTTCGTCTTGAACTGGGTGCTGATCTCAAACGTGGCGCGGCCAGTGATATAGGTCTGGCGCGAGGCGGCGGTGATGTCACCGTCTTGAGCATGTTTCGTGTCGCCGGTCAGATTGTTGATCAGGTTGTAATCCAAATCCATCGCCCTTGCCGCAATCTGACACATCACCGAATTGGCACCCTGCCCCAGGTCAATCGCGCCCTGGCGCAGCAGAAGTGTGCCATCGTCCTGCAATTCCATCGAGACGTGCACGCTGTCGTCGGCGCCGAGGCCTAAACCCACGTTCTTCATTCCGGCTGCCACACCCACGCCGATGCGTTTGCCCGGTTTGGGCTCCGGAAGGTGTTCCTTTTGAAGCGCAGCCTCGGCAGCATTCAGGACAGACTTGGCACCAACGCTGTACTTCAGGATCTGCCCCGTAACCAGCGTCGAGCCCACGTCGTACATATTAATGCGCCGTACCTCAAACGGGTCCATATTCAACGCCAGCGCCAACTGGTCCATTTCGGACTCCATGGCGAAAGTGATCTGCTGCGCCCCATAACCGCGCATGGCACCACACGGCACTTTGTTGGTACGGACCGAGACGCCAGTTACATACACGTTAGGAATCTCGTAAGCCCCGGAGGAGAACACCGTTGCCTGCTCCAGTACATTCTCCGTCGTGGAGCGGTAAGCACCACCGTCAAGCATAAGATGCGCCTGGAATGCGACGATCCTACCCTCACGGGTGGCGCCCACCTTGTAATGCATCCAGAACGGGTGTCGCTTCTCATGCATGCGGATCGACTCCGGTCGCGTGAGCACGACCTTCACCGGCCTGCCGGTCAGGTAAGTACCCAGTGCCAGGAAGGGCTGCACCGTCAGATCCATCTTGCCGCCGAAGGCCCCACCCACCGGCGTCTGTACTATGCGGACTCTCTCCAGAGGCAGGCCCAGGATGTCAGCCAATTGCTGGCGGTCGCCCGAAGGCCACTGGGTGGCCTGGTAGATCGTCACTTCGTCGCCCTCCATAACCCCGATTCCACCCTCGGTCTCGAGGAAGGCATGCTCAATCTTCTGAGTTCTATAGTCGTCTTCAATGATGATTTCAGCCTGGTCAAAGCCGGTCTCGATATCGCCCTTTTCGACCAGCGTACGATTAAACACATTGCTCTCGCCTTTGAGGATCGGGGCATCGGGACTAAGGGCATCCTCGGGAGTGAATACACCAGGAATCTCCCTGTACTCAATGTGGACCTTCTTCACTCCCTCTTCCGCTGCCGCGAGCGTCTCAGCGTAGACGACCGCCACGGCCTCACCTGGAAAGAGAACCTTGTTTTCAGCCAGGGCTGGCTGATCGTAGCCCCACGAACCAAAGAGGTTTTTCCCTGGAACGTCCTTATGCGTGATGACCTTGACCACGCCCGGCACTGCCTCGGCCTCCGAGGTGTCAATGCTCAAAATCTCGGCATGAGGGTACTCACTCCACACCACCTTGCCGTACAGCATCCCCTCCATCTCCATGTCACCAGCATACTTTTCACGGCCCGTGACGCGGGCGAACGCATCTTTGCGAGGAAGCGCCTTCCTGGACAGTTCACTCTTCTCGCCATGCATCACCGCGGCGGCGTCCTGGATGGCCTCGATGATTTTGACGTATCCTGTGCAACGGCAGAAGTTGTTCCCAAGTCCCTCTTTGATCTCTTCGGGCGTGGGATCGGGAACGTCCTTAAGCAACGCCAGTGCCGCCAGAACCATCCCCGGCGTACAGTAGCCACATTGAATGGCGTCGTGGTAAAGGAATGCTTGCTGCACCGGATGCAACTCGTCCCCTCGTGCCACACCCTCGATAGTTTGTACCTGGCGCCCGTGCACCTTGACCACCGGGTACAGGCAAGAGACCACAGATTGCCCATCAACTAAGACGGTGCAGGCACCACACTCACCCTCGTCGCAGCCAATCTTGGTGCCGGTCAGGCTCAACTCTTCGCGCAACACGTGGCCCAATGTGGCACCCGGCTTCGCCTCGACGGTCCTTTCTTCGCCATTGAGAATAAACGTGATCCGTCCGTCGCTGGGCTGCTCGGCCTTCACCTCCGACCAACTCCGATCCCAGGAGAACCGGCCGCCCACACCAGGCTGGGCTCCAGACCTGGCGGCCTCCACCGCGCGGTTGAGCGCGCGCCTGACCAGAACCTCGACAATCTCTTCGCGGTACTCCCTGGTCGCCCGCATCCTGCTGGTGCGCAGCGTACAGGCGTACACCGCCTGTTCGGCAGCATAAGCGTAGTCCACCTCTGCGCAACACGCCCCCCGCAGGTAGTCCTCAGCGCAGGTCGCCCGGAATGGCGTCTCGGCCACCGGCCCCAACGCGATGCGTGCCCACGCGACGTGCTCCAGGTCTTCCGTCAACTGCAGATCCACGCCGCAGCAGGCAATAGGCAGGGCCATGACCTCACGCTTGGCGATCCGCTCGTATGCCGACGCCTGCCGCAGTCCGGGCTTGCGCCAGCGGAAGCGCGTGATCATCTCCTTGGTTGGGTCCAGTCTCGACTTGCCAGGCCCGGCGAAGAGGCTTGACACCGCGATCCATCGCCGCTCGTTGCCCCCATTGCTCCTGGCCCCCGTCTCGGGGGCGTCCCTGTCGAGCCGCGCAATCTCTGCCTCGGCCCCCAGCGCCACCAGTGCAATGCTGCCATCGCCCGCCGGCTGCGCCGTGACCACGTTGCCTGCCAGGGTGCCCACGTTTTGAATGGACCAGGCAGCCACGTGGTGCGCCGCCTCGGCCAGGACGTGCCCCAGGCGGTTGACGACAGGCGAGGTCCATAGGTTGTGGAACGTGACGTTGGCGCCTACCACGACAAAATCGCCATCCTCCTCGATAGTGTCCAGGCCGGGGATGCGCGTGGTGTCCACCACACACTCGGGCGTATACTTGCCCTCACGGGCGTCAATAACCAGATCGGATCCGCCTGCAATCAGCCTGGCTTTACCATGCCAGCGGTCAAGGGCCTGCAGGGCCTCCTCAACCGACGTCGCCAGATAGTATTCTTTCCACATACTTGTCCTCCCCACCGGACTGATCAATGACAACGGGCTGCTACTTCTTCGCCCCTTCCCAAAGCCTGGATATGGTCTCCGCCGCCCGAAGCCGCGCCGCTTCTTCGTCAACCGTCTGCAATTCACCGTTAGCCACTACCACCTTGCCGTCCACGATCACGTGGCTCACGTCAGTCCCCAGCGCTCCGATGACCAGGTGATATACCACGTTCTCCGGCAGCAGCGGGGATGGCGAGTTATCGCGCAACAGAACCAGATCGGCCAACTTGCCCGGCGTAATGCTCCCAGCCTCCAGGTGAAGCGCCTTTGCCGCCCCGTCGGTGTGCAAGGAGAAGACGTCGGAAGAGGAAACCTCGCCGGGGGTCATCAAAGAGTGCAACAGCAACGTCGTGCTGAGGTTGACAAATGGGTCAAATGCGCGGACGAAGCCATCGTCTCCCAGGCTGACGTCAATGCCAGCCTTGATCATCTTGGACAGAGGAGCCGCCCCTGTTCCGATCTCCATGTTGGACACAGGGTTATGGGCAACCTTGGTACCAGTCTCCGCCAGGATCGCGATTTCCTGGTCGTCCAGATGGACACACTGCGAGGCCAGCGTGTACTCGTCGAGCACTCCCAGGTCCTGGAGATAGTTGACGGGCCGCTTTCCAAAGCGCTCCAGCGTATCCTCAACGTGGTAGGTGCCCTCAGAGACGTGGAGTTGGAAGAGCGTGCCATAGCGCTGCGCAATCTCCTTGGCCTCCTGGATATAGGGGCCACTGCAGGAGAAAGTGGTGTGCACGCTCATGATGCCGCGCACGAGTCCCTCCAGGTTCAAGATGCGTTCGTTCTCTTGCAGAAGCCTGCGCGCGACCTCTCCCCCCGCGCGCTCGGTGGCCTCGTTGGAGACAAACGCCCGCGCCCCCGTCGCCTCAATCGCCTCGGCCTCAGCCAGCATGAACCCCGGTTCGGCATACGGGGCCTCCATCACATCGCAGAAGCAGGTGTACCCACTCTTCAGGTGCAGGATCGAAGCGTAGGCGGCCAGACTGGCGACGTCATCGGCGCGCAGCACGTCCTCTACGAAAGGCCACCAATACTTCTTCAGGAACGGCCAGAAGCCCGCCGGGGCCGGCACCGGATGCCCGTACGCCACCAGGCCGTGCAGATGGGTATGGGTGCTGATCAGCCCAGGGATGATGATCCCATCCACGTACAGGTCCGGCCGCTGGTCTTTGGCGTCCGCCAGGACCCGGCTGATCCGCTGATCTTCAATCTCGATCACGGGGTCGCGGATCACCCCCCGCTCGGTCATCGTCACCGCGAATTTGGCGCCCACCTTAAACATGGCTCTCCTTTCACACTTCCCTGCTGCGGAACCGCCGCCGTCGCCCCAGACTATGCGATAAAGCCCAAACCCAGGGCCGCCAGCTTCTGGGCCCTCGGGCGTCCTTCGGCGTCCCAGTCGCGCAGCCGGTAATAGACCTTCATCCCTTCCCGGTACTTGTCCGGACTGACCAGCCCCTCAACCAGGCGACGCGGCAACACGTCGAGTGAACTATTCACACCCCTGTGGACGTTCAGCGCCCGCTCCAGCGTGTAGATCCGCTCGCCGATCAAAGCCAACTGATCATCATCATATTCGTGACCAATGGTACAGGTTAGCGCTCGGGCGTAAAAGGGCCGGATCGTCCCGTCCAGGAACGTGCAGACGATGAGTGAGTCACGGACGCAACCGGCATCGTGGTACTCGGCTACCATCTTTGCCAGTTCTGCGCCGGAGAAATCACGCCCGCTCATCTCATCGGCCACGGTCCAGGCGCGGCTGTGACAACCTCCCCGGTTGGCCGTGGAATAGGAGATTGCCATGCCCGTGAGCTTGCGTGGATCGTAGGCCGGCAGTTCCAGGCCCTTGACCTGCATGGCGTAATCCACGCCGAAGTGCGCGGCTGCCTCGCGCGTGCCCTTCGCCAGTATATCCCCGTCCCCTTCTCGACAGGCGATCTTCTGCACCAACTCGAGGATGTTTGAAGGATCATTCAGAGTATTGGTATACTCCCGATAGAAGGCAATCGTGTTGCCCGCAGAAATCGTGTCCAGACCCAGGTCACTGCACAGCGCGTTGGCGCGGGCGATCAAGGGATAATCGTCCACCCGGTTGTCAGCGCCGAACGCCCACACCGTCTCGTATTCTGCCGCTTCCAGTTCCTCGCCGTCAATTCGGACGTGCATCCGGCAACGCACGGGACAGTAGGGACACGTGGTCCGTCTGGAAACGTATTCCTCTGCAATCCGCTCCCCGTATATCTCACTGGCGGTCTCGAAATAGCGCTCCTGATGGTTTCCGGTCGGGAAGGCGTGGAACTCGTTCACCGGCGCGACCAGGTTGGCCGTGCCGATTGGCCCTTGAACTTCATTCAAAAAGCTGGATTCACGAATCGCCTGCATCGCCTCGCGGATGACCGCTTTGAGCCCGTCAGGGTCGGCCACAGGGGGCTTGGCATTGCCGTTAGTCAAGATGGCCTTGACGTTCTTGCTGCCCATCACTGCGCCCATTCCACAGCGTCCTGCCGAGTGGCCCTCGTCGCCACGGATGTTCGCCATGCGCACCAAACGCTCGCCAGCCGGGCCAATGACAACCGCACGCATGTCGCTGTAGTCGCGCTGGATCGCTGTGCGCGTCTCCGAGACGGTCAGTCCCCACAGGTCGGGCCGTGGGACGACCTCGACACCCTCCTCACGAACGACGACAATGGAGGGTTGCGGGGCTTTGCCCTCCAGCACCAGCGCCAGGGTACCGCTGCGGGCAAGTCCCGTGCCGAAATCGCCGCCCAACCAACTGCCGGCCGTCAGGCCAGTCAGAGGGGAGACGCCAAAAAAGCAGGTGCGGTTGGCCCCTGGGAAGCCGGTGGCGGTCAGACGGCCCACCGCAACGATCAAGGGTAGGGCAGGGTCGAGAGGGGGAAGATCCAGGTCGGCGATATCCGCCATCGAGCGCGCGGCGAGGCCCAGCCCGCCCAGGTAATCCCGCTGCACAACTGGATCAACGGGGGAAGAGACGAGACTTCCCGTACTGAGGTTAAGGCACTTCATCATGGTGATTGCTTCTCTTTCTTCTCTTGGTGACTCTGCTAATCCCGAACAAATGGCCGCCCCAGCGCTGCCGGCGCCCGCGCCTGGCCTACCAGCCCGGCATAGACCAGCAATGTCACCAAATAGGGCAGGGCCAGTAACAGATGATAGGGCAGGTCAACCGCCAGAGCCTGTGTTCGCAGCGCCATGGCGTCCAGCGCGCCGAAGAGCAGCGCGGTCAGGGCCGCGCGCCGGGGCGTCCATTTGCCGACGATGACCACAGCCAGCGCAATGAACCCCCGCCCGCCGGTCATCCCTTCAACAAATGCGTTCAACTGCACCAGGGAGAAAAAACTACCGGCCATGCCCGCCAAGGCCCCACACAGCAACACAGCCACGTAGCGGACCCGCGCTACCGGGACACCGACGCTGGCAGCAGCCTCCGGGTGCTCGCCCACAGCGCGCAGCTTCAGACCCCACTCGGTACGCATCAAAACAAAGGCCACCACCGGGACCAGCAGGTAGGTCAGGTATACCACTGCGCTTTGATTGAAGAGGATTGGCCCCAGCACCGGCAGGTCACCCAAGAAGGGCAGTTTCAGCGGTGCCAGGCCCGTCACGCGGGGTCGCTCGGTCAGGCCAAACACCAGGCGCGAAACATACGTCGTCAGGCCCAGGCTGCCGATGTTCAGTGCCATCCCCACTACTACCTGGTCGACTGCCAGGGTGATGCTGAAGAAAGCCTGGATCAATGCGACCAGCACACCGGCCAGTACAGCAGCCAAGAGCCCAAACCAGGGGTTGCCTGTCATATAGGATCCCAGCACCCCGGCCAACGCACCACACAGCATCATGCCCTCAAGGCCAATATTGACCACACCAGCACGCTCGGAAATGATCTCTCCCAGTGAAGCACCCAGCAGCGGCGTCGAGAAGCGGATGCTGGCTACCAGAAAATCAATGGATAGAAGCAATTGGATCAACGTCTCTAGCACGAGTCTGCCTCCTCTTGCGCCAGATGCGGGCAAAGACCACCGAATTGCTACCGATCACAAAGAGCAAGGTCAACGCCTGGATAATGAGGGAGATGGATGTCGGCATCGCGATGGAGCGGGACGCGCTCTCGGCGCCGTTGCGCAAAGCGCCAAAGAACAGCCCGGCCAGCACCACCCCGACGGGGTTGCTCTGCCCCACCAGCGCCACCACCACGGCGTCATAGCCGTAGCCCGGCGAGAAGAAGTCGCTCAGACGATACTGAACGCCCATGATCTCGGCCATCCCTGCTAGGCCAGCCAACCCACCCCCCAGCGCAAGCGTCAAGACAATCGTCCGTTCAGCATTGATCCCAGCAAACCGCGCGGCCGGCGGTCCACATCCCACCGCGCGCATCTCAAAGCCAAAGCAGGTGTTCCACAGGACAAAATGCGAAACTACGGCCAGTACCGACGCCACTACAATGCCCAGATTGATGCGAAATCGGGTCAAGATAATCGGCAGGGTAGCAGAAGCGGGTATCTCGACGCTCCACGGATAGCCACCACCCTGGGGGTCCTTCATGGCCCCATGGACAAGATAGCTGACGATCCAGAAGGCGATGTAGTTCAACATGATCGTCGTGATGAGTTCATTCAGCTTCAGGCGTGCCCGCAGCCAACCCGGAATCGCCCCCCAGAGCATACCCCCGCCAAAGCCCGCCAGGATCACCAGGGGCATGTGTACCGGCCATGGCAGACCATCTAGTCCCAGTGCGACGAGAGTTGCTGCCAGGGCGCCTATGTAGATCTGCCCCTCTCCGCCGATGTTCAACAAACCACAGCGAAAGGGCAACGCAACCGCCAGCCCTGCCAGGATCAATGGTGTCGCTTTGGTCACCGTAGCGCCCACCCGCGAGGGCGTCCCTAAGGCCCCTTGGACGATCGCCTTGAACCCGACCCACGGGTCAATCCCCGCGAAGGCCATAGCGATTCCACCTACAGCCAGCGCAGCAATGATTGCCAGCAGCGGCACCAGGATGGGACGGAGCGCTGTCAGGGTGGGAGCAAGCAGGTAACGAAGATAGGTGCGGGCCCTGCTATCTATTCCAGTTCCTCCAGAGGTGTCCCGGTCATCATCAGGCCTAACAGGGTATCGTTCGCCTGTTGGGCCGGCACCACACCCATGATCCTCCCATTGTAAATCACTGCGATTCGATCGCTCAGACAATGAACTTCCTCCAGATCTGTGGAGATCAGCAAGACCGCAACCCCTCGGTCCCGCGCCGCCAGCAGTTGCCGGTACACGAATTCCGTTGCCCCCACGTCCAGGCCACTCGTCGGATTGACCGCAATCAGGGCCCGCGGTTCACGGTGCATCTCTCGCGCCAGGATTACTTTCTGCTGGTTGCCGCCCGAGAGCTTGTCCACGCACAGGTCCACGGAGGGTGTGCGAATATCATATTCTTCCTCAAGCCGCTCAGCCAACCCGCGGATATCGCGTCGCCTGAGCACCCCAAGGCGGGAATACGGCGCCTGGAAATAGGTTTCAAGCACAAGGTTCTCGCAAACAGACAGTCCCAACGCGAGCCCCATCGTCCGCCGGTCCTCATGAATGCGTCCGACGTTACGCATCACCAACTCCCGCGGCCTGCACCCGCTGATGTTCTGACCCAAAATGGAGATTCTGCCCGACGTCAGCCCACGCAGGCCAAACAGCGCGTTGACCAGGGTGGTCTGGCCGTTGCCTGCGACACCGGCAAGGACCACAATCTCTCCCTCTCGGACAAATAGTGAGATTTCCTGTATCTCACGGCGGTGTTCGGGAGTGCGAACGCTTACATTCTCAATCTCGATCACCATCTCACCTGGACGTGACGCTTGCCTGGCGATACGAAAGACCACCGGGCGTCCGACCATCAACTGGGCCAGCTCTTCCTTGCGCGTATCACAAGTCTGGACCGTGGCAATGACACGCCCGTCACGCAGGACCGTCACGCGGTCGCTGATGGCCATAACTTCGTCCAACTTGTGGGTGATCAGTACCACCGCGTGACCTTGGGCACGCAGGCCATCGAGGATGGCAAAGAGCTCCCCCACCTCACCAGGAGTCAAGACAGCCGTCGGCTCGTCCAGCACCAGAAGGTGCGCACCGCGGTAGAGCGTCTTGACGATCTCAACGCGTTGCCGCTCCCCGGTAGACAAGTCCTTCACGCGCGCCCAGGGGTCCACCTGCAGGCCAAACTGCTCGGAAAGTTCCTTCAGGCGTTGTGCTGCCCCGTCGAGATGCAGCAACGGCGCTCGGGCCGTGCGCAACCCCAGAACCACGTTTTCGACCACAGTGAACTCAGGAATGAGCATAAAGTGCTGATGCACCATGCCAATCCCAAGCTCGATAGCGTCCCGACTCGATGCGATCCTCACCGGTTGATCACACCACCAGATCGTCCCGCTGTCCGGTGTGGTCATCCCGTAGAGAATGCGCATCAGGGTCGTCTTGCCAGCTCCATTCTCGCCCAGCAAGGCGTGGATCTCTCCCTCCGTGACCTGGAGCGAGACCCGGTCGTTGGCGAGTACGCCGGGGAAAGCCTTCGTAATGGCTTCCATCCTCAGAAGCGCGGTCATCAAACCACCTCGACTCTTTCAATTGTGCCTGGACTGTGAACCCTGCACACGTCTGGACCCGCCGGACTCCCTGCATACACCGCCGCCGGGAGGGCGTCTCGCCTCGCCCCAGATGGGGAGACGAGGCGAGAGCGCCCCGCGGAGTATTGAATCTAGTCGCTGCTCTCAGTGATGTAGGGAACCTCGATATCGCCGGCGATGATGTCGCTCTTTGTCTGTTCGACCTGCGAGGCAATATCGTCCGGGACCAGTCCGTGGAAATCTGCGATGTTGACCACACCTGTTTCCAGGCCGTAGAGACGGACCTCACCGGTCCACGTTCCATCTACTACCTTCTGTACGTCCTGCAACAGCAGTTTGGCGCCATTGAAGAGCATGCTGGTGAGCACCGTATCCGGCGCGAGGTGGTTCTGGTCTAACCCCCAGCCGATGGCCCAGATGCCGGCCTCTTCACACGCCTGGATGACACCGATACCGGCCGCGTCAGCGATGTGAAAGACGACGTCGACACCCGCGCTGGCCTGGGCCAACGCGGCCTCCTTAGCCAGGGATACGTCTTCAAATGAGCCTACGTAGACGATCGTCACTTCTACGTCCGGTAGCACCGACTGGGCGCCCAGCTTGTACGCCTCCATCTGTGCCACCAGGATTGGGAAGTCGAAGCCCGCGATCCCACCGATCTTACCCGACTCGGTCATCAAGCCAGCCAACGCACCGCACAGGTAGGCGGCCTCCCAGGACTCGCCGGTGATCCCAGCGACGTTCTCCGCCTCGACGACCGGGTTGCTGTCAACGATGAACTTGATGTCCGGATAGTCCGGTGCGACCTCAAGCGCCACGTCACCATATTCAAATCCGTGACCGATGATCACGTCGTAGCCCTGATCGGCAAAGTCGCGATAGACTTGCACGAAGTTGGCGACGGGCGTGTTCTCTGAGAAAGCCACCTCGGCTCCCAGTTGATCTCGGATCATCATCAGGCCTTCGTATCCCACTTGGTTGAAGCCCTCATCGCTGATCGAGCCCGGGAAGACCTCCGCGACCCTCAATGCTTCTTCAGTCTCTGGTTCCTCGGTTGCCACTTCTGGCCCACCGCATCCTGCAATCAGGGCAGTGACCAGCAGGCAAACAAGCAGACTGGCAAAGAATGTCATCCTTTCCCTCATTTTTGATCCTCCTCCTATGAACTTTCTGTCTGGGCGTGCAGTGCCAGAAGGGCATGCTCCCCGCCACTGCACTGACAACTGTTTTCCGTACCCCTTTATGCTGATACTAGAATTCTTTTGTTTCCTGTTCACCTCCTCCCTCTACACTGGCAACGACTCCGTCCTGGTCATCAGGCAGACGCCAGCAGTGCGCGGCCACCTGACCTGCTCGTCGTCAGAAACCTGGTTGGCGACTACTTGATCTGGTAGGGTACCTGGGCAGGCTGATCGAAAAACCCCGGCCCATCGGGAGCGGCCATCAATTCCATGAATCCCTTCAGGTGAGCCAGAATCCCTTCTACCGGCGCCACCGGTCTATCCGGACATGGCCCAAACGGGTCGGGCAAGGCTTGCTCGCGGCGCAGCGCGCGCAGGGCGGCGACCGTGCAGCCGCCCAACGATTGTAGATTGTAGCCGCCCTCCAACAGCAGCACGATTCGACCCCGGCAGAATCGGTCGGCCAGTTCCCGGAAGCCGGCAACCAGGTCGTAGTAACCACGCACACTCAGTCCCAGGACGGACGAATGGTCCATCCAGTGTGCATCAAACCCGGCCGATACCAGGATAAGCTGCGGCCGATACCGTTCCGCCAGCGGTGTCACGATCTCTCTAAGCGCTTTAAGACAGGCCTCGTCTCCGCTCCACTGGGGCAGCGCGATATTGTAGTTATACCCCAGGCCAGCCTCCGTCCCGTTGCGGAACCAGTCGCCGGTTCCAGGGAACCAAGGATGCTGGTGATATGAGACGAAGAGCACTTCGCGACTGCCGTAGAAGATTTCTTCGGTCCCATTGCCGTGATGTGCGTCAATGTCCAGGATCATGACCCTTTCCAGGCCATGCTCACGCAGCGCATACAAGGCTGCCACTGCGACGTTGTTGAAGATACAGTAACCCATAGCGCGCGTGGACAGGGCATGGTGGCCCGGGGTGCGCATGATAGAGAAGGCATTAGTAACCTTCCCGTCCAACACTGCTCGAGTTGCACGTACAGCGCTCGACGCACCCAGCAGGGCCACGTCGGCGGCAGCAGGCGTCAAGTACGTATCGAAACTGATGCGGCTTTTGCCCTCCCGTGCCATACGCCGAACGGCATCCACGTGACTTTGGGTGTGCGCGGCTGCGACCCACTCCCAGGGTATCAGCTCGACTTCGAGTTTGGTCAACGGCTCAAGCTCACCTTGTTCCTCCAGATAACCAATCAGAAAATCCAGCCGCGCCGCCGACTCGGGCGCCCGGGGGTGCGTATGCGCTCGATGGCGCACGTCGTACACGTATCCGGTTGTCATTTGGGTCCTCCTCTCCCCTACGGGCAGAAAACGAGCTAGTAACTGTCCACCACAAAGAGCTCAGCCAGGACGCGCTGCTGATACCGCTCCAGCGCCTCCAGGAACTTCTTTCCCTCTGGGCTTACTGGTGGAATGTCTCCTTTGCGCCTGGCCCAGGCCTCCCGTGCCTCAGCCAGGAGTGCTTCTTCGTCCACGGTGAGCAATTTACCCTCTTCCATCACCACACGTCCATTCACCAGCGCCGTCCGCACCGATGATCCCGTCTCGGAATAGACCAGGTGTTGGAAGGGGTCGTTGAGCGGGGTGAAAGCCGGGGTGGTCATGTCCAGAAGCATCAGGTCGGCCAGGGCGCCAGGCTTGATGATGCCCAACTCTCCTTCCAGACGGAGCACCCTGGCCCCTTCCATGGTCGCCATCTGCAAGATTTTCCGTGCGCGCAGCCAATTGTGATGGTTCTGATCGCGCACGGGGTGCATCAGGCCAGCGACCTTCATCACGTCGAACATGACCGTATTGTCGTTGCTGGCGGCACCGTCGCATGCCAGCGCCACGTGTACGCCCCGCTCGATCATCTTCAGGATAGGAGCAAAGCCGCTGCCCAGCTTCAGGTTGCAGACCGAATTGTGCACCACGGTACCGTTCGCCTCACCAATGAGATCAATATCGTGGTCATCCACCCATACGCAGTGCGCCAGCGACGTGCGGTCGTTCAGCACGCCGATCTCGGCCAGGTGAGAGATAGCCGACTGGCCATAGAACTGGCGACAAGAGACTGCCTGGAGCCTGGTCTCCTCATCGTGCATTTGAAAACCGCCATCGTACCGCTCAGCAATCTCCATCGCACCGGTCATCAATTCCTCAGAGCACCACTGCGGACCCGATGGCCCGGCCAGGCATTGCAGCCGGCCATTCTCGGCCCGGTGCCACTGCTTGAAAAAAGCCTCCAGCACACGTATGTATCCCTCCGCCGTGATCGGCGGGGACGTCCCATACGCTCCCCCCGCCAATTCAGGATTCTGTTCCAGGATCATTTCGTTGATCTTGTGATCATCTTCCACCAGCGGAGCCACACCAGCCCGGATGCCAATGTCTCGATAGGCATTCATGACGGCATCCAACGCCTGTTCGTTCATCGCGCCGTTGACCCAGAAGTGATCCACAAAGGCCGTTGTCCCGGTTTTCAACATCTCTATGGCGCCGACCATGGCGGCCAGGTAAACCTCTCGCTCGGTGAAAGCGAAAGAAGATCCGAAGAGGTCAAACAGCCAGAACTCCAGCGGGACTGCCTCAATGCGTCCCTTCAGGAAATTCTCCGGTGAATGGCCGTGGGCGTTGATGAGACCTGGGATCAACAGCCGATTCATGCCTGAAATCCGCTTCGTCTCCGGACCAGGATCAACGTGCTCCTCGGTCACGCGCACAATTCGGTTTCCCTCAATCGCGACGTTCTGGCCCTCCATCATCTTGTCCTGGTCGGGGCTCAAGACGTTGACGTTCTCAATCAGGATATCCATAATGGTTCACACCCCCGAACCGGGCCAGAGATGCCTACGCAAAGTGCTGCGCTGTCGCCCGGAGAGCCGTCTCGAGACGCGAAAGTGCCTCATCCACCTGCTCTTCCGTAATGGTCAAAGGTGGCTCCAGGCGGGCTGTAACGTCATCGTTGATCGAATCGCCGATGATCAAATACTGCTTGTGCACCTCATCCACGAACTTGGCCATCACTTTCTTGCTCTGCAGCTCAATGCCGATCATCAGCCCCATACCTCTTGCTTCCTTGATCACCGATGGGTAACGGGCCTGCTGGGCACGCAACCCGGCCATGAATTGCTCGCCACGCGCCGCAGATTTGGCGGGCAGATGCTCGCGCTTTGTGAATTCGATCGCCGCCTTAGCCGCAGCGCAGCACACTGGGTGCCCGCCGAAAGTCGTCAGGTGAGAGAGCATTGGTTCGCAGAGCGTGTCCATCACCTCTGGCTTGCCGATGAAAGCACCGATAGGCATCCCACCGCCGAGTGACTTAGCCAGCACCATGATGTCGGGGGTTACACCCCAATGATTACAGCCGAACCATTTACCGGTGCGTCCAAACCCAGTCTGCACCTCGTCCAGGATCATTAACGCGCCCGTGTTATCGCATAACTCGTGAACCCCTGGCAGATAGTCGTCATCGGGAATGCGCACTCCGCCTTCGCCCTGAATGGGTTCCAGGATAATGGCGGCTGTGCGCTCGTCAATGGCCTCGCGAGCAGCGTCAAGATCGTTGAAAGGAATAAAGTGGGTGTCTGGCAAGAGCGGTTCAAAGGGCCTGCGGTAACGCTCGCGCCAGGTGACCGAAAGGGCACCGAAGGTTCGGCCATGAAACGCGCGCTCACAGGCAATGATCCGACTCCGCCCCGTGTATTTGCGGGCGGTCTTCATCGCACCCTCGACTCCCTCACAACCGCTGTTGGTGAAAAAGGTGGTCTGCAGTTCTGGTGGGGTAACCTCTGCCAGAAGGCGCGCAGCATCTACCTGAACCGGGATCACGTACTTGCCGAAAGCCATCACGTGCATTGACTTATCCACCTGCTCTTTGACGGCCTTCACCACCTCTGGATTGCTATGACCGACGTTACAGACTGCAATTCCTGCCCAGAGGTCAAGGTACTTCTTCCCGTCGACGGTGTAGACATAGCAGTCCTCCGATCCCTCTACAACCATCTCCTTGGGGAAGGGCGTGGTACGGCAGACATACTTTCTATCCATCTGAATGTAGGTTTGCCTGACTGCTTCGTCCATTCGACAATCTCCTTTGTTTTCGGTTGACAAAAACACTCCTTGTCAAAAACGTTGGGTCTCATCCAGATGCTGCCCCAAGACATCCAACGTCTCGGGCAAGATCAAAGGCGTCACCCCCCCGCCGCCGGTGGCAAAGTAGCCCTTGATCTGGCGGGGTGTGCGCTGAGGGAAGCGCTTAGCCAGCCGCTCCAAGACAGTCTCGCTCTCGCTCTCGTCGGGAATGGTACGTACCAAACCGGGACGCAAATCATTGACTCCTTCCAGACGGAGCATCCCCTTGCTCGTGCGCCTGCTGAGTGCCAGGCCAGCCCGGCGTTTCTCTTCGACGCTGGTCATAAAACTGCGGTGTGTTAGTTTCGGGCTCACGTAGGCCAGGCGCGCCACGTACGCATCGCCAAGACGATCCAACATTGCAACTAGGAGTCGCACAAGGCGATTGTGCATCTCCACATAGGCGGCCTTTTCATTGTCGCCCCACCGGTAACCCCTTGAACTCTCTATACCAGTGAAATCGGAACGCCAGGGGCACACAGCCGTGCCTCTATGCTCAAAAAGCCCGGGGTCATCGTATTGAGCGGTCAAAGAAGGTTTCCCGTTGAAGGTGTAGATAATCTCATAAGGGACAAGTACCATTGGCTCTGACACGACAAAGCGATGTAGGAGCAAATCGTCCCGGGCCCAGAGTTGGTTGTTCAACACCAGCGGGTCTGCATCGGGGGCCAGGGCAGTCTCGAGTTCGGGCGGATAATCCGCCCCTTCTACAGGTCGAAACCCCTGTGAGAGGAGATAGCCGTTGATTGCTTGATGTTCAGAGCTGAGACTGTAGGGCTTGACCTTGGTGCAGGGGAGCATAAGCATCACGGCCTTTTTCCCTCGAACGGGCGGTTCGTACTCGGTCAGCATAAACTCGTGAAGGGCGCGGACTCGAGGATGGTCCAAAGCCTCAAGATTCTCCTGGGGACAGAAGAAAGTCAGCGTCTTATCAAGGGTGAATGGGGGCACGATTTTCTCGTATGCCTCCGTGACCCGGTCGCTTCTTGACATCATAGCGCACCTCCTGCGGCTGCGTGCGCTGTTCCACACGTTTGGATTGGGGCAGTTCCACTCAGCGACAACGAGCGACAGCAGCACCCTGCGTTGGACGAATAGGCTGCCCTTGCCTGGTGGAAGCACTTGACCGGTCCCCCTCACCAGTCCAGAGGAAAGTCCCTCGAAGCGAACGGTGAGAGGGACCGATCATCTATTCAGAGCACCCTCTGCTACGTAATGATGCCGTGGGAAGCCAGGCCAAAGCGCTCCATAACCGGGGTCAACACGCGCAGGAGGATAGGAGCGATGATGATGGTGACGACCATATTCCCGATCCACCAGGCCGAGACCCCAGGCCAAAAGGCTTCGGGGGGCACCAGGCCTCCAAGGTAGAGGATCCAGAGACCATAGAGTGAGCCGAGACCGTTGGGGATAATTACAGCAAACACCAAGAAGAACAGAAACCCCTTGAGGGTATAGACATCCTTGCCCAAGGGGTGCAGTCCAAACTTGGGAGCCAGGGTACGGTAGGCAACCAATGGTATACCAAACTGGATCCAGTCTACGAGCGCAAAGGGGATGGTCAAGAGCACCGGTGTGCCTGCCAGAATGCCCGCCCCGAGGAACGAGCCGATGTAACCGATGACCAGGCCCCATCCTCCGAACCAGATGGCAAAGGGGATGCCGAACCCAATGGCCACAAACAGCGCCGAGACACTCACGATCCCAACGGGCAGTGCGATGACCCCCAGCCAGGACAGGATCGTGTAGACCCCGGCTGCAATAGCGTAGGTCACCAGGCCGGCGACCGTGACGGGTGGGTTGGGATTCCACTTCAGCCCGTACGTGCTCTCTGTTGGCTTTCCCGCGAATTCTGACATCTCGAATACCTCCTTGTATATAATACTTCTGCAACCTACTCGTATTTTAACAACTCGCTTGCGGAAATCGGGTGCCTTGATGACGCACAGCTAACTTAACATAACTATGCAGCCACGGCGGCTGTTCGGCCATCGTCCGTTCGGTCATGGTGCCTCTCCTTTCTCACCTAGCAGTGATCTTGTGGTGGAGACATCATACCCGCACTCAGTTGATTGGTAAAGTGCAGCGTGCCGATTCCCCTGCGGCAGTGCAGATGAAAGGTATTGTCCTTACGACACGATCCCGCGCACGGTCAGGCCCAATCGCTCCACCACCGGCGATAGACTTCTCAAGATAATGGGCCCGATCACTACCGCAGAGATCATGTTCCCGATCCACCAACTACCAATGCTGAGCGGTAGGGCACTAACTGGGACAAACCCAGCGGCGTAAAGGATGCCATTGCCTATCAAGGCACTGAGCAACTGGGTGAAAATGACCACCACCAGCACGTAGAAGATGAACCCCTTAGGCGTGAAGACATCTTTGCCAATGGGACTGATTCCCAGCTTAGGAGCTAGCACCCGGTAGAAGATGAGCAAAGGAATTTCCGTGCCCCATTCCACCAGCAGGCCGAAGGGAATGGCTAGAGGGATGGGCATGCCAGCTAAAATGCCAGGGCCCACAATCCCGCCGATGGCCCCGATGGCCAGCCCCCATCCCCCAAACCACATCACAAAGGGGGTTATGAACCCGATGCCGATATACAGAGCAGAGACACTGAGGAAACCGACGGGCAAAGCGATCACCCCCAGCCAAGCCAGGATGGTGTAAACTGCGGCAGCCACGGCGACAGTCACCAGGCGTACTACCCCCACCGGTGGATCAGGGTTCCACTTTAGACTGTAGGGCAGTTGTTCCATTTTTACATACTCCTTTCTCATGAGCGGTTGTTCTGTTTTTATGCACTCTTTCTTGATCGGAAGGGACACTTGGATCTGCATTAATCACATTTCGCCGGCTGCTGTCACCTCCTTTCTTGCCCAGAGATTGGGGGGCATTCTCTCATTCCACGCCTCTTGGCAGCCGCGACCTGGGCGCGGGACTACCGACCACCTATCTCCACCAAAAGATCGGAAAAGGTGCTGATCCCTGGCAGGGTGTCATCTGGGCAGGCGCTGACTCCCAGAGTCACTGGCCGCAGGGCCTTGAGCTTGAGGTAATCGCCCGGCCGCGCATCCATCGAGCTCGAACTGAATATGTAACCATCCTCGTCCACTGTGCATTTCACAAAGAAACTGGCCATACCAGTGATTTCCTTACGCTTCACCCCCAGAACCTCGGCCAGAAGATCCCGACAGCCCGGGCGCCTATCCTCGTATATCTCTCGCCAGCAGCCGGGGTACATAATATCCACCCGGAGGCGAGAGTGGACTTCCAGAACTTCCAAATAGGGCATGCCATCCCCATCGTACAGTTTCATCCCAGGGTCGGCGTAAAAGGTGAGTTTGTAGGTCCCGAACTTCTCCCAGCCAGCGATGTTCCTGGTCAAGGACTGGTCAAAGCCCAGAAAAGTGAAGTCGCCGCCCAACCCTCCGTGGGGTGCAATGATCTTTACGACTTCTCCCGCTCCCAGTGCGAAGGCTCTTGCAGTTCCTCGTGCGAGTGTGACAGAGTCAAACTTAATGCTCATCCCTGTTCTCCTTTCTGCCGGCAATCTATACAGCAGACCTAAATGACAACACCTTGTGACTGGGCTTCCACCTCTCCTAATGTGGGGTTCCGCGCAAACGCTGCTGGTCAGGCACGGCTGTGTTCCTCCAGCGCTCTGACCCATTCCATTGTGTTCAACAACAGCGGGAATTTCTCGTTCCCTTCCCGCATCGCGACGCTCAGCGAAATAGCCTGTGGCGCACGCAGTTGCGTAGCCGTGATGTTATCTGGGTTCGAGAATAGCTCACGCGAGGTGCCGGTGAAAATATCGCGCCCGTCCAACAACACCACAACCCGCTGGCAATAGTTCGCCACGAGTGTCATATTGTGGGTGATGATCAAGACAGTGTTGCCCTGCCGGTGCAGATCCTCCAGTAGCTCCATGATACCGCACACCATGCGGTAGTCCTGCCCGGTCGTGGGCTCGTCCACGATAATGATCTCCGGTTGCATCGCCAGAATCGAGGCCACGGCCAACCGTTGCCGCTGCCCCTTTCCGAGGAAGAGCGGATCCTCATCAGGTTGGTCAGCGAGGCCAACGGCCTCCAAGGCCTGCAAGACGCGCTCTTCCATCTCGTTTTCAGGTACTTCAAGGTTCCTCAGCCCGTAGGCCACCTCTTCCCTGACTTTGCGGGTGAAGATCTGGTGATCCGGGTTCTGGAAGACGTAGCCCACGTGCTTAGGGAGCTGGCGGCGAACGGAACGCCGGGTGATATCCCGCCCCAGCATACGCACAACGCCCGCCGAAGGCCTATAGATACCGTTGAGAATCTTGGCTACCGTCGTCTTGCCGCTGCCGTTGGTGCCAAGCAACGCCAGCACCTCCCCCTTGTGTAACTCGAAACTGACCCCCTGGAGGGCCTGGGTGCCGTCTTCATACACGTATTCCAGGTCTCTGACCTCAAGCAACACTTCTCCCTGGGGATCAGGATCCTCAGGTTGGAGCGTGCCATCCAGGTACTTCGGGAAGCACGTGGCGCACTCCTCAATGCTAATGGGCACCACGCCGCCGTGCTGGATGTCGGCCCGAGATGCGATCTCAGAAACCTCGAACTTGTAGACCCCACACCCCTCCAGCACGTCCACGCGACGGTAGAACTCAGAAGCACGCTCGACGAGGTGTACCTTGCCGTCGTCAATCAACGCGATCCGATCGCAAAAACGATGCAGGATCTCAGGGTCCTGCTCGACAAGAATTACAGTCACATTGTGACGATCTCGCAGCATGCGCACCGTCTCAATCACCTCGCTCTTCCCTCGCGGGTCCAGATCGCTGGTCGGCTCGTCGAGGATCAAGAGTTCGGGACGCATAGCCAGGAAGGAAGCAATCGCCACCCGTTGCTTTTGTCCGCCCGACAGATCGTTGGGGTGAATGTACTCCGCGTCACTGATCAGGAACCCGAGCCCCACCATCTCCAGGGCCTCGCGAACGCGCACTTCGATCTCGTCCTGGGGCAGCTTCAGCAACTGCAGGCCAAAGGCAACCTCGTGCAGCAGGCTCATCTTGAGAAATTGAGTCTCCGGGTCTTGCATGACCATGCCCGCCTGGGGGGAAATGATCCCCTTGCCCAAGAGTTTGCCGCGAGCCTGACCATCCACGACGTTGCCTTCGGGGTCTACACCGGTAACCAGTTCGCCATCAACCCAGACACTGCCCTGGAGATGGTGGTTGTAAAACCGGAAGGGGATCTTAAGGCCGTGCGGAATGACCCCCACAATAGCCTTGCACGTCGTCGTCTTACCGGCCCCACTGGGGCCAGCTATCCCGAAGAACTCGCCCCTCTCAATCTCGAGGTCAATCCCTTTCAGCGTCCAGGGGTTGTCCGCCAACTCCCCAAAACTCGGATAGCGCCAATGGAGATTCTCTACTTTGACCATTGTACTCACAGCGTCATCCCCATCATTTGTGTGATATTCAGTCCCCAGGCAAATACGCTGATGATAAACAGCGCACATACCCCCAGGACGATCCAGTCCACCAAGGTGAAAGGCCGAATTTCGTGGAATTCGGTGGGGTTCTTGGTCTGCATCGAGAAGCCACGGATGAGAACGGCATCACCAACCTCACTCGACCGGCGCAACATAGTCGCAATCAGCGGAACTGCCATATAGGCCAGGTCGGCGATGACTTGCAGCATGTTCTTTTTCTTCAGAGAGATGCCGCGTGCGATCTGGGCCTGGCGGATCGTGCTGTAGTCGGTGAGAGCCATGCTGAGACTGCGAAGCATGGTCGAAACAAAAAAACTGACCACGTAGGGAACGCGCAACTGCATCATCGTGCCGGTTACCTCAATGTCACGGCTGGTCATAACCAGCATCAACGAGACGAAGATCATGGCTCCATAACCCAACGTTTTGGTGACTGCAATGACGAGGTTGTTCTCTGAGACTGTGATTGCCAGAGGGTGAAAGAAACTGAACTCGGCGAGCGTAAGCGAGGGATTACCAACGAGGGCCGTCACGACGGCAGCCAGGGCCAACCCGCCGAAGATGCCCCAGAACACTCCCTTGCGCACGACGTACCACCCCACGACGAACGCGACGAAGATGACCAACCTCAGAGAGATACCCAGCGAGATGGTCCCGGAGTAGACAGGAATGCGCAGCAGGACGTTTTCATCGGGACCAACGGGGTTAAAAATCACCCACATGACCGCCATGCCGAGCAATGCGGGGAACAACACGAGGAGGTAAGAGTGAAAGACCCACCGAAGCACCCCGCTGAGGTACAGACCCAAGAAGGCCAGCGCAATCAGTAGGATTGCGCCGACAGGGTCCGGGGCGTCTGTCCGGATGAACCGCACGATAACCAGGGATACGGCCAGAACCGCCAGCAACTTGGTCACTACGTGCAGTCGCGCGAGAGGCGAATCAATCTTTACCGAGAAGAGAAAACTTCGTACAAACTCCCTGCCGTGGGATTGAGTCTCTACTCCGGCACCTTCAGATCGAGCCATTTGGCACGTCTCCTTGGAAGTATGCCTAAGTCAGTGAGAACCACTCTATTCAAGGACCTGTCGAGGAATCCGATATCACTCACCATCCAGGCTCGTGAGAGCCACCTGCTGTTGCGAGGCAGCACTCTGTCGCCTGATGAATTCGGCAATCGACTTGCCGGCGGTCGTGATGTGTTCGGCCATCAGAGCCGCTGCACCAGTGGCGTCCCGACTCTTGATCGCCTCCAAGAGGGCGCGGTGTTGCTCAATCGAGCGCTCGGCCCGACCAGGGATCATCCACAAGAGATCGGTGGCAAACCTGGGCCAAAGTCTCCCTATCATCCCGCACAGGATCTGCGAGCCACAGGCCCTGTAGATTGTGGTATGAAAGTGATAGTTGTTACGACGCACCCGAGCGAGATCCATTTCCTGCCAGGCTTGTTCTACCCCTTGTGCCAGCCTCTCCAGGTTCGCAATATCATCCTGGCTGAGGCGAGGAACAGCCAGTTTCACAGCAAGACTCTCAAGGGCGACACGAATTGGGGTTATCTCTTCAGTGTTTTCAGGCGAGGCTTCGGCGACGAAGACTCCCTGATGGGGTATATGCACCAACAGCCCCTCGGCCTCGAGAATGCGCAAGACTTCTCTGACCGGCGTAGCACTCATGCCCAGCCGTTCGGCCAACTCTTGCTGCTTTAACTTCTGCCCGGGCCTCAAGTCCCCCTGCAAGATCGCTTCGCGCAGAATCTGAGCCGCTCGCTCCAGCTTGGTGACACCCCTATCCTGCATACCCAGACCATTCACTTTCACAATCCCCGTCTGGCGCCGTACTCCGGCCCGTCCTATACTATTTTATCGTAACTGTTATATATTATACAGTAACTTTGCGGCTTGTCAAGACTTTTGGGCTGGTGCTCGCATTCGGGCACTTGACAATACAACAGAAATGCTGTATAATTGTGTTGTGAAACCGCGTTCCATTATTTGGAACTTTTCCCTACTGAAGAGGTGGTTAGTCCCTTTGGCTTGGCCCGGTTGTAGAACTTCCCCGCGTAGGCCGTTACGAAGAGATCCGATAACATCCTCCAGAAGGACGACAGGTGATCGTGGGGCTGAGGCGGGGCACCTAGTAGCCCGGCAGGGGGTGACCCGGGACCAGGCCAACGCAATCGTCCTCAAACTGCTGGAGAAATACGAGGACCAGATCGCCGACGCCCTCAAGGGGAAGCCCTTCCAGGAGTGTTACAACGTCCGCACCGCACGTCCTCTGCCCTGGTACTTGGATATGTACAAGAAGGTCAAGGACGAGGTAGCAGCAATGGGAGTGGCGTTTCTGTATTAGAGACCTGTGGGAATGCTGTATCTCCACTGTGGATGAATTTCGTCACAGTGGTACCAAGCGCATCCCGCAATGGAGGGTTACAAGTGAAGACTAGCAAAATGAACGGCGATGACCTGGTAGCCAGATTTGTCGCCAACACCAGGTGGGATATGTTGCCAGATTCGGTCCGGCGCAAGGTTCGGATGTGCCTGGTCGACAACCTGGGAGCCACTCTAGCGGGAACACTGACCAGGGTCAGCCAGATTGCCGCCGAGTATGCTGCTCAAGCCTGGCACGGCGATGAAGCGACCATCCTGCTGCACGGGAAGCGGGCAGGGTCTGCTGGTGCCGCCTTTGCCAATGGATGCGCGGCCAATGGCATTGATATTGACGACAGTGCTCGTTACGCCTACGGGCATGCAGGAGCCCAGATCTTCCCCGCCGCCTTGGCTATGGCGGAGGCACTGGAAGTGGACGGCGCCCGCCTGATGTCCGCTATGGTGGTGGGGTACGAAGTGGCCCACCGCGTGGGTCGCTGCTGGCACGATTACCACGAGGTTTATCAGGCCTGTGGTTCCTGGGGTTCGGTCGCTTGTGCCGCCGTCGCTGCCAACCTGATGGGCCTTGCCCCTGAGCAAACGAAACACGCCCTGGGCATCGCCGAATACCATGCCCCTAACTTGCCCATGATGCGGGACATTGACCACCCGGCTATGGTCAAACACGGTATTGGTTGGGGAGCGATGACCGGTATCATCTCGGCCGAACTGGCCTCACGCGGGTTCACCGGTGTTCCGAGCATCCTCGGGTTTGAAAAGTACAGAGACTGGGTTGAGGATATTGGACAGGATTACATCATGGTGGACGGCGTGGCCTGGAAAGGCAAGGGGTATGCTTGTTGCGGCTGGGCCCACGCTGCCACAGAGGGAGCCAGACTTCTCGTCCAGGAGCACAGCATCAAGATTGAGGAGATTGCTCAAATCCGGGTGGAGGCATTCCACGAAACCGCGCGCCTGGGCGTGAGGCTTCCCACGACCACCGAGGAAGCGCAGTTCAATCTGGCCTGGCCCATAGCTGCCATGCTGGTGGACGGTGAGGTGGGGCCGGGGCAGACACTTGAGCAGCGGCTGGACGACCTCAGGATACGCAGTCTGGCGCAAAAGGTCGAGGTGGTGGAATCGGAGGATTTGAACGAACTGTGTCGCTTGTTTGAAAAAGGCGACCCGCGTGGCCTGTTCGCCAGCATCGTAACCATCATTCTTAAGGATGGGGGAGAATTCAACTCGGGAATGGTGGAAGGGGGCCTGCGCTTTCCCCAGCCCGGCTGGGATGAGCCCAAGATGGAAGAGAAATTCCGGTGGCTGGCGGCGTACGTGCTGGATAAGGTGCGCATCCAGGCACTGCTGGACATGCTTTGGCGCTTTGACGGTGTGTCGAACGTGCGCGAGTTGACCCAAATGCTGGCATAGCAGTCCGGGCGCGCCATCTCACATAGAGATACAGATGTGTTTCAAGCGAGTTAGACGGGAGCCTCCCGCATGCTGCTCTGGCACCACCAGCCTGGAAAACCAAGCCGGCGGGAGGCTTATGACCGAATGGAACGGAAACCCTCTTGACAATGAAGAGAAAACGTGGTAAGATAAATTGTGGAACGATGTTCTATTATATGGAACAACTGGCTGGAAAGAAGAGTATAGTACTTATGACCCGATCCGATGATGCTCCCAAACTCATGGTTTTGGCTCCAAATTGAGTGGAGTCGCTGCATGTTCCCCCTGTAACCACAACTACTCCTTTGGTCATTTGCCAGGTTATCGGACTGGGCTGTGTGCTGGAAGCGGACCGCAACCGTGAACATCAAACTCAGATTGGTCACCTGCCAACGATCCCATCTCGCAGTGTTCAAGGCCCTGCTCGTTGGGCGATATCGAGGACTGGAGAGCTTGAGAGGAGGTGAGCGACAAGTGAAGAATAGATAACCGCCTGACTAAGAAACTCTAGGAAGCGTTGATCAAGTATGTAAGTAAGAGAACAAGGAGGTTTGAAATGCGTCCCGATGATATGGAACTCACCAATCTGTACAAGGCGGGCAAAATCACCCGCCGAGAGTTCATACGGATGGCAGCGTTGCTGGGTCTGTCGGCGAGCAGTATCTCGGCTTTCCTGGCGGCCTGTGCTCCCAAACCTACTGCCGAACCTACTGCCATACCTACGGAGGCCCCAGTAGTTCCTACTGAGGCTCCTACCGCGGCTCCTACAGCTGCACCTCCACCAGGAGGCCCTGTGCGAGGTGGCACGTTGAAGCATGCCTTGTTTACGCCCGGGTATCTCGACCCCGCCTTCCTGAGCAGCCTCGCGGATGACGAAGTCGGCCGCCAGTGGCACGATTTCCTTGTCTATCTTGGCGAGGATAACTTGCCGGATCCCGATCGCAGCTTGGCCACAAGTTGGGAAGGGAGTACGGATGGCACAGTGTGGACCTTTGAGCTGCGCCAGGGTGTAACCTTCCACAACGGCAAGGATTTCACAGCGGAAGACGTCGTCTTCACCTTCAACCGCCTGCGCGACCCAGAGGTGGGCGGAGCGACCGTAACCATGTATGCCAACATCAAAGAGATCGAGGCTCTTGACGATTACCACGTTCGCTTCACCCTGGAGGATCCCAATCCTGACTTCCCGATCGATATGGGCGACTACCACGCGCACATCATGGATCCGGAGACAAAGGATTTCAACACCGAGTTCAACGGCACCGGGCCGTGGATGATCGAGGAGTATCTGCCGGAGGAGCGTCTTGTATTCAAGCGCAACCCAAACTACTGGATGATAGGCGAAGACGGCCAGTCATTGCCCTACATGGACGGAATGGAGTATATCTTCATAGCCGAATATTCTGCTCAGGTGGAGGCGCTGCGAGGCGGCCAGGTTGACTGGCTCTGTTATGTGCCCCCGGAGTACGTCGCACCGCTAGAGGCGGATCCAAATATCGTAGTGGACATGGAGGCAGCAAACGACCACTACTGCATCAACATGCGATCCGACAAGGAGCCTTTCAACGACAACCGGGTGCGCCAGGCCATCAAGTTGGCCACCGACCGCAGTGCGATGCTCGAGAGCGTAGCATTGGGTTATGGGGTCACCGGCCGCGACACGCCGATCGGCCCCTCCTATGGGGATTACTATCTCGATGTACCGGAACTCCAGCGTGATGTGGAAGGGGCTAAGGCGCTCCTGGCCGAGGCTGGATACCCTGACGGTTTGGAGTTTGAACTGACTGTCATGGACACCCTGTCCGCAGCCGCGATTGCCACCGTTTGGAAGGAACAACTCGCGGAGGCGGGGATAACCGCTAACATTGAGAAAGTCCCCGTTGACGTCTTCTACACCGACCTCTGGCTGGAGTGCGACTCTGGTATCGTAGACTGGGGAGGGCGGGCCTATCCGCAGCCCTATCTGATGTTGGCGTATATGTGTGACTCTCCCTGGAACTCAACCCATTTGTGTGACGAGGAACTGGACGAGTTGGCGCTAGCGGCAGCCAAGGAGATGGATCACGCCAAGCGCGTCGAGTTGTATCATAAGATCCAGGAGATCTTCATTGAGCGCGGCGGCATGATCGTCCCCTACTTCTTCGCGGGCATAATTGCCTACCGCACTGACGTGAAACCGGGCCTGGCTCCATGTGCTCTGACTGCTGCCGTAGACTTTCGGCGGGTTTGGCTTGAGTCGTAGGGCCGTTCAGTCGTCCGGGGCGTTCCTGACGTAACAGTGCGCCTTCAGCGGCGATAAGCCCTCAGGGTATGGGCGAGCTCGCCCCCGGTGAAGCAGTGGCGTAGCGGCCGGGGGCGAGCAGCCTGTTACATAGCAGTGATTTTTCGTCATATGTCTTGTGTGTCTTCCGGCGGTGCATCCTGCGTAGCAGGAGATATGTGTCGCCGGTCGCACTTCGCGAACGGAAATATTGGACAGGAAGGGGCATTGTGTGAACGAACGGGAGATGATCGAAGGGTTAAAGAACGCAGTTCTGGATGGAGATGTAGATAAGGCCAAAGAGTTTGCACAAGTCGCCGTCAAGGAAAAGGTTGATCCCTTGAAGGCTAGCACTCAGGGGCTAGTTGCGGGGATCATGATCATGGGGGAAGCATTCGGCAGGGGCGAGATCTTCTTGCCCGAGTTGGTTATGAGTGCCGATGCTCTGAAAGCAGGCTCGGTCTTCCTGAACAAGGAGATCGGAAAATTGGGTCTGGAGAAGCCAACCCTGGGGAGGGTGGTAATAGGCACCGTAGCGGGGGATGTCCATGACATCGGTAAGGACCTCGTCAAGATTCTTCTCTCGGCAAACGGCTTTGAGGTGATTGACTTGGGCGTTGATGTCTCGGCTGATCAATTCGTAGAAGCCGCTATCAGGGAGCAAGCCGACATTGTGGGGCTTTCTGCTCTCTTGACCACCACGATGAGGTATATGCCCGTGGTCATCAAGGCTCTCAAGGAAGCGAATTCACCAGCAAAGACAATGGTCGGTGGGGCTCCTGTCACAGAGCATTTTACACAGGAGATAGGGGCAGATGGCTATGGATTCGATGCCCAGGAAGCGGTAGAATTAGCAAGGGCACTAATCGGGAAAAAGCGGTGGCGTCAACCACCCACGAAACCCACAATACCAGGAGATCACTGAAATGGCTTTCAGATATCATTGCAAGAAACCGCTTAAGGTTGTAACCGATGATGACATCAGGAAGATCCATGAAGCGACCCTGCAGGTTTTAGAAGATGTAGGGGTCAAATTCGAGGATGAAGAAGCACTGAATCTACTAGGGGATTGCGGGTGCGAAGTTGACCACAAGGGGATGATTGCCCAATTTCCCCCCTCCCTGGTGGAAGAGTGTCTGCAGAAATGCCCGCCTGAATTCACCCTGCACGCCAGAAATCCCAAATATGACATCGTGTTTGATTCCGACAGCGTCCACTTTGCGGCTTGTAGTGGCATGGAGATACTAGATCTTGAAACGATGGAGCGTCGGCCGGGCACATTGAGGGATGCTGTGGAAGCGGCTAGGCTTTGTGATGCCCTGGACAACATGGCTGGCGCCAACACGGGCTTAGGTTTCATTTCGGACAAACCACCAGATATCAATCTGGAGTGGCTCTACGCCACGGCGATGAGGAACAGCGAAAAAATAACCTCAGTTGCCGTCATGGATGACAGCGCGAAATGGGGCATCAGGATGGCAAAGGCCATTGGAGAGGACATTATCATCGTTCCCTCTTCTGCTTCCCCGTTGGGTTGGACCGAGGAGCAAATTGGGGGTGTGAAACTTGCGACAGAGGCGGGTCTGCCTGTTGGCATTCAATCTATGGCCAGCGTCGGTGCAACCGCTCCCGCAACGATAGCCGGCACCGCGACGGTCATGAATGCGGAGATCCTTGCCATGGTAGTCCTAACTGAATTGCTCAAGCCCGGAACGGGTGTGATGTACAGTTGCTTCAGTATGCCAATGGACATGAGGACTGCCACGCTTGCATCAGGCAGCATGGAGCTTGGTATGCTGGTGGGCATCTCAGCGCAACTCAGCAAGTTCTACGGGATGGGTAGTATGGTATTCCTTCCGATGTCAAACTCAAAGCTCTTTGACGAGCAAGCCGGTTATGAAAAGGGAATGCAATGGATATTAGCTGGAATGTCGGGGATTAATTTGATATGGGGAGCCGGAATGGTGGAGGGTCATACCTTGTGGTCGAATGCGCAACTGATTGTTGATGCCGAGATGTGCGGGATGGTGGGTCGTTATCTCGAAGGTGTCAGTGTTATGGACGAAACACTCGTTGGTGACCTGATCAAGGAGGTAGGCCACTTTCCGAATAGTTACCTTGGTAAGAGACACACACGCGATTGGTGGATGAGAGAGCAATATCAGCCGATCGTCTCCTCTAGAGAATGCTATGAGCGGTGGGTGCAAATGGGGGCGAAGGACATCCTGACCCGAGCGGACGAAAAGGCCAAGGAGCTCCTGGAAAAGCATCAACCTGTTCCACTACCGAAGGAAGTGGACAGGGAACTGGACAACTTGCTGCAAGCTGCGGCCAAGGAAAAGGGCATAGCTTAATGTGTGAGAATTAAGAGCCTGAGATCAGGGAGTAACTCACATGAGTGGCATAGCGGCCGGGGGCAAGCAACGTTCTACGTGTGCAATCGTTTTGTTCTCTGTGTTGTGCGTCTTTTGG
>CAZZEX010000006.1:0-79570 GCA_964653285.1 uncultured Anaerolineales bacterium
TGCCGGAGCACCCGGTCGAGCGGGATTGGGCCTACCTGTGGTCCTTCGCCACCATCATGCCGGGGATGTTCGAGACGGCCGACGTACTGGAGGGGCTGGGGTTCCTGCGCCACCTGCGCTCCAAACCGACCATCTTCTCTCCTGGGCTGCTTGCCGTCTCGGTCGTGGTGGGAGTGGCTTCTGTGGCCATTCCGCCGTTGTTGCCGCCCTCTGTCGCCCGCTACACCTTCGGCTGCGTCTGGCTTGGCTTTATCTTCTTGTTGGAGCCAATCAACATGCGGCTGGGCGCAGAGTCGGCGCTGGCGGAGTGGGAACGTGGCGACCCACGCCGTGCGCTGCGGCTGCTGGCGGCCGGGATGATCGCCGGCTTCCTGTGGGAGTTCTGGAATTTCTGGGCCACCTCTGGTTGGCGTTACACGCTACCCTGGCCGCTCGATTTCGGCGTTCACTACTTCCGTATGCCGGTGTTGGGGCTGCTAGGCTTTCCCCCCTTCGCCTGGGAGTGCTGGGCCATGTTCCAGTTGCTCAAGCGGGCGCTGCGCGGCGATGTGCTGTGGTAAAGTTGGCCGTATGCCTGGCTGATCTTGAGGGTGATTGCCAGCGCTAATACCTCCGCCTGAAGAGCCCCTTGACCGTCTCCACTACCTGCTCCTCGCTGGGAATGGTCGCCAACTCCAGGGCCGTTGCCATAGGGATGGGTACGTCAATGCCCCCGATGCGCTTGACCGGTGCGTCAAGGTAATCGAACGCTTCGTCGGCGATGATGGCGGCAATCTCGGCCGTGACCCCGTAGCTCAGGTATCCTTCATCAATCACTACTGCCCGCTCCGTCTTCTTCACTGACTCGAGGATGGTATCTTTGTCTAGCGGCTTGAGGGTGCGCGGATCGACCACCTCCGCGCTGATACCCTCCTCGGCCAGGATGTCGGCCGCGCCCAGGGCTACCTGGACCATGCTCGACGTGGCAACCAGCGTCACGGCGTCCCCGGCGCGCTTCACATCCGCGACGCCCAGCGGGATGGTGTACTCGCTGCCCGGCACCGGTGCCTTAACGCCGTAACTCATCTTGTCCTCGAAAAAGATGACCGGGTTGTCGTCGCGGATGGCCGACTTGAGCAGGCCCTTGGCGTCGTAGGGTGTCGAGGGCAAGACCACCTTCAGGCCGGGCACGTGGGCCATCCACGCCTGCAGACTCTGCGAGTGTTGCGCGGCTGCTCCTCTACCGGCCCCCAACGTCGTGCGAATGACCAATGGCACCCTGGCCTGTCCACCAGTCATGTAGTGCATCTTCGCCGCCTGGTTGACGACTTGATCCATTGCCAGGGTCAGCAGGTCACTGAACATGATCTCTACGACCGGCCGCATGCCGGTCATAGCCGCACCCACTCCCAACCCAGCGATGCCCGCCTCGGAGATGGGGGTATCCATCACCCGGTCCTTGCCGAATTCGTCCTGCAGCCCCTCAGTGACCTTAAACACACCGCCAGCGCGTCCGATGTCTTCGCCCATCAGAAAGACGGCGGGGTCACGGTTCAGTTCCTCGGCCAGCGCCTCGCGGATGGCCTCACATATGGTTAACTCTCGTGTCTCAGGCATAGATATGCTCCGTTAACTCGCTCAGGTCGGGCACGGGTGACCGGTTGACGAAGTCAATCGCTTCCTGCATCTCCGCCTCGACCCTCGCTTCGATCTCCTCTATCTCTGGCTCCGACAGTATCTTGTTCTCCAACAGCCAGGTCCGGAAACGCCCCGCGGGCTCTTCCTGCCAGTGAGCGTCCAGTTCCTCCTGGGTACGATAGCGGTGGCTAAAACCGACATCGCCCATATGGTGGCCTCTCAAGCGATAGGTGCGCGCTTCGATAAAGCCGGGTCCCTCACCAGTTCGGGCGCGGTCCACCGCTTCTTTGGCCGCTTCGTAGACAGCGACTACGTCGTTGCCATCCACCTGAGCCGTGGGCAACCCGAAGGCCGCCGCGCGTGCGCCGATGGGCTGGCTGGTGACCGTCGCTTCGTCAAAGCGCGTATACTCGCCGAAGTGGTTGTTCTCGCACACGTAGATCACCGGCAACTTCCACAGGGCGGCCATGTTCATAACTTCCATGAAGATGCCCTGGTTGGCCGCCCCATCGCCAAAGAAACAGACCGCCACCTGCCCCGAGTTTCGCTTCTTGGCCGACAGCGCCGCGCCTGTCGCAATGCCGAACCCCCCGCCGACGACCCCATTTGCGCCGAGGACGCCCAGGCTCAGGTCGGCAGCGTGCATGCTGCCTCCCTTGCCCTGGCAATAGCCGGTCGCCCGACCGCACAGTTCCGCCAGTAAGCGTTTCGCGTCGCCCCCTTTGGCGATGAGGTGGCCGTGCCCCCGGTGTGTGCTGGTGATGTAGTCGTCGTCGTTCAGTGCCAGGCAAGCGCCGGTGGCAACTGCCTCCTCGCCAATGTAGAGATGAAGCAACCCAACGACGGTGCCTCGTTTGTACAGTTCCTCGGCGGTCTCCTCAAAACGCCGGATGCGGCGCATGCGGTAGTACATTTCACGTAGCAACTCTTTGTCCAGTGTCATCTATTCCTCCACGTGCTGTGTCCATCCAGGTTCCAAGTTGTACCATTCCTACTCACCTGCCGGTTACCTCACAACCGGCAGCACAGAGCCACCATCCGGCATAACAGCCACGCTTGCACCGGGACCGACTTGGGCCAGCGCAGACTGCAGTGCCTCGTGAAGACTACTGCAGGGGTGGAATCCTATTGAGCGTGCGAAGTCTGTGGGCAGGGCAGAAACCAGATATATGGATGCCTGCTGCATGGCCCTTGCCACGGCCACCGCCTTGTGCCCTCCCAGCACGAACTCTTGCTGTGCGCGGGCCAGGATGGCGTCCGGGCCGCCGGGATCCTGCATCCAGGCTTCAAAGATACGGTTGCCCAGCCCTTCGCGACACTCGGCTACCAGCAGGATGATGCCGGCTGGTCGGACGATATGGCGGGCGTTGTCAAGTGCCTTCTGTGCTTGGTAGAGATTGATGTCCTTGGGGTAACCACCCGCACTGACCACTACCACATCAACCGGCCGCTTGACGGTCGCCCGCCCGAAGGCATCCAGCCGTGCACATCCCTCGCGATGAGCCGTCCGCGGCAGCCCGGCGACGGCGGTCACGACCCGCTTGGCCTCGCCCAGGATCACGTTCAAGATGAAGTGGACGCCTACTATCTCACCGGCCTCTTCAATATCGTCACGCACCGGGTTTCCATCGAGGTTACCGGTTACTGCGCCTGGCTCGGTCATCATACGGTGATTGTGCTGAATGGTATCGGTGCTGCACACGCCGGGGATGACGGCTTTGACGCCACCACTGTAGCCAGCAAAGTAATGGTACTCGATGGCTCCCAGACAGACGCGAATATCGGCGTCCAGCACTGGGCGAAAAATGGCGACCGGTGTCCCACGGCGGGTATGGCCAACTAGTTGCACATCAGTTGGGTCGGAGTCAATGCAACGCACACGCCGGTAGACCTCACTGCCCACCAGCCGTACTTGCTCCTCCCGGGTGTGGGGGCGGTGTGTGCCCAGCCCAAACACGACGGTGATGTCCTCGTCCCGCACACCGCCCCGGTTGAGCTCATCGAGCATGGGGGGCAGGAGCCGGGCCGATGGGCAGGGGCGGGTCACGTCGCTGGTGATGACAGCAATCCGCTGTCCCGGTGATACGAGATCCGCCAGCGGCGGGCTGCCGATGGGCCTGGTCAGGACGGATCGGATCAGCCTGGCCTCGTCTTGGGCGGGAAGGGTCCGGCCCGGCTCCAGGAGGAGAACACGCATTGCCGAGTCATCAATTTCCAGTGTAAGAGAGGAAAATCCGTACTTGAGAGATATCTTCAATGGCATCTATGCAATCAGTTTAGTCCGGCGCAGAAAATCCATCACTGCCGCTGCGCGCACTGGCAGACTATTAGGGCTGAAGTCACCGCAGACCCAATACCCCCGGTAGCCTGTCTCGATGGTGGCTCGCAGGATCAGCCCCAGGTCTATATGGCCAGTGCCGAACAGTCCCCGATGATTCTCAAAGACGTGGACATGCCCCAGCCGGCCAGCGACTAGCCGGACCGGCCCATCCAGCGACGCCTCTTCGATGTTGATGTGGAAGGTGTCGAGCATGATCGTGAGCGCGGGCGACCCGACGCGGTCAATGACTTCCAGCACTTCGGCTGCCGTGTGGTTGTGTCCCACCTCGAAACGGTTGACCGGCTCCAGTACCAGAAGCACTCCCTTCGTCTCGGCGTACTCGGCCACCTCTCGCAGACACTCGACGGTGCGGGTATTGGCCGTCTCCCGATCTGGCTCATCACTCTTGAAGCCCTGCATCTGGCCGATGACGATCACCGATCCAAAACGTGCAGCCAGATCCACGTGTGCCTTCAGGCGCTCGACCGCGCGTGCCCGGACCGATGCGTCGGGACTGGTGAGACACAGGTTCTCATCAAAATACGACGCACCCGTGGCAATACTGCACAAGTGCAACCCGTGGTCGGCCAGCGACTTCCCCAGCCGGTCGACGTCCAGGCCGGCGGGGTCACCCAGGCCGATCTCAATGCCGTCGTATCCAAGGTGGGCCAGAACCGCCAGGTTTTCTTCAAAGCCTTCCCACGCCGGGTACTTGTGGGGTGGGTTGACCATAAATCCAATCTTGGGCATTCTTACCTCCATTCAGAGCCCCAGGAGCCGCCCGGCTTCACGTGCGGCTTTCGCTCCCGAGGACAAGGGCCGAAAGCAAAGCAGGAGTCTCAGTACTTGCCGTATTTCTGAAGGGTCTCCCACATAGCCATAAAGTTCTCCGGTGGGACGTCGGGCTGGGTGTTGTGGACCGTGGCAAAGATGAACCCACCGCCGGGGGCCAGGGCATCAATGCTGCGCTTCACATCGTCGCGCACCGCGTCCGGCGTGCCGGTGCCAAACACCCGCTGCGTATCAACGCCACCACCCCAGAAGACAAGGTCGTTGCCAAACTCCCGCTTGAGTTCAACCAAATCCATGCCAGTGGCGCTCTTTTGAACCGGGTTCAGAATATCTATGCCGGACTCGATCAAATCTCCGATGAGCGGTCGAATAGCGCCGCAGGTGTGGAAGAATATCTTTACCGGCGCCTGTTTCCTGACGAATGAGAACAACCTGGTATGTCGAGGCTTGATGTATTTTCTGTAGGTATCCGGAGAGATAAGCAGCCGATGTTGGCCGGCCATGTCGTCGGCCTCCATAACCACGTCCACGTACTCACCCGCCTCGGCCAGAGCGTGTTCCCAGTAGGCCATCTTCAACTCGACGACTTTGTCCATGACGTATTCAGCCATGACCGGGTTCAGCATAAAATCAGTGTAGTAGTTGACGAAATCTCGCAACCAGGAGTGCATTTCAGTGATACCGGCACACAACCCGCCCAGGATGACAACCTTGCCCTGGTCGCGGACGGCTTTCGCCCGCTCTCGCAGCCCCTCGAAGCGCTGGGGGTCAGTGGAATCGGGCCAGACGTAGGCTTCGACGTCCCCGACCGTCTCGGCCTCAGCCAGCGGGTGACGGTACATGTCGTAATAGAAGCCGCCTTGTTTCGGCATGTGCCAGTCTATACCCCACTCGTCGGTATAGGCGGTGTAATTGCCCTCATCACGGAATTCTAAGTTGTAGATGGCCGAAGAGCGCGGGGCCACGTTGCGGCAGTCGGTTTGCAGTCGTTCAGCCACATCCTCATCAACGGTGGCCAACTGCTGAATGAGATCGTCGATCCGGGTCTCTACGGCAGGCAGGCCCAGGTACTCGCGCAGATCCTCGTAGGCAGTGACGTGGATCCCGGTTGCGCCGGTACCCCCCAGGTCGAAGGGCATCCGGTCGGGCTCCTGGTGATCGAGCGCCGTCAGAACACGCTCACGAGAATTCATCGGCAAGCCTCCCTTGGCGAACATTGCTACTGGCAGGATGAACAGAGTTCACCCACGAACTATAGCGCCGGCATAAGGCCAGGCCTCCTGGATAAGATGATGACTAACCCAGGAGGCCTGCCCTGCTCGTTGGCTGACGGTTCCTGGTGAAACACGTCACCTACGACGATATGTGCTGACCTGGCTTGCCTACTCCGGCTTCTCGTGGAAGAAGTGGTCCACGTTCTCCGGGGTGCAGAACATAACGCCGGTGTCGGTGAGCGGCGGAACCTGGTACGGTAGCGAGGACGAGGCACTCCCCGGCGCGCCGGGGAAGGCCCCTCTTACCCAGTTGCCTTTCACGTGGTTGTACATATAGACCGTGGCCAGGTATAACTCCAGGAAGTTGCGCTGGACAGCGGTGGCGGCCATGGTCCCGTCCTTGATGAACTTGAGCATGCTGTCGTCCCGGTCCATGCCCATGATCAGGATCTCGCCAACGCGGCCCATCTCGGTCACAGCGCGGGCGGCTGACTCACCGCCGGTAGCGTCCGTAGCGACGATCAGGTCAATCTCCGGATTGGCCTGGAGTGAGGCGGTGCACACTTGTGGGCCCACGGTGTAGTCGGCCTGGTCATTGACGATATCCACCACCTCGACAGTGCCAACCTCTTCAAAGGCTGCCATAAGGCCTGCCTTCCGGCTTTCGTGATTCTCCACGCCGGGGATGGTCATGATCAGGGCTTTGGCTTCCTTGCCCTTGAGCAGTTCATTGAGGACGAACTGGCCCTGCAGGTAGCCGCCGTTGTAGTTCTGCATGCCGATCAAGCCCAGCCGCCATCTCGTGTCGCGGATGTCCGAATTGAAGATCATCAGGGGTATGCCGGCTTCCATAGTCTTGCGGCAGGGGTCAACCAGTTGGTCTGGGTCCAGCGGGGTCATGATGATCGCGTCGGGCTTGCTGGCGATGACCTCCTCCATCATCGTAGCCTGATCGGCTCCGCTGAAATCAACCGGTCCCACCTCGGTGAAGTTGATGTTCAATTCCTTGCCGGCCGCTGTCCATCCCATCCTGGGGTCAATCCACCAGCCAATGTTGAACACACCGCCTACGAGGGCAAAATCAAGCGGTGCCGCTGGCTCCCCTTCGGGTTGGGACTCCTCTGGTGCTGCTGTGGGTGCAGGTGCGCAAGCACCCAGTACCCCGGCTGCTGCCAGGCCCACGCCCCCATACAGGCCGGCGCGCAGCACTTCTCGTCGAGAAAGAACCTGTTTGGTGCTCATCTCCTATACCTCCTTACGGGTTACAATGGATTCAAGTGACTTATTGACCTGTTTCCGGATTTACTGGCAGCATTTTTGGGGCTATCACCTCCTTATGTTTCAGCACTATCTTTGCACTGGCGGACAATCAGCCACGTGCCGCCTGCCGCTTTGACCAGATGTCAACCACAACGGCCAGAATAAGCGCGACACCCTGAACAATACCCTGTGCATAGGGAGACACGCCCAGGAGTACCATGATGTCCATAATGAGTGCGATGAAGAAGAGGCCCAGGACGGAACCGACCACAGTTCCCTCGCCGCCGAACAGGCTACAACCGCCGATCACGCACCCGGCGACGACCCGCAAAGGCACCGCTTCGTATGAGTTGGCGTAGGCCGCCCCCAGCCGGCCGGTGGAGACAATCCCGGCCAGGCCAGCCAGCAACCCTGCTGCCATGTAGGTAATTACCCGCACCCGAGTCACATTGATGCCCGACAGCATGGCTGCCCGGTCGCTACCGCCTACGAAATACAGTTGACGGAACCACCGCCCACGGCGCATCATGATGTCGAAGACGACCGCCAACACGATCAGTATGACGGCCGGGACGGGGATGCCCAGGAAAACCCCTTGCCCAATGCCCCTGAAAGCATCGGGCAGGTTGAGCACTGGGCGCCCGGCCCACGTGGTAAGCGCGATCCCGCGCACAATCGTACCTGTAGCCAGGGTGGCGATCAGCGCGTTCACTCCAATCTTGGCGATGACCCAGGCGTTGAGCAGCCCCGCCAGCGTTCCGATAATCAGGCCAGCCAGTATGGCCACCGCGATGGGAACGCCTGCGAGCAACAGAGCGGCGACCACCATACCACTGAGGGCCATATTGGACCCGACGGACAGGTCAAAGCCGCCGGAAACCAATAGCATGGTCATGCCGATGGCTACCATGCCCTCCATCGCGAACCCCAATAACACCGCCCGGATATTGGCCGATGAGCGAAAGCCAGGTTCGACGATGGACATGAAGACTATCATGACCAACAGGATCGCGATCAAGAAGGCTTCCCGGACTCTGAGGATTCGGCCTAGCCAATACACAAGGCCCTGGCTCTCTTTTGCTGCGGGTTGACCTGTCACGTGAACGTCGGCCAAGATGGCCCTGTTATTTATGGGATCCATATCTGTCCTCCATGAGAGTTTTTTGTCGAGTAAGATGTGATGAGTCAGACTTGCACGCCGGCCGCGTAACCCATTACACTTTCCTCAGTTGCCTCAGCATGAGGCACCTCACCCACAATCTCCCCCCCGCGCATCACCAAAATGCGATCGCTCATGCCCAAGATCTCGGGAAGTTCTGAGGAGATCATGATCACTCCCACGCCGCTTGAAGCGAGTTCCCTGAGGAGCTGGTGCACGTCTGCCTTGACGCCTACGTCCACGCCACGAGTTGGTTCATCCACGATCAGAATCTTGGGCCTGAGTACCAACCACTTGGCCAGCATGACCTTTTGCTGGTTGCCACCGCTCAGGTTCATGACCGTCTGTTCCAGGCTGGGCGTCTTGATGTCAAGATACTTCACTATATCAGTTACAGCCGCCAATATCTTGCGATGGTCCATAAACATGACGTTGCTGAACTGTTTGAGACCAGCGGCGATCGTGTTCTCTCTCACCGTGAGCGACAGGAAGAGCCCAGCCTGCTTGCGATCCTCGGGCACGTACCCCAGACCAAGTTGCACGGCGCCGGAGGGGGAATATATCTCAACCTTCTGCCCGTTGATGTATACTTCACCAGAGAGCAGGGGTTCGGCGCCAAAGATCGCTCTGGCCATATCGGTGCGGCCGGCACCGGCTAGCCCGGCAAAACCCAAGACCTCGCCTCTATGTAGCCTGAAGCTCACGTTTCTAAAGTTCGGGCCACTGAGATTCTTCACCTCAAACAGACATTCGTCGGTCACCTCTCCCCAGTCCGGGAAGTACTGGCTGAGTTCGCGGCCCACCATCATACGGACAATGTCGTTCTCCGTGGCTTCTCTGGTCTCGAGGGTGCCCACGATCCGACCATCTCGCAAGACCGTGAAGCGATCGGCGATCTCCATCACTTCGCTCAACTTGTGAGTGATGTACAAGACGGTGACGCCCCGTTCACTCAACCTTCTGATGACCCGGAAGAGAATCTCCGTCTCGTGGGTGGTTAGGGCTGAAGTCGGCTCATCTAGGATCAGGATCTTGGCCTGCCGCGATAAGGCGGTGGCGATCTCAACAACTTGTTGCAGGGCCACACTAAGATCCCGCACCGGCTGACGAGGGTCTATGTCCACCTCAAACGGTGCCAGCGCTTCACGGGTTTGTTGATATAGCCTGGGAAAGTTAACCAACCCCAGGCGTGTAAGGGGCTGGCGATTGGCGAATATGTTCTCCGCCACGCTCAGAGAGGGGGCCAGAGACAGGTCCTGGTGCACCATGCTGACGCCCAGTGTCTGGGCATAGTGAGGATTGTGAATCTCGATCGGTCTCTCTTCCAACCTAATCTCCCCGCTGTCTCTCTGATGCACGCCGGCCAGGATGAGCATCAAAGTCGATTTGCCGGCGCCATTCTCGCCCAGAAAGGCGTGCACTTCTCCCCGGCGAATCGTTACACTTGCGCCGTCCAAGGCTTGTGTGCCTGGAAAGGCTTTGGAGACGTTTCTCACCTCGAGTACAATATCGCTGTCATTCATCGCTCTAACCTTCATTGGCTATGCATGTTCTTTGAATATAACGAACATCTCGCCTTGCGTCATCAGAAGTGGCCTGACCTCTGGTGCGTATTCCTTGCAGGCCTCAAGGAACTGGGCCGGGTCGCCGTTATGCTCGGCGAACATCCAAAAGTGGCACGGGATAGCGACCTTGGCGCCAGCGTCGTGAGCCAGTTTGGCGGCCTCAATGCCATCGAGGTTACCGAAAGCACCGTTGATAGGCAGCACGATTACGTCAATGTCCATGGCAAACACGTCTTGCCACTTCTCAGGACGATAGGCAGAGTCGCCTACTTGCCACACTTTGATGTCGCCCACGGTCAGTATCACGCCCTGGGCGTCGGGAGCCAGGTCACCGTGGTCGGCGTAGACTCCAGTCAGGCTGAAGTCGCCGAATTCCAGTGTCTGGCCCTGTTCCAAGATTAAGTATTTATCTTCGGGCAGGCCAAGATCCTGGTATTTGTTAAGGCAATCGGGCGCGCCCACAAACTTGGTGCGCGGATTCTGGGCCAGCATAGGGATGGCATCAACGTCGAGGTGGTCTTCGTGGGAATGGGTGCTGACGACGTAGTCGGCATCTACCTCTTCGACCTTGATGGGCGTTCCCATTATCCGTTTGAAGCCATACAAGCGTTCCACGCAGTTGGTCAAATAAGGGTCAATGTAGATGATTGTGTCGCCAGGCGTCTTGTAAACGAAACCTGCCTGCGAAATCCAGAATATTGCCAGACTACCCGCCTCTACCCTGGTTTCTTGGATCTTGTGTGCCAGGTCAGACATTAGCAACCTCCCCCTTGTGACACAGGGATTTCCCTGGAGCGGTAGGTATCATCTCAATATGTAGGGGCGAACCCTCGTGGTCGCCCTCTTGGGCAGGTACAAGACCTGCCCCTACCCCGGTTTATTGAAAAGATACAGCAGTAGCATCTGGCAAGTATTCCATGTGGACACCGGCTGCGTATCTTCTCAATATTTAGGGGGAGATGAGGAGGGCGGTTTTGCTAACCGCCAGCTGGTCGGATAGCAAATCCGACCTACAACCACCCCGATTTTTTGAGAAGATACCCGGCTGCTTTGACGTCGTGAGAATTGCCATATCTGGCCGATTCCCGGTGAAATCTCGGCCAGGAGCCTATATCTGGGGGTTCTCTGCCGACGAGGTCACCAGGAATACTTGCCAATTTGGAGGCCCCGAAAGCCTCCCAGGGAAATCAGGGTGATATTATACCATATCCGCTAGTTTCTGCCAACACGCCTTTTCGGGGCGGGAGCGACGACTGATCGTCGGAAAAGGTTGACCCCATCTCGTGGCTGGCGCCAACAAGCCCCAAAACTGCCACTTTTGGAGCAAATATCTGCGAAAATCACTCGAAACAAGCAGATTTCCCCCATTTTTTCAAGCCGTGGGAGGAACGGAATCGGAATTCCGACGAACAATCGTCGCACCCTTTCGGGGCGTTTCGAGCGGCTTTTGAGCCACTTTTCATGCCATCAGACGAACACTAGCAGATAGAGTAATGTGTTTGCCAGGGTAAGGACGGTTGGTGTTAGAAACCAAACTCGAAATCGGGGATGATCTCCGGACCGCTCTCACGCACGATGATGGTCTTCTCCGCGCGCGCACCAATCTCACCATCCAGCCCTTCGTAACTACCGGTTTCGATGCAGAAAACCATTCCTGCCTGGATGGGCGTCTCGTCGTAAGGCACCAGCCATGGGGTCTCATTGACGGTGACGCCAATCTGGTGGCCGGCGTAGTGTCCGATCTCGAGGCCGTGCTTGGCGAAGGCTCCCTTGGCAGCCCCGAAGGCCTCGCTTGCTTTGCGTCCAGGGCGCAGCACCTCGGCTGCCGCATAGAAGGCCTCGCGCGCGGCCACGCCGTAGAGTTTCTGCTTCTCGGTGGGTTCCACACCGCCGATGACCAGGATGTTGGTGCAATCCCCCCAGTATCCATTCACTCGTGGGCTAATATCCATGAGCGCCAGATCGCCCGGCTTGGTCACATAGTTTACCGGCCCGCCGGGGGCGATTTCCCTACAACGCTCACCCGTGACCAACTCGCCAGAGACGAACAGTGGGCGATCGGCCTTGAAATGCATGGCCTGCGTGATAGCAGCCCACATTTCATATTCATTCTTGCCCGCCTTTTGGCACTGGTTAATTAGTTCCTTCTGGCCGGCGTTGACCACCTCGGCGGCGAATCGTAATAGTTCGATTTCGCGCTCTGTCTTTACCATGCGCGCTGCCGTCAACGCAGGACCAGCCTCAGTCAGCTCTACGTTGGGGAACTCATCAGCGAGCAAGCGCACGACGATCGCTGGCAGCGAGTTCTCCTCGATGGCCAGTCTTGCTTTGCCATTGCCCAGCCTCGCCTTCTTGAGTGTCCCACGAAGCAACTCGATAAAGTCGTCCTTGGGTGATCTCTTTTCGAAAGGAGCGAACAGGGCAATCAGATTGTAATGTAACACCTCGTCAAACGTGCTCTGCTTCTTGGCCGCTTCTATGAGAAAGTTGCTCACCAGCATGAAACTCGCTGAGTCGTTGACGCCAAAGAGGGCCATGGGCCGCACATAAGACAGGTGCGCCGCTGGTCCATACTCTACCGGCACCTCATAGTGACTGACGTAGGTCACGTTCTCGCCGGACGACAACAGAGCCCAATCCGCGCCGATTTCCTTCAGCCTGGCTCGTGCGCGTTCCAACTCTTCATTGACCATCGTTCTTCTCCTTTATCTGTTGTGCTGAACCTGACCCTCAAGACCGATCAATCCTGCATCGCGGCCTTGGCTCTACTGGCCGCGGATGCCGCATCGGGGGCGTACAGGTCCCCCCCAATTTGTGCTACCCATTCTGCGGTCACGGGCGCTCCGCCTACCATAACTTTTACGTCATCGCGCACGCCCACCTCGACCAACGCTTGGATGGCCGCCTCGACCATGGGCATAGTGGTGGTTAGCAGGGTGGAGAGGCCCAGGAAGTCAGGTTTATACTCCTTCACCGCCGCTACGAACTTCGCGTTGGGTACGTTCACGCCCAGGTCAATGACCTCGAAGCCCTGCCCTTCGAGCATCACGGCCACCAGGTTCTTGCCGATGTCGTGCAGATCGCCATTCACTGTGCCGATGACGACCTTGCCCATCGGTTTCACGTCGCCCGATTTGAGCAGCGGGCGCAGGATGGTCAATCCGGCCTTCATGGCGCGGGCGGAGATGAGCATCTCCGGCACGAAGCACTCCTCTGCCTCGAAGCGCCGTCCTACTTCACCCATCGCGGGGATAAGCCCCTGGTCGAGCACCTCTCCCGGGCCATGCCCCGCTTCCAATGCCCGCTTCACTGCGTTTTCCGTCTTGCCCACATCACCAGCGACTACGTTTTCGCTGATCTGTTCAAAGATGTTCGTGACACGTCCCGGCGCCTGGCCGTAGACCAGGTCACGTATGGCCACGCCGTCCTGCATTGTAGGCGAGAGGGTCTGCAGGGACAACCCCACCGGGGACAGTTCATCCATGATGTGGTCGAACTCTTCCAGCGTGGCGTCGGCGTAAGCCATGCATGGCTTCTTCTCCTGGATCTTCTTCCAGCCAGCGATGACCTTCTCCAACTCGCAGACGCCGATGTCGTAGTTCAGTTCCAACACGTCTATCTCATCCACAGCCAGCACCAGGTCCACCGGCCACAGGTAGTTGCCGTGCAGGTGGAAGGCTAACATGGGGAACTCGGCCGCAATACGCCGCACCTGTGGCAGAAAGATGTCTTCGTAGAAGCGCGGCGAGAGCACGGCGGAAACCGCGTCATCCTGCAGCCAGATCCCTTTCTCTGGCATCCAGCAACGCAGCCCGGCGCAGCCCACGATGTAGCCGTTCTCAGATTCGGGAACGAGTTCCAACTGGGCCTTGCCGACCTCGATCCACACGTCGGCGCAGATCTCAGCCAGCCGCCGCACGTTCTCCGGGCAGTCATACAGGTCTAGCCCCAGGTTACTGGCGCCGCGCATGGCCGAGCACATATCAGCCGGCCCGCGCATCAGGGTGGGCCCGCAGGCGAAACGCCCGTCTGAGTGCTTGACCAGCGCCTCCAGAAACTCCAACAGTTTCTGGGCCCAGAGGTTGTCCTCCAGGGTAGGGCGCTTCCAGCCGTACGTGTCCCAATCAGGGATACATGGATCGGCCCACATGGTCGTGCCGGAGAAGTGGATGGGACAGCCCATAATCGCCTCCATCCACGGCACACCGTAGAACGCGCCCATCGAGAAGGGATAGTCATCGTCCAACTCGGTGTACGCCTTCCACAGAGTGTCCACGTCTTTGAGGAAGAGGTCAATCGGGATATCGTCCGGCTGAACAGGGCCGGGTTGCATGGCCGCGGCCACGCTGGGGTACTGCTGGTGAATGAAGAAGCCGAACAGCCAAGACCCGATAAGCGGGCGGTCTGTAGGCTCCCTGTTCAGGAATGCTTGGTGTCGCCTGAATTTTGCAGGATCCATGCCGAGTCGCATGTAGGAATCTCCTTTCCGCTCAAGAGCGCAACGCACTATGGAGCGAGAGCCTGTGCTCGCACGATGGAGCACAGGCCCTCGCATCCGTGGTTCATCTTCTACTTCACTCTTCGATTCCTGTGGCCTCCTCAAGCGAGATCTGCACAAGCGCGCCTGGCCAATTATATTGCGGCTGGAAGCCAGGTGGCAGGTCGGGGAAGGCATTCACGCCGATTTCGAGCTGGCTAGTGACATCTGGCCTGCCGATGCTAATGCTGGCATCGGTGACCACATAGCTGGCAGGCCAGGCCTGTTCCTTAGGCACATCCTCACCCTTGAACAGGCGGTAAGCTGTATCAAGGGAACCGATGCTGCCTGGGTTGGGGTCCATGTTGACGAAGCAGACCCTGCCTGGCTCGGCACACAACACTGCGTTGACGTTGTACGCCTGACAGTACATGGCGGGCAGGTAGTCGAGACCGGCGTTCTCAAAGGCCGACACCACCGTCGTACAGTACCCCTGGGTAAAGACGACGTCGACCTTCTCGTTTGGGTTGGCAGCCAAGATAGCCGAGATCAGCGGCTCCTGCGGCCCTTCCGCAAACTCGCCGTAGTACTCGCCTATGATGTTGATGTTCTCCTCAGGAGCGACGCTCAGCATACCATCCAGGCCACCCTGGTAGATGCGGTCAGCGACCTCGACAGCCTGGAGGCCCCTGTCCATGATCACGTTGACCGGATGCTTGTCGGCCCCGGTCGCCAACGCCAGCCACTTTCCGGCGTCAAACGACCATTGATAGAAGTCAAACTCGATGGCGTACTCGCAAGCGCCCGGCCGAGCGGTGATGTCGAAGGTCACGACCACGACACCATTATCACAGGCCTTCGCGACGATGTCGTTAACCGACGTGTTATCCACGGCATCGAGCAGAATGGCATCCACTCCCTCGGCGATCAGGTTCTCTAACCCGGCCCTCTGTGCCTCCGGCGTGTTCTCGGTGTTGAGAATCTCGAAGTCGATCACACTGGCGTAGGGCTCGTGCGTGGCAGCCGCCGCGCAAGCCCTCTGCATCTGGATGCGATAGTCGTTACCCAGGAACGAGTTGACCAGCACCACCCGGCACTTGCCGTCCTTGCCATGACCGTTGGGGCATAGACGTTCAGCGGCCGGTTCTTCAGTCGCTGGCGCGGCCGGTTCTTCAGTCGCTGGCGCCGGAGTCTCCGCCGCCTTGCAGGCCGCCAGCATCAGGCTTGTTATCAGAACCAAGCCCAAAATCACGTATAGCTTCTTACCCTTCATCTCCTTTACCTCCTGAGAATTTTGTGTGAACTCACCACGTATCAACTGCCAACACTACAATCGTACATCCACATTCCTGCGTATCACCCCCTTTCCCTGTTTTCTCCACAATCTGTCTATACCTTTCGTCGCCAAGCGCTGGAACTGCTCAACACAGCCAGGTCAGGCTCTGCGCGTAGAGCGGTGAGTGGCGAAGAACACAGCGAACAGCACCACCAGTCCATAGATGATCAATTGTACGCTGCGCGGCATATTGAGCACGGGCAGCAACGAGAGCAGCACCGCCAGCAGCATTGCACCGCCCAGGGTGCCCACGTAACTGCCGCTACCGCCCAAAATGGACGCACCACCGATGATGACCGCCGCAAAAGAGACAAATAGATACGGGTCCCCCATGCCGAGGTAGGCTCGTCCAAACTTACCCGTCATAATGATCCCCGCCAACCCGCACAGAAAACCATTGAGCGTATATACCCCGATGGTGCTCCCTCGCACGTCCACACCGGAATACCGGGCGACTGTTGGATTCGTGCCAATGACGTAGATACGCCGTCCGAAACCGGTGTGCGATAGCAAGATCGTCACCAGTGCTGCCAGGACGACCATAATGATAACCAAATAGGGAAATCCGCCGATGGTTCCTGTTGCCAGTTTCACGACAAACGGGGGAGGCTGACCGTACTGGCCCATCGTGCCAACCCCGCCCATGCCAATGCCGGCTACGAGGCCCAGCAGGATGTTATTCGTGGCCAGGGTCATGACCATAGGCGCAATGCCCAGATAGGCAACACCCAACCCGTTGATGAGACCGATCAGGGACGCCCCGGCCAGCACCACCGGAATGGCCCAGATCATCTTCTCGTCCTGGCCTTGGGTAAAGATGGTCATCATCACTGCGGTGCCGGCCACTGTCCACGGCAAAGAGAGGTCCGCCCCACCACTGATGATAACAAGCGTCTGCCCCAGCGACACCAGGCCGATCACCGACGCCTGCAGCAGCAAGGCGCGCAGATGCTTCGGGTCGCCGAAGCCGAAGCCCGGTCTGAGGATGCTGACTGCCGTCAGCAGTGCGAGCATCGCCACGTAACATAAGAAAGTGCTTCTGTTTTGATCGACGAACTTGCGTATACTGCTGATTGCGCTCATTGTTCCAGTGCCTTTCTTATTTGCAGACGATAGCCTATCGTGTTCAAGGTCACTGCCAGTATGAGGAACAAACCCTGTACCATAGGGGTGTAGAAACTGGAAATCCCGGCAAACTGGATCAGGTCGAAGATAAACAGCATAATGAAGGCGCCTAGAATGCTGTTCACCAGGTCACCGCGACCTCCCGCCAGGCTCATGCCGCCCACCAGGGCCGCAGCGGCTGAGGTAAGGATGAAAGGGTCACCTGCTATCGGCGACCCGAGGCCAACCTCCACAGTGCGGTATAGTCCAGCAACCGCGGCGAAACACCCCGACAGCACATAGGCCAGCATCTTGGTTCGCACGATGTCCGTCCCATTCAGGTAGGCTTTCGCCTCATCGCTGCCAACAGCGTACAACCGCGTTCCCCATTTGGATCGCTTGAATAACAACCAGGCGACGATGAGGATGGCGATGAAGACGATCGAGTTGGGGATACCCAACGGGTCGCTCCGGACGAGTGCCCTGAGGGGTTCGGAGACATGTCCGCCGGGATCCTCCAGCACGAGCAGCGCCAGACCGTTGAATATAGACCAACTAGCCAGAGTGGCGATGAAAGGCGGGACCCGCAGGACAGCGATTACATAACCATTGATGAGCCCCGCCCCCATACCGATAAGTAGGATGATGGCGCACCACAGGAGGATGTTGAGAGGCTCATCCGTCATCATTGTGGCGGCCAGGCTGCTTGTCAGACTGAGGACGCCGCCTATGGATAGATCAATGCCGCCTGTCAGAAGTGCCAACGTCTGGCCGGCGGTCGCCAGCACCAGCGTGAGCCCAGCGTTTGCTTTCAGTTCAACGAACTGCACGTTGGCTAGGCGCGGCTTTATGATGAAGATGAGACTAATAACCAGGATGAACAGAATGAGCGGTACCAGGTCGTATACTGTGATACTCGGACGGACAGGATAACGCTTGGTGTGCTTCTTGCCACTCTCGAGCGTTATAGACTCTGTACTCATCATGCGTGCCTCCTAATAGCATGTATGCCCGCGGACTGCTTCAACTCATCAGGATCAGTTCCATTGTGATTAATGGGTTCCCCCATAGAGGCGCGAATGATGTTCTCCTCGGTGATCATACCCGGCGTCAGTTCCGCTTCCACTAGACCCTGCCGGATGACCAGCACGCGATCGCACATATTGGTGAGCTCGTCCGAATCGGTGGCATACCACAGTACCGATGAGCCGGTGGCAGTTAGCTCGCGCAGCAGGGTGTATATCTCGGCCTTAGTGCCCACGTCCACACCGCGGGTGCTGTCGCACATCATAAGCACTTTGGGTTTGGTCGCCAGCAGTTTGGCCAATACCACTTTCTGTTGGTTGCCCCCGCTGAGACTTTCAACAGGATCAGCCACGTCAGCCACCATGATCGAAAAACGATCTATAGCCGATTCCACCACCGCTCTCTCCGCCGAACGATCGATGAAGCCGAGCCGAAGTAGGCGCGAAAGAACACTAAGCGAGATGTTGTCAGAAACGGATCGAGGCAGCAGCACACCCTGGGTTGCCCGGTCTTCGGGTACTAGGGCTAAACCGACTTTATGGCTTAGGGCTTCACTTGGACTGTGGATGGTGATCGGCTTGCCCTCTAGCCTCACCTCGCCCTGCGCCCGCTGGATGCCAAAAAGCGCTCGGAAAATTTCTTCCTGTCCCTGACCCGTCAGCCCACCGATGCCCAGGATCTCACCCTTTCGCAGAGTAAAACTGACGTCTCTTAGACGAGTGCCTGCTCGAAGGTGACTGGCTTCCAGCATCGGCTCTGAGCCGATCTCGTTGGTGCGCTCCGGGTAAAGCCGGCCGATCTTACGCCCCAGCATGAGGCTCACGAGTTCGTCAGTGGATGCCTCGCCGTGGGCGCGCGTGCCGACATCCTCGCCATTGCGGAAGACCGTGATCTGGTCCGCTACTTGACGGATCTCGCTTAAGTTGTGCGAGATGTAGATGATAGTCCTGCCCTGCGTAGCCAGGTTTCGGCAGAATTCCAGAAGCCACTCAATCTGGGTGCGCCCCAAGGCAGAAGTTCCCTCGTCAATGATGATGACAGAGGGATTGTGCACAATCATCTTTGCAATTTCAACCATCTGGCGCTGAGGGAGCGAAAGCTGGTTGACCAGACGATCTGGGTCAGCCACGTCAATGCCCATGCGATCGAAGAGATCGTAGCAACGTTCTCGAAGGGCCCGGCGAGAGGTCATTCCTAGCACGCCGGACTGCTCTTGTCCAAAGAAGATGTTCTGGCCAACACTCAGATCGGGTATCAGGCTAAGTTCCTGATATACCATGCCGATGCCTAACCTTACAGCCTCGGCAGGATTAGGGAAGGCGACAGGAGTGCCATCAAGCAAGATTTCCCCATCATCACGTTGCAGCGCACCACTGAGGATCCTGACGAGCGTACTTTTGCCAGCACCGTTCTCGCCCACTAAACCGTGCACCTCACCTTTGGTGCAATGCAACGTGGCTTCGTCCAAGGCGACAACGCCGCCAAAACGCTTACTAATGTTGTTGAGTTCAAGATATGCCATCGTATCGTAGTCCTCTGTGAAGTTAATTGTCCATTGCTGCGGCACCGGATTCTATGGCCCAGGCGCCACCCGCTACGGGTAGAATCGCGCCCGTGGTGAGAAAGACCACCCAACTGATGCGCTTTTGGGGAAGCCCGATATCAGGTAACATACGACCGTCAACGGTTAACCATTCGCGCTGCTATCCTACCACAAGAATCGTCTTTCGTCAAGACTTCCAAGCAGGGCAGTACCGAATTTGTCCAGGGATGGTGTCTTCAATTTTAGTGTAGCATACCTTGGCATAATTGTCAACTGTTAACCGACAACGTTTGACATTCTACCGGATTCGTGGTATATTGTCAACATGTCAATATCTGCATGGAGAATCGAAAGGAGCGACGGATGGGTCTACCGGATAAAGACTTTCTGCTTGCGCTGTACCGCCAGATGCTTGTCATACGGCGGTTTGAGGAGACCGCGGCCCGAACCTATCGTGAGGGGCACATCCCAGGTTTCATACACCTGTACATTGGCGAAGAGGCCGTGGCTACTGGCGTGTGTGCACACCTGACGAAAGAGGACTACGTGGGCAGCACCCACCGCGGTCACGCCCACGCTCTGGCCAAGGGCGTGCCCCTGCGAGTAGTCATGGCGGAACTTTGGGGGCGCAGCACCGGTTGCTCGGGCGGCCGGGGCGGCAGTATGCACCTGTACTCGCGCGAATACGGCCTGCTGGGCACCAACGGCATCGTAGGCTACGGCATCCCACTCGGTGCGGGGGCGGCCTTTTCGGCCAGGTACCGTGGCACCTCCCAGGTGGCCGTGGCCTTTTTCGGCGATGGGGGAGCCAATATCGGGTGTTTCCACGAGGTGCTGAACCTGGCCTCGATCTGGAGGCTGCCGGTGGTGTTCGTTTGCGAGAACAACCTCTACGCCACGGAACTGTCGTTCCTGAAGGCCACCGCTGGCCAGAGCATCGCCGCCCGCGCGGCTTCCTACGCCATGCCAGGCGTGGAGGTTGATGGGCAGGACGTCCTGGCCGTCTACGAGGCGGCGGGTGAAGCCATTGCCCGAGCCCGGGCTGGCGATGGCCCGACGCTGATCGAATGCCGTACCTATCGCTACCACGGTCACCACGAGGGAGACCCCGGCACCGACTATCGCACGCAGGAGGAGATCGAGGCGTGGAAAAAGCGCGATCCGATCCAACTGCTGGCGAAGCGGTTGCTGGGCGACGAGATCGCTACCCAGGGCGAACTGGATCAGATTGGGAGCGAAGTTGTGACACTCATTCAAGACGCGATTGACTTTTCGGCCCAGAGCCCCTGGCCTTCGCCACAGGATGTGGCGACCGGGGTCTTTGCCAACCCAATCTAGAGAGGCGGGGGAGAGAACGATGCGAGAGATTCGATACATTGACGCGGTTCGAGAGGCGCAGTGGGAAGAGATGCGCCGGGACGAGGCTATCTTCATGTTCGGCGAGGGCATTGGCCCTCGGGGTGGGTGCTTCACCCAGACCAGGGGCATGTGGCCTGAGTTCGGTGAGAAGCGACTGATTGACACCCCACTCTCGGAAATGGGTTTCACAGGTATTGCCATCGCCGCCGCCATGACCGGCCTGCGCCCTATCGTTGACATTATGTTCTGGGACTTTGCTTACGAAGCCATCGGGCAGATTATTAACCAGGCGGCCCGCATCCACTATATGTCGAACGGCCAGTTCAAGGTGCCCGTGGTGATCCGAGGCACAATCGGCGTAGGGCAATCGGCAGGCGGACATCACTCCTGCCGTTCATACCCACTCTACACGCAAATGCCCGGCCTGAAGGTGGTGATTCCCGCGACACCTTATGACGTGAAGGGCTTGCTCAAGACTGCCATCCGTGACGACGACCCGGTGCTGGTGTTTGAGCACAAGGGGCTGTTCAACACCACAGGGCCTGTGCCGGAGGAGGAGTACACGGTTCCTTTTGGGCAGGCTGTTGTTCGTCGAGAGGGAACGGACGTGACGCTGGTCGCCACCTCCAGGATGGTCCTGCTGGCCCTGGAAGCCGCCGAGGCACTGGCGAATGAGGGTATCTCGGCGGAAGTCGTTGACCCGCGCACGCTGGTGCCCCTCGACAAGGAGACCATCCTCGGCTCGATTCGCAAGACCAGTCGCGTCGTCGTGGTTGACGAGGCTTATAGTCCGTGTGGCGTCGGAGCGGAGATCGCCGCCCTGGCCGCCGACGAGGCCTTCTACTACCTCGACGCCCCTATCAAGCGTGTACACACGCTGTCAGTGCCCACGCCGTCTTCGCCGCCGCTGGAGCAGGCCGTAGTTCCCAGCCTTGAGCGGGTGGTTGGCACCGTGCGGGAGATGATGAGACAATGAAAGCCGAGATTCTTGAGAACCTGAAGAGAGCAGTGATAGAATATGATACCGAAGGGGCGGCAAGCTGGGCCAAGAAGGCGGTGGAAGAGGGAGTAGCCCCCCTCAAGGCCCTGGACGCGCTGACGGAGGGCATCCAGCAGATTGGCGACGCTTATGGTCGAGGAGAACTTTGGCTTCCTGACCTTGTTGGGGCGGCCAGTGCCATGACGACCGCTACACCCATTCTAGAGGAGGAGATTAGGAGAAAGGGAATGAAGCGGCAGGTGCTGGGCACCATCGTCATAGGGACTGTCTATGGCGATCTCCACAGCATAGGAAAGACCATAGTGGCTACATTGTCCGCAGCAGAGGGTTTTGAGGTCATAGACCTGGGGACCAGTGTCACCGCTGAGGAGTTCATGGAAGCGATCAGGGAACATAAACCGGACATCCTGGCTATGTCTGCTCTCCTGACAACCACTGCACCTCAGCAGGCGAAGGTTATCAAAAGCCTGCAGGAAGAGGGGTTCAGAGATAAGGTGAAGGTCGTGGTTGGTGGAGGGGCTATCACCCATGATTTTGCGAAAAGGATAGGTGCAGATGGATACGAGCCTACGGCACCTATGGCAGTAGAGCTTTTCAAGACGATTGTAAGGTGAAGGAGGAGAGCAAGAATGTTAAAGGGATTCACCCGCAATTTCAAACCCCTGGAGATACTGACAGAGGAGCAGGTGGAGGCCATCCACCGAGGGGCGCTGGATGTCCTTGAGGAGACAGGGGTAAGGATTGAGCACAAGAGAGCCCTGAGGCTGCTGGAGCAGAACGGCTGCCAGGTGGACTACGATGAGATGAGGGCGCGCTTTCCACCTGGGCTGGTTGAGGAGTGCCTGCGTAGATGTCCCAGCAGTTTCCGCATCAAGGCGAGGGACCCGGAGAAGGACCTGGTGCTAGGCGGGAATACCGTGTATTTCTGCCCTTTCCCCGGGATGCAGATTGCGGATCCAGACACCTGGGAACCCAGGGATGCAACGAGGAGAGAGTACTACGACGGAGTGACAATCCTGGATGCATTGGATAATGTCCACACTATATGGAACTACACGCCATACTTTGGGTTTGAGGGTGTTCCTCCCGTTATGCGAGTACCGGAGGGGGTTGCTGCTCAGATAAGACATTTCAGCAAGAGCATAGGGAATGCGGGCCGTCCCGCGGGGTGTGAAGTATTTGATATAAAGATGGCAAAGGCATTGGGCATAGATATGGGGGGCGGGATGGCGGTTTCAGCCCCGTTGACGTTTTATGGAGAACAAGTTGAGGCTGCTTACAGGCATGTTGAAGCCGGATTGGTCACTTTTGCGGAAAGCACTCCGATTTTCGGAGGAACTGGACCAGCCACCATCGCTGGTTCGGCGGTAAGTGGCAATGCTGAATCTTTGGCTGCAATAGTGCTGATGCAGCTGATAAAGCCAGGGACAAGAATGTGGGCTTTCCACTTTGCGTTTCCGCAGGATATGAGAGGGGGATCCCCAGCCTTTGGCGCCATAGGGGTCTCCTTGTCCCAGGTGGTATTTAGCCAGTTGTGGCGAAAGTATGGTCTCCCCATAGCTACTCTTGCTAGTGGCCCTACCAGCTCGAAGAAGATAGACTTCCAGTGCGGCTACGAGAAGGCGATCAGTGCCTTAACTGCTGCTTTATCTGGAGCCAACCTCATACAATTGCATGGCGCCATAAACGCTGAACTTACATTTCATCCGCTCCAGGCCATATTGGACGACGACATAGCCGGGATGATAGGGCGCTTTCTAGAGGGGGTTGCGGTAACGGATGAAACCTTGGCCGTAGACCTGATCAATCAGGTTGGCCCCATCCCCGGCTTCTACCTTGACAAGGCGCACACCCGGAAGTGGTGGAAACTGGAGCAGTTCGTGCCCAAGGCCGCAGATAGGCTCACCTACCCCGAGTGGATAGCGAAGGGGAAGAAAAGCGCGTTAGATTATGCGAAGGGGAGGATGGAGGAGATACTGGCCACCCACAGACCGATACCACTGACCCCGGAGCAGGAGCAGGCCGTTGAAGATATATTGAAGGAGGCCAGGGAATACTACAGGAAGGAAGAGATGATTTCGGACGAAGAATGGGCGGTTTATATGAGAAGTCTGGAGTCACCCAACTACCCGTACGGATAATGCTCACTTATGGGCTGCTCGCTGAAGTGTGCTTTGGGCCATTCCGATAAGTATGCCGATTTATGAGTACCGTTGCCAGGACTGTGAAAGGCGAGTGAGCATCCGGAGAGGCTTCTCCGAAACTTCCCCGCCACGCTGTCCTGTCTGTGGTGGTGAGAACCTGACCCGCTTAATCTCTCAGGTCTCCATTGTCAAGTCGGGGCAGGACCGCGGTAAGGATTTGTCATGGATAGATAAGGACCTCGCTGGCCGACTAAGGAAAAAGGCTCGCGGAGAGTATAGTTCTGGGTTCGAAGAGGCCCTTGATTGGATGGGGTCGAAGTAGATTGAAGAAACTATGCCGATGGCAAACCTGGCCGGCTATCGCTCATCCGGGAAACAAAATACTGGGCCTTCGCCCAGGCAAGCAGTGAGGGGATGAGTCAATGAGCATGTCGTCGCGGGAACGGGTGATGGTCCAGGACTTTGGCATGCGCATTGACGATTGGCGCCCCTGGCAGTTGGACGACGGCACCCCGGTCCAGATGCCGGGTAACTTCGAGCCGGTGGCCGAGGAGGATGGCAGCCTGTGTCTTTAACCCGATCCAGACTGAAGCCGCCGGCATGGACCCGGCCAGGCTCAAGGCGGAGTCCGGAGACCGGCTTGTCTTCTGGGGAGGCGGCGTCGAGACTCAGAGGGTGTTGCCTTCCGGCTCCAGGGACGAAATACGGGCGCAGGTGAAGGAGCGCATCCAGACCTTGGGGCCGGGTGGTGGCTTCGTGTTCGCCACTACCCACAATATCCAGGAGGACGTCTCGGCCGACAACTTGCTCGCTATGTGCGAAGCCGTGCGTGAGTTTGGACAGTATCCATTATGATAAGCGTATCCCGGTACTTTGACGAAAGTGCCGGGGTAACTTTGACCTCTATGTCATTATTGCCCCAGGATTGTGAATAACATTCAGAATGTTGAGCCGCTTTTGTTCATTGTTCATTGTCTCATTGTTCATTGGAACGAAGTTCCCTATGTATCTGGAGTAAGGAGTGACTATGGCTTATGAAGTCGTCGTGCCCCGCCTGGGGCTAACGATGGAAGAGGGACGTATCGTGGAGTGGTACAAGGAAGATGGTGAAACCGTCGAGGTGGGGGAACCGCTGTTCGCCGTGGAGACCGACAAGGCGATCCTGGACGTGGAAGCGCCGGTCAATGGCATCGTCTATCACGTGCCAGACCTCTCCCCGGACCCGCTACCTATCGGAGTCGTGATCGGCTATATCCTCGCGCCTGGCGAGGGAGTGCCGCTGCCGCAGGCAAGTCCGGCTGCGACATCCACAGCAATCCCGGCTGAAGCAGCCGTATCAACACCTGCCGCTGCATCTGTACAAACTGCCTCTGCCGGCGGCAAGAAACTGGTCAGCCCGGCTGCCCGCCGGCGGGCAAAGGAATTGGGCATCGACTGGCGCACGATTGAGCATCCAGAGGGCGGACCAATCATGGTGGCGCACGTGGAAGAGGCCGCCCGGTCGAGGGAGCAGGTGGTCCGAATCCAGGCTTCGCCCGTAGCGCGACGGCTGGCGGAGGCGGCCGGCATTGACCTGGCCGAACTGGCGGCCCAGAAAAGGAAAAGGCAGCCGGGCGAAAGGATCAAGCGCGAGGATGTGGAGGCGGCTATTGCTGCTTGCGAGGCGGCCGCCGCGCCGCCATCTCCTGCCCCGGTGGTGGGCGAAGCCATGCCCGTCACTCACATTCGGCGTCTCATCGCCCAGCGCATGGTTGAGAGTACGCACACCACTGCTCCTCTTACCCTCACCACCGAGGCCGACGCCACCGAATTGGTCGCCCTGCGCGAGCGGCTCAAGGCAACCCTCAGCCCACGAGGCGTGGTTGTGCCTGCCTACACCGATCTGATCATCAGGCTCACCGCCCTCGCCTTGCAGGAACACCCGCTGCTGAATGCTTACTGGAAGGAGGATGAGATCATCGTCCCGACAGGCATTCACATCGCGGTGGCGGTTGATACCGAGGCGGGGTTACTGGTTCCGGTCATCCGCGACGTGCTGAGCAAGAGCGTCCAGCAGATCACGGAAGAGGCACGGGCGCTGGCGGAGAAGGCCAGGGCCCGTCAGTTGGGACCGGATGACCTGCAGGGTGGCACGTTTACCGTCACCAACCTGGGCGTGTACGGCATTGATGCTTTCACGCCGATCATCAACCTGCCACAATGTGCCATCCTGGGCGTCGGGCGGATCATCGGCAAGCCAGCAGCGTACAACGACGAAATTGCCCTCCGCCAGATGATGGCACTTAGCCTAACCTTCGATCACCGCGTAGTGGACGGTGGGCCGGCCGCACGCTTTCTCAAAACGATTCGCGAATACGTAGAGCAACCGTATCTGTGGATGGTTCGGTGAGGGCCGGCTTCGGTCTGGATGGCAAAGGCCAGTGGATAACGCGCACCTACTCTCCGACGATGCCCAGGAGCACGTCGGGGGGGAGTGCCTGTTTCTAGCGGTTGATGGTTCGCGCGATGATGTTCAGCAGGATCGTCAGCAGAATACTGAGGATGATCGAACTGGCCAACGGGATCAGGCAGGTGAAGCCCGGCCTCTCGATGTGGATGTCTCCCGGCAGGTGGCCCAGGAAGGGCGTCTTTGAGACCAGCCACAGCAATCCGCCCAGTAGAACCAGCGCGCCGCCTATGCCCATCAGCAACTTGCCTGCCGTCTCTAGCCCACTCATGGCGACCTCCATTTACACATCCAGACACCCATACTCCCACACTCCCGCACCTCCACACCCCAATAATTCGTCGTCACAGCAACGTTGGCTGCTCCAGTCGTCCGTAGGGCAGGCCCAGGTGCTCGTAAGCCCATGCCGTCGCGACTCGCCCTCGGGGCGTGCGGTCCAGGAAGCCCAGTTGCAGCAAGTATGGCTCGACCACGTCCATGATCGTGTCGGGCTCCTCGCTCACGGCGGCCGCGACGGTATCCAGCCCCACGGGCCCGCCGTCGAACTTCTCGATGAGGGTGCGCAGCACGCGCCGGTCCAGGTTGTCCAGTCCACGCTCGTCCACGTCCAGCAGCTCCAGGGCCTGGCGGGCCACCTCGGCAGTGATGCGCCCGTCGGCGCGTACCTGGGCAAAGTCACGCACACGCCTGAGCAGCCGTAACGCCACCCGGGGTGTCCCCCGACCGCGCCGGGCGATTTCCGCTGCCCCTGCATCCTCTGTCTCCACCTTCAGCGCCCACGCGGCGCGGCGCACGATGGCCTCCAGTGCCTCTTGGTCGTAGAAGTCCACACGAAAGATGGCGCCGAAGCGGGTCCGCAGCGGGGCGGTCAACAGTGCCAGGCGGGTGGTAGCCCCTACGATGGTGAAGTGCGGCAGTTTGAGCCGAATGGAGCGGGCGCTGGGTCCCTTGCCGATGACGAAATCGAGCGCGAAGTCCTCCATCGCCGGGTAGAGGATCTCCTCGACGGCGCGGCCCAGACGGTGTACTTCGTCAATGAACAGCACCTCTTTCTCGCGCAGGTTGCTCAGGATAGCGGCCAGGTCGCCAGCCCGTTCGATGGCCGGGCCGGAGGTGACCCGGATGGGCATGTCCATCTCGTTAGCGGTAATGTGGGCCAGAGTGGTTTTCCCCAGGCCCGGTGGCCCGTACAGCAGCACGTGGTCGAGCGCTTCGTTGCGCTGCTTGGCTGCTTTGATCAGGATGGCGAGGTTCTCCCGCACCCGGTCCTGCCCGATCAGATCGGCCAGGCGCTGGGGGCGCAGTGCCCGGTCGAGCACGGTTTCATCTTCTACCTGGGGCTGAGGTGAAATGATGCGCTTGTGCATTTCAGAAATGGATTATACAGTGAAACGACGCTTTGACAAGCGGTAGGCTTGGGGGTACAATTTAGATCTCAAGTCTCAAATCCCAAGTCCACAGGTCCCAAGTCCACAGGAGGTGAACCGTGATGTCACAGGTGCACATTTCGACCCATCCGCTGGTGCAGCACAAACTGGCTCTGCTGCGTGATCGCCGCACTGACCCCAAGATGTTTCGCGAACTGCTGCGGGAGATAGCCGTCCTGATCGCCTACGAAGCCACAGACGATCTGGCCACGGAAGAGGTGACGGTGATGACGCCGATGGGACAGGCCAGCGGCCGCCGGCTGCGGGAGCGGGTTGGGCTCGTCCCTATCCTGCGCGCTGGGCTGGGGATGGTGGAGGGATTCTGGAACATGATGCCCAACATCGAGGTGTGGCACATCGGTCTCTTCCGCGACGAGCAGACGCTGGAGCCGGTCGAGTATTACAACCGCCTGCCGGTCAGCCCAACCGTAGACGTCTGCCTGGTTCTCGACCCTATGCTCGCTACAGGTGGATCGGCGGTGGCGGCGGTGGATATTCTTAAGAACTGGGGAGCCAAGCGCATCAAGTTCGCGGGTGTCATCGCGGCCCCTGAGGGTGTGCAACACCTCACCACAGCCCATCTCGACGTGCCACTGTACCTTGCTGCCGTAGACGAGCGGCTGAACGATGTGGGATACATCGTGCCGGGCCTGGGAGACGCGGGGGACCGGCTGTTCGGCACGGGGTAGTCAACGGATGGGGCAAGCAACTGGCATGATCCACTCTCAGCCGTTTATCCGTTGCTAATCCATTGACCCGTTGGTGATCCGTTGACCCGCTGGTGATCCGTTGACACATTTGCCACACTACTTACTCACCTTCATCATCTCACTCGTCCTGGCGACACTGCTCACCCCCCTCGCCGGTCGCCTGGGGCGCCGGTTGGGCATCGTGGACCGGCCGGGGGGGCGCCGAAGGCACAAGGGCGAGGTGTCCCGTCTGGGTGGCGTGGCGGTGTTCCTGGCGTTCGTAGCCGCTATCGGGGTTGCGGCGTGGTGCGGGGTTCTCACCGTGGGCTACAACGACGATGATTTCACTCGGTTGAATGGTCTTCTGCTTGGCGGGTTGATCGCTTTTCTCTTTTGGTTGCTTGATGATCGCTTCGATCTTCCGCCGGGACCTCAGTTTGCTTGTCAGTTCGCCCTCTCGCTGGTCGCCGTCGCCACGTTGCTCTGGCTCGAATGCTTCACCTTGCCTTTCTTCGGGTACGTGCAATTGGAGGCCTACCCCTGGGGCCCCTGGGTCTACGTCCCGTTGACGGTTCTCTGGGTGATGGGGATGATGAACACGGTCAACTGGCTCGATGGGCTCGGCGGGCTGGCCGCTGGGGTGGGTGCGATTCTTTGCCTGGTGCTGGCGATTCACATGCACCGCGTAGGGCAACCCAGCGTGGCACTACTGCCGCTGGCGCTCCTCGGCGCGCTGCTGGGCTTTCTGCCCTACAATATTGCCCCCTCACGGGTCTTTCTGGGGAGTGCGGGGGCGTTTTTTCTGGGCTACGCCCTGGCCTGCCTGGGCCTCATCGCCGGCGGGCGGGTGGCCACCGTGCTGCTGGTGATGGGGCTGCCCATTGTGGACGTGGCCTGGCAGATCCTCGACCGGCTGCGCCATCGCCATTCCCCTGGCCAGGCCGACCGGGGCCACCTCCACTTCCGCCTGCTCGACCTGGGGTTATCGGAGCGGACCATCGTACTTCTCTACTGGGGCTTCTGCGCGCTGTTCGGCGTGCTGGCGTTGGTCATTTCCCGCCGCTTCTACAAACTGCTGGCGCTGGTGGGCATCGGCGTGGTGGTGATGTTGGTATTGGCTCGCCTGTCTCGCGAACGCGAGGTGTGACGTGTAGTCACGTCTTATATTTCACGTTTCACGCTTCATGTCCTCAGTACTCCACCCGCACGCCCTTCACTCGCTCCAACAGTCTCTCCCCCAACGCAATCAGCAAGACGAACGGCAGGTCCACCGCTATCGTGAGAGCGCACATCGTCGCCAGCCAGCGCGGTGCTATGGTGAGAGGCTCGGCCAGACTGCCGACAACCGCTGGCCCAAGCCCCACCGCCCAGATCAACACGCCGATCAGGAACACGAAGAGAATCACCGGTGCCCATGACTGCCGGTCGGCCCGGCTGGGCAGCATCGTGTTGCTCACGGCGAAGATCACGTAGGCCCAGATCCAGGCGTCAGGCGCTTTCAGCATTCCCAGCAGCCCTGCCATCAGGTTGGCTCGATCCCCGGCGACGAACGCTGCCCCAACCGTGCCGATGCCGAAGACCCAGTACCCGATCAGCAGAATGACGGCGCTCCCTGCTAATAGCGGGGCCAGCCCAATCAGGCTGGCCCGCACGGCGTCAGTCCTCTCGACCGGGACGAAACCTAACTGGACGCGCTGTCCTGCCCGTTTAGGCCGGATGGAGATGCGGCCCACTCGTACCCTCAGGAGTATTGCGGCGAACGCATGACTTAACTCGTGGAGGAGGATGCCTGGCAGGAGTGGCATCGCGTACAGTACTACCGTGACATCGGGGTCGCCCGTGAGCAGCAGCATGGTTCCCTGCAGGTGGCGGTGAATCCAGCGCTCGACCAGCAGCAGGAGCACAAGCGTCACCGCCAGCCAGGTGAGAGATGACCAGTTCATTGGAGGAAGGAGTAGACGAGGAATGGGTAAATGAGTAGATGAGGCTCCGCTTTCCTCATCTACTCGTCTACTCATTTACTTCCTCTTATATGCCAGCCCGTTCCGCACAATTGCCGCAAAGTCGGCTGCTCGCAGGCTGGCCCCGCCCACCAGCGCGCCGTCAATCTCCGGCTGGGCCATAAACTCGGCGGTGTTGCCGGGCTTGACGCTGCCGCCGTACTGGATGCGGATTGCCTGCGCCAGATCATCGCCGTACATCTCGCCCAGCGTCCCGCGTACCGTGCCCCCGATGATATCGTTGGCTCCCTCGCCGGTGGCCGGTACCCCCGTGCCGATGGCCCAGATTGGCTCGTAGGCCATAGTCACGGTGCGAGCCTGCTCCGGCGTGAGGCCTGCGAAGGCGGCGCGCACCTGCCCGCCGACGAACTCCTCCGTCTCGCCAGCCTGATTTTGCTGGAGGTTCTCCCCCACGCAGACGATGGGCTTGAGCCCGTGGGCCAGCGCTGCGTATAGCTTCCTGTTGACCATCTCGTCGGTCTCGCCGAAGAGGGTGCGGCGCTCCGAGTGGCCAATGATGACGTAGTCGCACAGACCCTGCAACATCAGTGGGCTGACCGCGCCGGTGAAGGCCCCCTGCTCCTCCCAGTGCATATTCTGCGCGCCCAGGCCGATGGCCGACCCGGCCAGGGCCTCGCGCACGGCGGCCAACGCGGGGAAGGGCGGGCAGACGGCTACGTCGCAGCCGGCGATACCTTCCAGCGCGGCCCGTAGTTCCTGCGCCAGCGCGACAGCCTCCTTGATGGTCTTGTGCATCTTCCAGTTGCCGGCGATGAATGGTTTACGCATTGTGTCTCCTTCGCTCTGCTATTGACAAACCGCCTACCTACCGCTCCTCCAGCGCCGCCACGCAGGGCAGGACTTTGCCCTCCAGGAACTCGAGACTGGCCCCGCCCCCGGTGGAGACGTGGGTCATCCGGTCTGCCAATCCGGCCTGGCGCACCGCTGCCGCCGAGTCGCCGCCGCCGATGATCGTAACTGCATCCACATCGGCGAGCAACTGCGCCACGGCGAAGGTGCCCTGCGCGAAGTTGGGCATCTCGAACACGCCCAGCGGCCCGTTCCAGACCACCGTCTTGGCCCCGCCTAACGCCGACTCGAACGTGGATATCGTCTTGGGGCCGATGTCGAGGATGCGCCAGCCAGCAGTGACTTCGTTAGGGGCCACGACCCGCGTGCGGGCGTCGTTGTCGAAACCGTCGGCGATAACCACGTCCACCGGCAGCACCAGTGTGCCCCCGGCCTGCTTGAGCAGCGACTTAGCCGTCTCCACGGCCTCATCTTCGACCAGCGAATCGCCCATCTCGAAGCCCATTGCTTTGAAGAAGATGTTCGCCATTCCGCCGCCGATGAGCAGCCGGTCGCACTTTGCCAGCAGGTTCTCAATGACGCCGATTTTGTCGGAGATTTTGGCCCCGCCCACGATGGCGATGTAGGGATGCTCGGGGTTCTCGGTCGCCCGCCCCAGGAACTCCAGTTCCTTCTCCATCAGGAAACCCGCCACGGCCGGCAGGTAGTGCGTCACCCCCTCGGTGGAGGCGTGGGCACGGTGTGCCGACCCGAAGGCGTCGTTGACGTAAATCTCGGCCAGTGCAGCCAGTTGTTGGGCGAACTCGGCGTCGTTGGCCCTTTCCTCCGGATGGAAGCGGGTGTTCTCCAGCAGGATGACTTCGCCTGGCTGCATGGCTTTTGCGGCTGCCTCGACCTCCGGCCCAACGCAATCGTCGAGTTTCTTCACCGGGCGGCCCAGCAGTTCCGCCAGCCGCGTTGCCACCGGGTCCATCCTTAATTCGGACACGACCTTCCCTTTGGGCCGGCCCAGGTGCGAGCACAGGATCAGTGCTGCGTCTTGCTTCAGCAGGTAGTTGATTGTGGGAAGTGCCGCCCGGATGCGGGTATCGTCTGCCACAGCCCCTTCTTTGAGTGGCACGTTAAAGTCCACGCGCACCAACACGCGCTTGCCGCGCACGTCCACGTCACGGATGGTTTTTTTGTTCATCACGTCTCCTTGTCAGGAAGGAGGCGAGTAGATGAGGAATGAGCAGATGAGGACGGTCCTCATCTACTCATCTACTCGTTTACTCCCTACTTGTTACAGCCCCTTGTCCGCCATAAACTTCACCAGGTCGGCCATGCGGACCGAGAAGGCCCATTCGTTATCGTACCAGGCTATCACCTTGACCATGTTGCCGCCTATCATCATGGTGGACAACCCATCCACGATGGAGGAACGCGGGTCGCCCTTGTAGTCCATTGAGACCAGCGGCTCCTCGGAGTAGCCCATGATGCCCTTCATTGGGCCTTCGGCGGCGGCTTTGAGGGCGGCGTTGACCTCCTCGACGGTGGTCGTCTTCTCCAGTTCGGCCACGAAGTCCACGATGGAGACAGTCGGGGTGGGGACGCGCAGCGCCATGCCGTTGAACTTGCCCTTCAGTCCTGGGATGACCAGCGCCAGCGCCTTGGCCGCGCCGGTGGTGGTGGGGATGATGTTCAGGGCGGCGGCCCGGGCGCGCCTGAGATCCTTCGATGCCAGGTCCAGGACCCTCTGGGCAGTGGTGTAAGAGTGGATGGTGGTCATCAGCCCCTTGACGATGCCGAAGTTGTCGAAGATGACCTTGGCGACGGGAGCCAGGCAGTTGGTGGTGCAGGAACCCATCGAGAGGATGTGATGTCGCGTCGGGTCGTACATCTCGTCGTTCACGCCCAGCACGATAGTCAAGTCTACACTGTCGGCCGGCTTGGCCGGAGCGCTGACGATGACTTTCTTTGCCCCTGCCGGGTCAATGTGTGCCGCTGCCTTCTTCCCGTCGCGGAAGACACCAGTGGATTCGATCACGACCTCCGCGCCCAGGTCGCCCCAGGGCAGTTTCGCCGGGTCGCGCTCGGCGAAGACTTTGATGTGGTCGCCGTCCACGACGATGTCTCCCCCGACCACCTCGACTGTGCCGGCATACTTGCCGAAGTTGGAATCGTACTTGAACAGGTGAGCATTGGTCTCAGGCGGAAAGAGGTCGTTGACGGCGACGACGTCGAACTCGTCGCAGTAGTTCTCCTTCATCGCCTTGAGCACCTGTCGGCCGATACGGCCGAAACCGTTGATACCGATTTTCACTGTCATTGCTGTCATTGCTCTGCTCCTTTCATTTGTTGGGATATATGGTTGTTCTCACAACAGGCGTAGCAACGCTTGCGCCAGTTTGTGGCCGTCGTGTCGCCAGGGATGGGCTGGATCAACCACGTCAGCGGTAATCAGCCGGTACCCTGCGTCGGGTGGGAAGTCCAGCGGCACTAACTCGACTCCGGGGGGCGCGTCGAAGTCCACGTCCAGGTTATCGTTGACCAGCACTACCGGGAAGAAGCCGGCTCCCACGTGCGCTTCCAGCGCTGCGACGTGATCGCCCGCGGTGTACCCCTCTGTCTCGCCGCGCTGGGTAGCGACGTTGCAGACGTAGACCTTGAGCGCACGGCTGGTCGCAACTGCCCGCGCCACGTCCGGAACGAGCAGGTTGGGGAGGATGCTGGTGTAGAGGCTGCCGGGACCAGCCACGATCATGTCTGCCTCCAGCAGCGCGCGCACCGCGCCAGGGTAAGCCGGGGCGTCGTTGGGCTCCAGGTAAACCCGTTCGATGGCTTCGCTTGCCTCGGCGATACTCGACTCGCCAGTCACTCGGCTGACCCCGACCGGTTCGGCCCGCAAGTCGGCCGTCAACGTCACATCTTGTAGTGTGCTGGGTACCACGCGCCCCTGCACCGCCAACACCCGCCCCGACTCCATGACCGCCCGCTCGAAACTGCCGGTCACCTCCGCCATCGCGGTGATGAAGAGGTTGCCGAAACTGTGGCCGTTGAGCCCGCTGCCGCCGCTGCTTGTCCTGAGCGCAGTCGAAGGGAAGCGGTACTGGAACAACTGGGTTGTCAGCGCCTCGTCGTCGGCCAGCGCGGCGATGCAGTTGCGTAAATCGCCTGGCGGTAGCACACCCAGTTCGCGCCGCAGGCGACCCGAACTACCCCCGTCATCGGCGACGGTGACGATGGCGGTGATGTTGGAGGTATATCGTTTAAGCCCGCGCAAAAGGACAGAGAGGCCGTGCCCTCCGCCGATGGCGACGACCTTCGGCCCCCGCCCACGCTGGTGGTACTGGTATACGGCGTTCACCACCGCCTCCGGGTTGGCGTCCACGAAAGGCTCCAGCAGCGTCTGATTGAGACGGATCAGCGCCAGCGCCACTGCTGCCACGCCGATCAGCCCGAAGAGCCCAGCCCGCAGACCGCGTGGAATGAATTGTAGGGCCAGGTAGTAGAAGACAGGCGGCAAGGGGTAGAATTGCCTGAGCATAAAACTGAAGCCCAGGCTCAGAAGCGTGATGCCGCAGGCCAGGAGCAGTAGCCAGCGTTTGACTCCTATGCCAGGGGTTAACCATTTCAGGGCAGTTCTGATGCGCCTGCGAAGTCTCATCATTTGCTTCAGCCGTTTCCGTGTGCTTCTCCCGCATCTGTACCAGCAGTAGTTCTATTATAACCGAACGCTGCATAGACGTCAATGGGCCGTATTACCTCGTGTAAAGTGTTGGTGGTGATCTGGGTGGAAGGTTAAGGAGATGGTTAGCGAAAGCGCCCACCCGGGCCACGGCGGGGGGGGGCAGCGTAGGGACTTGCGCGGGCGGGGCGGTCGGGGTAGAATGAACTACCAGCACAAGGGGAGGAGATATGTCAATTTGGGTAAGAGAGTACACCGACCGCGTCGTCCGCAACGTCGAAACGGTCATCGTCGGCAAACGACAGCAGATTGAGTTGTTGATGGTGGCCCTGCTCTGCCAGGGGCACGTCCTCATTGAGGACGTACCCGGCACCGGCAAGACGATGCTGGCCCGGGCTACGGCGCTCAGCTTAGGCATCAGTTTCAGACGGCTGCAGTGCACGCCCGACTTGCTCCCCAACGACATCACCGGCGTGAGCGTGTTCAACCAGCAGACCAATATCTTCGAGTTTCGCCCTGGCCCGGTCTTCGTCAACGTCCTGCTGGCCGACGAGATCAACCGGGCCACGCCCCGCGCTCAGGCCGCGATGCTGGAGGCGATGCAGGAACGGCAGGTTACGGTGGATGGCGTCACTCGCCCGCTCCCTGCGCCGTTTTTGGTGCTGGCTACGCAGAACCCCATCGAATACGAGGGCACCTTTCCCCTGCCCGAGGCCCAGCTCGACCGCTTCCTCATCCGCCTGTCGCTGGGCTACCCCGAGGCCGACGACGAAGTCCAGATGCTGCGCAACCTTAGAAAACGACACCCGATTGAGACTATAGGTCAGGTGGTGGACGGGGCTGAGTTGCTGAATCTGCACGACGCCGTTACTGACGTGCACATGGACGAGTCACTGGAACAGTACATTCTGGCCATCGTGCGTGCTACCCGTTCCCATCCCGACGTGGCGCTGGGAGCCAGTCCACGCGGGTCGCTGGCCCTCTACAAGACCGCCCAGGCGCTGGCAGCGCTGCGCGACCGTGACTACGTCATCCCTGACGACGTCAAGATGCTGACTCCGCTCACCCTGTCCCACCGGCTGATCCTCAAGCCGGATAGCCAGTTGCGCGGACGCACTGCTCAAGGGGTCTTGGAGGAGATTCTGGAGCGCACGGAATTGGACGTCGGAGGGCTGGAACCTAATACGTGAGACGTGAGACGAGATTTTCTCCTAACGAATTACGTTTCACGTTGTACGAGCAACGCCATGCGAAATTTTGTGTTCTTCCTGCTGCTTCTGTTCGCCCTCGCGGCCCTCCTGCACGTGGACTTCTTCTTCACCATCGTCTATCTCTTCTTCGCCGTTTATCTGTTGTCGCGCCTCTGGACGCGGCGCACGGTGAAACACCTGCGCGTCCAGCGGCGTTTTGTGGACCACGCCTTCATCGGTGACCGGGTGACGGTGGATCTGGTGGTGCACAACACTGGCTGGTTGCCTATCCCCTGGCTGGAGGTGCACGAGTCGCTGCCGGTACAACTCATTGCCCCTCCCTTCTATCGCGAAGTGATCAGCCTGGGCCCGCGCGAGCGACGGCATTTTGTCTACACGCTCAACTGCCGCCAGCGGGGCTATTATCCCATCGGCCCATTGACGATGCAAACCGGCGATTTGCTGGGCATTGCGTGTCACACCCTGACGCGGGCGGCACTGGAGCACATCACCGTCTACCCCCGCGTGGTCCCCTTCCAGCAATTGGGCCTGCCCACGCGTTCCCCACTGGTGGCGCTGCCCGCCCGCTCGCCCCTGTTCGAAGACCCGGCCCGGGTGATGGGCGTGCGCGACTATCAGCGGGGCGACTCCCCCCGGCGCATTCACTGGACGGCGACGGCCAGCGCCGGCCGGTTGCTGGTCAAACAGTATCAGCCAGCCATCGCCCGCGAAACCCTCATCTGTCTTGACCTGAACCGTGAGGACTACGAGCGCCGTCAGCGATACACCGCCACCGAACTGGCCATCGTCGTCGCGGCCTCCATTGCCAATCACGTCATCGTCAGGGAGGGGCTGCCGGCAGGGTTGGCCACCGAGGCGTGGGACCCGCTGCTTGACGAACAGGCTCGCTTCTTCCTGCCCCCATGCCCGGAGCGTGCCCATCTGATGAGCCTGTTGGAAGTGCTGGCCCGGGTGCAGATCACGTCAGCGACGCAGTTTGTGCACCTGCTGCGCCGCGAGAGCGTGAACCTCTCGTGGGGAGCCACTCTATTGGTCATCACCGGTCGCGAGAGCGAACCGCTGTTCGACACCCTGGTCTATTTGCGGCGGGCCGGATTCGCCGTCGCGTTGATCCTGGTGCGATCAGGTCGCCCATCGTCCGAACTGCAAGAGCGGGCCGGCTTGCTCAGCGTGCCGATTCACCGGGTATGGCACGAACGCGACCTGGAGACGTGGCAATGAATCGTCATCCGTGGCTGGAGAATCTGTTCCGCCCGCTGGCGATCGGGGCGATGTTTGGCTGCATCGCTCTATCGTTAGTGGGTTTGGTGCATCTGTTCGCCCCGGCCTGGAACGGGACGTACTTCATCGTGGGATGTGTGCTGGCGGCATTGGAGGCCAGCTATTCGTACCGGCTGATCCGGGCCAGGCAGTTGCGGGGCACCGATGTCCTGCGATTCCGGGCGGTCGAGATCACGCTGTTTTTCATCTTGCTCAAGATCGGTAGCTACATAGGCGACGGATGGGCACACGTGCTGGCGGACATTCAAACCTGGCCGCACCACCCACTCGACGCCATGGATCCCGAGATGACGGCCGCCTTCATCCTGGCTCTTCTCTCCTGGTGGGTTTCCACCCAGACAGCACGTGATCTGGAGCGAATTGGTGAACCTCCTGAGCGCCGTCGCTACTATGTGCCTCCCAGAGAGAGCCTCGCCAACCGCTTCTTTTGGGGGGGAGCGGTGCTGTTGCTCATCGCCGGCTTGAACCGCATCGGGATCGCCGCGCTGCTGAACCTGCGTCGTCCACCGGTGCCTGGACTGGTGCTCAACGTGTTGGTCTATTTCCTGCTGGGGCTGGTGATGCTGGGGCAGATGCAGTTCGTCACGCTGCGTATACGGTGGCAGGCGCAGAAGATAAAGATCGCCGATGAATTGGCGGGTCGCTGGGTGCGCTACAGCCTGGTCGTCATCGGCCTGGCGGCGCTGGTGGCTTTCTTGCTCCCCACCGATTACACGCTGGGTCTATTGGATCTGGTGGGAGGCGCACTGGACCTGATAGTCAGCACCCTCTCGTTCCTCGCCGGGCTGCTTTTCTTTCTCATCAGCCTCCCTGTCTGGCTGTGGCTCTACCTGCTGTTCCTGCTTACCGGTGGCCCGTCCTCTCCCCCACAGCCCAGCCTCCCATCGCTTCAACCTCAGGAGCCCGGTGGCCCTGGCGGCGCTGCACCTGGTTGGTTCGAGATACTGCGGTCGCTTCTTTTCTGGACCGTCGCGTTGGGAATGGTTGTCTATGTGGTCCGCAGTTACCTGCTCGACCACCTGGAAATACTGGGAGCCTTGGCCGCGCTGGGGCCGATCCGCGCGCTGCGTCGTTTCTTGGCCGCTCTCTGGCGCCGCATAGTCGGGTTGGCGGAGACCATCAACGAGCGGTTTCCACGCCGGTCGTTGTTGCGGCGGGTGAGCCCCAGGCCGTCCGAGGGGCCTTTCCGTTTCTTCCGGCTGGGTGCACTCCCGCCCCGCGAGCGCGTCCTGTACTACTACCTGAGCATCCTGCGGCGCGCGGGCCGGCAGGGCTTCCCCCGCCGGCGCGCCCAGACGCCCCACGAATACGACGCCAGCCTGGGGCCCCACCTGCCCGAGGCGCAGCAGGAGATGAGCCTGCTCACCCAGGCCTTCGTGGAGGCACGCTACAGCCGGCACGCCATTGACCAGGAGCGGGCCAGACAGGTGCGCGCTGACTGGCAACGAGTGAAGGCCGGGCTGCGGGCGCTCAAGCGCAAAACAGAAGCCGGTGATCGGTCCGGTGCAGACAAAGAGCCGTAAGTATCCAGCGAAGCCTCGCCTTGAACCCAGTACTGTACCCCTTGTCCAGACAAAACCCCTTGGCATGGCAGCCAGGTATGGCGTATAATTGAGCCGCGCCAGCGCTTCGAGGAGGTCAGCGCAGGAGGCGACTCAGGCTCATGGTGGCTCGACAGGGCAACGATGCAGGCGATCGGCCTGCATTTTGCAGGTTTGCTTCCCCCTGGCGAGATGATGGCGTATCACCGGGAACCCACCTTCAAAGTGGTCCTATGACCCGTCGACCTGGGGGAGATTGTGGCACGCTGCAACGCGCGGATAGTCAGGGTCGCGTGGCTGAGGTGGCGGTGTGGCGTGAAACATCTCTTGTCGTCGCTGCGTCTTCAGTCCTCGGTTGTCACGATCACCGAGACGGGCTTGTGATCGCTCGTTTTCGCGCTCCTCGGGAGTGTGGTATTGATCAAGTCGTGGATCTCGTGCTCGACCTTCCCGGCGTGCGCGTCGATCCTCCACGGGAGCGACCCGTCGACCAACCCCTGCGTGAACAGGATGTGATCGAGCAGGATATGAGGATCACGGCCCGGATCCACAAAGTCTTTGAAGTAGACACTCCACCGCAGGTGGTCCGCGAAGTCGAACAGCGCGTGGTTCAGGAACCTGCTCGCGGAGAAAATGTCGCCCTGGACGTTGGAGACCAGATCGAAGAAGAGAAACTGCTCCTCGAAGTATTCCTTGCCCGGGCCGTCGTTCAGATCGCCCATAACGAAGATCGCCGGGTTCTCAACCTGTCTGAACTTGGCGTCAATGTAGGCCCGGACGTTCGCCGCCTCGGTGGTCATCTTGATCCGAGCCGTAAGCGCCTTCCGCACGAACATTTCGCGTTCCACGCCTCCTTCATCCCACATGTGCTTGCCATGATTGACAAACTTGCTTTTGAGATGCAGACCAATGAACTCGACGCGGAAACCATTCCAATCGAGTACGAGAATCTGAGGATGGCGGTAATGCCGGTGGTTCCGCTCCTCGAATTCTCCCCAGAAATGACACTTCCAGGAGCGGCCTGCAAACGCATCCCACGTCTTGATGGGAAGAAGCGAAGCCCGGTTCGAGTGATTCTCGCGGACGAGGAACCAAATCCATTGAGTGCCCCGCGTCCCGTACTCCCCATCAGTGGCCTTCACCGTGACCCACTTGCCGTCCAGCAGGTCGTTTGAGACTCGGTCGATCGCCTCCTCGCCTCTCGGCCCTTCCAACAAGCAAAGGATGTCGGGTGAAAGATCGTGAATCTCGCGAACGATGGCCTCTCGCCGCCTGCGTGCGCTACCGCTGAGGGTATTCTTCGTCAGGCGATTCAAGTGTGCAACGTTCCACGACGTAATCTTGATGGTGCCCATATATTCCTCCTGGTAATTGATCTGAAAAGTCACTTCTTTGGCAGTACCGCAAAAGTCGCCTTGACGGTTAGCCCTCATTCTGAGCCAGTAGGTCGGATTTGCTATCCGACCCTATGGCGGTTAGCAAAACCGCCCTACGCTGCCCCTGCCCCAAGATATTGAGAAGATACGCCGTCATTCTGAGCGTAGCGAAGAATCTCCCTTACTCGTCTGGTTTAGCCTTCTTTTGTCTTCGGAGTGGCCTCGACGTCTTCTCTGTAGGGCGTGGGCTGGCAGCAACCGCCGCCTCGTAGACCTCGACAAGGCGGGCGGTAGCCGCCGGGATCGCGTAGCGTTGCGCTGCTTGCACAGCCTGCTCTCCCATCGTCCGGCGGCGTGGCTCGTCGGCCAGCAGTCCCACCGCCGCGTCGGCGAAAGCATCCTCCCGGGCTGGCACAAGCAGGCCCCCTCCCTCGGCCAACACGTTTACCGAACTGGGGGTCTCCATCGCCACCACGGGGGTACCGGCAGCCATCGCCTCGATCAGCACCAGGCCCTGCGTCTCCGTCAGAGAGGGGAAGACGAACAGGTCGGCAGCGGCGGTGTAGTGGGGTACCTCGCTGTGGGGAATGGGGCCGGCGAAGATCACCTGCTCGCCGAGGCCGAGTCTCCGCGCCATGCGCTGCAGACCGCGCTCGCGCGGCCCTTTGCCTACCAGCACCAGCCGGGCCTGGGACCGCTCGGTCACGACCCGGGCGAAGGCTCGCAGCAGGAAGTCAAGGTTCTTTTCATCCGCCAGCCGGCCCACGTATAGCAGCAGTTCGGCGTTCTCCAGCCCCAGAGCGGCGCGGACGCGCTGTGGTTCCAGATCGTGGTACTGGCTCAGCTCCACTGGCGTCGGCACGACAGTCACCGGGACATCGGTTTCATACTCGTGCAGGATGAAATCACGAATGCTGGGCGTGGGAGCCACGATCTGAGTGCACTTTTCCAGGTAGCGCCTGACGATCTCCTCGGTCACCATGCCCGCTAAATCTGGCACAATGGGGATGTACCTCTGGGCGCACATATCATAACGGGTGTGGAACGTGAAGACCAGCGGCAGATTCATGTCACGTGCAAAGGTAGCTGCTATATCTCCCATCCAAATGGGATGCTGACTGTGGATCAGGGCCGGCTTGATACCGCGCACCGTGGGTGCCATCGTCGTCTTGAAAGGGAGCACCAGCGAGAGGTCCAGTTGGTCGGGCAGGTCGAGGGCGGGGAAACGAAAGATATAGGGCTCCTTGTCCTGATAGTCCTCGTACTCAGGGACGATAATGTGTACATCGTGGCCAGCCTCAATCAATCCCCGGCGGAACAGCACGATAGATGTCACCACCCCGCTAACGGTAGGCTTGTAGGTGTTGCTAAAAACGAGAATGCGCATACTACCAGTTTCCCAATCTACCAACTAGAGTGCCAGTTCTGCGTTCAGCGCCGAGAGCACCTCATCAATCGGGTTGATGATTGTGGCGGCATCGGAGCCGGCAAAGAGCAACCCCACGACTCGCCTGTCCATGTCCAGCACCGCCGAGCCGGAATCCCCGGGCTGGCTCATCGGGCCGGCAACCAGTTGGCCAGTAAAGAGCGCCGTGGGGCCGTTGTAGTCAATGCGCAGCGTGGCGTCAATCTGGGTGATGGTGCCCTGGGTGTGACCGCTGGTGCGCCCCGACTTCTGTACCTCCGTCCCCAACGTGGCCGTGCCAACACCGGTCGGCACGCCGATGTAGAGGATATCGTTGCTCGCCAGGTCTGGCGAGAGAGGACGGGCCAGCGCCGCGTCCACCCGGTTGACTCCCTCGGTCTGCTTCACTGCTTGAAGTTGATGGCTTGAACCAAGCGCCCCGGCCACGTAGTTCAGCAGCCTGGCAGACCATTCAGCGGTGGGACACTCCGACGGGGCGGTGCCGAAGTCGAGGGGCACGTAATCGGCCAGCGTGGCGATACGGTCGTCCATTGTGCCACCGTCGGCAGCACCTGGCTGGAGAACGGCGTCCCCCTCCTGACCGTTGTTGCTGTTGGCCAGGACGTGATTGTTCGAGAGGATAAACGTCTCCTCGCCCCGGCGCATCAGGCAGCCGAAAGTGCCAGCCGTGATGCGGTAGTGACCCACGGAGACGCCCGGCGGGACGACGGGCCGCCAGCGGTCGCGTGGCCCCAACCCTTCGGCAGGCTCAGGCCGCCGCTGGAAGGCACGCAATACCCCCGTTTCCACTATATCCGTCTTGACGCCGTCGAGTGCCCGTGGCACCAGGTCTTCTGCGGTCAGGACAGAGGGGTCCTCCTTGCGCGTGACCGAGACTACGAGACTCAGTTCACCCGTGTTGACCCCCTGGGTGATCTTGTAGCCTAGGCCCACCCCCACGACGTTGCGCTTTCCCAGCAGTTCATAGACACGGGCTCCTTTGACTTGCTTCACCTGGGCTATCAGTTCTGTGGTCATCCTGTTCTCCTTTACCGGTTCCCGGTGCGAAACGGGGGCGGAGGCCCGGCTTCAGCCAGGGCACTCCTGGTGGATCATGGCGTTCGCTGCGCTTCGCACCACAAACAAATCCGATGGCGGAGTCCCGATCAACCCCAACCCCAAACTCCGCATCCCGAATCCCAAACCTCATAGCGCTCGCAGTTCGCCAACGGCCTGAACGTCTATGGGTACTCCCTCTAACTCACGTGGTATCACGTCGCCCGGAGCGAGTTGGAAGAGGGGCACCTTATGGGTTACCGAGACTACAATAGCCGGTTCGCCGGTTGGTTTTCCCTCACGAAGCCCGATCCCCACCCCGACGACGTTGGCTTTGCGCATCAGATCAGCCTCGTATACCGCCTTGACCGCCCGCAGGCGCTTTAATTCCTTATCCTGTATCATCCGGTTATCCTATCCTCTTGTCTATGGCGAGGGCGTGGACTGCTGATATAGTTGCAATTGTACTACCATCGCCCGTTGCGTGCGAGCGGCCGCCTCCAATTGCGTATCCCCGGCCGCATGGGCCAGATTTGCCGCTCGCTCCAGATCAGCGGTGGCCGCGGCGTAGTTTTCTTGCTCCGTGAGGATGCTTGCTCGCACGTAGTACCCCCCCCCCGCCTGAGGGTTCTGAGCGATGGCCTGCTCGATATCGGCGCTGGCTGCGGCCAGGCCCCCCATGCGCAGATATGCCATGCTGCGATCCAGCAGGAAATCGAAGTCCGTCTCGTACAGAGAGCGGGCAGTGTCGAAAGCCACCTGCGCGTCATCCAGTTCGTTCAACTCCAAGTAGATCACGCCCTGCCAAAGCCATGGGTCAGGATCGTCGGGGGTGAGAGCAGCCGCCGCCTCGAACTCGGCTAACGCCGCCCACAGGTCCCCTTCCTCGATCAGGGATTCTCCCCTGGTGCTATGCTGGAACGCCTGGCGTACCTGAGGCGGAGGTGCAATGAGGCGGTCGTAGACCAGCCAGACAACTGCGAGGGAAAGAACCACCACCAGGCCCCAGGTCAGTACCCGGCGCAGTTGGTACCGCTGCTGCCGGGCCATCTCCTCTTCCAGGAACCACCACCAGCGCGCCCGGTCCGGCTGCACGGCTGCCCGCTCCTCCTGGAGCGCCGCACCGGCCTCGGCCAGGAAGTGGTCCTGCTGGCGGCGGAGTCGCCGCTGCACAGTCTCGAATCGGACACGCTCAGCGCGCACGTCCGCGCTGGTCGCCTCGAGTTCCGCCAATCCCTGGGCAGCCTGGTCGAGCAGATGAAGCAATTCCAGCGCCTGGAGACCAGCCCCGCGCAGGTTGGTCACCCGCAGTTCGGCGAGATCCAGCGCCTGGCGCAGGCGATTGGCCGGGGTATGGGCTGTGTAGGGAACAAAGAACTTACCCATATTCGTCACTCAATCCGTCCAGAGTTCCTCGTACAGTCGGTCCAGCCCTGCTTTGATGCGGCGCTGGACCAAGTCACGCTCATCCTCGGGGACGGGGAAGAGGGGCAGCATCTCGGCTACCAAAGCCGTCATATCCACCCGCGTCTGCCCAATCGTGTGTAACGAGCGCACCCGCCGGCGTGCCAATGCGATGTACTCGCTGAGCGCCCGGGAGGCAGACTGGTCGCATAATGAGCCCCGGCCAGGCACGATGGTGGTCTTCGAGAAGCGTGCCCGGCGTAGCGTTGTCAACGTGTTCAGCCATGCCTTGGTATCCAGTGCTGCATTCAGAAAGGGATGGCTATCTACAACCAGCGTATCGCCCGCGAAGAGCACGTCCTGGTCAGGGAGGTAGATCCAGGCACTGCCAGGAGCGCCACCAGCGACGCGCTTAACCGTCACGTCCAGCCCTCCTTTGTAAAGCGTCAGGCGGCCGGTAAACATGATCTCAGGCAGTGTGATAGATGTTCCTGCCAGGTCATCGGCCGCTTCCGGGTAACGGCGCGCACAACTCTCGACAACACCGCGCCAGAAACCATCGGTATAGGCGGAGGCGCGCTCGTAAACCGGCCGCGCAGCGACGATGGGAGCCTCCCCAGAACCGCCAAGGACTCCCGCGCTCAACAGCCGATCAGGATGGGCATCGGTGAGCACCACGTACAGGATGGGACTTCCAGTGGTCTCCATAATCCGCTGCCGCCAGGCACGAGCGTCACCTGGCAGAGTCGGGGCATCCACAGCGATAACCCCCGCTGGCATGGCAATAAAGCCGACGTTGACGCCGGGGTATTCGGTCGAAGCGTAGATATCAGGTGCGATCTCTTCCATAGGACTAGATACTCGTTCTGTTAGAAACTGTGACCCGCTGCATGGAACGTCCCCGGGACGGGGACTTCGAGCATTGGGGTGAGCAGTTACCGTGGGAAGCATTTTTTGCGGACCCTTAATACTGGATACTCAATACTGGATGCTGGTCAAGGAACACGCGGTCCCAGGGAGGACAATAGGCCGGCAAGCATTGCCCTGGCGTGAGCCACGTCGGTCGCTGGGGTGCTACCCTGGGCCAGGTGAGGCCGTCCCCCCCCTTTACCCCCCAACTGCGCGCAGGCCTCCCGGAGCAGCGCCGCCACGTCCAGGTCTACTCCCTCAGCGCGAGCAAAACACAGATGTGTCCGCTCACCGACGCTGACCAACAAGGCAACCACGCCCGGGCGCTGCGCCAACTCCTGGGCCAGGGCACGTAGTTCCCCTGGTTCACGCCGCTCCCAGACCTTCCACACCACGCGGTACGGCTCGTGGACGACGGCGGTTTCTGCCAGTTCACTCGCCTCCACTTTCAGTAGCCGCTTGCGCGCCCGGCGCACCTCCTGCCGCAGCCGCTTGGCCTCAGCCTGCAGCCGCTCCACAGCCTGGCCCAGTTCCCAATGGCCGACGGTCAGCATAGCCGTCAGTTGATTGACCATCGCGTTCTTGGCCTGGTAATCGCGCAGGGCACGCCCGCCACACAGGAACTCAACGCGCGTCTCGTTGCCGCGATAGTCGAGGCGCACGATCTTGACCAGGCCGATTTCGCCAGTGTGGGCAACGTGTGTCCCACCGCAGGGGTTCACGTCAAAGTCGGCGATCTCCACAATGCGCACTGGCCCCTCCACGACCGGCTGGCGCCTCAAGGGCAGTGCAGCTAATTCGTCAGAGCCGACGAAACGTGTGCCGACCGGACGGTTCTCCCAGATCACCCGGTTGGCCAGTTCCTCGACCGGCATCACTGCTGCTGGCTCCAGACGGGCCACATTGATGTCTACCGTGCTCGCCTCCGTCCCCAGGTGAAACCCTACGGTGTCGGCATTGAGCACCTGTTCGAAGGCAGCGGAGAGAATGTGCTGTCCGGTGTGCTGCTGCATGTGATCGAAGCGGCGGGGCCAATCGAGCACTCCCTCGACCTCAGCCCCTTCGGGTTTTCCGAAACCCGAGGGCGCTTCCGAGAGCACATGGACGATGGTGCCGTCCTCCTCTCGCACGACGACGTCAAGCACTGCTATCCCACCCAGCGTCCCCCGGTCGGCTGGCTGACCACCGGAGGTGGGGTAAAAGGCCGTGCGGTCGAGCACGACGGCCGGGCAGCCCTCCCAGGCCAATTGCTCAATCACGCGGGCAGAGAAGCGAGTACAGGTTGAGTCCGTGTAGTACAATCGCTCGGTCATTCGGCCTCCAGGTCCGTAGGGGGGGATTCCATATCCCCCTTCAGCGGCAGAGTGAAATAAAAGGTCGCGCCGTGGCCCACCTCGCTCTCCACCCAGATGCGCCCTCCATGGGCTTCCACGGCCAGTTTACAGAAGGCCAGGCCCAGGCCAGTTCCCCTGGTTCTCATAGGACCCTCGGCACTCTCCAGACGCGCGAAGCGATCAAAGACGCGCTGGCGATATTCCGGCGGGATACCAGGGCCAGTATCCGTTACAGCAAACAGCATTTCTTCCCCCGTCCGTTCTACGCTGAGCGTGATGAGCCCTTCCTTCGGGGTAAACTTCACCGCGTTGTCCAGCAAGTTCGTCAACACGCGCAAGATCAGGTCGCCATCGGCAGGCACCTTCGGCAGGCCAGGGGTGACTTGCGCCACCAGCGTCTGCCCTCTATTTAGCGCCGACGGTTGGATCTGCTCTATCGCCTCCTGAACCAGCGGCTCGGGACCTATGAGGGTCTTTTTCAACTCCGTTTCGCCCGCTTCCAGCCGGCCCAGGTCCAGCAGCGAATCAATCAGGCGATACAATTTCTGCCCGCTACGTATGGCGATGCCCAGCAGTTTCGTCATCGGCAGCGTCTCGTCGTGTTCGATGAAGGCGGTATGAATCAATCGTAGACTGCTCATCATACTGCCCAACGGATTGCGCAAGTCGTGAACGATCATGTGCGTCAGGTCCTCGCGCATCCGCTCCAACGCTACCTGCTCCGAGATGTCGTGCCCGACCCACTGGATGGCCTCCCGCCCACCGTAGTCAATCTTAGCCATGTGTGTTTTCAAGGTGCGGGGCTTCTCGCTGGACGGGGACTGCATCTCCAGGCTCATCTTCATTCTGAGGCGTTGGCCTTCTCGAACCTGCTGCATGGCTGCCTGGCAGGTCTCTCGTGCCATTCCGAGCACGTCACAGAAGTCAGCACCGCTCAACTGCTCCCGAGGACGCCCTAGCATTTGGACCGCCTGCTGATTGAGGTCCAGGATTCTCCCCTCCAGATCCAGCACGATGATGGGATCAGCACTTTCGTTGAAGAGGCTCTCGTAACGGCGCTCGGCCTGCCTCACGCGCTCGTAAAGCTCGGCGTTGCGGATGGCGACGGCGGCCAGATCGGCCACAGCAAGCAGCAACCGTTGCGCATCTCCGTCGAAAGTACCTGCGGCTGGGTTGATCGCCTCGATCACGCCGATAGCATGCCCTTCGATCTTGACCGGTACGGCGAGCATCGTGCGCGTGCAGAAGCCTGTTCTATCATCCACGCCGGAGTAGAAGCGCTTATCGGAGTGGGCTACGGACACCAGCTCTGGCTGGCCAGTTTGGACCACCCAACTTGCAATCCCCTGACCGGGAGCCAGGCGCAGTCCGACTACCTCCTCAGCCGCCTCACCGACAGCAACGCGAAAGGCCAGTTCTCCTGTCTTCTCATCCAGCAGGGCCACCGAGGCGGCGTCCACCTGGAAGTAATCCCGTACCTGGGCCATGAGAGATCGCAGCACGCTGTCCAGGTCGAGGGTCGCGGTGATGGCCTGGCTGGTCTCGTGAAGAAAAGTCAGTTCACGTAGTTGTTTCCGCATTGCTTCAACCTGGCACTCATCTAGCCCCTGGCTTGGCCAGTTTTCAAAATCGGGAGCCTCGTGCTTTGAGATTTGGGACTTACCGTCTGTCATGAGTTCTTAAATACGACTTCCTCCCGCCCCCGCAGTTTATCGAGAATCTTGTCTGTGATCAGTTCCAGGTGACCGGGATTCAGCACGAAGTCCAGATCATCGGAGGGCACACTCAGCACCGGACAGAGGAAGAATCCATCGATCCATTCCTCGTACAGTTCGTTGAGTTGCATCAGATAGGCCGTCGCAATGTCCTGTTCGTATGGACGGCCTCGTCGACGGATTCGTTCCCGGAGTGTGGGAACTGAGGCCCGTAGATAGACGATCAGGTCAGGTGGGGGAAGCACAGTGGTCACGACCTCATATAGCTCGCAGTAACTACGGTAATCTCGCTCGTCCATCAACCCTTGCCGATGGAGATTGCGGGCAAAGATTTCGGCGTCCTCGTAGACCGTGCGATCTTGGACCACCGAGTTGGTGTGCTGGAGCAGCTGCCAATGGTGACGCAAGCGGCGTGAAAGGAAGTAGATCTGCGAGTGAAAACTCCAACGTTGCATATCCCCATAGAAGTCGGCCAGATAAGGGTTGTCATTGACCGCTTCGAAGAAGGGCTCCCAGTTCAATTGTTCGCTCAAGAGCGCTGTCAGTGTGGATTTACCCACCCCGATGTTACCTGCGACGGCGACGAAACGTTTCATCTCATCACCTTCCATTTACTGCCTCCCCCACAGGTCAACTCCGACCGTGTGGGCCAGGCGTTGCAGCCGCGCCATCGCATCCTGCATCGCTGTCCTCAGTTCTGTGCCCGGGCCCCCTGACCACCTCGCTGTGCCATCAACCAGCGCGGTTCCCACTCGCCCCATGGCCTCGTTCGCCGCCAGAAACTCTCCCACTGCGTCCTCCACTGCGTCCCATCCTGCTGGCACGTAAGTTGTCTCTGCCAGCGTTGCTGGTGTCCTTGATAGGTCAACTGGTCCCATCTGAGGCAAATGTCTCTGATAGGCCCCAATCCCAAGCGCTGTCCGCACTTGACCCTCGACGAAAGCCAGGGCGCTCGGATCCTGGACGTAGTTCAGGTCATCAGTGTCAATGGTCAGTAACGGTGTTTGGGTATAGGTAGAGAAGTATCGTTCGTAGGCCTGTTGCAGGCTTTCGATGTAAGCGTGGTCCATTTCCCGTTCGTATGCGCGATCGCGGGTTGCAATGCGCAACATCAGCACGTCGGTCTCAGCATGTAGGTAGATGACGAGATTGGGCACAGGGATAGCGTTGGCCAGCACGTCATATAGCCGCTCATACATATCCAACTCGGCGCCTTCCAGGTTCAGGTGGGCAAAGAGGCTATCCTTGGCGAAGGTGTAATCCGCGATGAGGGGGCCGCGTGCCAGAAGCGCCGGTATCACCTGTTGCTGCCGGTAGCGGCTCAGCAGAAAAAATATCTGGGTCTGGAAGGCGTAGCGAACTCGATCGGCATAGAAGTCAGAGAGGAAGGGATTGGCCTCAAAAGCCTCCAATAGCAACCCCGTCTTGAAGCGGGGCTGTAACAGACGAGCCAACGTTGTTTTCCCCACCCCGATGGCACCTTCGATGGCGAGGAAGAAAGATCGCATCAATGAGAACCTCCACACACGTAGTTCGACCCCATAATTTGATTATAGCCTGAGAACCGGAAGGTGTCAACGCTCACGTGCCCGCTCACACCTTGACGGTGGGCGGGCCTTATGCTACAATGCCTACTACCGGGGCACTCCCACCATCTTTGGTCATTGCCTCGGGCTTCTTCGCAGCCGCCTTATATGGTGCACATTGTTCAGAGCCGGTTACAGTATATGACAACTCTGCGTGGAAGTCAATTCGGTGTGTTTCAAATGGGTTGGTAGGGGCAGGGTTGCCCCGCCCTTACGTATGGTTTACCAACCGAGATGAAACACACCCAGGTCAATTCGCCGACTTGCACACTGGCGGCCTACGACTATAATTATAAGCAGTTCGACACCTTCCCCAAGCAGCCTGCGATGGATCTCTCCCTTACCCCCGAACACGAGATGACCCACCAGATGATGCGGGAGTTCGCCGAGCGCGAGGTGGCTCCTATCATCAAGGAGTACGACCGCAGTCATCCACTACGTTTTACGCATTACGCATTAGATTAAGGAGGTGTACTTTGCACATCGTAGTATGTACCAAACAGACACCCGACTCAGAAGCTAAAATGTCGGTGGACGAGGCGGGCAACGTTTCCTGGGGGGAGTCGCCACTCATCATCAACCCTTGGGACGAGTACGCCGTGGAGGAGGCATTGCTGCTCCGTGACAAGCACGGCGGGGCGGTCACTGTCATCTCGATGGGGCCGGAGGAGGCACTGGAGGCACTGAAGCACGCCGTCGCGATGGGGTGTGACGAGGCCATCTGCATCTGGGATGACGCTTGCGCCGATTCCGACACCCTTGCCACCAGTTATGTGTTGGCCAAGACCATCGAGAAGTTGGGCGACGTGGACCTGCTCCTTTTCGGCAAGTCGGCGATTGACGCCGAGACGTGGCAGACCGGTTCGGCTGTCGCTCACCGTCTGGGCGTTCCCTCGCTGATGTACGTCATCAAGATCGCTGAACTGGACCCCGATGGGAAGACCATCACCGTCGAGCGGCTGCTGGAGGAGGGGCGACAGGTGGTGTCGGCATCGCTGCCCGCTGTGGTCGGTACGACCAAGGGCATCAACGAGCCGCGCTACACATCCTTCATGGGCATCCGCAAAGCGGCCCGCATGGAGTATCCCCTGTGGACGCTGGCCGACGTCGGCGCAGAGGCCGACAAGGTGGGCGCGGCTGGCTCCGGCGTGCGCTGGCCGCAGGTCTTCGCGCCGCCGGTACGCGAGGGCGAGGCCGAAATCATTGAGGCCGAGACGGTCGAAGAAGCGGCCTCGGTCCTGGTCGAGAAACTGTTGGCCGAGAAGGTGATCTAGGAGGCGATGCAATGAGCAACGACATCTTTGTCTGGGTAGAACAGTTCAAGGGCCAGCCCGCAGCCGCTTCCTGGGAGGCTGTCGGCACGGCGCGGCATCTGGCCGACACGATGGGCGGCCACGTTACTGCCTGTGTCTTCGGCGGGCAGGGAGTGGAAGCCCTGGCACAGGAGGCCATCTCCTACGGAGCCGATGCAGTCCTCCTGGCCGAAGACGCGACGCTGGCCGACTTCCGCGTCGAGCCACAGGTCGCACTGCTGGCCAAGGCAGTTCGCGAGGCCGGCCCCACCGCTGTCCTCATCGGCGCGACCTTCCGCGGGCGTGAGTTGGGACCCGCACTGGCGGTGGAACTGGATACTGGCTGTATTGCCGACTGCACCGCACTGGAGTTCGAGGATGGCCAACTGGTCGCCACGCGCCCCATCTACGCGGGCAAGCTACTCTCCAAGTGTACTATTCCCGAGCGGCGGCCGCGGATCTTCACCACCCGCGTGCGTGCCTTCCCCAAGCCGGAGCCCGATTCCGCCCGAAGCGGTGAGGTGGTCCGGGTGGAGCCGGTCTTGGCCGAGGGCGATATCCTCTCCCAGGTGGCGGGGTTCCAGGAGACCGAGGGCGGCGTGAGCCTGGCCGACGCTAGCATAATCGTCTCTGGCGGGCGTGGCGTCGGCGGGCCGGAAGGCTTCGAGCCTGTGCGTGAACTGGCGAAAACGTTGGGTGGAGCGCTGGGGGCCTCCCGCGCCGCCGTGGACGCTGGCTGGATTCCCTACGAGCATCAGGTGGGCCAGACCGGCAAGACGGTCAGCCCTGACCTCTACGTCGCTGCTGGCATCTCAGGTGCGATCCAGCACCAGGCTGGCATGCGCACCAGCAAAGTCATCGTCGCCATCAACAAAGACCCCGAAGCGCCAATCTTCAAATTGGCGCACTACGGTATCGTCGGTGACCTGTTCAAGGTAGTGCCTGCGCTTACAGCGGCCCTCAAGGAGAAACTCGGGTAGGCGAGGCCCGCCGGATCTGGCGGTCCGACGGGAGCAAGGGGGGCATGGTACTGGCCGCAGCCCTCAGGACCCCGTTTTCTGGCGCTAGAAGACGGTCTGTTATTGTCGAATAGGCTGTTTGTGCTATAATCGAAAGTCGCGAAGGTTGAGTCTGAAACCTGCGCAATGTTGCCGCAAATGGATGAACAGAAAAACCTTGGACAATCGATCACGGCCGGGATTCCAGTTGCCGATGTGCTGGCCGAGGTGGAACGACGACGGGCAAAAGCCCGGCAGCCGGTGAGCGAGAGCCAGCGCCGTGTCGTCATCCTGGCCGACCGTTTTGTCTTCTGGCTTTCCAGACACTGGCTGGCTGTCTTCAACGCGCTGGCCTTTCTCTACGTGGGCCTCCCTGTCCTGGCCCCGGTGCTGATGCACCTGGGGGCCGGAGGGCCAGCGATGCTGATTCACCTCATCTACCGACCGCTGTGCAATCAGTTGCCACAGCGTTCCTGGTTTCTATTCGGCCCGCAGTTCACTTACACGCTGCCGGAGTTTATGGAGCGAGTGGGGATAGACGTGATGAATGACCTGCTGCGGGCAGAAGCTTTCGCCGGCAATGAGGCCATGGGGTATAAGATGGCCCTTTGCGAGAGATGCACGGCCACCCACGGCGCGATTTTCCTCTTTGGGCTGCTCTACGCGCTGGCGCGGCGGCGCGTGCGTCCGCTCCCCTGGTGGGCCTACATCGGCTTTGGCCTCCTGCCGATGGCGCTGGATGGCGGTTACCAGTTCCTCTCGTATGCCCTACCCCTGCTGATGCCTGGCTTCCCCATTGTCCCTCACGAGTCCACGCCGCTGATGCGCACTCTCACGGGTGCGCTCTTTGGCCTGGCGACGGTCTGGTTGGCCTATCCTCTCGTTCAAGAGGCGATGGACGAGTTCCACGGCACACTGCAACGGCGGTTCGAGTGGGAGTAGTACGACCTAACCCCCCAGCCCCCTTCCCTACGAGGGAAGGGGGAGTCGGAGGCTCCCCCCCTCCCCGCCTCGGGGAGGGGCCAGGGGTCGGAGGCTCCCCTCCCATCCCCGCCTCGGGGAGGGGCCGGGAGTCGGAGGCTCCCCTCCCCGCCTCGGGGAGGGGTCAAGGAGGGAAGCAATGCTGCGCGTGCGTGTAGACGGCATCGTGCTGTATCGCTTCGCAGGGCTGAGCAGGGCCGAGGGGCTGATCCACGCCGTTTTAACCCGCATCGGCGGTGTAAGTCGGGGGCCTTACGCCACGCTCAATCTGGGTCACACCGTCGGTGACGATTTGGCGGCGGTGGAAGAGAATCACCGGCGGGCCCTGGGCGCGCTGGGATTGGAGCCCGGAAAGGTCGTCAGTCCTCATCAGGTACACGGGGCGCGTGTAGGAGTGGTCGGGCGAGCCCACCTGGGCACTGTCCAGCCAGCCACCGATGCGTTGGTGACTGCTGTGCCCGCTGTGCCGTTGCTGATGCGCTTCGGCGACTGTGCGCCGGTTCTGTTCTTCGACTCCGTGCGGCGCGTGGTGGGGATGGCTCACGCAGGGTGGCGCGGCGTGGTGGCGGGCACTGTCGGAGCGACGGTGCGGACGATGACGGAGCGGTGGGGCTGTGACCCGGCCGACCTGTGGGCCGGCATTGGCCCGACCATCGGCCCCTGCTGCTACGCGGTGGGGCCAGAAGTTGTGACGGTGGTAGAGGCCGCGTGTCCGCCAGGTGCTGGGGTGGTACACAACGTCAACGGACAGACCTACCTGGATCTGCCCGCTGCAGTGCGGGCCCAACTCCACGCCGCTGGCGTGGAGCAGGTCGGGGACGCGGGCCTGTGCACCGCGTGCCGCGTGGACGAATTCTTCTCGCACCGGGCTGAGCACGGGCGCACAGGCCGCTTCGGCGTAGTGATGGAGCTGCTGAAATGACCAACATCGCACGTAATCTGGCACAAGTACAGGAGCACATGGCCGAGGCTGCATTGCGAGTTGGGCGGGACCCCGCCGAGGTCACGCTGGTCGCCGTGTGCAAGACCTTCCCGGCCGAAGCAGTCGTAGTTGCCTATCAGGCCGGCGTGCTTCACTTCGGCGAAAATCGCGTTGAGGAAGGGATGACCAAGATCCCCGCCATCCACGCCGCCATCTCTGGCCCTCAACCAACCTGGCACATGGTGGGCCACGTGCAGAGCCGGAAGGCACATGCAGTTGTGACGCACTTCGACTACATCCACTCCGTGGATCGGCTCAAAATCGCGCGGCGGCTGAGCCACTTCGCGCAGGAGGCCGGGCGGACACTGCCGGTGCTGCTGGAGTGCAACGTCTCCGGCGAGGAGACCAAGTTTGGGTTTGACCTGCAGGGTTGGGAGCGGGATAAAGCGCGGCGAGGGGCTTTCTTCGCCGCCGTCGAGGAGATCCTGGCGCTGCCGGGGCTTGCGGTGCGGGGCCTGATGACGATGGCCCCCCTCGTCGCAGACCCAGAGACTGTGCGGCCGGTCTTTGCCAGCCTGCGCGCTCTATTGGATACACTGCGAGAACGTTCCCCGGCCCACGATTGGCGTCATCTCTCGATGGGTATGACCGACGATTTCGAGGTCGCGGTTGAGGAAGGGGCAACGATGGTGCGGATTGGACGCGCCATATTTGGTAGACGGGAGAACCAGTAGGTTAGTAAACTGGCAAATTAGTAAATTGGTGACGGAGAACCGATGAACATTTTATTGCGTCTCATAAACTTGGTCTTCACTTTGTACTCTCTCGCCTTTATCGTCCGCGCGTTTTTGTCGTGGTTTAGAGTCAGTCATTACCACCCGGTGATGCGATTCCTGATCCAGATCACCGAACCGCTACTGGCTCCATTGCGCCGCTACATTCCGCCCATGGGGGGGCTGGACTTCACGCCTGTGGTGGCTCTGCTCATCCTCTGGTTCGTGGAGCGGCTACTGCTGCTGGTCCTGGCGCTGTTTTGATGTTGGGGGCTGGGATGGCGCTGCAGGTAACCGAGGGAGGGGGAGGTTGCACTTTTCGGGTGCGTGTCCTGCCTCGGAGCAGGCGGGATAAAGTAGTGGGACTGCACGGCGACGCCCTTAAGATACGACTGACGGCCCCGCCGGTAGAGGGCAGAGCCAACCAGGCGTTGCGGAAGTTCCTGGGGAAACGGCTGGGCATCTCGCCCTCGGCCGTCGAGATTCTCAGCGGCCGCACCTCACGTCAGAAGCAGGTGCGCGTAAAGGGCGTCTCCGCCGATGTCGTCCGTGCTTTGCTGGGCGAGAAGTGACAGGCTGATGCCCTACATTGTCTCACCTGCCTTACTCAATCCTCAAGTCATATCGCCTGCCGATCTCGGTCAGCGCTTCTAATGCAGCACTCGCGACAACCGGATCGGGATCGGTCAGCGCAGTTCGCAGCGGCTCGACGTCGTCAGGACGACCAACCTGAGCCAGTACTTGCGCTGCAGCCAGGCGGGCCGGTGCGTCCCCTGCACTCAAGGCGCGCCAGAGCATCTGCTGTGCCATGTCGCCCAACCCGACCCCTTCGCCCTGGGCTGCTGCCCACGAGATCAGCCAGGGCAACTGCTCGATCTTGGGCGGAGGTGTAACGCCAGAGATTTTCTCCTGCTTCTCCATTTCCTCCAGCACCGTCGAGGCTGCCGAGCGCACGATCCACTGCTCGTCCTCCCGCGCCACTTTCTCCAGCAAATCCCATGCTTCTATCTGCGCCAATCCGAAGACAGCCGCCCGCCGGGCCATCACATCCTCCGACTCGATCACTTCGCGCAGGAAAGTCGCCCCCTCCTCTCCACGTATGGCCAACGCCTCGGCCGCTGCTGGTCTGAGCGTGTTATCTCCCTCCAGTAGCGTCCGCCCCAGCCGTCGCGTTGCAGCGTCGACGTCCAGGTACGCCAGCCTGCGTACAGCCGCTTCACGCACGGCCGGGTCCTCATCCTCCAGCAAATCCTCAAGCATGGCCAGGTCCGACTCACCCGCCGTCCTGATCAATCCTAGAGCAGCAGCGACGCGCGCTTCGGCATCTGGGTGCTGCAGCGCCTGTTTGAAGAAGTAGGTGACACCAGGTACACCGGTCGCCGCCAGTGCTTCTGCCAGTGCCTGCCGTACCTGCGCGGGTTGGCCGGGCTGAAGGAAACCACGGGCCAGTGCCGCCATCGCCCCGTCGCGCCAGGCCGCCTCCTCTGGGGCCACGCTGATCCAGGAACTGAGGGTATGGAGGCGCGTGTGGAACATATCGTCCGGCATGCGCAGCCACGCTCCCACCAGCGGCCCCATATTGCCGAGTTCGGCGTAGAAGCGCAGTACCTCGGTCCAACGGGGGTCGTCCAGCCGCTCGACGAGGGTGGCGGGGTCGGCGGCAACCAGTTGCCGCGCTGCCAAATATGCTCGCCAGAGCGGGTGAGCGAAAGCGTAGCGATTAGCGCCCACCGGACGAAGAAAGCCCCGTTCGCCGGTCAGCACGCGGAAGACGTGGGCAGCCGCACGGGCCGGGCGCTCCTCGGGCGGGGGAAGCACGGATTCGACGGCGGCATCAATCTCCTCACGGCTCGCGGTCGCACGCCCCTCCTGCTGGAGGTTCAACGCCACCTGCCCCAGTGCTGCCCGGCAGGTCGCCAAGAACCAGGGCTCCTCCTCTTGCCACAGCAGCAAGCCCAGCGCACGGTCGAACAGCGCTGCTCGTTTGGCCGGCGACTGTCCGTCCGAGAGACACACGAATGCCCGCAACGCCAATTCCAGCGGGAGGGCCCCTGCTCGCGCCGCATGCTGCAGTTCGGCTACTAACTTGCGGAAGGCGACAGGAGGTTCCTCGCCAGCCGGAGTGCGGGCCTCCGCCCACCGCCTCGCGAATGCTTCCACCTGCCTGGCATCCCACGCCCCCAGCGTTAGAGGAACGAAGCCGGCCTCAGTCAAAGGCGCATACCCTCGCGTCCCCGCGCCGACCAGCCAGAGATTCCCTGGCAGGGCACCAGTCAGTTCGGATAACCACGCTGTTGCCTGCTGGCGTTGCTGTGGCGATAGTTCATCCCATCCATCGGCAAGCACGATGGCCTGACCGGCCTTCAGGCATTGGCGTAGGGTGTGCACCATCCCGCTGCTGCCTCCGACGGCGGCCACCACTGCAGTGACAAGTCTCTCTATCCCATCGCTCTCCTGTCCGCTTTCACTGTCTGTCTCGTGCCAATCCATTGCCGAGAGCGGCGCATAGAGTGGCAATCGCGCCTGAACTGGCCCCAGTGTCGCTCCGGCCTCGACATTGTCTTCTCCATCGTTCACTATGCGGGCGCACAGGAAAGCGATGTAGGCCAGTAGTGTAGTTCTCCCCGCTCCAGGAGTGCCCAGGATCACCAACTGAGGGTGTCCCCCCAGTATCCGGCGCAGCGGCAAGACCTGAGGGCCGACAGGCAAGGGCTCGATTTCTGAGATGGATTGAGGGGGAGGGGAGGGGGAGAACAGTTTGGGCTCGACGAAGACAGCATCCAATGAGGCCACATGTGCCGGTACGACGAGGGAGCGTGCCCGTGTGGCGACCAGTTCGCGGTAGCGATCCTCGGCGCTGGCCTCCAGGCGGTGGTACGACTGGGCCAGTGGGGCCACCATGGTCTCCCAACCCAGGCGCAACGCGTCACGGAAGTGGTAAGCCAGCCCAGCCAGCAGAAGGGCTACCGCTGCGCCGACCAGCGCTGACGTAACGTCAAATTGCCAGGAGTGGGAGGCTAGAGCAGACCCTGGCAAATAGTGGGTGGTGGAGTAGACGGTGCAGAGCATGATCCACTCCCAGCGGCGATATCTACACCGTTTGCTGAGGAGCAACCAGTCGGTACCCGATCCCCCGTTCGGTGAGGATGAGCGTGGGATTAGAGGGATCCGCCTCGATCTTTTGGCGCAGGTACCAGATGTACAACTTCAGGTACTGGCGTCGCTCCTCGTGTTGCGGTCCCCAGACACGACGCAGGAGTGTCTTGTGTGGGACCACGTGTCCGGCCTCTTGAACCAGTGCAGTCAGCAATTTGTACTCCAACGGCGTGAGGAAGACGCGCTCTCCGTTCACTTCGACAGTGCGCTTCTCCAGGTCCACGAGGAGCCGCTCGCTCGTATAAGTCACCTTCCGAGACGCAGTACGCCGTGCTCTGTGCAGGGCGGCCCTGACGCGGGCGAGAAGTTCCTTGTAACTGAAAGGCTTGATCATATAGTCGTCAGCGCCCATCTCGAGGCCGCGGATCACGTCCTTCTCAGCCCCCAGTGCGGTGGTGAAGATGATTGGAGCATCGATAATCTTCTGCAACCGCTCGCAGACGACCCAGCCATCAATATCGGGTAAAAGGATATCGAGCAAAACCAGGTCCGCATCCAGGTCATGGGCCGTTTGTAATCCACTCATTCCGTCTTGGCAGACCGTGACCTGATACCCGGCATGCTCGAGTTGGATACGCATCATGCGTGCCAAGGCATCGTCATCTTCAATGAGCAGGATTTGCTCTCCCAAGATCTTACCTCCACGTCCGAAGACCAGACAGATTTAGCACTGGTTGGAATTCTTGCTATGATAGTCGGATTTGGCGCGAATGTCAACCGCGCCGAACCGCACGATTGGTACATTAGTACTATTGACTCGGGGCTACCTATGCGCTAAAATAAGGGCGATGTGGGGGGAGGGTGCCCGCCCCCCGAAACCCACATCAAAGGCTGTTTGTGGTTACCCTCCTTTCGCAAGTCACGGCCTCCTCCATATCGGGGAGGCCGTGACTTCTTTATCCCATCATACACGCACGATGATGCGTTCACAGTTACCGCAGTAGCCCAGTCCCTCCTGGCGCAACTGCCATTCCAGGCTTGGCGGTACAACGATGCCGCATCCACCACATGCGCCGTCGCGCATCTGGACTACAGCCAGCCCACCTTTCGTACGCCGCAAGGCCTGGTAGACGGCCAGGTCACCGGCCTCGATACTGGGCAGCAGTTCCGCTCGTGCCTGCTCAATTTCTGCTAGCCTCCCGTGCAGCATCTCTCGCTCGGCCATCAGGTCTGCCTGCTGGGTCGCCCAGTGAGTCTGTGTCTCATCGAGATGCTCCTGAGCCTGAGCGTGCGCGGCCTCTGCCTCCTCCCGCTCGATCATCGTCTCCAGCAGATCATCCTCCAGTTTTTGTCGCCGCCGCCGGAGCGCGGCGGCCTCCGCTTGCAGGTCTGTCAGTTCCTTGGGATTCTTGACCGCGCCGCCATAGAGCCGCTGCTCAGAGCGTGAGATTTTGTCCGACAGCCCCTGGATCTCCAGTTCCCGGTCACGTTGTCGGAGCATCCACTTTTGGATCAGTGCCTGTGCGTGCTCCAGTGCCTGGCGTGCCTGCCGCAGCGCCTCGCTTTCCCCTAATGCAGCTTCCACCTCCGCCAGGCGGCGCTGCTTTGCGTCTCCTTCACTATCCAGACATTGCAGGCGATAGATGTCCGCTCCCGTTGTCATTGGCTGCCCTCAAACACTTTACTCTCCTGCAGCCGACTCGGCGGGAGATTCGACCGGGGCTTCGTCTTCCTGCTCCGTGGCAAAATTGACGGGCGTCTCAATAGGCGGCTGAGCCGGCCTCGCTTTCGCGTGCCGCACGAACAACAGCGCTATCCCTCCCCCTACACAGATGATGGCGAACAGTTGCGCAGCCGCGATGGGGCCGATCATCCAGGCGTCAGGGCGGAAATATTCGATGAAGAAGCGGCCCAGCGGGTAACCGATGATGTAGTCCAGAAGGATGTCCCCTTCCAACAGCCGATCCTTGCACTTATGGGCGATCAGAGCCAGGACGATGAACAGTAGCAGGCACCACAGCGACTCGTAAAGGAAGGTGGGGTGGAAGAGGGTATCAAGTGGATAGGTAGTGAGATCGTTGTAGGGAACGATACGGTGCTCTGGGTCAATAATCAGACCCCAGCGGAGATTGGTGGGTGGTCCGTAGAGTTCCTGATTGATAAAGTTCCCCCAGCGACCGATGGTCTGGCCTAGCGCCAGCCCCACCGCACCGTAGTCGAGCCACTGCAACGGGTGTAGTTTGGCGCGCCAGGCGTAGATCACCACCCCCAGCACACCTCCAGCGATGGCTCCGTAGATGCCCAGACCGCCGTGCCAGATGTACAGGATCTCAATGGGGTGTTGGCGATAGTAACTCCAGCCCACCATCCCGCCTTCAGGCTCAGAGAAGACGTGGTAGAGCCGAGCGCCGATGATGGCCAGGATGATGGCGGCGATGAGCCCATTCCAGACGTGGTCGGGGTTCTCACCGTCCTGCCTGGCCTGCCAGGAGGCATAAAGGGCGCCCAGCATGACGCCGGTGATGATCAGGATGCCGTACCAGTGGATGCCAAAGTCCGAGGTAATGTGGATGAGAATGGGGTCAAGCGGTGGCTTCATGGTTTCCTCCTGCCGCAAGTGTGTGATAGATTATACCACAAGCAGGCCAGTTATCCAATTGGACGAGCCCCTCCGCAGGTTGCCAATATCATTTTCGTTCCATCTAGCCTGGCCTGGCGCTCTGTGCGTGCATCTACTCCATCATTAGAACCTGCGGGAGGGCTGCCTACCGACTCACCAGCGCCAGGGTGAGGAGCCCCAGCAGGCCCAGCAGTGCCAATACCCCGCCGACCAGCGCTGGCACCACGGTCGCAGCGATGGCCCGGCCGATGCTGAAGTCGTTGGCAACGGCCAGGGCTTTGACGTAGATGGCGATGCCCCACGCCGTCGCCACCAGCCCGAGCACTCCCCCAAGACAGGGTACGAAATTCAGAATGTCCAGAACGTGTGGCACAGCGTAGAGGGCTGTTGCCCCCAGCATCTGAGACGCCGTCGTCCGACCCCCCAGCAGTTTGGCGACCAGCAAGACCCAGATGCCATACCCGATCCAGCCCGCCAGCCGGCTGAAGGGCAGCGACAGAAATGCGCCCAGGTCTGTCAGCACGCGCCCCACAGGTTTGGGCAGCCGGGTCGGCAGTGCTTCGATGCGGAAGCCCATCCCCATCCCGGCCCGCATGTAGGTCGTGATCTCCCGTTCAAAGCCCGGCGGCACGTCAAAGAATTGCCGCATAGTGCCCAGGGACTTGGTGAACTCCTGGATGCCCTCCTCTGCCTCTTGCCGCCGGGCCTCGACGCTCGTCGGGCGCAGGTCGCCGACGACGTTGATGATGAACGAAACGACGCCTGCCAGCAGCGTCACCAATACCAGCAGCGCCAGGCCGCGCTTCAGTGCGTCGGCGCGAGCGACGTGCTGGGCGTAGGTCTCGTGTTTGAACAGCAGCACATCCCGGGCGAGTTGAAGTAGTTCATTCATCGCGACGCACCTCCTCCGAAGATCAAAACCGCGGCCACACTACCCAGGCAGGCGAAGGATGAGACCACCACAGCAAGCGCGACGTAGGGCAACAGCGTCGCTGCCAGGGCGCGGCCCCAGGTCAACCGATGGCACGTTTTCAGCGCTACGTAGCGGCAGAGTATCATCCACGTACCCACTACGCCGCCAACGACGACGTAGGGGAGGAACGTGGCCAGGTTCAGCAACTGGGGTGCGACCGCCAACGCAGTGCAGCCCAGCATCTGGCCCAGGCCTCCCTGACCGCCCAGCAACCGGGCGAAGAGGTAGGCCACCACTCCGTACAGGAACCACGTGAGCGTTAAGCCCAATGGCAAGAGGATGATCCGCGACGCAGCAGGGGCGATGTTTGGCGTGCCGAACAACTGTGGGGCAAGGCTCCACAACATCTCCAACATCTCCCACCGCTCCTGGAACCCCTTACGGAACGCAGGATCGCTCTGCATCTCCCGGTACCAGGGCATCTGCTGGATACCCTGGAACACAACCGGCTGGATGTCAAGCATGTCTGGCGCTGTCGCCCACTCCAGCGCCGTCCCCACCAGACTGGTCAGCGCCACTGCCACGGCGACCAGGACGATGAGCCCCAGGCCGCGCAGCGCTGGATTCGAGGCTTCGCGTATCTCGGCGTAAGGTTCTTCTTTCAGGAAGAGCGCCTCCCACGCCAACCGCACCAGTGTTTTCAGCGCAGTCTCCTCGCTTGATGCGGGTGCGGTCTCCTCTGGGCCCTTCACAGATGAATGGTCAGCCATATCTACCTCCTTTCCGTGTTTTCATTGTGCTTTCTCCTTATTCAAGTGATCATGTTTGCCGGCCGAAAATCTTGACCAGCGCCCGGGCCAGCCAGAAGACGGCCCATCCGATGAGCAGTGTTCCGGCCAGCGTCACTTTTTGCTCGTCAATGATTGGCTCCACCCGGGTGCCCTCCGGTGTCACCTCGACGACGGCGATGGGGCGGGCTTTCACGCCGCCGCCGCCACCACCACCTTCGGCCTTCTCCGGGGCCTCCTCCTCTGGGGCTTCCTCCTCGGCCACCGGCCCGTGCCCGACTCCCAGTCCGAAGCCGTAAGCGACCTCTGCGACAGGGATAACGGTGCGGCCTTCGGCGGTCACAGGTTTGCCAAAGCAGGCGTTGACGTTGGCCTTCTTCCGCAGGTCAGCGAAAGAGTCGAGCAGTGTCTGAATCTCAGATTCCATCGGTTTTCTCCTTTCTGATCTTTAATCTCTATCCTCGCGCGCCAGGCGCACGGCCAGCGCCAGCAGCAGCGGGATGACGAACGCCGCCAAGAGCAACCCGCCGAGCGCCTGAACCGTCTTATCCTCGATGGGAATACGGCGCTCGTCCGCCTCGTCCCGCTCCAGGATCGCCACAGGCCGCATGCGCACGAAACCCCATCCTTGTGCACCTACCCTGTCGCTGCCGAGGAAGGCCCGTCGCCGTACACGCCCCGTCACGCGCACCAGCGGCACCAGTTCGCGCTCTCCGACGCGGATGGGTTTTCCCTCGACGACCTCACTTACCAGCGGCCCTCGTTTCCCGATAGCCCGTTCGTTCATCAGCCCTCCTCTTCCCCTTGTCTACTCGTTTCCCTCCGGCGTTCAGCAGCCAGCAGTTTTTCCAGCAATGCTTCCTCCTCCTCCCGCGTGCTCACCTTACCATCCAGCCGGGCGTCGCGCAGCGCACCCAGCAGCCGGCCAAAGTGCGGGCCGGGCTTCAGTCCCATCGCTTTCAAGTCATCGCCGGTCAGTTCCGTCTCCGCCAGCCGCCACTCCGTCTGGTAGCGCAGCAGCCGCCCCCGTAGCCGCTTGCGGTCGGTGGCGACCCAGGCCACGGCCAGGACCCGGGCAGGGTATGGCTGCAGCAACCGGTAGACGGCGCTGGGCCGGCGTGCTTTCCCCAGTTGAGGCCAGGCGTTTTTCAGGCCGTGTAACAGACGCAAGTCTTCCGCGTCGTCTCGCACCACCTTCAGGCGGGCGATCAGGCTCTCCAACTCCTCGTCGTCAAGCCGGTATGCCAACAATGCCAGGTACAGGAAAGGGGTGTCACTAGCATCCAGCATCCAGTATCCAGTATCGAGCGTCCAGCGCCCGGCATCCAGCCGCTCTCGCAATGTCCGATACTTCTCGTGCAGCCACTTGTCACAACGCAGGCCGGGATGAATCTGGGCCAGCACACCCAGTTCGTCCAGGCGGCCCAACGCCCGTTCCGGCTCGGCCTCGCGGAAGTTCTGCTCCAGTTCATGGCGTATACGGTCACCGCTGACCCGTTTTAGCAGCGGCAATGCATCAGCGATCAGTTCCTCGCTGCGGGCATCAAGATGAAATCCCATCCGGCTCTCGAACCGCACGGCCCGCAGCATACGGGTGGGGTCGTCCACGAAACTGAGGCTATGCAGCACGCGGATGACGCCGTTGCGAAGGTCGGCCTCCCCGCCGTAAAAGTCCAGGAGTTCCCCCCAGTGATCCGGATCGAGGCAGATGGCGAGTGTGTTGATGGTGAAGTCGCGGCGGTGGAGGTCCTGCTTGACCGAACTGCGCTCCACCTGCGGCAGGGCAGTGGGATGGGTATAGAACTCGGTGCGCGCCGTCACGAAGTCTACGCTGGGCGGTAGTGTGTCGTCAGGAACGCGATCGGTGACCTGCCGCCAGACGCGCCGCGAAAGGAGCCACTTGGCAGTGCCGAAGCGTCTGTGGGTGCGTACCCGACCACCCAGGTTGGCGGCCAGGCGGCGAGCCAGCGCGATTCCGTCTCCCTCAATGACCATATCCACGTCCACGATAGGGTTGCCCAGCAGCATGTCTCGCACCAGCCCGCCGACGAAGTAGGGAACAAACCCCATCTCGTGGGCTTTCTGCGAGATACGGCGCACCAGGGCGAGCACCGGGGCTGAAAGGGCCTGCTCTAGCAGTACGGCAATTTCATGGCGACGGGGTGGGGTGGGAGGCGTGCCCCATAGCGTGATCAGGTCAGTGCGGGTGGCCACTCCGACGATGCGGTCGCCCTCGACGACGGGAATCTGGCCCCAGCCGCTTTCGATCATCGCTCGTTGAAGGTACTCCACCGAATCGTGACTGCTGACGGTGACGCTGCCGGCTTCCATCACCTGGGTGACGGGGACGCTGGTCATCTTGAACTGCAGCGCCCGGTCCACAGCCCGGCGGGTCAGTAGCCCGATCACGCGGCCCGCCACGACGACTGGGTATCCCTCGTGGCCGGTGCGCCGCATGCGCTCGGCGGCATCAGCGACCGTGTCCTCGGGAGAGAGCACCTGCACCCCCCGGGACATCACCTGAGCGACGGTGATGCCTGCTCGCACGACTTCTGGTAGCAGGCGCAGCAGTTCCCCGCGTACCGCCTGTAGCGAGCGGTCGCGAATGTGCGCTGCGGCCGCCCGCTTGTGTCCCCCGCCGCCGAAGTGCCCTGCCACAGTGGAGACGTCAATGTCGTCGGTGGTGCTACGGGCGACGAGTTGGATGCGCTTATCGAGGGAGACGAGCACAAACAGCGCCGATGGCTCCAGCAGTTCGCGCAGTTTGTGTGCCAGCGTCGAGATCTCCTCCGAGAACTCCGGCGCTTCGGCCCAGGCGACGATGATGGTATGGCCCTTGATCTCGTGGGTTTCGCTCTGTTCCAGCAACCGCTCGTAGAGTTCGCGCTGCTCAGGTGCAAGGGGGTGGTGAAGAAACTCGTTGGCGACGGCGAGACGGGCTCCCTGTTCCATCAGCCAGGCCGCCACCCGCACGTCGCGGGCGGTCGTCCCCTGGTATGAGAGGGATCCGGTGTCCTCGTAGATGCCCAGCAGCAACAACGTGGCTTCTATACTGGTCAGTTTGAAGGAACGCGCCGAAATCTCCTCGACCAGCAGCGTCGTCGTGGCCCCCATCAACTCGCCGGAGTAGGTCCAGTGAGGAGGTAGTTCGCGGTCGAGTTCGTGGTGGTCAATGATGTCCACCCGCAGGTCATGCCCCATGCCCTTAAGCGTGGTCAGGCTCTGCGTGTCCACCAGGATGGCGCGCCTGATCTTGCAGTGGGGGAGGTCGTCGGGCTGGACGAAAGGGAGTTCAGCGCCGTAGAGAGCGATGAATGCCCGCCCGTTGCGGTTGATGCGACGGGGCAGGACAGGCGTGGCGGCCGGGAATAGTTTACTCGCCCCCAGCAGGCTGGCAATGGCGTCAAAATCCGCGTTTTCGTGGGTCAGGATGACTTCCATGGAACGTAAAACGTGATGCGTGAAGCGCAAAATGTCCCGTTCTGGCTCTCTGCCGCACCTTGCTTGGACAGATGGAAGCGTCAACAAGTTGACGCCGGCCGTGAGAGAGGAACTACTGGTACGGCAACGCTGACTACCTCGCTGGGATGCAACCACAGATAATCTCGGACTTCTAAATTCATCCGGTCAAGCTCAGCCAGGTAGCCACTAACCGACAACCGATAATTTGCCGGGTTAGTTTCAACCTGTCGCAGGTGGGCCACCTGTCGCTGAAAGTATCTAATTCGTTCCAGAGTCACCTGGAGTTCCTGGTCATTCCTAATCATTTTTGATCACCTCGACAATTCCTCGCTTTGTGCCATCGCGCTTGATCTGCCAGTATTCCACCGTTGCTTTCTCCTCATCAAGAGCAGCCAACCGCCGTATCCAAAAGATGCTGGCGCCCTCATAGTTCTGGGCCGCTATATGGTCAAAAATGAGGGCTGCTTCATCAGACAATTGGCTGGCATCAAAGGTGTCCTCCATCAGGAGAAAGATGTCAACATCCCCTGGAGCAGGTTTAGCGGTGACAAATGAGCCAAAGATGATGAAGCGAGCCAGATGGCCAGTTTGAGATGCCAAGATATAGATGCGCTCCAACCGCCGGGCCGTAATGCGGCGCCAGGGCGTGCCTTTGCCAAAATGCTCAATCACCTCGGCTAGAGTAGCCTGGTAGATACCGGGGGGCAGGTCGCCGTCGTCGTTGAAATCGGGCCAGTCTTTCATTGAACAGTTCTCCCACGCAAGAGGACTATCTGGCTTTCACCCTCTACTGATTATAGCCAACCTGGCGAGGAGGTCAAGCCGGGGATGTTGACCGGAGCGGAAGAAGGACTATAATCTGTGCATCATAACCTGGGAGGTGAATAGATGAGGATCATTGATCTGCGCAGCGACACAGTGACGCATCCGACGCCAGCGATGCGAGAGGCGATGTATCGGGCGGAGGTGGGCGACGACGTCTACGGAGAGGACCCCACCGTCAACCGGCTGGAACGCATGGCGGCGGAGCGGCTGGGGAAGGAGGCGGCGCTGTTCGTCGTCAGCGGCACGATGGGCAACCTGGTGGCGCTTCTGACCCACTGCGGGCGGGGCGACGAGGTCATCCTGGGCGATCGCTGCCACACTTTCCTCTTCGAGCAGGGTGGGATGGCGGCGCTGGGGGGTATCACGCCCCACACCATCCCCAACCAGCCCGATGGCACACTGTGTCTGGAGGACATTGAGGAGGCGATGCGGGAGGATAACGTCCACTTCCCCCGCACGCGGCTGGTCTGCCTGGAGAACACGCACAACATGTGCAACGGCACGCCGCTGACAGCGGAGTATACCGCGCAGGTCTGTGCGCTGGCCCACGCCCATGGCCTGCAGGTGCACCTGGATGGGGCGCGCGTCTTCAACGCGGCGGCGGCGCTGGGGGTGGACGTGTGGGAATTGGTACGGGAGGTAGACTCGGTGATGTTCTGCCTCTCGAAGGGGCTGTGCGCGCCGGTGGGCTCGCTCCTGTGTGGCAGCGCCGACTTCATCGCCGAGGCGCGGCGGGCGCGGAAGGTGGTGGGCGGCGGGATGCGCCAGGCGGGGATATTGGCAGCGGCAGGCATCGTCGCGCTGGAGGAGATCGTCCCCCGGCTGGGAGAGGATCACGTCCGGGCGCGGCGACTGGCGGAGGGGTTGGCGGACATACCCGGCGTAGAGGTCGCCCCGATGACGACGAACATCCTCTACTTCTGGCTGACGGAGGAAGTATCGAAGACGCCGGAGGAGGTGGAGGACGCGCTGGCAGAACGAGGCGTGTTGGTATTGGGACGAGAACTTGGCCGCTTCCGGGCGGTGACGCACTACTGGATCGGCGATGAGGACATCAAGGGGGCTATCGAAGCAATGCGGGAAGTGGTATAACTGACTTAGCACATCTTCAGGAGGATATGGCAAGAGGGCCTTAATGCCCGCTGTAAAGTGCCCGGTAGACGGCGAAATGCTCCTTGATGCGCTGGATGTAGAGGCGCGGTTCGCCCAGGGTGATTAGTTCCAGGAACAGGTCGGGGTCGTCGCCAGCGCTCTCCAGCCAGCGCTCGGCGCGGAATGGGCCGCCGTTGTAAGCCGCCAGTGCCACGTCGATCCGGCCGTCGAAGCGGTCGCGCTGCTGCGCCAGGTAGTAGGTGCCGAAACGCAGGCTGACGTAGGGGCGATACAGGTCGGCGGTCTCATAGCCCGGCGGCCAGCCCAGTTCAGCGGCAATCTGCGCGCCGGTGGGGGGAATTACCTGCATCAGCCCGTGCGCACTGGCCGTGGACGTGGCGAGGCTCTCAAAGAGACTCTCCTGCCGAACGAGGGCGAAGACAAGAAGTGGGGCGAGCCCGCTCTCGCGGGCATTTTGCAGCCCCAGGTCTTCGTAGTAGGTGGGATAGACCAGGCGTGCGATGAAGGCAGGGGCATCGAGGACGGTGTCGGCCGGGGAGAGGTACACGATCCTCGCGGCGCAGAGGATGGAGGAGCGGTAGAGACCGATGTCACGGTAGAGGAGCGCCAGTCGGTATTGAACCAGTGTGTCCGACCTGGTGGCATAGCGGAGAGCCTCCAGTTCCCACTTTGCCTCCTCGAAGCGGCCCAGCCGCCACAACTCCAGGCCACGCTGGAGGCGAGGATCGGCGGCAAGATCGAAGTCAAGTTCGCCTAATCGTGTGGCCGTGTCCAGTCCCAGCCACCCTGCCAGCCAGTCCTCCGCCTCGGCCTGGGCAGCGACTGCGCCGTGGACGGGCTTGTACCAGGTGGGCGGGAAAGGCGGGGAGAGCGGGTCAGCGGACAGGTCAGCGGCGCGCAGGCCGTAGTAGCCAAGAGGGGCCGCGGCGCTGGCCTCCTCAAAGGCGGCCTCGGCTGCCTCCGGGGCACCCTGAGCCAGGCGGAGTTTGCCCAGCCAGAGGAGGGCGGCGGGGCGACAGGGGGAGTTGGGATAGATACTGGCCAGCGTGTCCCAGGCGACGGCGGCGTCCACGAACTCACCCAGTTGATAGGATTGCAGCCCGCTGCGGAAGAGGGCCAGGGGACCGTAGTCAGAATCGGGATACCGGACGTGACAGTCAAGATAGGCTTCGGCAGCCGCCTTTAATTCTCTGTTGCGCTCCAGGAGTTGGGCCGCCTTCCAAAGCGCCTCCGCCGCACGGGGATGGTCAGGAGCGGTCTCAGCGAACTGTCCGTAGGTTTCAACGGCCGCGTCCACGTCCTCCGCGTCGGCGTACGCCTCGGCCAGGCCCATCCAACCGTCAACCCAGTGCTCGTTCTCTGGGTGGGTCTCAATCAGCGTCTGGAATTCCCCGGCGGCTAGCTTGGGGCTGCCGGCGGCCAGATACGACAGGCCCGCGTACCAGTGGGCGTCGCCGGAGTGAGCCTCGGGGTGGGCGCGGATGTAGCGGTAGAGGGCTTCGACCGCCGGGCCGTAGGCTTCCCCATAGTAGTCCACCACGCCGCGCAGGAAGTCGTCCACCGGGTGTCCGGCCTCCACCAATTCGACCAGCGAGAGGTAGGCGTAGTGCTCGGTGGGGTACGTCTCGACGATGGCCAGGTGGCGGTCGTAGCCAGCCTCGGTCTCCCCGGCCAGAATGAGGGTCTCAGCGGCCTGGTGCTCAATGCGGGCGCGGTAGGCGCGTATCTGTGCCATATCGAGGATAGCGTCGTATTGGGCGACGGCGGCGGGGTAATTCTGCAGGGCGACGTGGACGAGAGCCAGTTTCTCGCGCACGCCGACCTCGAAGGAGCGGTCGGGAGCGTCGGCGATAGCGGCCTCGTAGACTTCAGTGGCGGGTAGGGTCGCGCCGCTCGCGTAGAGGGCGTCTCCCAGCGACTCGTTGACGTATGCGGTGATGACCGTCCCGGCCGATAGGTAAGCACGGTACTCTTCAGTCGCCGTCAGTGGGTCACCCGCACTGACCAGGGCCTCGGCCAGCAGGAAGTGAGCGTCGGGGGCCAGGTCGTTTTCGGGGTGGGCGGCGAGAAAATCGCGGAAGGCGTCGGCGGCCCTGGAGTCATCTCCGTCGCGCAGGTAGGCCATGCCCAGACCAAGGCGGGCCTGCGCGTCGGTTTCCTCGTCGAGGGAGAGGGCAAGCAGACGGCGGTAGATTTCGGCGCCGGTCTCGTAGTCGCCGCCCTGCATCGCCCGCGCGGCGTCAGAAAGCCATTCGCCTGGGTCGGGGGTGGGGGTAGGAGTGTGTGTGGGTGTGGGTGTGGGCGTTTGGGTGGGTGTGGGTGTGGGGGTAGGCGTGAGGGTGGGGGTGGGGGTATCGGTGGCGAAAAGCGATGGCAGCGTCAGGTCGAAGGGCACGTTGCAGGCCAGCGCGGCCACGAGGAGTATGAATAGGATCCAGAGGACCAGTTTCGGTCGGCGCATGGTCCTATTATCGCCGGAGGAGAAGGGTTTGTCAACACACAGCGCAGGCACGCGTGCCTTTCAGTTTGAGGGCGAGTCGACCGCACCAGCCTGAAGCGCCGGTGCTAGACAGCCTCGCTAATGGGGAAAACCGTCCAGCACCGCCTGCTTACGGCGGCGTGCGCTGGGCAAACGTTTGCCTGTCCCAGAATTGAAATGCACCCCGCAGGCATCGCCGTGGCCGTCTAAGAGTGCTCTCCTGGGAGGGCAACACGGGTTGACAAAATGGCAATGATGATGCAGAATGTGGGCATGTGTGTGAGAACTGTGATCGAGTGGCTGCGCCAATGACGCTGGTTGTCGAGGTGGAGGGGCTGACCAAAACCTACGGTCCCCTGACTGCCGTGGATCATATCTCCTTCAAGGTGCAGACGGGGGAGGTCTTCGCCCTGCTGGGGCCCAACGGGGCCGGGAAGACGACCACCATCCGTATGCTGACCGGCCTGACGCGCCCCACCTCGGGCCGGGCCCGGGTGCTGGGGCTCGACCTGGCGCGGGAACTGCCCCGCATCAAGAAGCAGATAGGGGTGGTGCCAGAGCAATCGAATCTCTACGACGAACTCACCGCTCGCGACAACCTGCTCTTCGTGGCTTCCCTCTACGGCGTCCCCCGGCGGGAGCGGGGACTGCGGGCCGACGAACTCCTGCGCCGCTTCCGCCTGGAGGAAAAGCGAGGCGCGTTCTTTGCGAGACTCTCGCGGGGGATGAAGCGAGCGCTGACGGTGGCCGCCGCTCTGATCCACCACCCCCGCCTCCTCTTCCTGGACGAGCCGACGGTGGGGCTGGACGTGGTCAGTGCCCATGGCCTGCGCGCTCTTGTCGGGCGGCTGCGGGAGGAGGGGGTGACTGTCTTCCTGACCACCCATTATCTGGAGGAGGCAGAGCGGCTGGCTGACCGGGTGGCTCTGCTGGTGCGCGGGCGCATCGTGGCGCTGGACACGGTCGAGGGGCTCAAGGCCCACGTCAAGCAAAGGGCCGCGGTCGAGATGTACCTGACCAGCGCGATGGGTCAGGAGCGACTGCGGTTCCATGGCGAGAGCGTGGAGGCCGCCCTGCACGCCGCCATGACTCACGCCGAGGCAGAAGGAAAGCGGGTGATGACCGTGAATACACTGCAGCCCACGCTGGAAGACGCCTTCATCCAACTGACCGGGCTCAGCGCGGAGATGATGCAGGTGGAGAAGGAAGGACGGTGATGTGGCGTGACGACCTGCGCGGTATCTTCTACATCGCTCTCAAGGATATGCGGGCCTATTACCTCAAGCCACCCAACATCAGTTGGGGTATCTTCTTCCCAGGCGCGCTGATCCTGGCCTTCGCCATCCGCACCCCCGGCGACCTGCAAGCACTGGCCCCCGGGCTGGTGGCGATGACCGCCCTCTTTAGCGCCACCTCGATGGAGGCCATCGTCATCACCTTCGAGCGGCGGACCGGGGCGCTGGAGCGGTTGCTCCTGGCCCCCGTCACCCTGCCGGCAATGCTGGCGGGGAAGGTGCTGGGTGGGGTACTGTTTGGCCTGACCATCGGCATAATGGTGCTGGTCGGCGTGACCATCGGCTTCGGGCTGGCAGCCTGGCGGCTGGTCCCGGCCTTCGTGGTGCTCATCATGGCCACGGCGGCCTTCTCTGCCCTGGGGGCCTTCGTCTCCGTGGCGGTGCGGGAGGTTTTCGAGGCCCAGACCCTGGCTAACCTGGTTCGCTTCCCGATGATCTTCCTCTGCGGGGTGTTTATTCCCTTGAGCCGCCTGTCCGCCACCCTGCGGATGCTGGCGCGGGGCTTGCCACTGACCTACGCGGTGGAGGGGCTGGAGGCTGCCCTGCTGGGAACGCCGGGCTGGCCGATGGGCCTCGACCTGGCGGCGCTGGCCGGATTCACGGCGCTGCTCTTCGCACTGGCGACGGTGATCCTGCGCCGACGACTGGATTAGACAGGCGTGGCGCGCAGCACTCTTGCCGACGCGGCCTTTCGCGACCGGCTCCACGAGGGCGTGACCGAGTACGCGCGGCTCAGCCCAGGCATCGGCCTTTCACCACTGTGGTGGTACATCGGTGAGTACGTGCAATGGTCCATCCTAGTCACCCTCCTCGCGCCCCCGCTTCCGCTTCAGCAGCCGCCCAGCCAGCGTCTCCCCTTCGGTGGCGGCCCCCTCCCCAGCCCTCCCCCGTGAAACAGGGGAGAGGGTTGTCGGTGGTGGCGCAGCAGGCCAGGAGGGCGGCGCTGGCGCTGGCGGTTGCTCGGCCACTGGGGGCGCGCCCGCTGCTGGCCGGCGTTCCCCGGCCCGGGACTTGGCCTGGAAGAGACGGGCCACCCCCGCCCCCCGCCCTCCCCCAACGGGGGAGGGAGCCTTATGAAGCCGCGTGCGCTCCATCACCCACGCCCACGCCCGCGCCAGGTCGCGCCGCCCCAGCGCCAGCCGCCGCACTCCCACGTCGAAGGGCAACAGAAGCGCTGCCAATCCCAGCAGGTAGGGCCACAGGTCCTGGCGCACACCGGCCCCTGCCAAATCGCGGACTAGAGCCTCGGCCGGGTTTCCCAGCACCGCCCCACCCCCCAGTTCGGCTAACGCCGCCAGGTACGCCGGATCACCCTCCAGCGCGGCGTACTCGGGTGAGTAGCCCATCACCCAGCCGGTGGTGAGCGCTACCGTTTCCTCGTCCCCCCCTTCCTCCCCCCCCATTGGTGGGGAGAGGGAGGGAGCGGTCAGCCGCATCAGGTAGGCCCCCTCCGCCTGGGGCACGAACGTGCCCTCGTAGCGGCCCGGCGCGGTCTGCGCTAATTCCACCCGCGTCGGTTCGCCTTCTGGCCCAACCACGCTCAGGCTCGCGTCCAGCCCGTTGACGAAGGCCCCACTCTCATCCACCGCGTCCACTGTGACGTGGGCCTCCTCCCCGTCCAGCGCGACCGCCACCTCCACTGGCACGTCGGACCGCTCGACGATTGTCCAACGCACCACCTGGGCCCAGAAGCGGGAGAAGCCATCCCATCCCACCCAACGCTGCGCCCAGCGGCTGGTCGCGTCGGAGGTCCAGGCTATGGCCCGGCCCAGCCCGTATTGCCAGGCCGCCAACAGCGGATCGTCCTGGTGGGTCGAGAGGATCACGCGACCGGCCGGCTTGGGCGTGGTGGCGACGTAACCGGCCAGTTGCGGCACCGCCTCGATGCCGGTAAGTATCGGGCTGACGGAGGTCTGCTGGGGATAGAAAGGCTCCTCGACGATGTAGGAGCGCATCGCCAGTTGCGTCTCCTCGGCGAAGATGACCGGCAGGTTAGCGGCCCGGTCGGTGAAGTGGTAGCGCCCGTCGCCCAGTGCGGCGATCTCCTCCAGGAAGCGCAGGTCCTCTCCAGCACCGATGGCGACAGTGCTGAGGGTGATGTTCTGGGCCGCGATATCCCCCTCAACCAGTTCCCGCACCCCCTGCTGGTGCTCGGAGTCGGAGCCGTCGGCCAGGAGGATGATGTGACGCACAGTCTTGTCGGACTCGGCCAGGTAACGCAATGCCTCCTGAAGGGACTCGCGCACATAGATGCCGCCGCCGCCAGCCTGCAACCGGGTTACCTGGCCTATCACCTCCTCGCGCTGGCTTCCGGGCAGCGGGCCGATCACATCGGCCGGGCGGTCGTCAAAGGCGATGACGGTAATCTCGTCCAGGTCGGTGATCAGTTCGGCGACGCGGGAGGCCGCCTCGCCGGCCAGCCGTATCTTCTGCACCCCATCCTCCTCCACCGCCATGCTGCCCGATTTGTCAATCACGACGACGATGGACATCGGCGGGAAGCGCTGCGGGTCGTGGATAGTCATCTCGACCGGGAGAGTCTCCTCCAGCGGCGTGCCGTACCAGCCCCCCACCCCGTAGGCGTGCGGCCCGCCGACGGCCACCAGCCCGCCACCCAGGTCGCGCACGTAGGATTGGAGCGCAGCCAGCGCGCGGGGGGAGAGGGCCTGGGCCGGCGTATCCACCAGCACAACGGCGGCGTACCCGACCAGGGCGGCAGGGTCAGAGCCAAGCGCGCCGGGGGTGCTCTCGCGCACGTCCAGCCCGGCGGCCTGCAGCGCAGCACGCAGGTACCCCCCCCTTCCATCCCCCCCATTGGGGGGGAAAGAGGGGGGGAAAGCGACGACGAGGACGCGCGGAGGCCCCTCAACCATTGTGAAGGCGGAGAGCCCGTTGTTCTGCGGGTAGGTGTCGGCGGCGGGGATCAGGTAAGCGCGGAAGGGAGTAAATCCAGGCTCGCCGGCCACGAGCGGGATGGCGAAGGTGTTGGGGCCGGGGTTCAAGTGCACCCCCTCTTGCGCCATGACTTTCGCCCCGGCCAGGACGGTCAGCACGGCCTCCATGCCAGACGTGGCGCGGGCGGTGATAGAGAGGGTGAACTCCTCACCCTGGTGTAACCGGTCGGGGGCGGTGAGATCGGTTAGCCAGGCTTCTACCCCCCCTCTGCCCCCCCCTGGGAGGGGGGGGAGTTGGCCGAGCGGCACCACGTCAACGTGGATGCCCTGGGCGTGGGCTAAGAGTACCGCCTGCTCGGCATCGCCCAGCGTGGGACGACCGTCGGAGAGGATGACTATCCGCTGGGCCATGCCGGAGGGGAAAAGGGCCATCCCCAGCCGGATCGCCCTCTCCAGGTCGGTCTGGTTGGTGCGAGGGATGGAGGCAGTCTTGCCCAGTTCGCCACCGCCCACCATCATCGGGCGCTCCACCAGCGCGTCGGCCCCGAAGAGCACCAGCGCCGCCCGGTCGTCGGGCCCCATCGCCGCCAGCCCCCCCTCGACGAAGGCCAGCGCCCGCTCGCGCTCCGGCTCCGGGACACTGTCGGAGACATCTACCAGGAAAACGACCGCCAGTTCGTCGCCGCCGTGGACGAACTGCGCCCCGGCCAGGCTGAGGATGACCAGGAATGCGATCAGGCAGCGCAGGACGAGCGCCGCCCAGGCCCGCCCGCGCCCGAAGTGCCCCACCGGTCGGCCCAGGTAGGCGAAGTAGGGCAGGACAGTCAGCAGTAGCAAGAATAGTGGTTGCGTGAAAGCCATTTGCCTCCCAGTGAAAAGAGGCTATAATCCATCCCAAGCACAATAGTCAAGAATCGCTGTACACGAGCACCAAGGAAATAAGCCAATGAACGAGCAGAGGTTCGATTGTCACTTCTGCGGCGGCAAGGTAACTGCACGGCAGGTCAATGTTATGCGGCACTGGAAAGGCCGCTACATTCCACCGTACTAACTCCCATGCCCTTCTATCTTTTCTTTCTCCTGTCCCACCACATTGTTCCCCGCTGATACGCCCACCACTCGACGACGAGCACCCCCAGCGCCGCGCCGGCCAGCCAGGGCCAGAACTCGCGGCGGCCTTCCTCCTCCCACGTAGCAGAACCCACCTCCGCCGGCCCCACCCGGATCACACCTCGCGGGGCGATGTTCGATTCGGCCTCGTCGAACAAGTTGACGGAGAGAACGGCGGATTGCAGGACAGTATCGGATTGGTCCAACTGCTCGACCAGATAGATGCCCAGTTGATCGGTGGCGGCGAATACGGGAACCCCCTCGCCGATGGGGAGCGTGTAGCGGGTGCCATCCGGCGCGGTGACGAGAATCTCCGCGGCCTCGGGGTCGAGCTGGATAGGGATGGGGTCGCCGGGCCGGACGGTGGCGGGAAGCCGCCCTCCCCCCCAGCCCCCCCCCGCGGGGAGGGGGAAAGAGGGCGATAGCAGCCAGTCAACCAGGTTGGCGGTGAGGATGGGGAAGGCAATCTGCAGCGGCAGATCGGAGTCGTGCAGGTCGAAGGTCAGCACCGCCAGCCGCCCCTCGGGCCGCTCGGCGACGAATAGCAGCGGCCCACCCTGGGCTTCGATCAGCACCCGCGCTCCAGGTGGCGGTACCACCGCGCGCGCTTGCAGGACGTGGACGGTGCTCAGGCCCACATAGCGCAGCAATGGGTCGTCGCCAGCAACGCGGGTGATCGTTGTGGCAGTGAAGACAGTACCCCCCTCCAACTCCCCCCTACGAGGAGGGAGTGCACCCCCCTCCGGCTCCCCCCTGAGGAGGAGAAGAGACGATGGACCGATGAGCCACAGGTTGCCGGAGGGAAGCGTGCCGGTGACCACGCCATTGTAGACGTAGAGGTCGTATCCCCCCTCTGTTTCCCCCCGGGAGGGGGGATGGGGGAACCGGGGGCCAGCCGCACCAACTCGACGCCCGGCAACGCGCCCAGCGCCCGCTCCAGAAAGAAGTTACCACCGGAGACGAGCAGCACCCGCCTGGAGACAGGGGAGACATGCACCGCCCAGGCGGTGTCGTCGAGCGGAAACACGTCCTCGACGGCCAGGTGCGCCTGCAAGACCTGCATGTCATAGGGCAGATCGGTGAGCGTCAGGTCGGCGCTGGAGTGGGCCGGGACGAGCAGACGGTGAGCGTCGAACAGGATGCCGTTGGCAGAAAACTCGACCAGTGGCTCGGCATCCGCATCGCCGCAGTTGACTACACGAAGAAGCACCTGCGGGCCAGCACGCCCCTCCCGCGTCGCCAGCGCCGTGATAGCCAGGTTATCCCCCCCGCCCCCTACCCCCACGAAGCGCACCTCGCCTGGCAGCGGGGGCAACGCTTCCGGCAGAGCACCGTCGGAGATGATGACCACGCGGGGTTCCTGCGCGCCGGTCAGTCCCCCCGCCGCCAGCGCGAAGGCGGCCTCCCAATCAGCGGGACCATTACTGGGCGCGGCCTCCTCCAGAGCACGACGCAGGAGGGCCCGGTCGCTCGTCGCAGAGGCCAACACCTGGGGCTGTGGGCCGACGGCGACGATGGTCGCCACGTCGCCCGCCCCCAGCCCGGCTACGATCTCCTGCGCCGTCCGGCGGGCCGCCTCGAAGCGCGTGGGAGCAACATCGGCGGCCTGCATGCTGGCGGAAGCATCCAGCAAGATGACCACGCTGCCGCTGACGACGGTTGGAATGGGGACAAAGGGCCGTGCCAGTGCCAGCGTCAGCAGCGCCAGGATAAGCAGTTGCAGGAGCAGGAGCAGGTTGCGCCGCAGACGCTGCCAGGGCACGTTCGCCTCCCGGTCGCGCAGGAGGTGCTGCCAGAGGAACGTGCTGGAGACGAGCACGTCCCGCCGCCGTAGTTTGAGCATGTACAGGATGAGGATGGGGATGCTCAGGGCAGCGAAGGTGAGAGCAAGAGGAGTCAGGAAGCCCATCGCCAATCTTACTCGAACTCCTCCGCACGCGCCACCCAGATGCGGCTGTGGAAGTCCTGCGCGACCAGCGCATAGAGGTTGTAGCCGCCGTCGGAGCGCTCGGCCCATAGCAGCTCGAGGCCACACTCAGGACCGGCGTACTCACAGACGGGCAACCCCTCGCCAGCCTCGATCCACGTCCTGCCCGCGTCGGTGGAGACGTAGATCATCGCGTCGTCAGCGGCGTAGATGGCGTGGTCGGCGTCGAAGCAGGGGGAGACCTGGTAGGGGGGCCGATTAAGGTCGCAGTGCCCGATCACCGTCCAGGCCCGCCCGCCGTCCTCCGAGAGATAGACGTCTCCCCCCACTATCACCACCCCCAGCAGGCCGGTGGCGAAACGCGCCGAAAGCAGTTTGAGGACGATGGACGACCTCTCACCAAAATCGGCCGGGTACCGCACCCACTCCGGCCCCAGGGCCGGGTCCCACTCGTAGACAGCGCCGGGAGCCAGCCCGATCAGTCGCCGGTCGGGCGCCTCGGCCAGCCGCGCCACGCCCGATGTCCCCTCTACCGCCGCCCACGAACCACCGCCGTCGTCAGTCCGGTAAACGACCCCCTCGACGACCATACAGGCCACGCCACTCTCGGCAAAGTCCGTCGAAAGGAGCGGCAACGAGTACCACGCAGGCAGCCCCGCACCCTCAATACGATCCCAGGTCACGCCGCCATCGCGGGAGACGAATAACCCATCAGAGGTCTTGATGACCAGCGCGGCTGACCCATCCGCGCCGACGACCGCATCCATCGCTACCACCCAGGCGCCCGCGGGATCACTCGACGGCAGGGAAGCCAGCGCCTCCCAGCGCGCTCCACCAGCCAGCAGCCGGAACAGCCGGGGGTCGCGGCTGACGGCAGCGTAGATAGTGCCGTCAGAAGCAACTGTCAGCGGTTCCACGGAAGCCGGAGGCAAGCCAGTGTTCGCCTCACGCCAGGCCGCTCCACTGTCGGTAGAGCGGTACAGCCCGCGCTGCGTGCCCAGCAGCAGCGTCGTACCGGACGCGACCAGGAGCGTCGGCGTGGACAGGAGCCCGTCTGGCAGCGGCGACCATTCAGCGGTGCCGTAATCCAGCACCTCCAGGGTCGGGTCGGCGGGGTAGTCGGGGTTGGGCACCAGGCGCATCTCCTCGGTCAGCGGCACGCCGGGGTCGAACGGCCCCCAGGCCAGCCCGCCGTCGGTGGAGCGGTGCGTGGTTCCTGAGGTGTTGGCCCACAGCGTGGGGTCGGCGGGAAAGGCGGGCGAGATGGAGAGCCACACCGGCACGTCGGAAGCGCCGCCAACCTGCGCGATGCGGGTCACCTCCTCCCAGGTTACCCCTCCATCGGTCGAGCGGAACAGGCGGCTGCCCCCATCCACGGCGAAGACGGTCTGGTCGGCAGCGAACTCCGGCGAGACGGCGACGCTCTGTATCATGCGATATATATTGAATGACTCCATCCACATCGCCCCGCCGTCGTCGGAGCGGTAGACGTCGCCATCTGCGACGACGAAGATGACCTCCGGTGTGGCGAACGCGATGTCGCTCACCCACGGGCCGGGCAACCCCTCCGCCAGCAGCGGCTCCCACGGGCCCAGCGGGCTGGCGCTGGTGGGGGGGAACTGGGGGGGCGTGAGAGTGTGAGTGGGGGTGGGGGTGGGGGTGGGAGAGGGCAGGGGCGTGGGAGTGTGGGTGGGAGCGGGAGAGGGTGGGAGTGTGGGAGTGTGGGTGGGAGCAGGAGAGGGTGGGAGTGTGGGAGTGTGGGTGGGAGCGGGAGTGACGACAGACGTGCCTCCCCCACATCCGGCGCCCAGCAAGATCACGAGACTGACGAACGCTGCCTGTGTCAAACGTCGCATCCTTATTGCCATCTCTGCTTTCTACCTCTCGTCTGCTGAACCTCGATCGGTGCCCTGCCCCGGGCTTCGGCTGCGTGCGTTGCAGCCTACCACGAGGGGCGGGGCTATTGTATATCCGCCCGGCGATGTTGACAAGGGCAAATCATCGCCGGCGATGGCGTGCGCTGTATAAGAGCCGAAGGATTGCAAGACTGCGGAGATGGTTTGCTCACCGAGCGGGCGGATGATGAAGTGGGCATGGTTGGGCATGACCACAAAGACGAATAATGACCAGCGATCATGACGCCGGTGCCAATCGAGGGACTGTAGGACAGTTTTGGCGTAGGCACGCTTGATGAAGAGGTATTTCGTTTAGGACACCTGTCCTGATACCCTGGCTTCGCTAATCTGCTCCAGCGAACAGTTCCGGGTGATACTGGCGAGCAAGCTCGACGTATTCTAGCACAACTCGCT